>NZ_VORR01000100.1 GCF_007997085.1 Polaribacter sp. IC066
TTGAGACCGCAAGATAACATCCATCAAAACAAGAAAGGTAGGATTCCCTACTTTTCTGTTTTGAAAAATTAATATCAAAACCTCAAATCTAAATGTTGCGCTTATTACTTGAATTTAAGATTTTAAAGTAAAACGAATTATAAATAATGGCTCATTTACTGAAAAAAAAGGAATTAAATACCGAACTACTTCTTATGAAACATTTGTTTCGTTTAAAAAAAATAATATTGATAATCTATATTATGTAGATAAAACAAAAATAAAAGCTCAAATGGAGGTATTGAAAGAAGACAAAAAAGTATTTTACAATGTTGAATATTTATGGATAACCTTAAATAAAACTGAAAAAAAAGTTGATAAAAATGTATCTGTTAAGAAAGATGTTTTTAAGTTAAAAAAGTCATTTAATGCAGATTTCTGGGATAAACAAAAGTATTTATTACTTACAAATGATATGTCTAAATTCCTAAAAGATTTGGAAAGTTCGAAAAATAAATTTAAGACCATTACGAATATAAAAAAGGAATAAATACTGTGGGCAACACCGTGTATAATTAATTGCTGGTTTTAGCCAATTTACGAAAGTCCAAACGGACTTTCTTGGTTCATGTATTATTTAGTAAATTAGTGTCTTAAAACACGTAACAAATCATACACAAAGACGTTGGCAACCATTTAAAAAAAAACAAACCGAATGACAAAACGACTAACATTTTTACTTCTAATTTTCACAACTTTTACCTCATTCGGACAATCTGTTGATGATGATTTTTCGCAAAAGAAGATGAAAAAGGATTTAGCTGTATTTAAAGAAATTAAACAGAAAGTAAATTCTGGACTTTATAAATACAGAACAAAACAGCAAATGGACAGCATTTACAGTTGGGCAGAAAACGAAATTAAAAATATAACTAAGTATAGAGAATTTTACAACCTGATTACAAAATTAACTGATTATGAGGGAAGTTTACACAACGACACTTCAATTCCAAACAAAAAATGGCAAAATTTAAGAAAAGAAA
Source organism: Polaribacter sp. IC066 (assembly GCF_007997085.1). Classification (GTDB taxonomy): domain Bacteria; phylum Bacteroidota; class Bacteroidia; order Flavobacteriales; family Flavobacteriaceae; genus Polaribacter. The sequence goes on from NZ_VORR01000100.1 coordinate 1,023, forward strand.
AAAGCGGGTATTTTCCATTGCCAATTAAATGGATAGAGGGAAAATGGATTGTCAATATAGAAAAGGGCGAAATTCCATTAGGTTCAGAAATAATTTCCGTGAATGATATTCTAATTTCTGATTTAATTTCTGAATTAGGTAAATTTTATACAACGGACGGAATAAATCTTACAGGGAAAAGACTTGGAATAAAAGCACATTTTCCGAGATACTTTAGATTAAACTATGGTTTACGAGACGATTTCAAGATTATTTATAAACAACATAACACTAATAAAAGTGAGGAAATAACTATCAAAAGCGTCAGTTATGCAAAATACTATGAGCGATTCAATAAAAGACACTCTCGACCTTTTGACCAAATTTATTATGCAGATTTAGAACCAAATCAAAAATATTCTTTCAAGCAAATTAATTCTTCAAGTGGTATTTTAAAAGTGCATTCTTTCGGTATGGGAAATGAAACTTCCAAAGAACACAAAGAATACGCTAAATTTTTAGATAGTGTTTTTACACAAATCAACAAAAGCAATCTTGAAAATCTGATTGTAGATGTTCGTCAAAATGGTGGTGGCGATGACCCAAATGACTTGATTACATATTCATATTTAACACAACGAAAATTTCAAGAAAACAAACAAGCGTGGATTAACTTTGAAAAAATACCATTGCTAAGATATTACAACATCGGAATACCAAAGTTTATAAGACCTTTGGTGGTTGGAAAGTACAATAGAGAAATTCAAGAAATATTTCCATTGGAAAAAAACGAAAAATACTATCAAGATGAAAATAGTGACGACCATAAAATTAGATTACCAAACGAAAAGGCTTTTAACGGAAAAATTTATTTATTAGTAAGTCCTGCGGTTGCTTCAGCAGGAAGTTTATTTGCTTCAATGGTTTCTGGAAATGAAAACACAACAGTAATCGGAGAAGAAACAATGGGCGGATATTATGGTCATAATGGACATACACCATTAGAGTATAAATTACCAAAATCAAAAATAGTAACTCAATTTTCGATAGTAAATTTAGAACAAGACGTACCAAAAAAATCAAACCAATTTTATAATAGAGGTATAATTCCAGACATTGAAATCAACCAAACCTATGATGATTTTTTAAATAATGAGGACACACAGCTAAACTATACCATAAAATTGATAACAAGCGAATAAAAACGGTTGCCAACACCGTACAAAATTAATTGCTTTTGTTTTGGCTTATTTAGGAAAGTCCTCGCAGACTTTCTATTTAGTTATTATTTATTAAATTTAGTGCTTAACCACAGCAAAAAATCTTGTACAAACACGTTGTAAAACATTAAAAACGAACTTATGAAAAAACTATTAACCATTTTAATTATTACAATTACATTAACCTCTTGTAGAGATTCTGCATTAGGCAAATGTATAGATACAAAAGTTGAACAAGGAATGTCTGCAAGTGATGCAAGAGACGAATGCGAGGAAGCTCGTGCGGATTCAAAAATTAGAAGATAATTATGACTAATGCATATTTTACATATGAATATGAAGGAGAAATTGGAGGTTTATTCGAGGATGATGACAAAGTCGAACGAACTCTTGCGAAAATTAAGTTACCCCAAATTAAAACAATTGAATACTTAAAAAGAGTAATTCTAACATCCAAATTAAATCTTTTCAAGAAAGAAAATCCAATTTCTTTAGAATTTGATTCATTATATGACATTTTTCCAGAACAAATTAATACAAAACAAATTAATCAAAGTATAAAGTTTAAATCTAAACAAATAAAATTGATGAATTTAAAAAAACAAAATATTACGTTTTCAAACCACGAAGATGAAATTATTAATATAGAATTACCTAAAAACTATAAACTTTATAAAGGTTAATTTAAAACCAATTTTACTATGAAAAAAACGATTTATTTTTTTACAATTTTACTCATTACTCTATCAAGCTGTTCATCCGATAATGATAGTTCTTTAAATTCAAAAATTTTAATTAATCCCCCAAATTGGATTCAAGGAAAATGGCTTTTGGAAGGTGGTTCTGCAGTTGGCGAAAGTGGCTGGAGTTTTACAAATAATGATTTTATAATAATTTTAGCGAACACCGAGATGAGTCAAAGAGAGCTTTTTGAGTCGCTTTTAAATAATGGCGGAGAAGTTTCGACAAGTGATGTATCAACGGAAAATTCTTATAGTGTTACCTTGAACTCACCTCAAGGAATAACAGTTATTTATTCTTTCACTAAAGTTTCTAACACAAAAATTACTTGGGACAGAATTTCTAATTCAATTTATAATAAACAATAATATTATGATGAAAAAAATATTAATCTGTATAATAATTTTATTTTCTATAAGTTGCAGTAATAACGACATTCAAAACAATCAAACTGAATTAGAAGGCGTTTGGCTTTTGCAAAATATAACAAACGGAGCTAAATTAACATTTGAAAGTAAAAATTTTACCATTCAATCCGGTAGTGTTACTATAACTGGTACTTTTGAACTCTCTAATAGTCAAATAAACGGAAAAGTAGTAACCCGAAATGGAACAAGTAGTAATCTATTACAACCAAATACTTTTACAGGAAACTTTGAAATATCAAATGACAGAGTAACTTTTAGTAATTTTAGCGGAAATTGGAGGGCTCCATTTTCGAGTTGGTATAGTAGAAAATAAAAAACGTTTTACAACACCGTGTATAAAAAATTGCTACTTTTAGCTAAACCAAAGGTTGTTGCATTTTTGCAAACTACTGAATTTCCGTTGGAAATTCCTCGTTCACAAAAACGCAACTTTTCATACACAAACACGTTATGTTTCATTGCTCGGGAAAATCTAAAGGCTAACTAAAGTTGAATGAAAAACAAGAATTTAAACTATATAACATCTGAATTCTTGCCAGCATGTTGAATAGAAAATCTCTGCGGAATTTGAA
>NZ_VORR01000101.1 GCF_007997085.1 Polaribacter sp. IC066
TTTGGAGTATCGGACATCGTTTTTCGTATATCGTCGACCGTTTTTCGTTTACCGTTTTTCGTTTTTCGACCATCGTGAAACGAATAAGTATTGGCTATGCGCCGTAAGCTATGGGCTTTGAGCTAAAATCGAACATCGACCATCGTCTTTCGACCATCGTTTACCGTTTTGCGTTTACCGTTTTTCGTACATCGTTTTTTGATTATCATCTATGGTGAAACCAACCACGAACAACGAACAACGAATAACGAACCACGAACAACGAACATCGAACATCGAACATCGAACATCGTCTTTCGTCCATCGATTATCGTTTACCGTTTTTCGTACATCGTTTTTTGATTATCATCTATGGTGAAACCAACCACGAACAACGAACAACGAACCACGAACCACGAACATCGAACATCGAACAACGACTATCGTCTTTCGTCCATCGTTTACCGTTTTGCGTTTACCGTTTTTCGTACATCGTTTTTTGATTATCATCTATGGTGAAACCAACCACGAACAACGAACAACGAATAACGAACCACGAACAACGAACATCGAACATCGAACATCGTCTTTCGTCCATCGATTATCGTTTACTGTTTTTCGTACATCGTTTTTTGATTATCATCTATGGTGAAACCAACCACGAACAACGAACAACGAACCACGAACCACGAACCACGAACATCGAATAACGACTATCGTCTTTCGTCCATCGTTTACCGTTTTGCGTTTACCGTTTTTCGTACATCGTTTTTTGATTATCATCTATGGTGAAACCAACCACGAACAACGAACCACGAACAACGACCATCGTCTTTCGTCCATCGTTTACCGTTTTGCGTTTACCGTTTTTCGTACATCGTTTTTTGATTATCATCTATGGTGAAACCAACCACGAACAACGAACAACGACCATCGAACAACGACCATCGTCTTTCGTCCATCGTTTACCGTTTTGCGTTTACCGTTTTTCGTACATCGTTTTTTGATTATCATCTATGGTGAAACCAACCACGAACAACGAACATCGAACAACGACCATCGTCTTTCGTCCATCGTTTACCGTTTTGCGTTTACCGTTTTTCGAACATCGTTTTTTGATTATCATCTATGGTGAAACCAACCACGAGCAACGAACAACGAATAACGAACCACGAACAACGAACATCGAACAACGACCATCGTCTTTCGTCCATCGTTTACCGTTTTGCGTTTACCGTTTTTCGTACATCTTGAGACGAACAAGTATTGGCTATGGGCTATAAGCTATTGGTTTTAAGCTAAAATCGAACAACGACCATCGTTTTTCGTTTTTCGATTATCGTTTACCGTTTTGCGTTTACCGTTTTTCGTACATCGTGAGACGAACAAGTATTGGCTATGGGCTATAAGCTATTGGTTTTAAGCTAAAATCGAACAACGACCATCGTTTTTCGTTTATCGATTATCGTTTACCGTTTTTCGTTTTTCGGGCATCGCGAAACGAACAAGTATTAGCTATGTGCCATAAGCTATTGGCTTTGAGCTAAAATCGAACATCGAACATCGAATAACGAACAACGTTCATCGTCCATCGACTATCGTTTTTCGTCTATCCCGAAACGAACATCGAACATCGAACCACCAACCACGACAAACGACAAACGAACCACGACCAACTAACCACGAACCACGAAGTTAGACTTAATGTCAATTCGACAGCGCGAAATATGAGCTACGAAAAATCTCGTGATTTAGAAAGTTATTATCAAAGAGATTCTTCAATCGCTTAAAAAGGCTTGTTCTATAATGACCTGTAATTTCCATTAAAATAGGGGTTTTTATCTTTCCAAAATAATTAGTTGCAAAAGACCTAGGCATAGTATTGGATGTTATTAATTTATATTTTGGGTACATCCTAAATTTTATTCTCCTCTTTATTGAACTCATCTTATTTGCTTTTATGATCTGATCAATTCCAGCCAATCGACACAAAGCAATGGCATTAACTTCAGATTAACCTGTAATACTTAATTTGGGTTCAGTACTGTCGAAAAAATCTTTACAAAAAAATAAAATTAAAATTGTTTTCTTTTAGAAAACTTCTTATATTTGAACATGTTTAATATCATACAAAGGCGAACGTTGCTCAATTATATACGACTGTACCCTGAAGCAGCTATAGCTCTTCAAGAATGCTATCGTGAACTAGAAATATCTGAATTTAAAAATTTCAATGAATTAAAAGAAGTTTATAAAAATGCTAGTATTGTAGGAGACGATAGAGTTGTCTTTAATATAAAAGGAAATTCACACAGATTAGTTGTTCGATTTGTATTTACTTATAAAGCAATACAAATTAAATGGTTTGGAACTCATAAAGAGTATGATGCTATTGATGTAGAAACTGTTCAATTTAAAACTAAAAGAAACAAATGAAACTAAGAATTATAAAATCCGAAAAACAATATGATGAATATTTAGATTGGGTAGATACCATGTTTGATCAAAACATTGATCCCAATTCGGCAGAAGGTGAAAAGCTTCAGATAGCATTAATGTTAATCAAACAATATGAAGATATTCATTATGAAATACCATTTCCTGATCCAATTGAAGTGATCAAATTAAAAATGGAAGAATCTGGTATTAGAAATAAAGATCTAGTAACCAAAAATTATGGATCAAAAGGTCACATCTCGTCATTATTAAACAAAAGAAAACCATTAACATTAGATTTAGCTAAAAGATTCCATAAAGAATTTGGAATTCCAGCTGATGTTTTGCTGGCATAAAAAGAATATTTTAACGGCTGTTTAGTAATGAAAGTTAAAGATTAAATATGGTAATTAATTAGCCATCAGTAGTATTCAAGATAAATTCCAAGAAACAAAAATCTAGACTTATTTTATTTTTCTTAAATTCTACAAAATATTTCACTATCGAATCCAGACCGCAAGCTCTTTGGATTCTTGCCGTTTCATATCTTTTGAATTTATACGAAAAATAAAAGTATGTCGGTTTTAGATGCTGATTTTATAAATCGTTTATCGTTTTTCGTTTACCGTTTTTCGACCATCGTTTTTCGAATAACGAACAACGAACAACGAACATCGAACATCGAACATCGAACATCGAACCACCAACCACCAAACACCAACCACGACAAACGACCAACGAACCACGAACAACAAACAACCTGATTCTACAACATATTCCCATAATTTTATATAGATTTGCTTTTTAACACATAGATGAATTATAAAGAAACACTTTATTTTGTTGCTACCTGTTTAACAATTTCATTAGAAAATAAAAATAAGGTAGCGATAGAAAAACAATTAAAAACAACCACAATCGATTGGGATGCCGTGGTGAAAATTAGTACGGGACATTTTGTGTTTCCAGCATTGTATTGTAATTTAAAGCGTGCAGGTTTTTTACACTATCTGCCGCAAGACTTGGTGGGGTACATGGAGCATATAACGGGTTTAAACCGAGATAGAAACCAGCAAATAATTACACAGGCAAAAGAACTGAATACTCTTTTATTAGCGCATCAGATTACGCCTATTTTTTTAAAAGGAACCGCAAACCTACTAGCGGGTTTATATACAGATATTGCCGAGCGGATGGTGGGAGATATAGATTTTATCTTCTCAAAAGAAGCGTATCCGAAAGCAATTAAAGTTTTAAGAGAGAATGGATATTTAGAAGTAGGAGAGTACAAATATTATGTTCCTGCGTTAAGACATTATAGAAGGCTTAAAAAAGAGGGTGCTATTGCCGCCGTAGAGATTCACAAAGAGCTTTTAATAGAAAAGTTTTCTGATGAATTTAATTATCATTTTGTAGCGAAAGACAGTCAAGTTCTAAATGGCGTAAGCGTGTTGA
>NZ_VORR01000102.1 GCF_007997085.1 Polaribacter sp. IC066
CGCATATCTACTGAATTTAGATAATAGTAATAGGTGTGCTCTGTTCCTAATCCTAACATGGTTTTATTTTTTACAAAAATCAAAAGAAATTGGGAACCCCACAAGATGTGCATAACCAGACGCTTACTTAAAAGGAACCGTTATGCTACCAAATTGATTATTTGTAGAGGCTTGTTTTATAAATAAGGTAAAATCGCCACTAATAATAGTTAAAGGTTGCAAGCCAGCATCTAAAGTTTCTTCATCATAGATTTCTATACTTGGGTAAATTAAAAAATCTGAATAATAATCTGTTGCAGCCACATCATATTTAGAGATAATTTGCTTTATTTTAGATTTCATTTTAGCAAAATTGCCAGTGCTAATTTTTTCTTCATTTTGAGGCATTACAATAGATAAAACAATTCTAGAGTTTAGCAATTCTTGATTGTCTTGCGCTTTTACAGTACCAAAAGAAATACAGTAAAATAAGATGATTAACGTTTTAATTTTCATGGTTAAAGTTTTTATGGTAAAACAATTCTAATAGTTCCTTCAGACACAGAAGGTTTACTTCTTTTGGCTTTTACACCATCTTTTCTATTGCAAATTTTAGCAATTGCTCTAGAAATACTTTTTGCAAAATCGTTTACAGAATAATTGTTGCCAGCTGCTGTTTTTAACGGAATTCTAACTTCATCAAAACTTAAAATATTATCTGAATCTTGTTTAATTCTAAACTGGTTTTTGTAGGCATTTTGTTGTACCCATTCTGTTATTAATTCTGCTATGAAATCTGCATTTTCACCAATCTCATCATCTAATTTAAACACACTGTTTTCTGAAACCATAATTTCTATGGTAATGGCTTTTCCTAAACTTACAATTTGCCCAAAAGCTTCGTTTATACCGTCAACAAATTTTTCTATTCTATTTTCTTCCGTTAAAACACGATCTACTAAATAGCCGTAATCTGTTGTTTTAAAAGGAGGAGAAGATGCAGTAGGCAAATCATACAGCGCCATTCTAGACGAAGCCTCTATTGCTTTTAAAGAAACTTGTACACTGTTTGTAGTGCCACCATCTTCAGAATGAACATTGATAAAAGCTTTGATGATAATATCTGTTCTTGCTTCTGCATAAATAGCTTCTTCTACATTAAAAGTGGCATTTTTTATGGTGTTTACAGCTTTAGATCTTTTAACCTGGTTAATCGTTTCTTGCAAATCTTTAGGTCTAAAACCTCTTTCTTGCAAAGAATTATTTACCCTTGCAATAATAGATTGCCATTTAAAATCATTTTCGAATAATTCTAACGCATTTTGACCCGATTTGGTAAAAGGCATCACCATGATTGTAGGTTGCACTTGGGCTACATTTTGAGCAATTATTTTAGAGGATGCAATAATGAACATTGCAATTAGTATAATTTTAAGTTTCATGTTTTAGTTTTTAAAATCCGAATTTTCTGATCACTTTTTTCTGTTCTAAATCTTTACGCAGCGGTTTTACGTTGATGAAAATATCTACAGCAACTACTAAAGCATCAACCATATCTTGTTTTCCTCCCTTTTTTTTATCCAACTTTGTTGCAATTACTTTTTGATTTTGGCCGCCAACAAATGTGGTTTCAGAAATAAAAGTTAAGAATCTTTTGTACCCAAAAAAGTCCTTAAAATAAGTGTTATGTTGTTGTTTTAATTCATTTTCATTGTAACCAATTAATGGTTTAGAGATGCTAGAATTTGGAATTCCTCTAAAAAAAAGTGTTTCCATTGCTCTCCATTGTGCGTCTTCAATAGCGGTAATTTCATTGTTGCCATAACCAAGCACTCTTACAATTAAAATATCGCCAGTATAATCTTGATACGTTACTTCTGAAGTTGGAAAAAAAGCAACCTGCTTTTTAGAACTACAACTTGTAATCATAAAAAGGGTGGCTGTAATTAGTATAATTTTTAGTTTATTAGTCATTGTTTAAGCTTTTACAAATTATTTTTTTACCATCAGTTAAATATTTATGAATCTCTTTTCCGCCATCAGTAACTTTTGCTTCAGAAAAATCTTCACTTAAAACCCGCGTTATTTTTAGTTCACCAATAAATTTTGGTAGTGGTTTTCCTAGTGAATTGTCTATAAAATAGACTTCAAATTTTTTGCCTTCGGTACTTCCAATTTTAGAGCCTCCATCTAGCAAAACAGTTTGTGCTTTTCCTTTTTTCTCCTTTTCTATTCTTACTAGATTTAATTTTATAGGAAAACTAGAAGAAAAATAGGCACTTAAAGGAGCTACAGTTGTTTGTATGGCGCTTTGGAAAGCACTTTCTGGCGTTAGTTTAATTTCACTGTTACTTGATGAAAAAGTAGCAGTGCCGTTTTGAATAATCTCACCGCTTTCTGTGTTTATAATTTTAGTGGTATACGTAATTGTTGCTTTGTAGCCTTTGCCAGCATTTAACCGTATAAATTTAATACTCGTTACAAAACCAGTTAAAGTATATTCTGCGCTGATAGTTTTGTTTGCCTCGATCCAGTTTTTAGATTTATAGTTTTCTTGTGATACTGAAATTGCCTGTTTTCTGGCAGTGCCGTCTAAATCTATAACTTGAAATCTATTTTGTTGATTTAAAACATCTAAAACTCTTTCAGAAACCATATTGGCAAAACGTTCTTGTTTTACATTTGCCGCCTTAAATTTTGCTACGCCAACTATTAATCTATAATCTTCACGTTCTTGAGCATTCGTTTTAAAAGCTGTTAACGCTAAAAACAAGAATAAAACTGATATTGATTTATACATCATCCTTTTTTTTCTTTGTGGTTTTATTCTGCTTTTAATTGTTCTATATATTCTTTTGAAGCTTTTAAGTTATTCACAATTTTTGGCAGTTGTGCAATTATTGCTGCCTGAAAAACACCAGCTGTAATAGCATCTTTGCCCATTAAAACTTTATCCATCATATTTGCCATCGTAATTTCTTGCGTGCTTAATGCAGCCAAAGCAGTCAGTGCAGCTTGCTTTAATAATAAATCTCCACCAATTTTTAAAGAATTATTTACGTCATTAAGTTCTTTACTTCCTAGATTCTTTATTTGATCTGAAGACATTTTATTGCATTTAGCATCATACAAAGTATACGCTGTTATTTTGCCAAGCGCCGGATCATCAATTTCATTAATATCAACAGAAAATAAGTTGTAGGTTTCTCTTAATTCTATGGTGTTTTTATACAGCTCTTGTGCGGCAGATAAGTATAGATAAGAACTTCCGCCAGACCAGTATTTAGCTTTTTTAAGTGGTTTTGTTATTTTCTTGACAAAAATAACAGGAGAATTTTGCGCTTTAACACCTTTTATTAAGATATAATTTAGCTCATTATTTTTAGAGTTTTCTACTTTTTTATCCACCTTTTACTTTTTAATTTTTTGCGTGAAATACTTTTTAGTAAAATTCCTGATTCATTTAAAGTACAATCGGTAGATTTAAAAACAAGCTTTCCGTTTTCAACTATAAGACTCCCAGAATAGGTTTCTATAGAGTTATCGTTTATTGTTTCGTTGTCTATATTTACATTTTTTAAGTTTACATCGTTCAAGTTAATCGTATGTAAGTTGGTAGCAATTTCTTGTGCTATAGAAGTATAAGTGCCTACAAAAAGTAGCGTAATATATAATAGTTTAAAATTTCTCATTATATTTTAGTTTAGGTTAATATGTCAAATGTGGCAGACAATCAACCATTAAAATATACCTACAAGTAAGTAATTACTCAAGTTTCGCACCTCCAAAGAACGTAAGAACATTGAGATTTAGATTTTTTTTTGAGTGACTTTAAGTAAGTTAAACACTTGATCATTACAAGTTTATTGCTTTTGTTCCAAAACTGACTTTT
>NZ_VORR01000103.1 GCF_007997085.1 Polaribacter sp. IC066
CGTTTGATGATTTGTTTTAATCCACTATTTTTATAAAAAATTAAATGGATATAAAGAGACTAAACCTCTGCATATCCTGACAATATTTAAGAAGATGCGGATAAAAGGTCGGCATATAAACAAGTTGGCAACAAGCAAAAGAACACATCGAAAACAATGAAAAATAAATTAATTTTAATAATATTTCTGGCAATTTCAAACTTCGTAATAGGACAGAATACAATTTTATGGAAAATATCTGACACAATAAATAATAAGACTTCTTACATTGTTGGAACTTTTCATCAATTTGGAAACTCTTTTGTAGATTCAATTCCAGAAATCAAAAAAGTTCTTTTGAGTTCTGACCTTGCTGTTTTTGAATCAATCGACAATGTTGAGACTACTCGAGAAATTATTCAACAGCGAAAATCGTCACTCGAAATTGAAAAAAGATTGAAGAAAAAAGACCTTAAAAAACTTAAAGTAATTGCGAAAGATTGGAAAGTTAATTTATATAAACTAAAACCATTGGAAATTAGATGGAAACTACAACAAGAATTTCAAAGAAGTAAATGTAAAACGACGAAACCAACTGATAAATTTGACCATTTTGACAATTACTTACAACATCTTGCAGAAGAAAATAAAGTTGAGATTTTGGGATTAGAAACAGATAGTTTACAACTAAGTTTGATCGAAAAAGAATACAAAAATCCTAACTGGAAAAAAGAAAGAAAAAATATTAGTGCTTGGGTAAACCAAATGATAACTGACGAACCTAATATGAATAATTGCCGACTTGCAAATAAGTATAGAGAATTCGATTTAGAATATGAATTTGAAAAAGAATGCGAAAATGATATTCTAATTCTTCAACGAAATAATGAATGGATGAAAATTATTCCAAATTTATTGAGGAAACAAAATACATTTATTGCTGTCGGATATTTTCATTTAAGAAAAAAATGTGGAATTTTAGAACAATTAAAGGAAAATGGATTTAGAATTGAACCGATAGAAATAAAGCCAGTTGCCAACACCGTGTATAATTAATTGCTTGGTTCTCGCCTACTTACGAAAATCCTCGCCGATTTTCTATTCGGTTTTTATTTACCAACTTTCGTGCTTAATCGGCGCAACTAATCATACACATAAACGTTGGCATACATTAAGAGGAAATATAAAATGACAGGTAGAAAATAATAAAAATGAAAAAATACTTTTGGTTTTGGAATATTGACTACAAGAGACACAATCTTATTGTGATGTTGTCTAAAAACAGAACATCAAAAGAGTTAAGAATTAATTTACTTGAAAAAACAGGATTTTCTTTTGAAAATGTTTGTAAAAAATTAAAATGCAATAGAAAAGAATTACATGAAATTACTTCTGAATTATACGAAAACCAAGAAATTTTATACACAAATATAGAGTTAAAAGGACTATACGGAACAAGGAAAGCAATTGAAGCTGATACTAATAATAAATATAAAAAAAGGTACTACGATTTATGGCTAAATGTAGGTAGAAACATTAGTCAAATACTAATTCCAATACTTGCTTTAACAATTACTATTTTAGTAATTGTAGAAGATAATCAGTCCACAAATATAAAGATACAGGAATTGAGATTAGAAGTATTAAACATATTGAAACAAAAAGAAATGCTTGAAAATCCATCCAAAAAAAATCATCCCATAAAAAAGGAAACCGACACTTTAAACAAGAAATAAATTTTTTAAACATAATAACTAAAATAAAACGCTATGAAAAACAAACTAAACAGTTCTGAAAAAGAAGAATTGAAAATACAGAAGTTTACCAATATCTACAAAAATAAAGATTTTGGAAAAATAATTGAATCAACTAGCAAAATACAAACAAGCGACATTTCATCTTACGAACACACATTACTTGACATTATAATGGGTGGAATTTCCGAAAAATTATCTGTTGGCATGTTAGCTTCAAGACAAATTGTTTTACAACGATTGGTTAACGCAGATTCTCCTGCTAAAAATGAACTTAATGAGTATTTACAAAAAGTTTTAGTTCTTTTAGAAAGGTAATAGTTTTTGTTTTTTCTTTATCTACTTGATCAACAGGAACAAGTGAATTAGATTGACATATAATTTTATTATATTCAATTCGAGTAATTAAATTTGGAATTAAATCTTTTATTTCATTTGATAAACAATGAATATAATGTGCTAATTTATCGGAATCTGACATAATTTGAATATAAATACGTATTAATTAAAACGTACGCCAACACCATATAAAATTAATTTGCTGGTTTTAGCATACTTATGAAAGTTCGTGTCGCCTTTCTTTTTTGCATTGTTTAATTAGTTATTAGTATGTTACGCAAACTAATTTTATACAAACACGTTATGTTTCATTGCTCGGGAAAATCTAAAGGCTAACTAAAGTTGAATGAAAAACAAGAATTTAAACTATATAACATCTGAATTCTTGCCAGCATGTTGAATAGAAAATCTCTGCGGAATTTGAAACCGTTTATGAAAACTGAATTGCATGCTGAACAGTCTCTCGCTAATTATCAATCAAACGGAATTTAGCAAAGTGCGGAATTGAGAATCTGCCGGAAGTAAAACGTGTGAAATTACTCAAACTTTAAAAAGCGGAATTTGTTCGGAAAGTTTTCATAAATTAGTGTTTTAAAATTGACAATGCAAGAATTTACAAAATTGCGGAAAAGTTGAAAGCGGAATCAAAACGTGCTTACTCAAGTGTCTCGCAACAAAACATAACACAATATAAAAAAAATTGCTAAATTAGTGCTTTAGCAAAGTTTATTGCTTTTTTACCAACTTCTGAATTTCCGTAGGAAATTCCTCGTTGTCAAAAAACGCAACTATTTTTATACGCAAACGTTACCAAAAATTGCTCACTCACTCAAACGGAGGAAAAAATAGCGAATTAAAAGCTGAAAAACGAAATTTAAAATTGTGGAACACTCTCTCGCAAATCGGAATTTTTCCAAAATTGTGGATTTTATAAAAGCGTGAAAAATCACTCAAACTCTGAAACCAAAATTGCGGAGTTATCACTCAAATGTTGAATTAAGAAAGTTTGCGGAATTTAGCAAAATGCGGAGAATCAGAATGGCGGAATTTTCACTCAAAAAATAAATAAAAAAGTTGCGGAATTATTACTCAAACGTGTAAAATATAATTGCGGAATATTCACTCACTTGTAAAATTAGAAAAAACCGAAATCATAGATAAAAAATCGCAACTTTTGGTAACACCGTGTATAAAAAATTGCTAATTTAGTGCCTAACCAAAAGCAGTTGCATTTTTATGTACTTCAATTTTCCTTCGGAAAATCCTCGCACACAAAAACGCAACTTTCCATACACAACAACGTTATGTTTCATTGCTCGGGAAAATCTAAAGGCTAACTAAAGTTGAATGAAAAACAAGAATTTAAACCATAAAACATCTGAATTCTTGCCAGCATGTTGAATAGAAAATCTCTGCGGAATTTAAAACCGTTTATGAAAACTGAATTGCATGCTGAACAGTCTCTCGCTAATTACCAATCAAACGGGATTTAGCAAAGAGCGGAATTGAGAATCTCCCGGAAGTAAAACGTGTGAAATTACTCAAACTTTAAAAAGCGGATTTTTTTCGTGAAATTTTCATAAATTAGTGTTTTAAAATTGACAATGCAGGAATTTACAAAATTGCGGAAAAATTGAAAACGGCATCAAAACGTGCTTACTCAAGTGTCTCGCAACAAAACATAACACAATATAAAAAAAATTGCTAAATTAGTGCTTTAGCAAAGTTTATTGCTTTTTTACCAACTTCTGAATTTCCGTAGGAAATTCCTCGTTGTCAAAAAA
>NZ_VORR01000104.1 GCF_007997085.1 Polaribacter sp. IC066
TTCAGCTTTTGAGTAAGAATTCCGCCAAACTGATTTTCAGAGTTTGAGTAGATTCACACGTTTTATAAATTCAAATTTTGCTCAATATTCGCAAAATTTTCCGGGCGAGAGAGTGTTCCACATTTTTAGTTTTTTCTTTAAAAATCAAGATTTTAAAACTATATATTCCATTTCAGAATTTGAGTGGTCAATGAAAGCTAACGTTTTTGTATATGAATAGTAGCAGAATAAATATGCGATTTCTTTCAGTTTGTAAATAAAAATAGTAGAAAAGCACAAACGTTATAGTTTGCACTTTACTGCTATTTTTTATATACCGTGTTGGCAAATGTGCGTATTACTAAATTAGCCTTATTTATTAATAACTATTCGTTTCAATTTCATTAACTTTTGCTAATAAAGAAGTTTATTACCACTATCTCTTAAACTTAGAGTAATATCTGAACTACTATTAATTCTTAATTTGGGGTTTTCTGAAAAAACTATTGTTCCATCAGAGAGTTTCACTTTAAAGTAAAGTTTTTCTAGTGTACCAAAACTACCAACCCATTTTCCAAATTCACTTAAACCTTCTAAATCTCTAAATTCTTTGTTACTTCTTATATAAGTTCTTTGTTCACCATTGTTAATTGATGAATATGGGCCTTCATCTTTTTTATAAATTTTAACGTTTTTAGCAACTAAAGAATCTTTTTCAATAAATATCCCATTTTGATTGTCTCCAAGATATAAAACAAACCCAGAATACTCTTTATCCGTTCTGTTAATTATATTAATTATAAAACCTGCACTACCTTCTTCTTCTTCAAACCCAGAATGTCCACAAGCAGTAATTAATAATAAAAAAAGACCAACAAATATTATTTTCTTAGTATCCATAATCATCGTTATTAACAGAAAAATAGACTAATTTATTTTTGTCAGCCTTTTTAATTAACCAATACACACGTTCTATTTCTGCTAAATATTCAGGTGTATCTTCATCAAAGCTTTCATTTTTATAAATATACAATATATTTTTCATTTTTTCTTTAACCAGAGATTTTAGCCTTGAATTACTTGGGTTTCTTATATTATATGTTATCCCCAAAAAAGATTGATACGTAGTATCATCATCCCATATTTTTCTTCCAATAGCATTGTTATGATAATCCATTGCACTAACATCTTGGTTATTACCTCCGCATTTTTCATTCATATCTGCTACATCTTTAGCAAAATCTAATCTTGGTTTTTTAGCTGACATTGTATAATAATGATTTGCTAATAGTCCATTCCATAACGTGTGTTTAAAAGCATCTCTTTTTGTGTTTGCTTTTCCTACTGAATAATAGCTTAAAGCAGCGTTCCATGTTGCGTATGCACCAGCTTTATAATAAGCAACATATCTTTTTACATCCCACCAATCTATGCTTAATTCTCTTAAAGTACAAGCTTCTGTATCTTCACCATCTTTCTTAAGGGTAGTAATGGCAGGCATTTTTGGCGGTGTTGGATTGTAATTACCACCACCTCCATAATCCTCATCTTCATCAAATTCTATAAGATACCTACTTGCTACCATATCATTTAGGTTTCTAGAATAATAAGAATCTATTTCTTCTGAATTAACAGCAATTTGTTCTTCGGATAAGGTAGGAAAATCTTTTTTCACCATTTCCAGATCAAAACCTTCCTCTTGATAAGGAAAGTATTTAAAACTTTCATCAACTGCTTCTGAAAATTTTTCAACATCTAATGTTTCAACTCCTTTACGCGCAAAATTAATGCCTTTTTCAATTCGTTTTTCTTTTAAGACAAAATTAAATTTATCTGATTCATCTTTCTCTAAATTAACAATATTTGTTTTAAAACGATGGCTTACTGGTATTCCTTTAAAATAAACCAAGTTTGAGGTGTCAATTGTTGTTTCTTGTTTTTCTGGGGAGTAATCTTCTTCATTTTGACAAGAGTACATCAATAATCCTACTAGGATTAAAGTAAGTAATTTCAATTTTTGTAATTGTTTCATAATATTTCAATTTTTAATTAATATTCATTTTTCTGTAGCATTTTTGCCAACGTTGTTCTTTACTTTACGCTTTAATAAAGTAGTTATTATCTTTACTAAGAAACAAGAGGAGAACTAAAACGTTGTTTTGAATATCAGTTCCTTTGCACGTATCAGTCCTCTTGTTTTTCTTAAGTTGCTTTAGGACCATTTGGAATACATTTCAGAATTTTTGCAACATTAAATTCCGATTTTACTTTTCGCAAACCTGGCAGAATTCCAAAATTCTAATTAGCGAAAAAGTGTTCCACAATTTTCAATTTCTCCCAATTTTAACAACACAATTTTTTTTACCTTATAGATGGCTGATTTTTCCATTTTGATTGGTTTCCGCAAACTTGCTTGACAATGAATGGCAACGTTGTTGTGTATAGTTTGTTACGTGTTTTAAGCACTAAAGTTAGTAAATAAAACCACAGATTTAAAGTCTGCGAGGATTTTCGTAAGTAAGCGATTACCAGTAATAAATTATACACGGTGTTGGCAACTGGCTTTGCTTATTTCGTTCGTTTCATTTTTAATGGATATTGTCGAGTATCAAATACGTCTGCAATTTTAATTATTCCGTTTTCAATATCTACTGAATAAATTATCTTATAGTTTGTGTAAATTAAATATCTATATTCAGTTTTTCTCTCCTTAAGTAATTCCTCTTCTTGACCAATGAAAGAAGATTTCACTAATTTTTGTGGTTCGTTAATAATTCCTTTTGTAATTTTTTTCGCAACTCTTTCGTTTACTTCTTCTTCATAATATTCGTAAATTTTGTCAAGTTGAGTTTCTGCAAATTCAGACCAAATAATTTTTAATTTCATTATTCGTATTTAGCTAAAAGTTCAGAACTACTTTTAAATCGATTATTTCGAAAATCAGATTCCGATTTGTCAATTCGTTCATTCAATTCAGCTATTGTCATTGGTTCAAATATTTGCTTTGAAGTGTTTTTTTCTTTTCTCAATATTTTTTCAAGACGAGAAATGATATCTTCATTTTGAAGATTTAAAAATTCTTGAATAAATTCTATTTTTCGAGCTTCTAAATTCATTTTAATCTACTTTTTACCAAAGATACTAAATTTTCAGTTTATTATCCATTTTTCCTTAATTGACAAATTTTTATTTGCTTGTTGCCAACGTTTATGTATAAGATTAGTTGCGTGTTTTAAGCAGTGAATTTACTAAATAAAACACAAACCAAGAAAGTCCGTTTGGACTTTCGTAAATAAGCTAAAAGCCAGCAATTAATTTTATACGGTGTTGGCAAACGTTATTTATTATTTCCAAATTTCTTGTATTTATTTATATAAAAAATGCAACCGATAATTCCGAATATTACTATTCCAATATTTGTTTTCCCAGTATTCCAATTGTTGTAGACATATTTAATTCCTAAAATTCCAGAAAATATATAAATAAAAAACAAAATTTTTCCAATATTAGATTTATAATGTTCCGCTTCTTTGTCTATTATTAATTCATTTTTCCCATCTTTAATTTTATTTTCATCGAGTTTTTTAGTTCTCTTTTTCCTTTTTTTATTTAGATTCTCAATTCTCTTTTTAAACGCAAATAAGAAATTATCAAATTCATCTTTTTCAGGATTCCAATTTGGAAGTCTCATAATAGTAATAACTTCTGAAGGATTATAAATTTTGGCTCTTCGCTAAAAACAATGGATTTGTTAAAAATGATTACATTTCAGGATGGAATTAAACGGTTTATCAGACTTATTAGGAATTAGTAACCCCTGGGTTTTAATGGATATTAAGACTCAACCCAAGAATAAAGTTATAGATGTATTTATCG
>NZ_VORR01000105.1 GCF_007997085.1 Polaribacter sp. IC066
AACGAAAAACGGTAAACGAAAAACGGTAAACGATAATCGATTAACGAAAGACGATTAACGATTTATAAAATCAGCATCTAAAACCGACATACTTTTATTTTTTGTATAAATTCAAAAGATATGAAACGGCAAGAATCCAAAGAGCTTGCGGTCTGGATTCGATAGTGAAATATCTTATAGAATTTAAGAAAAATAAAATAAGTCTAGATTTTTGTTTCTTGGAATTTATCTTGAGCGAAGTCGAAAGGTCAATGGAAAAGAAAAAAGAAAAATAAAAGAGCAGGTACCTTACTTAAGTGAATACACTTCCATATCACCGTTCATTATTTCTTGAGATCACAAGGCTGATTTAAGAAATGCTTTTTTATTTAGAATTTTATTTGTGGTTTGTGGTTCGTTTCGCGATAGTTAGTCGATAGTCGAAAAACGGTAAACGATTAACGATGGACGAAAAACGATTAACGATTAACGATTTATAAAATCAGCATCTAAAACCGACATACTTTTATTTTTTGTATAAATTCAAAAGATATGAAACGGCAAGAATCCAAAGAGCTTGCGGTCTGGATTCGATAGTGAAATATCTTATAGAATTTAAGAAAAATAAAATAAGTCTAGATTTTTGTTTCTTGGAATTTATCTTGAGCGAAGTCGAAAGGTCAATGGAAAAGAAAAAAGAAAAATAAAAGAGCAGGTACCTTACTTAAGTGAATACACTTCCATATCACCGTTCATTATTTCTTGAGATCACAAGGCTGATTTAAGAAATGCTTTTTTATTTAGAATTTTATTTGTGGTTTGTGGTTTGTGGTTTGTGGTTTGTGGTTCGTGGTTGGTGGTTGGTGGTTGGTGGTTCGTTTCACTATAGATGATAATCAAAAAACGATGTTCGAAAAACGATGTTCGATGTTCGTGGTTCGTGGTTCGTTGGTCGATTTTAGCTTAAAACCAATAGCTTATGGCCCATAGCCAATACTTGTTCGTCTCACGATTTACGAAAAAGGTAAACGATAAACGGTAAACGATAGACGAAAGACGTTGTTCGTGGTTCGATGGTCGTTGTTCGATTTTAGCTCAAAGCCAATAGCTTATGGCACATAGCCAATACTTGTTCGTTTCACGATGGCCGAAAAACGAAAAACGGTAAACGATAAACGATAATCGATGGACGAAAAACGATTAACAATTTATAAAGTCAGCATCTAAAACCGACATACTTTTATTTTTTGTATAAATTCAAAAGATATGAAACGGCAAGAATCCAAAGAGCTTGCGGTCTGGATTCGATAGTGAAATATCTTGTAGAATTTAAGAAAAATAAAATAAGTCTAGATTTTTGTTTCTTGGAATTTATCTTGAGCGAAGTCGAAAGGTCAATGGAAAAGAAAAAAGAAAAATAAAAGAGCAAGTACCTTATTTAAGTGAACACACTTCCATACCATCGTTCATTATTTCTTGAGATCACAAGGCTGATTTTAGAAATGCTTTATTATTTAGAATTTTATTTGTGGTTTGTGGTTCGTTGGTCGTTGTTCGTTATTCGTGGTTCGTGGTTGGTGGTTGGTGGTTGGTTTCACCATAGATGATAATCAAAAAACGATGTTCGACAAACGGTAAACGATGGACGATGGACGAAAAACGTTGTTCGTTATTCGATGGTCGTTGTTCGATTTTAGCTCAAAGCCAATAGCTTATGGCCCATAGCCAATACTTGTTCGTCTCAAGATGTACGAAAAACGATAAACGATAGACGATGAACGTTGTTCGTTATTCGATGTTCGATTTTAGCTCAAAGCCAATAGCTTATGGCACATAGCCAATACTTGTTCGTTTCACGATGGTCGAAAAACGAAAAACAGTAAACGATAATCGATGTACGATTTAGGGATTTAACTCAAAACCAATAGCTCAAAGCCCATAGCTTACGGCGCATAGCCAATACTTATTCGTTTCACGATGTACGAAAAACGAAAAACGGTAAACGATAAACGAAAAACGATGGTCGTTGTTCGATTTTAGCTCAAAGCCAATAGCTTATGGCACATAGCCAATACTTGTTCGTTTCACGATGGACGAAAAACGAAAAACGGTAAACGATAATCGATTAACGAAAGACGATTAACGATTTATAAAATCAGCATCTAAAACCGACATACTTTTATTTTTTGTATAAGTTCAAAAGATATGAAACAGCAAGAATCCAAAGAGCTTGCGGTCTGGATTCGATAGTGAAATATCTTGTAGAATTTAAGAAAAATAAAATAAGTCTAGATTTTTGTTTCTTGGAATTTATCTTGAGCGAAGTCGAAAGGTCAATGGAAAAGAAAAAAGAAATAGATAAACTACTGTCTTTGCCAGGCACGAAGCAATCTCACCTTAATACACCTTTACTCTTTTTAATGAGACTGCTTCATTCTTCGCAGTGACGTTGTTATTTTTGTTATTCCAGAACAAGCCGTTTTAAGCGATTGAGGAATTTCATTGATCATAAGATTTCTCGTCGCTCATACTTCGCTTTGTCGAAATGACATTGAGTATGAATTCGTTATTCGATGCTCGATAGTCGTTGTTCGTTTCAAGATAGGTGGTCGATAGTCGAAAAACGGTAAACGAAAAACGGCAAACGATAAACGAAAAACGTGGTTCGATTTCAGCTCAAAGCCAATAGCTTACGGCGTAGAGCCAATACTTGTTCGTTTCACGATGGTCGAAAAACGAAAAACGGTAATCGATGGACGAAAGACGATGGTCGAAAGATGATGGACGAAAGATGATGGACGAAAGACGATGGACGAAAGACGATGGTCGATTAACGAAAATCGATAAACAACAAATATTCTTATTTGTAACCCAACTGAATTAATTTTTCTTCATACCAATTTCTATCCGTTACTCTTCTAAAAAACCAAACTCTATAGTCTTTGTAAAGTATCGCTTTATAGACAATGGCTGCTCTAGATTTTATAAATAGGTAGTTTTTAATTCTATGATGCTGTTTT
>NZ_VORR01000106.1 GCF_007997085.1 Polaribacter sp. IC066
AATTAAAAAACGTAGCCCAACACCGTACATAATTAATTGCTAATTTTCGTCTATTTAGGAAAATCCTCGCATGCCTTTTATTCTGTTATTATTTACTATCTTTAGTGTTTAACCAACGCAACTAACCTTATACAACACGTTGGGCACAATATGAGAAAATCGCTAATAATAATATTAATAGGAATTATATCAATGGGAATATTTAGCTTTTTAAAGAAAGAAAAAAAGACTGAACTAAAACCTAATTCAGCTATTTTAGGAATGATACTTTTGGAAAACCCAAGTTCATTTAATTTGAAAAATACTCTTGAAGAATTAAATACTAAATGGAAACTAAAAGTCAATAAAAATGATTCAAGCGAAGAAACAGCCGTTTTAGAAATTGATAACTACAATATTGCAATTGCTGTAATTCCATTTAAAATTCCTGAAAAAGAAGTTGAAAAAAATGCTGAATTAAATTATTTCTGGAAAAACGGAGCTGAAGAAAGCTCAAAACATAATGGTCATATTGTTTTATCAATTATGAACTGCGGAAAAAATGCAGTTGAAGAAAATTTATTGTTCAGTAAAATAGCATATTCAATAATGAACAACAGTAAATCTTTAGGAATTTATATTGGAGGTAGAACTTTAGTTTTGAAAAAAGATTTTTACCAAGCTAATGTAGAATCGATGTCAAAAGAAGACCTTCCATTATACAATTGGATTTATTTTGGTTTAAGAGAGGAAAATGGAAAACAATCTGTTTATACTTATGGACTTTCTCAATTTGGAAAAAAAGAAATGGAAATTATTGAGTCTGAAAATTCACTTGAAGAATTAAATGAAATGATGTTTAATTTAAGTCATTATGTTGTGGCATTTGACATAGAATTGAAAAACGGAGAAACAATAGGTATATCAGCTGAACAAAAACTAAAAATTTCGGAATCTAAAGGAAAATTTTTAGAAGGAAGTACATTAAAAATAGAATTTTAAAGAAATACTGTGCCCAACACCGTGTAAAATTAATTGCTGGTTTTTAGCCAATTTACGAAAGTCCAAACGGACTTTCTTGGTTTGTGTTTTATTTACTAACTTTAGTGCTTAAAACACGCAACTAACCTTACACAACAACGTTAGCAAAAACTGGCTGATTTTCTAAATTAGAAGCTAAAGTCATTTAAAAAAACATTTTGCTTTAAAGTTTGAACCCCAAAATCAGAGAAAAAAATGCGGAACGTCGAACACTCTCTCGCTAATCAGAATTTTGGAATTTCAGCTTTTTGGTGGAATTACAAAATTGCGGAATTTAGCAAAGTTATGAATTCCTAAAATGTGAAAAACACTCAAACTCTGAAAATCTTAATTGCGGAATTAAGCGAGATTTAAAAACGAGCAAAATGCGGAATTTTTACTCTTGCATAAAAACGGAACTTATAACCAAAATTGCGGAATTAAAATCTTTACGAAATTATTGCATTCAAAATATTCCAAAAATGGAAAAATAGTGAATTCGGAAAATAAGAATGGAAATATAAAACCGCATTTGCTAACACCGTGTATAGAAAATTGCTAAATTAGTGCTTTACCAAAGGCAGTTGCATTTTTGCGTACTTCAAATTTTCCGTTGGAAAATCCTCGCACACAAAAACGCAACTTTCCATAACACAAACACGTTGTGGTGCATTTAAAAAAACCGAGATAAACCAATGAAATTTCCGAAATATGTTACTGATGAACAAATTAAGCAATTGCAATTTGAAGTGCTTTCACAGGATTTTTACATCTATTTAACAAGATATTTATTTGAATGGTGTGAGGAAACTGATGACGCCTTAACATCTGTGATGAGAAAAAATAGGTTAATCAATCTTTCACGCACAATTTCTGGTAGAAAAATATATACTCTAACTGACGACCTTGAATCAATAGAATTTTCTTGGCACGATAGTAACTTTTTATTGATATTTAGACAGCTCGATACTATACAATTTATTGAATTCATTTGTGATTTAATAAACTACGAATATTTCAAAGTTGATTTTATAAACCAATTACTAAAAAAAGAAGTTGCATCATTTTATCTTTACAGCTCTTCAAAAGGGTTAGGAATTGAAATTTATTCCATAGAAGAAATTGAAAAAGAAAATCTTGACGGCGAGCACGTGAATATTAGAACTTTAGTTGCTCGAATGGATTCTGCATTTGAAAATGATGATTTTGCTAACGTTTTACACGCAAGTGCCAGTATATTTGAGGTAATGGCTAAAGATATTATTGGAATTGCCTCAATTCAAGAACAAACACTTAAAAGTTTTTTTGATAGATATAGAAACGATTCAAAACTACCTGCCGAAATTCTCGATTACATATTGAAAACATATGATAGTCGAAATTCTACAGCTTTGGCTGGTCACGGAAGTTTAAGCGTTCCCGATATCACAAAAGAACAAGCAATTATATTAAATGAAATGACTAAAGCATTTGTGAGAATTGAATATAGAATACAACGAGAAGTATAGAAAAACGCACCACAACAACGTATATAAAAAATAGCGCGAGTCGTTGCTAACACAAAGATTCGGGCATTTTTAGGAAGTCGCCAAATTTTTAAATTTGACAAATTCCCAAAAATAAAATAATTAATAAAATTTAAAAATTCGGCTTGTGTTTCATCCGAAAAGTTATCGCTTATTTTCAGCGCTACTTTTTATATACAAATCCGTTGGGCGTAAGCTAAAAAAACTATGAAAATTAAAGATAAAGCATTAAATTTCCAATATCAGTACAGCCGAATTTTTACGCTTGGTTTGAATAGGAAAAGGTTTGAAAGTTTACCGAAAAGCAACA
>NZ_VORR01000107.1 GCF_007997085.1 Polaribacter sp. IC066
ATCACACACTTATCAACCGATGTGCATAAACAACTGCTTTTTTTGAAATAGAATGACTAAAAATAAAAAATTGTGGATAAAATAAATCAAATTGTTAACAACCACTAAACATCCGCTGAATAGTTACGTAATTTGATTACATAACCCACAGATACTGAAACCCAACAAAAAAAGAGCTCAAATAAACCACTTTTACCTATTCATTAGAGAACTTACAAAATTGGAATTAAAACACGTGAAGAATACAGCACAAAAAACAATGATTTTGTTCTAAAATACAATACTATTTAGGGGTTGTATATTCCGCTTACAAAAAACTCAAAATGTACTCCTTAAGAACCTTAACTTTAAGCTATTTATTAACCTCGAAGTAATTATACTTTAAAGTTGTCTTACAATTTTATTCATTTTTTTGTTCCATTGCCTTTCGACTTCGCTCAAGATAAATTCCAAGAAACAAAAATCTAGACTTCTGATAATTTTATTGAATTCTACAAGATATTTCGCTATCGTGTCCAGACCGCAAAAGGGCTGTAGAACAGGTAACCGCTTCATCTCTTTTGAATTTTTACTAAAATTATCGGATGTAGGGTTTAGATTGTGAATACTATATCCCGAAACTTCGGGAGTAGAAATCTGTCATCTAACGCACATAACTGATGATGTCCTTTAACAAAATAGGTTCTTTAAAAAGTAAACTTCTATTGATGCGAGTTTAATAAACTAATTTTATGGCATCTAATGAGTGAATAAACCACCATGAGTATCAAGCGGAAAAAAAGCTTACTTTTAGTTTGATAAAACCCCAGGTTTTTAAACTTTTCTCTTGACCACCGACGCAGAGCGTCGGGGAATTCTATCGATTAAAGAGAATTAAGATGATACAAAAGTGGTCTGAATAAGCTGTGTAAAATTTAAATTACAGGTTATCGACACTTAAGTTTCTTTTAACCCACTAAAAGCTTAAACCATCGTAGCGCGTTATTTTATGGATACCAATTCAATATTTTTGTGTTACAAATATAATTTTTATAAAAGGCAGATATAGATGCCCAAAAATCAAAAAAACACAAACCATACAATCTTTTTACACAAAAAAATTAGTGTCTATTTTTCTTAAAAAGCAGGATGCATTTTCGTACCTTGTACTTTAAATTGCATTTATATGTGATAAGCCAATGATCTAACTTAACTAATTTTAGCCGTAAAAAATACCGTAATCCACAGATATACTGAAACAACTTTTATTCGAAAAAAACTTAATGAAATATTTTTTAGTCTTAATTTTTACAATTTATTTGTCTACACCTCCCCAAAAATCAAAAGAAACGAACAAATCGGGGACTCTTTTAGAAATTTCATCAACATTAATAAATGAATGGCCACTATTATCAGTAACCACTTTAAAGAAGGCTGGCATTTATGTACACTCGGCTATAAATCATACTATTTCTAACGTAGCCCCTGTTTCTGGGATGGTGTTTGCCAGACTACGAGCATCTTTAAACCTTATGACTACCTTTCTTGAAGAAGACAAACCCGATACTTTTACCATTGATCGCAGTAGCAGAAAAAAAACCATCGCTAAAAATTCTTTAAAATTAAATTTTAAGTATCAAAGAAGCGTAGACAGTTTTCAGCTTGATTCTACAAATGCAGCAGCAAATCAATTAAATGATATCGATGTATTTGATGGCTATGATAACGGTTCTTATTTAGTGATAAAATCTAAAGACACCGAAACTGAATTAGTACGTCTTACAGCACTGATTGATGTATATTTAGATACTCAAAATATAAAGTTAGCCTACAGCACCTATGCTCGTTTACTACAGATTTTTACTAGGTATAAAGCAAACTCTTTGACCAAATTAGATCCATTGTTTGTAAATCACATTCTTTTAGTTCATGGAAAAATTCTTTATGCCGACAAAAAATATGAAAAGTCTTTAGAAGCGCTTAAAAAGATAAACATAAAAGTATACAAACCCAATAACTTTTTTGTAACCACATATAATAATCCGCTTCGAGAAGCTTATGTAGACAACCATATTATAGATACTGTATTGAATGTTGCAAAAACAAATAGCAATATGACGACACTGCCTTTGCAGTTTGTTTTTACTAAAAATGAATTATTTGCCCAGATATACTTCGCCAAAAAGGACTACGAAACTGCTAAAAAATATATTGATACCACTTTTAAATTTTTGCACGGAAAGCACATTTCATCACACCCATACATATATGGTATGTTGGCTCAAATTGAAAAAAATAAAGGGCATTACGAAAAAGCATTTGCATATTATATGTTAAAAGACTCTTTAAGCTCTTTAAAAGAAAAAAAGCGATACATTCTTCTTAACAGTACTATTAAAAGCGAACTAGCGCGCCTTAAAGAAGGCAATAAAAATCAAAATGTGTTTTTTAAAAAAAATATAGATTTTCTTGTTAAAATTATACTGTTATTGGTGCTTATTGCATTAGCTGCTCTTGCAGTTATTTATATATATAAAGAGGAAAAGGTGCAAGAATTAAACCGTGAACTCGAATTTAATAAAAAAATAACTGAAGAAAAAAAGAAGTTTTTAGAGAATTTATCTCACGAAATAAAAACACCCATTTCTATTATTATAGGGTACTTAAACTTAATCAAAAATAATATTATAAATACCACTAAAATTGTTTCGTATTCAGAAAAAACAATTGCCACTAGTGAACATATGATTGATTCGTTGAATAATTTTTTAACGCTCTCTAAATTAGATGGTGTAGAATTAAAAACG
>NZ_VORR01000108.1 GCF_007997085.1 Polaribacter sp. IC066
ATCACACACTTATCAACCGATGTGCATAAACAACTGCTTTTTTTGAAATAGAATGACTAAAAATAAAAAATTGTGGATAAAATAAATCAAATTGTTAACAACCACTAAACATCCGCTGAATAGTTACTTTCTTTCTATAAATTTTTCAAGTAGTTCATTTCCCATGGTCGTCAAAAAATAATATTTTCTATCAGGTCCTTTATTTCCTTTTTTATTTTCAAAAGAGACTACATCAATATGTTCATATTTTCGTAAATTTCTATACAGACTTTGTTCCTCACAATTAATGGTGCTTTTAGATTTACTTTCAATAAACCCCTTTATTTCGTCAACATACTTCTGCCCGTCCTTTAAAGCAAGAAATATCCATAAAGTAAGTTGCCCTTTTTTATAAGTATCTCCCCAAGAGGAGAGTACATCAGGTAGTATGTTTTTGGTCATAATTAAATAGTATTATTCATCTTGTATAATACATGGATACAATTTTTTCTTGAATCGTAATCTTTAAAATTTAAGACGAGTAAAACCTTAACAAAACGATGTAAAATAACTTCTAATTAAACCCAAAAAAACAACTCAATTTCCATAAATTTGCAACTCAAACATTTAGAATGCTTATTAAAAGAATCGGTTATTATTTAGTAGGTTTCTCATTAGGTGCCGTAGCAACTTATTTCTTTTGGCAAAAGAAAAATGCAACTTTCGATTACGGAATGGATGCCAGAACTTTAAAAACAATCCGAATTAAAGATCGTATTTTTACTGATGAAGCCAAAAAATCAATGAAAAGATACGATATAGATACTACCAATATTTCTACTATTTTATATTTGGGTGATGTTGATTTCGGAAAAGGTAAACCAAGAGAAAGACCTTGTGCAGAATACTATATAACGGGTAAAGACGAATTAAAAAACGTTCATTTGTATGTAAAACGCTGCGATTCTACTGCAACGATAGAAAGAGTACTAGTCGATTAATTATCAATTACTTTCTTGTAAACTCAGCTGCAGTTGCCTTTGATGCGCTACTATTTTTTGTGGCGTTTAATCTTCTAACTTGCCATAATACAACGCTTGTATTTTATCAACATTTTTAATTGTTTTCTTTACCCAATCAAAATATAACGTTTCTTTTTCTTCGGTTGATAATTGCCAATCTATAGTTGAATTTCTCAATTTTGTAGTTACTTCTTGCAAAATAATAGCGGCTGCCACAGAAATATTTAAGCTTTCTGTAAAACCAACCATGGGTATTTTCAAAAATCCATCTGCTTGACTTTTTACTGTTTCCGAGATACCTTCTGCTTCAGCTCCTAAAATAAATGCTGTTTTTTTGTTGATGTCAAAATCTTGCAGCAAACAAGAATCAGTATGAGGCGTTGTTGCTATAATCTGATATCCTTTTTTCTTCAAGCTACTTAAGCAAGTTTCTGTATTATCTCCGTCAGCATTATATCTTGAAGAAGTAATCCATTTTTGAGAACCCTTTGCCACGTATTTAGAAACTCTATTCACATATTTATTTTCAATTACATGCAAATCTTGCACACCAAAAATATCACAGGTTCTAACCACTGCACTTGCATTGTGCGGCTGATAAATATCTTCTAAAACTACGGTAAAATGCTTTGTTCTTTGTGCTAAAACTTTTCTAAAAGTATCTTTTCGCTTTTGCGTTAAATAGGTTTCGAAGTACTGCAATAGTTTTTTATCAATCATAGTTACAAACTTATCATTTAATTATTATTTTTACAATAATCAAATCTTTAAAATGTGTAATTTTAAAATATTAATAGTTTCGTACTTACGAAGTAAACCTTTTTTAAACTAAAAATTATAATATCAATGAAAAAAATAGTTGTTTTAACAGGTGCCGGAATATCAGTTGAAAGCGGTATAGATACGTTTAGGGATTCAGATGGCTTATGGGAAGGTCATGATGTTATGGAAGTTGCCACTCCAGAAGGTTTTGCTAAAAACCCCAAATTAGTGTTAAACTTTTACAATGAACGCCGAAAGCAATTATTAGAAGTTACACCAAATAAAGCACACAACAATTTAGTAACTTTAGAAAACGATTTTGATGTTGAAATTATTACGCAAAATGTAGATGATTTGCACGAGCGTGCTGGTAGTTCTAAAATAACTCATTTACATGGAGAGCTTTTAAAAGTTAGAAGTTCTGTTGATGAACAACTAATTTTAAATTGGCGTACAGATTTAACTTTAGAAGATTTATGTGCTAAAAAAAGTCAATTAAGACCCCATATTGTTTGGTTTGGCGAAATGGTACCCATGTTAGATAAAGCTATTGAAATTGTTCGAAAAGCGGATGTGCTGGTTATTATTGGCACCTCTATGCAAGTATATCCTGCTGCTAGTTTAATTGATTATATTCAAGAAAATATTCCTATTTATTTTATTGATCCGAAACCTTCTGTTTCTAAAAATAATTTCAGAAATTTAACAATTATTAAAAACGTGGCCAGCATTGGTACAGATCAGTTGCTTAAATTATTACGAAAGTAATTGATGAAGTAATTCAGCTTTATTCTCACTTATAAAATATAAATTTACTAGCTTCTCTTTAAAATTAAAAATAATTTAAAATAGTTGTAACTATTCAGCCTTTAAAACAGCAATAGTTTTAAAAGCAGCGAAAATATTTTGACCATTCTTAATACAGGTATCTGTTACTGATCTAATAACCGCATATATCTGTGCACCATTTTCAGTTTTAAA
>NZ_VORR01000109.1 GCF_007997085.1 Polaribacter sp. IC066
TTTAGCTCAAAGCCCATAGCTTACGGCGCATAGCCAATACTTATTCGTTTCACGATGGTCGAAAAACGAAAAACGGTAAACGAAAAACGGTCGACGATATACGAAAAACGATGTCCGATACTCCAAACTACAAATAGATTCATAGTCACTTTACCATTGAGATATCCTTATGATTATTGTAAATTTGTGATAAAATTAAAAACATGCACTTTTTCAAGAAAAAGATACTTCCATTACACAATTTTTTTCCTGAAGATTTCGTAGACATTCATTCTCATTTACTGCCTGGTATTGATGATGGCGCCAAAGATTTGAATGATTCGATTTCGTTAATCCAAAAAATGTCTTCATTCGGAATAACAAACTTTATTACCACGCCTCATATTTTGGGTGACCTGTATCCGAATACTCCAGAAATTATCAACGGCAAGCTGAAACTAGTACAAGATGAGTTGCTCAAACGAGATATCACTAATATTTCGATTCATGCGGCAGCCGAATATATGATTGATGAAAAGTTTACTGTCATTATGGAAGAGGAGAACCTTTTAACCTTAAAAGATAACTTGGTGCTTGTTGAAATGTCTTATTACAGTCCGCCCATTAATTTGTACGAAATACTCTTTCAATTGCAATTAAAAGGGTACAAACCAATTTTAGCACATCCTGAAAGGTATTTCTCGTACCACAAAGACTTTCAAAGTTATTATAAACTCAAAAATGCAGGCTGTTTATTTCAATTAAATTTATTGTCCTTAACGGAACAATATGGTAAACATGTGCAGAAAGTTACAAAGAGATTATTAAAAGAAAACCTATACGATTTTGTGGGCACTGACACCCACCACGAAGAACATTTACAGTTATTAGAAACCATTGCCACCGATAAAAATCTGAAAAATATTGAGCAATTACTATTGAATAATAAACGATTTTTGAAATAATTAGCTTCAATACCACCTAATATTGATGAATGTATGTAGATCTAGAAAGTTATTAAAATAAAAAAAAGGAAGCTAATTGCTTCCTTTTTTTTTTATTTTAACTGAACAACTTCTTATACCAAGGTTTTTTAGTTTGCTCTAGATAACCAACGCCATAGCCGTAACCATAAACGTATCCATACCCATACCCTCTTTTCATATCGGTACCATTTAGCACAATGGCCATATTAGGTAATTTTTTCTCTCTGTAAAGGGTCTCTGCAACGACTAACATCCGTTTGTCGATGTAGTTAGCTCTTGAAACATAGAGCACCATCTCTGCATATTTAGAAATTAATAAGGTATCTGTCACCAAATTTACAGGCGCAGTATCTACGATGATATAGTCATACTCGGCCTTCACCTCTTCAAATAAATCTTTAATTTTAGTACTTAATAATAATTCTGCAGGGTTTGGAGGTATCACTCCTGAACCAATGATATCTAAACCTTTAATTTCAGGTATTGAAAATTTGATGTCTTTTATTAGAACCTCATTATTTGTGATGTAGTTTGTAATTCCTTTTCTATCGGGTATTGCTAAATATTCTGTTATTTTAGGGGCTCTTAAATCTAACCCCAATAACAATACTTTTTTGTTGGATAAAGAAAGTGCTGCTGCCAAATTAATAGAAATAAAAGACTTTCCTTCACCACTTGTTGTAGAGGTTACAAAGATTGTTTTCCCTAAATCATCTGTGCTTTTGGGCAACATAAAATTTAAATTGGTTCTAATCAATCTAAAAGCTTCTGCGGTACTCGTTCTAGAGTCATTGTTAATGACCACTTTTTCATCGGTTTCAGAATGCGGCACATCACCCATAAAAGGAATGCTTGTTAAAGCTTCGATGTCTTTTCTGGAATGAATTTTTGTGTCTAATAAATTTTTTAAATAAATAAACCCAAAAGGAACGATAAAACCCAACATTAAAGAAGCTAAATATACAATCTTCTTTTTTGGTGAAACTGGCATTCCATCACTATAAGCAAAATCAATAATTTTGGCATTCGGCACGGTAACGGCCAAAGAAATGGCTGTTTCTTCTTTTTTTGTTAGCAAATAAGAATAGAGTTCAGAATAGATGATTTTTTGCCTTTCAATATCAATCATACCACGCTCTACCATCGGTATTTTAGCTATTTTTGAGGTGACTCTTTTTTCTTCTAGGTCTAACTGCTTTAACTGAATTTCTAAAGATTTTTTTAAATTTTCTAAACTTGATAATAAGTTTTTATTCAGCGTTGAAATCTCTGTTTGAATTTGAATTAATTGCGGATTGCGATTACCCGCGGTAACTAATAATCTATTTTTCAACAACACCAACTCATTATAATTTAAAATAGATTGTGTAATCGACGCATCCGTAAAGCCTAAATTAGTAGGTAATACATCATTGGTTTCCGACTCTTTGATTAACTTTTTTTGAATCCAATTGGCTAAATTTAGTTGACTTTGAATTTCTATAATCTTTTGATTGTTTATGGATACGGCTTCCAATGCCAATTCACCTTCCATGGATAAACCTGTAATCCCAAACTTTGTCTTATATTCTTGCACATTGTCCTGTGCTAAGGCCAAAAAAGCCCCCACATTGGTGAGCCGCTCCTCGATAAAATCTTTTGTTTTTTCTGAAACAATACTTTTATCTTTAATCGCATCTAAATTGTATTGAC
>NZ_VORR01000010.1 GCF_007997085.1 Polaribacter sp. IC066
TTATTTATGCATAAGGTAAGAGAAGCCATGAAATCTAGCGAAAATCATCCAATGGACGGAATTGTTCATATTGATGAGTTTGTTATTGGTGGAAAGGAAGTAGGTAAAGTGGGAAGAAGTTATAATAGTAAGAAGAAAAAGATTGTAACTTCAATAGAATTAACAGATAAAGGAAAAGTTAAAAGAATGTATGCCTTAAAAATTGATAATTATTCAGCCAAAGAATTAGAGATCATATTTGACAAACATATTGATAAAAATGCAGTAATAACCACAGATAAATGGAAAGGCTATCGCCCTTTATCTAAAGATTATAATATCACTCAAATAGAAAGTAATAAAGGCAAGAATTTCATGGCATTGCATACGATGATTCATCAAGTAAAATCATGGATTAGAACAACCTTTTCTTCAGTAAGTGATTTTAACATAAACAGATATCTTGATGAGTTTTGTTATCGAATTAACCGTTCTCAAAGCAAAAAAAATATCTTTAATAATTTAATAGTAAGAATGGTCAAAGCAGATAAAATATATCAAGCAAAAATCATATGTTCTTAACTACTTACCTCAATAAGATTAAATTACCTTAAAAACCAAAAGCTAACTCTCTACTGTTTTTAATCTATAGAAAACTTTACGATGAATTAGCAAATTGGTTTTCCCCTAGCAAATACTTTACTTTTCAGGTTTTAAAATCAACACATTTTCGCTTCTTCTTATTTGAATCTCGTTCAGCTTCATTTTTACATATTCGCCATTTCGGTATTTCTCTGCTTGGTCTTTATAATGCTCGCTAAACACGTTTCCTGATTGACCTGTGGGAATAATTGCCAAACTATTTTCTACATCAGAAAAATCTACAATTATTCTAGTTGAAGCCCCAGCAGTTACGTTGTAAAGCCCTGTGCTATCTAATTTAAAAATTTGGTTATTAATAACCTCATGCCCCCCTATTGTTTCAAAAGGTCCTACATTAAAAATTTTACGCAACAGGCCTCCTGCTTTTCCGATAGCATGCTCATGTTCTACAGAAATTACACGGCTCCAGAGCCAATCATCCACATTTTTTCCTAATTGATTTTCTAAAAAAGAAAACGCATTCTTAAAAGAATTTGAAATAATTTCTTCTCTATTCTCTAATTTTGATGGCGTACTAATATCATCCCACCAAACAGATTGTGCTCTATTTATTTGAATTGGTAAAGCTTGGTCTTGCAGTTGCGAGTTGATAAACAAATCAAAACCATCGCCTAACTCATCTTTGTAGGTTGCGCTTAAAAATTCATATAAGAAACGATTGTAAATAGTGGCGGCAACTGAATTTTTAAAGTACGATCCATCCCATTTTTCGAGAATAAGAATTGCTTTCTTTTCTGAAACAGATAAACCTACGCTATTTATATTTTTTATTAAATTATTTGCTATTTCTGAAACCGTAGAAGATTTTACATCAAACATCATTTTTGCCACATCTTCTTTCGTAAAATCGTCTTTTTGATCCAATAATTCTACAATTCTTTTAGCTCTATCTTCTGGTTCATAATACCCGGGATATAATTTACCTCTTACAGAATCTATCTGATTGTTTGCAGAATACACATAATTGCTCTTTGGGTTTATCGCTTTAGGGTTTTCACTAAAAGGTATATAGGCTATAATTTCATCCTTTCCAGAAACCCCGTCTAAATAGGTTTTGGAAGAAACACTATCTCTTAACTCATATAATTTTGCAGATGCAAACCAAGCAATATTGTTTTTTGCATCTCCATACATTACATTTAATCCCGGCGCATGAATTTTTGAAACTGCCTTTTCAAAAGTGGCTAATGATTTTGAGTGAGACATTTCATAAACAGCATCTAATACTTCGCTGTTTAGCTGCGTATAAATCCAATTCATGGCAATGGGTCTATCCTCTTCAAGATGCGAAATTAAACCATTCATTATTGGCCCATGCGTGCTTACTTTTACTTGAAAAGTAGTGTCTTGCTCATCCTTTATATGAATTGTTTTATCAAAAATTTCATAGTCTTTGTATCCTTCAGAAGTTTTATATTGATTTGTATTTTTAGGATTATTTTCTTCGACATAAAAGTTTATATCGTCATTTGCTAACATCGTTAAACCGTAAGAATACTCGCTATTATGACCTAATAATGGGAAAGGTATCAAGGCAATATTGAACCCGTACATTTCAAAATCTGGTGTTGTTATATGACTTTGATACCAAACAGAGGGTTGGGAAAAAGCAATATGAGGGTCGTTTGCAAAAATCACTTTTCCGTTTTTTGTTTTTTCTGCACCGATTACCCAAGAATTACTTCCTATAAAAGTAGAGACGGGTAAATTATCCATAATTGTACTTACAGCATTTGATATACCTCCTTTAATTTCTGTTACTTCAGTTTTATTAATTGTAAGATTCTCACTAGAGCTTGTCATTAGTTCCTTAAAATAAGCATTTCCTAATTTCTCTTTTACCTCTGTTAATAAAGGATCTGTTTTGTGCGCTACTGCAAAACTAAATGCCATATAGCCAATTACATTATGAATATCTTTAATTGTATAATTCTCTTTTTTGATCCCTAACAAAGAAAACTCTAAAGGTGTTTTACCTTCATTTATAAATTGATTTACGCCCGCTAAATAAGCTTGGGTTAAAAGGTATGTTTTTGAATTTTTATCAAGATTAGCCACAGTTTTTTCAGAAGCTTCTTCTATCCCTAATCCTGCAAAAAAAACATCTGTTTTTAAAAGCTCTTTTCCCAAAATTTCTGACAATCTACCTGCGGCAATTCTTCTAATCAACTCCATTTGCCACAATCTATCTTGCGCATGCACATAGCCTAAAGTAACATAAGCATCTTTTTGATTTTTGGCATTGATATGGGGAACCCCAATTTCATCAAAATAAACAGTTACCTCATCAGATAAGTTTTTAAGCTCTAATTCGCCATTATAAGTTGGGTGATATGTTTTTGAGTAGAACCAGACACCAACAACCAATATAATGATCACTAAAACTAAAATTTTTAAAGCTTTTTTAATAAATTTCATTTGAAAGTTTTTGATGAGCCCAAAGATAAAATATTTATGTTGTATTTTTGATATTCTAACTATTTCTTCATTTATGAAAAAAATTCAAATGGTTGACTTACAAAGTCAATATCAACAAATAAAAACAACTGTAGATGCTTCAATTCAAGAAGTTTTAAATTCATCTTCGTATATAAACGGTCCTTTAGTCAAAGATTTTCAAAAAGATCTAGAAGACTATTTAGGCGTAAAACATGTAATTCCGTGTGCAAACGGAACAGATGCTTTGCAAATTGCTATGATGGCGCTAGGTTTAGAGCAAGGTGACGAAGTAATTACTGCAGATTTTACTTTTGCTGCAACTGTAGAAGTCATCGCCCTTTTAAAATTAACACCTGTTTTAGTAGATGTGGATGCTACAACTTTTAACATCGATATTGATGCGCTTAAAAAGGCGATTACCCCAAAAACAAAAGCGATTGTGCCGGTTCATTTATTTGGACAAGTTGCCAATATGGATGCTGTTATGGAAATTGCCAAAGAACATAACTTATTTGTAATTGAAGATAATGCCCAAGCAATTGGTGCTAACTATACTTTTAAAGATGGCACGCAACAAAAAGCAGGAACTA
Organism: Polaribacter sp. IC066; assembly: GCF_007997085.1. Taxonomy (GTDB): domain Bacteria; phylum Bacteroidota; class Bacteroidia; order Flavobacteriales; family Flavobacteriaceae; genus Polaribacter. The sequence goes on from NZ_VORR01000010.1 coordinate 3,672, forward strand.
TTGGAAATGTAGGAACCACCTCATTTTTTCCTTCTAAAAATTTAGGCTGCTATGGAGATGGCGGTGCAATTTTTACAAACAATGATGAACTTGCTCATACTATGAGAGGTATTGTAAATCATGGTATGTATGAAAGGTATTACCATGATGTTGTGGGTGTAAACTCTCGATTAGATTCTATTCAGGCTGGAGTTCTAAAAGCAAAACTACCCAACTTAAATACTTATTGTGATGCACGTAGAAATGCTGCTCGTTTTTACAATACTGCTTTTGCAAATCATGCTCATATTATTCCGCCTACTGCAAAATCTAACAAAACCGAGCAATGCAATCAAATTTGTGATGTTTGTGACTGCCATGTTTTTCATCAATATACCTTACAAATTACCAATGGTAAACGTGACGAATTGCACAAGCATTTATTAGAAAATGAAATACCGAATGCCATTTATTATCCTGTTTCATTGCATGCTCAAAAAGCCTATAAAGATTCGAGATACAACGAAGAAGATTTTCCTGTTACCAATCAATTGATTAAAACCGTAATTTCTTTACCGATGCATACAGAATTAGAAAACGATCAATTGCGTTTTATAACCGAAACAATTTTAGATTTTTTAAATAAGTAACCCAAACAACAACCAACAATGAAAAAAATTTTAGTAACAGGAGGTCTTGGCTTTATAGGATCTCATACCGTAGTTGAACTACAAAGCGAAGGCTTTGAAGTAATTATTATAGATAATTTAGCAAATACAACCCTTTCTGTTTTAGATAGCATTACAGAAATTTCAGGTATAAAACCAACTTTTCATAAGGTAGATGTTCGCGTAAAGAGTGAAGTAAAATCGGTATTTGATGCACATGAAATTGACGGAATTATCCATTTTGCTGCCTATAAAGCGGTAGGTGAAAGCATGGGAAAACCTTTAGAATACTATGAAAACAACTTAAGTTCTTTAATTTACATCTTGCAAGAAATGAGAGATCGTAAATTAGATAATTTTATTTTCTCGTCTTCCTGTACAGTTTATGGCCAAGCAGACCAATTACCAATAACAGAACAAGCACCTGTTAAAGCTGCAGAATCTGTTTATGGAAACACCAAACAGATAGGAGAAGAAATTATTAAAGACGCAAGCAACGCACATCATCTAAACTGTATCGCATTAAGATATTTTAACCCTATAGGTGCTCATCCTTCTATAAAAATTGGCGAATTACCATTAGGAGTTCCGCAAAATTTAATTCCGTTTGTTACACAAACCGCAGCAGGAATTCGTAAAGAGTTATCTGTTTTTGGTGATGATTATCCTACGGAAGACGGTACGGCTGTTCGTGATTACATTCATGTAGTCGATTTAGCAAAAGCACATATTGCGGCTTTAAAAAGACTTATCGACAAGAACAATAAAAAAGCTTTTGAATGCTTTAATATTGGTACTGGCAAAGGAAGTTCTGTTTTAGATATTATTACAACTTTTGAGAAAGTAAATAACTTAAAGTTGAATTATAAAATAGTTGGTAGACGAGAAGGTGATGTTGTAGCCGCTTTTGCAGACACTACAATTGCCAACAAAGAGCTAAATTGGAAAACAGAAATTAGCCTAGAAGAATCTTTAGAATCTGCTTGGAAATGGCAACAGAAACAATCTGTGTAACAAAAAAAAAATTACGCATTAAAAAAGCTTCATAAATTAATTTTTATGAAGCTTTTTTAATGTTTAAATTTATAATCTCTATCCTTTTACAGGCACAGAAACCACCGTATTTCCCCAACCTAAATGCATCGTTGCAGCATTTTCTTCGCCTTCAAAAACAACAGAAAAAGATTCTATAACATCTTTAGATTTAGATACTTTGCCAAAAACCCTTACAACATCTTCTGTTTTATCATAAAAATAAGAGCCCCAGACGTTTTTTTGTGTACTTAAAATAATCGTCCATTCTGTGTCTGTAGGAATCGTAAATAGCGTGTACGTGCCCGCTTTTACATCTCTATCGCCAAAAGTAACATCTTTATAAAATGTAATTTCTGCTGCTTCGTTTGCACCTGTTCTCCAAACTTTATCATTGGGCGCTAACTTATCTAAAGTTCTTCCTTTTAATTGAGGTCTGCTGTACACTACTTTTACAAGCTTATCAGAATTTCTCCAGTTTACAGGATATGAAGATGCATCCATAGGACTGACATCTACTTTTGGAAATTTTTGTGCAAAGGTATTTGTTGATGAAATCAAAGCAATTGTAAAAATTGCAATTGAAAAAATGGTTTTTATCATATGTAGTTTAAAATTTATTTATTAAAATAATAACCTCAAAATTAAAAAATATTCTCATTTTAAGGTACTAATATTCTGTTAAGCTTTTAATGACAGCCACAATCTGAACTACATTTTTTTACTTTTTTTGACGGAATAAAATATTTCTTTATCAAAAAATATGCGGCTAAAATGACGAGTATATAAACAATAATTTCTTGCATTAACTTAAAATTTGATAGGTTAAAAACGAAGCTACATAGGCTAATATAGCCATGCCGAATAACTGAATTAGTGGCCATTTCCAGCTTTTAGTTTCGCGTTTTACAATCGCAAAAGTGGCCATACATTGCATCGCAAAAGCATAAAAAACCATTAAAGACATCCCAACAGGAAAATTAAAAAGGATACCGCCTGTTTCGTTTACTTCAGCCGCCATTTTTTGTTTTATCGTTGTCGTATTTTCATCATTTGCTTCTACACTATAAATAGTTGCTAATGTACCCACAAAAACCTCACGAGCCGCAAAAGAAGTAATCAAAGCAATTCCTATTTTCCAATCGTAGCCTAAAGGCTTTATAGCTGGTTCTATGGCTTTTCCCATCATACCAATATAAGAGTTCTCTAATTTTGCTGATGCTATTTTTTGCTGAAGTTCATCCTTATTTAAGGTTTGATTCACTACATTTTCTGTGATAGCCTTTTCTACATTTTTATAAGTAGTACCTCCATTTGATGCTAAAAACCACAAAACAATAGATAATGCTAAAATTATTTTTCCGGCTCCAAAAACAAAAGCTTTTGTTTTTTCTACAACTTCAAAGAATACATTTTTAAGAGATGGCAATTTATAATTAGGCATTTCAATAACAAAAAATGACTTCGATTTTATATGTAAAGTTTTATGTAAAATATAAGCTGCCAATATTGCGGTTACAAAACCCAGCGCATACAGAGAAAGCAAAACCAATCCTTGAAGGTTTAAAAATCCGAAGAATTTTTTATCAGGAATTATCAATGCAATTAATATAGCATAAATGGGCAAACGTGCAGAACAGGTTGTAAAAGGCGTCACTAAAATGGTTATCAGACGTTCTTTCCAGTTAGCAATCGTTCTTGTAGCCATAATTGCAGGAATTGCACAAGCAGTTCCTGAAATTAACGGAATAATACTTTTTCCGTTCATACCAAAACGTCTCATAATTTTATCCATTAAAAAGACAACTCTACTCATATAACCTGTTTCTTCTAAAACGGCTATAAATAAAAATAAAATGGCAATTTGAGGAATAAAAATAATAACGCCACCTATTCCTGGTATAATGCCTTCTGTTAATAAATCTGTAAAAACACCGTTGGGTAAACTGTTCTTGGCAAAATCTGCTAATTGCGCAAAAGAGCCATCAATAAAATCCATGGGTACAGAAGCCAAATCGAAAATAGATTGAAAAATTATAAGCAGAATTAAAAAGAAAAATACGTATCCAAATATTTTATGCGTAAATATTTTATCTAGTCTACCCCTTAAATCTGTTGCTTTTGATTTATCAATAAGATAGGTTTTCTTTAAAATTTTATTAATTTCCTGATAGCGGTAAATGGTTTCTTTGTGCTGATACTTTTTTAGTTTAGAAGCATCCTTTTTAAACGCTAATAAATTCTCTTTTTCTTCTTTCGTAACGGTGTCTGGAAAGTTATTTTGAGTAACCATCAACCATAATTCATAAAGAGAATAATTAGGACTAATTTCTTTTAATTTTTTAAAGTAATCTGGATCAATTTTATGATCAATTCCGCATAAAGGAGATGCTTTTGCCGCAACATGACAACGAATTATGGCTGCTTTAACATCTTTAATTCCTTCGTTTTTTCTTGCGCTTATTAATATGACTTCTGTATTTAATTCTTTTTTAAGAAGCGATAAATCGATAGAGATTCCTTTTTTCGTCATTTGATCAACCATATTAATGGCCAATACTGTCGGAATTTCTAAATCTTTAATTTGAGAAAATAATAGTAAATTTCTTTTTAAATTTTCGACATCAGCAACCACTAAAATTACATCTGGAGATTCTTTAATATCTTTTTTAAGCAAGGTTTTTAACACAATACTTTCATCAATAGAAGTAGGATTAATACTATATGTACCCGGTAAATCTGTAATAATGGCATTTTGCGTGGGTGATAGTTTACTGACGCCTAATTTTTTATCTACGGTAACTCCAGGATAATTGCCAACTTTTTGGTTTAACCCTGTAAGCTGATTAAACAGCGATGTTTTGCCTGTATTTGGGTTTCCTATTAAAGCAACTTTTATATCAGTTTTAGACATTTCCTATTCGCTTTTTAAAATTTTAATTTGTAGAGCTGTTTCTTTTCTAATGGCTAAATGGCTCCCGTTTACACAAATGTATAGCAGGTCTTTAAGAGGTGCAATTTGCACGAGCCTCACTTCTGCTCCGGGCAAACACCCCATCTCTAATAATTTTAAAGGGATGAAATCTAATGAATCTTCAGAAATGTATCCTATTTCTCCGATGTGTAAAGATGCGATTGTGATCAAAGATTTAATTTTAGGAAGCAAAGATAATCATTTAGAATGATTCTAAACAAGTTATTTTCTGGTATATTCTTTTTTCAAAAGAGCCATATCTTTCTTCAACTTTTCCATGTCTTCTGTTTCTGTGCCATCGTAATAACCACGAATACGTTTTTCTTTATCAACCAAAACAAACTGTTCTGTATGAATAAAATCATCTTCTCCGCCATCACCAGCTTCTATAATAGCCATATAACTCTTTCTTGCTAATTCGTAAATGTGCTTTTTATTACCCGTTGTCACATTCCATTTTTTATCATTTACCCCTTTATTTATAGAATATTCTTTTAAAACAGCAACGCTATCTATATTTGGCGTTACAGAATGTGATAAAAACATAATATCGTCATCATCTTTATAAAACTCTTGCAATTCGCTCATATTATAGGCCATGGCAATACAGATGTTGGTGCAACGTGTAAAAAAGAAATCTGCAATATAAATTTTATTTTCATAATCTTTCTGGGTAATCAAATCTCCGTTCTGATTTATTAATTCAAAATCTGCAATGGTATGATCTCTAGTTATGTGTTTTATCGATACGTCTACCAAACGCGGATTTACATCTGCAGGATGATATACTTTTAACTTCTTTTCGACTTTCAATAGATTATAGTAAATAGGAATAGCGACTGCTGAAAAGACTAGCAAAAAAATAAATGTTGATCTACTTTTTTTGAAAAATTTTAAATCCATGAAACAAGGTATTTTTGCAAATTTACGGCTTAAAAAAACCATAGAGAAATAGCATATCTTAAAATACTTCTAAAATCTTTGTTAAAATAAAAGCAACTATTAATAGTTCTTCTTAAACTCTCTTTAAAAACGTACATTTGTACATTTTTAAAATCTGATTTATCGCTGAATGGAAATATTAATAAAAGCATCACAATTTATTTTAAGTTTGTCTCTTCTAATCGTCTTACACGAATTAGGGCATTTTATCCCCGCAAAATTATTTAAAACTAAAGTTGAAAAATTTTATTTATTTTTTGATTATAAATTCTCAATTTTTAAGAAAAAAATTGGCGATACAGTTTACGGTATTGGTTGGATTCCTCTAGGTGGTTATGTAAAAATAGCCGGAATGATCGATGAAAGTATGGATAAAGAACAAATGGCTTTACCACCAAAACCATGGGAATTTAGATCAAAACCAGCGTGGCAGCGTTTAATTATAATGCTCGGTGGTGTTTTTGTAAACTTCGTTTTAGGAATCTTTATTTACATTATGTTAATGTGGAGTTATGGTGATAACTATTTACCGAACGAAAATGTAAAAGACGGTGTCTGGGTGCGAGACTCTTTAGCCATGAATATAGGCATACAAACAGGTGATAAAATCTTAACTGTAGATGGTCAGAAAATAAGAAAATTCTACGGATTAACATTAGAGTTCATCAACGGAAATAACTTTCAGATAGAAAGAAACGGCCAAATCATTGACAAAGAAATTCCTACCAACTTTATTTCTCAATTAATGGATCGAGGTAAAGATGCTGGACCTATTTTATACCCGAGATATCCTTTTGTAATTGGTAAGATTTCTGAAGACTCGCCGAATATAAATTCAGATCTAAAGCCAAAAGATATTCTTATTGCTATTAATGACAACGCTGTTAAGTATTATGATGAGGCAGAAGCAATCTTGTTGAATCATAAAGGTCAAAAAATTACCGCTACAGTTTTAAGAAATAAAAAAACAGAAAAAATTGACTTACAAATTACCGATGAAGGTAAAATAGGTGTTTTTAGCACAACGATTCCTGATAAAGATTTAGAAAGATTAGGCTATTATGAACTTGCCAATTTAGAATACTCTTTTGCAGAAGCAATTCCTGCGGGATGGAATAAATCATGGAAAACTTTAACCGATTATATTAAACAACTGAAAAAGATTTTTAACCCAAGTACAGGTGCTTATAAAGGTTTAGGTGGTTTTATTTCTATTGGTAGTATTTTTCCTGATGAATTTAGCGCAGAATCTTTCTGGAACATCACAGCCTTTTTATCAATCATGTTAGGGTTTATGAACTTATTACCAATACCAGCACTAGACGGAGGCCATGTGGTATTTACACTCTGGGAAATGATTACGGGTAAAAAGCCCGGAGATCGATTTTTAGAATATGCCCAAGTTGTAGGCTTTATTCTTTTAATTACACTGCTACTTTTTGCAAACGGAAATGATATTTTTAGATTATTTAAATAATATTTTTAAACCAAAAAGCCTCACATTAAATATGTGAGGCTTTTTTTTTGGCTAAATTCTTAAGCTTCTGTTTATAATCGGAAACCAAGTATAGTAGGTATTGCACTTATCGCATGAATAAGCTCTGGAACCTGGAATTAATTTAACAAAAGCCTTTCTTTTTAATCTATGCTTTGACACAGATTTACATTTCGGGCAGGCTTTCATAATAGTTGTATTTAGTTAGCAGCAACGAATATAATTAAAAATCAAGTAATTAAACTAATTTCGATTCACTAAAAAAGTGTAAAGATTAACAATTACACCTCCTTTATAAGCAATTTAAACGTTTTAATTTCTTTGTTTTTTTTTAAAACAAAACACTATAATAGCGCTATTTGCTTTGTAATTTAACACAACTTATTTAAGGTACTTGCTTATTTTTAATTCGGAAGGAACATAAAACTAAAAGAAATATTTTACAATCTTTTTTAGTTTCAAATTTAAAAAGAACGATTGATGAGTGGAAACCAAGTGTACACAACATTGCATTTATCACAACCGTAAGCCTTTGTTCCTGGAAATAGTTTAGCCAAAAATTTTCTTTTCATTCTGTGTCGTGACACCGACTTACATCGAGGACATGCTTTCATTCGTGATAATTTTCAATTTGTTCGCAATCTACTTAAAAGCAGTTTCTTATCTATTAAATAAGGCTAAACATCCATTTATTTGTTCTGAAAGTATCTATTTACGTTCTGAAATTACTTATTTTTTTTTCTAGTTGGTTAAGTTTTAATCTTATTCAATTGTTCACTACATCCTAACACCTCTTTTTACAGAAAAGTTATAGATCCATTTTAATTCATTTCTTTAGTTTTTTATTAATGATCTTTAAATTCTAAACAACAAAAATTAATAACATTCTAACAACATCGATGTACCGCTAGAAAAACAAACAAACTCAAACATTAGAACATACTACCCAATTAATTTTATGATGATGTTTGATTTTATGATGACGTTTGTAGACCATGGATAATTTTTACTTAAAAAATTAAAAGAAGGAACACAAACTTTATTTTAATATTTTCTTTCAGAAAAAAGTAAGCAAATATTTATATCGACAAGCAAAAAAACCAATTTATTAAAACCTAATAAAATTAAATTACTGCTATTAACCTCGAAGTAATTATACTTTAAAGTTGTCTTACAATTTTATTCATTTTTCTTTTCCATTGACCTTTCGACTTCGCTCAAGATAAATTCCAAGAAACAAAAATCTAGACTTCTGATAATTTTATTGAATTCTACAAGATATTTCGCTATCGTGTCCAGACCGCAAAAGGGCTGTAGAACAGGTAACCGCTTCCTATCTTTTGAACTCTTACTAAAATTATCGTGTGTCGGGTTTAGATTGTGAATGCTATATCCCGAAACTTCGAGAGTAGAAATCTGTCATCTAACGCACGGAACTGATGATGTCCTTTAACAAAATAGGCTCTTTAAAAAGTAAACTTCTATTGATGCGAGTTTAATACCAAATTAGCCTTATAATGCCGTAATAAATCGTTTCTTTTCGCTTACCTTTCATCAAAAATAATTCAATTTATTTGCACGTCACTATAAAACTAAATTGGTATAATAGTTATTCGTTGAGGAATTTGATTAAAAAAAATCCATCTACTCAAAAGTAGATGGATTTTAAATTAGAAAAACACTTTGTATTTATACCTTCAGAGATTTAGCCTCTTGCTTCTTCACTTCATTACGTTCAATTTTGTGCCCGGGTCTTGTCCATTTTGGTTTTTCACCTAAAGCTTGATAAGCAGATTCTGATGCCTCTACAGTTTGTGGTTGTACTTTTTTAGTAAATGGTTTTTGCGGATTTAAGCCTAATAATTTAAACATTTTCATGTCTTCATCTACATTAGGGTTTGGCGTTGTCAATAATTTATCGCCAGCAAAAATAGAATTTGCACCCGCAAAAAAGCACATTGCCTGCCCTTCTCTACTCATTTCTGTTCTTCCGGCAGATAAACGTACTTGTGTTTCTGGTAATACAATCCTTGTGGTTGCAACCATTCTAATCATATCCCAAATATCAACAGGAGTTTCATTTTCTAAAGGCGTTCCTGCTACTGCAACTAACGCATTAATTGGTGTAGATTCTGGTTGCGGATTCAAAGTTGATAAGGCAACTAACATTCCTGCTCTGTCTTCTGCTGCTTCTCCCATTCCTATAATGCCGCCAGAACAAACGGTTACATTTGTTTTACGAACATTATCAATAGTATCTAATCTGTCTTGATACCCTCTTGTAGAAATTACTTTTTTATAATATTCTTCGGATGAATCTAAATTGTGATTGTATGCGTACAAACCAGCTTCTGCCAATCTTTGCGCCTGATTTTCAGTCACCATTCCTAACGTGCAACAAACTTCCATTTCTAGTTTATTAATGGTTCTTACCATATCTAAAACTTGGTCAAATTCTGGCCCATCTTTTACATTTCGCCAAGCTGCACCCATACAAACACGAGAACTCCCACTTTCTTTAGCTCTTAAAGCTTGAGCTTTTACCTGGTTCACCGTCATTAAATCGTTACCTTCTACATTGGTATGATATCTTGCTGCTTGCGGGCAATAGCCACAATCTTCAGAACATCCGCCAGTTTTTATAGACAATAATGTTGATACTTGAACAACATTAGGATCGTGTTGTTTTCTATGAATTGTTGCTGCATCATACAGCAGTTCCATTAACGGTTTATTATATATTTCTAGAACTTCTTCTTTCGTCCAATTGTGTCTTACTTCGCTCATAAATGTTCACTTAATTTCTACACCAAAAATACAGTATTTCGTCTATTTCTCTAATCCTTTTTTCAAAACTTCTTGAATTCCTTCTAAATGCTCACTAAACTGCATCATTTGCGCTAACACTTGCGTCATTTCATTAGCATTCCCAAAACCTTTTAATTTGTTGTTTTTCACAAATGTGGTTTTGATTGTTTCCCAGCGTAATTTTTCATCCACAGATAATAGATTCCCTAATTCTTTGTATTTTAAAAGATTAGACTCTGCTGCACTTGTTAAGGTTTGAGATTCGTTTTCATAATGAGACAATAACAAAATTTCTAACTCTTTATTATTCATAATTGGTACCACTTTAGCAACCAGTTTATTCATATCTCTATAAGAGCCTTGCAATTTAAAATTAGGTTCAGTTCTGTTCTGGTCGTCCATGGCAGCAGATTTTATATATGCCGCATTTACCTCCATCACTCGATCTCTAACAATCATTACTTTCTCTAAAACAGACAAATAATCATTTAATTCTTGTTTTGTGTAATTTCCTTTTAACTCAATGCCTTCTCTATTTCCTGTTTCAACAATTTTCACAAATTGATAAATATCATCAAAATTTGTGCTGGAAACTTGGCTCAAAATCGGATTTGAAGTCAACGAATTTTCGATTAAGCTCATCTTAAACAACGATGCTGTATCCCCAATAATATCTCCCAAATTATAAATATCTGCTCTATTGGCAAGCATATCCGGAATTTGAAACTTGTCGCCGCTTTCTGTATACGGGTTTCCAGCCATAATTACACAGAACTTTTTATCTCTAAAATCATAGGTTTTTGGTTGCCCATTATAAACACCTTCAATTTTACGTGTTCCGTCTGCCAAAGAAATAAATTTCTGTAAAAACGCTGGATTACAATGCTGAATGTCATCTAAATACAACATTACATTATTGCCCATTTCAAACGCTAAATTCAGTTTTTTTAATTCTTCACGCGCTGCAATATTTGTCGCAGACATTGGGTCTACAGAAGTAACTTCATGACCAATTGCAGGACCATTTATCTTCATAAAAACAAAACCCAATCTGTTTGCCAAATATTCCATTAAAGTGGTTTTACCATACCCTGGAGGCGAAACCAACAACAACATTCCCATTCTATCAGTACGTTTATTGCTACCTACACTTCCTAATTGTTTCGATAAATTATCGCCAAACAAAGGCAAATACACTTGATCTATTAATTGGTTTCTTACAAAAGACGTTAAAACTCTTGGTAAAAATTCTTCTAACTTTAACCCTTCTTTTAGTGCTTCTGTAACATTGTGCTTTTCCTTTTTATATTGATGAAATCCGGAAATTTCAACCGCTGAAAAATGTGCTAATTGCGCTACAAATTGATGATAATCGAAAATAAATTCTTGGCTTTTTATCGAAGAATGACTTCCTAATAAATCTTTGATAATTTCTTCTGCTTCAACATTCACTATATTTTGCGCAGATTTATCTTCATATAAAAACAAACAAACAATTTCGTAAATATAAGCTGCATCTTTTTCATGTGATGATTTTACAAAAGAGGACACCCATTCGGTTGCTAAATTAATTTTATAGGCTTCATTATTAAGCAACTGAATTTCAGTTCTTAAATTATGAACGTTCTTGTTATCATTTAAAACTTTTAGAAACTCGTCAAATAAAGTAATTGCTTTCTGACTTACATAAAAACTTGTTTCATCACTTAATTCTTGAAATAAATAATTTGCAATTTCGAACTGATTTTCTTCTTGATACTCCTTACTATTTACTAAAACCTTGGCAAAAATAGTATGTATAGATTTCCCTAAATCTGTAATCAGCTGTAAATGACTATCACTTTTTGGAAACACCTTTAAAACGGCTGCAGATGCTTTTATTTTATCACCATAAAAAGTTCTTTTTTCTTCGGATAAACAATGCCAAAATAACTGTGAAAATGCTCTAATTTTTGGAGAGAACCTCAACAAACCGAGTGAAGTTTCTTTGATTATAAAAGTTTTTAAAATTTTAAATGCATCTACATCATGAACTCCTTTTGTGTAGCCTTCTGTATAACTTTTTGAAGCAACAGTTTTCACTAAATCCAACAATTTTTCATCGGTTCGATTGTATAAATCTTCGATAGTATTTTCTTGTGTAATTCGATACGCTAAATAAGCTGCGCGATAGACGTTTTCATTTTCGGAAACAAAAGATTGATTCCAATATTTCTCTGATTTTAATAGAACCTCATTTTCAATTTCTTGGTAAAAATCTGTTCCAGTTAAATGATAAGAAAGGGATTTGTCTTTATACACAATCGTTAAGTCTAACACTTGCTTGTTTACCCCAAATTTATGTTTCCCTAGCCTAATTACATTTTCGCCATCTTCATATAAATCTTGTTTGTCTTTTAGTTTTCTAACAGCATCTTCTTTGGCTGTTTTTAAACCCGTTTCAATCATTTCTGCTTTTCCACCATCTTCTAAATCATATAATTGAGTAATGATGTCTCGCAGTTTATTAATCATTAAATCGGATGCGAAATACCCATTAATTTCATTTAAAAATTTAAAACTTTCTGCTTTTTTAACAACGCCATTTAAAATTCTTTTTGCCGCTGTTTCTAAAGAAATTGCTTTCCTATTTCTGGCTTCAATAATGCTACTTTTCTTTGCCTGAAAGGCATTATAGACTTCTTCTCTTTTTTCTAAAATATCTGCAATAAATTCGTCATAATCTGCAAATCTACCTTCTAAATCTTCTAACTGAATCGCTACTTTATTTAGCAATTCGTCTGTTTTTTCTGGCGTTGTGGCAATGTCTAAATAATTGACAATACTTTGATCAATCAGTTTTATTTTAGAAGAAAAATCTGCGCTTGCTTCTTCTGAACTTAACGATTTAACTTTATTCTTAATTCCTGCTTTTAGTTGATTAATCGTAGAAAAAATCAACGAAATAGAATCGATAATTTTTGTAGAATGAGAAGTATCTTCAATCTCTAAATTAGACACAATTTCTATCAGCAATTCTAAATCTGTAACAATTTGATTGACTTCTTTTTCTACTGCTTTTGCATTGATTACTTTACTGATTTTATCTAATTCCGTTTCTTTTTCTGCTACTCTTTTATGATACGGTAGCAATGCTTTTTCATCCAACAGAAAAGAAACACATCTTTGTGAAATTGTTTCTGTTTGTGCGACAAGTTCGGCTTCTAATTTTACTAAATAAGCTACATCTATATATCTTATTTCTTTAAAACCAATAATTTCTCCTCGTAAGGTTCTTAATTGTGACAATGCTTGCACAAAATCATCAATAGATTTGAACGAAGTACTTTTTATTTTACTAAAAAAAACGTTTGCTTTTCCAGCAATTTCTTCCGTTATCTTTTTGGCATTTTTTCGAAGTTGTACCACCTTATCAAACTCGTCAATAGCTGCATTTGCTGAAGCGTTTATGGCTGCTAACGGAATGGATAATTCAAAGGTTTTTGATTCTTTTATCCAGTAATAGCTATCAGAAATATCCAAGGAAATTTTAGCAATGTCTTCATACAACCCGTCATAATTATCTTCTTTATTTAAAAGTGTGATTAAAACTTGGCATTCTGCCATCGCCTTCACAATATCTTTATTGCCAACTTTGTATAAAAAAGAGTCTTTAAATTCTGATGGAATTTCGGTGCCTTGCGTAAATGGTGTTTGCCAAATCTGAATTACATGATGCCTTGTTTGATCTTCATTATCTTTAAAATAGCACAATTCGCCATTTTTTAAGAAGGTAAATCCGCTACAAATAATTGGCGTTTTTACCTCTTGCTCAATCACATTATAAGACATCAATACATACAATCCTGTTGTTTCTTGATAAAAGACATAGAAAAAATCTTCTCCGTTTTGTGAGCTTATTTTATCTTGAAACTTTAAATCTGTGAACTGATTATCAAAAATTTTAAAACCACCCGATTGTAAATAATATCCGTTTGAAAAAATAATTCCTTGGTCGTTTGGCAATAAAACAGCCGCATCTTTTATCGCATCTATCTTCTTAACCTCTTGTATTTTATGATTGTACACAAAATAACGCGTTGCTTCTTGAAATGGTTTTATTTCTAAAATGATTAGATTTCCTAAATCGGCAAAACGGTATTGACCATCATCTAATGTTTGATCTGCTTGCGTAACCGACTCATTATAAATACCTTTTCCGTCATCGGTATTATTTTCGATTTTTATGGTTAAATCACCGCCAACAGTTTCCACAAAAACCTTATCTAAAATACTAATATGCGGATGTTTGCCATAAAAATGCATGTCTCTCGTAACTTCTTGCCACCTATATTCATGCTGATTTGGAAATACAAACTCGTGATCACTCCTGTTATCAACATAACTTAAAGTTCCGTCGGTTATTAACCATTTAAAAGTTTTGATATCGCTAGCGGTTTCACTTAATTGAAAAACCAAATGCAAGTAATTACCAATAATGGCAAATTTGCTAAAAATGGTGTTTCTGTAATATTTATAAAGATTCGTGAAATCTAACGTAAAAGCATCATTTTCTAGAAAATCTAAACCTTTGTTCACAAATTGCGTTCCGTCATAAGAGAAAATGCTGAAAACATCGTTTAACTTTACATCTGTTCTTAATCCTAAATGAACATTATATCCAAAAATACTGATATTGCCAATCGTTATAATATCTCGAGCAATACAGTTGTTTTCTGTGTTAATTCTATTGTTTGCAATTAGTTTAGTTTCTACACTACCAAATACTTTTGCACGTTCTTGGTTTAATTGACCAAGCCGGGTTTGCAGTGCTTCTTTTTGCTTTTGAAGACGATTTTGAATAATTTCATACGTTCCGTCTTCGAGAATATTCTTTTGATTTTTTTCTTCTTTTTGCATTCGGATTATAGATAGATTTTACTGTAGAAATTAATAATCTGTAGTTCTATCCTGCAAGGTTTTAATACCTTGTAGGTATGTTTAATTCGAAATAGTTTTTAATCTTATCCCTACAAGGTCAAGAAAAAGACCTTGCAGGATATAAAATGTAATTAATTCTACCCCAACTTCTTATCAGACAATCCTAAACCTTTTGCAAGATTCATTAAATTCGAAAACAAGTTGCTTTCTTCATTATCAGAAGTTTTCGATTTTAAATCCATCAAAATACTCGCTACAGAAAGATTTTTTAAATCTTCTGATGATACATTGTATTTATCAGCAAAATCTCTCACTTTTTCTAGTAAATTTCCTTTAACATCATTGCTGCCAAGAATTGCATTTTTTACCTCTTGAATATTATCAGAATGTTTTGTCAATCTGTCAATACCTTTTGCTCTTGTAATTTGCCCAACAATCTGATCAAAGAACATGGTTTCTCCGCCAACAATATCAATATTCGCGGCTTTCAAGGCCTCTCCGATTACACTTGCTTGCGCATCTGCTATTTCTTTCTGAATATTAATTTCAGCCAAGTCAACTTGTAATTCTTTGTTTAAACGCAATTTAAATTCTTCATGCTCTTTACCAACACCATCTAATTTCTTCATGGCATTTGCTTTTTCTTCAATTCCGGCTGCATCTGCCAAAGCTTTTTCTTTGATTACGATTGCTTCTGCCATTCCTTGTTTCTGAATCGCTGTTGCTTTTGCTTCAATACCAGCCGCTTCTGCTTTCGCTTTTTTCTCAATAATTAAGGCTTCTACAATACCTTCACGCTCATGCGCATCTGCTTTTGCATGCATTACTTGCGCTTCAGACATTCCGATTACAGCTTCTTCTTTCGCTGTTGCTTCCGCTAAAATTTTTCTTGATTCCGCTTCTTTTTCACTGGCTTGTTTCTTCGCTAACGCTTCAATATTAATTTCTTCTGCTTGCTGAATTGCTGCTTGCTTTTGTGCTTCTGCAGCTTTCGTCGTTTTAATTAGCTCTTCTTCTGCATTTCCCTCTGCAATCGTAATTTTAACTTGCTTTTCTCTATCCGCAGTTTTAAAAGCCTGAATATCTTTCATATTCTCTTGCTCTTGTACCACTCCTTTTTCTAAAACAACACGATCACGAATTACATCTTGAATATTCTTCTTCTCAACTTCTAATACTCTTTCTTTTTCTATCTGCGCTAAAGTTACAATTCGCTCTCTTTCAGTTGCTTCTAACATTCTGTCTTTTTCGACTCTCTCTGTTTCTACAACACTTGTTCTTTCTTTATTTTTAGCAGCGACAATTACTTGACGTTGCATATTTTCTTCGGCAACTTGCAATTTTTCTTCTGTAGCGATTCTTGCACTTTCAGATTTTAAGCGCTCTTCTTCATTTACTTTTAAAATACTTGCTTCTTCGCGAGATTTAATATTGGCAATTTCTCTTTTCTGCGATTCTTCTTTTTCTGCTAATTGCTTGTCTAATTCTAAAATTGCCTCACGCGCTTCAACGTCTTGTTTTCTGATGGTTTTTTGTTCATCACGCATAATTAAATTCGACTTCACGTTTTGTGCCGCCGTTAATTCGGTGATTTTTTTAATCCCCTCTGAATCTAAAATATTGTCTGTCTTTAAAAACGAAACTGGCGTTTGTTCTAAATAATCAATTGCACAATCTTCTAGCGTATATCCGTTTAAATCCGTGCCGATAATATCAACAATTTCATCTCTAAATTCTCTACGCGCCTCGTATAATTCTATGAACTCAAACTTTTTTCCGACTGTTTTTAAGGCTTCAGAAAATTTTGCTTCAAATAAATCTTCTAATGTTTCAATATCGGATGCTCTTGCACAACCAATAGTTTGTGCTACTTTTTTAATATAATCGATTTCATTATTTACACGAACAAAAAACGCCACTTTAATATCTGCACGCATGTTGTCTTTACAAATAAGACCTTCATTACCAAGTCTTTCTATTTGAATTTTCTTTACAGAAATATCCATAATTTCTACTCGATGAAAAACAGGCACCACATACATTCCTTTATCTGTGGCAACTTTAGTACCACCCATACCTGTTCTTACCAGCGCTTGCCCTTGTGGTATTTTCTTATAGAACATGGCAACAATAGCAACAACAAGAATAAGTAGGAAAATAAATACTCCTAAAAAGATTCCAATAAGTGGTGATAAATTTTCTAGCATAATTTTAAATGTTTAGTTCGTTTTATAGGATTGTACGTAATAATAATTTTTGTCTGCACTCTGTTTAATGATTAAAATAGACTCTCTAAAATTAATTAGTTCGCCGTTTAAAGATTTTACATATATGGATAAAGGTGTTTCTTCTACCACAATTTCTGCAGAACCCATTTTATTCTCTTTTATAGTAGATAAACAAATTCCTACTCTTCCAATAATATCGATGGGTACATCGCCATCTTTATTAAAATTTTTAAAGAATTTCTTAAACGGAATTGTAAATATTTTGTTGATAATTAAGGACGGAAATATGGCCAATAACATAATTAAAACCCCAAAAGAAGTATCATAACTATAAGTAATTGTTGTGATGGTGGTTGTTAGCATCCACCAAATAAAAATCCAGCAAGTGAAAGCAAACATAAAGGGCAAACCGACAAAATTAAAGTATACAAGTACAACTTGCCACCATTTTAAGGGGCTTCTTCTGTTGCCTATTATATGTTCTTTTTCAATTTGTGCGTTAGAGACATCTTGAAAATCAATATTTCCACCTTCTATATTCGCATCAAAGTCCGCATCAATATCAAAATCGACGTCAATATCAAAATCTACATCAAAATCTACTCCAGAAATCATTGTGACTAACCAATACAAAATGAGTATCAGCATCAAAATAGTTAGTGTAATGTTCACTGGAGAGAATAATATGTCTATAAGTGAATTCAATATTATGATTTTATATCGTTAGAAAAACCTAACTGTTCTTTTAATTTTGTCAATTCGTTTTCGGCTGAATCAGCTGTAAAATCTATGGCTTTGTCAATTTCATCATCTATAGATTTGTTAGCGTTTGCAATATCGCCGTACGCTTCTGCTAATGCTTCTTCTTGATGTACTTTTTCTTTCATTCTTTCTAACATTGATACCGTACTTGATGCATCAATATCTGCCATTTGCTTATTCAATTTTTGCGTTGCATTAGAAACTTTTACTCGTGCTTTTAACGTTTTTAATTCGTTTTCCCATTTACTGATATTCTTCCTAACTGCTACAACATTCTTTTCTAATTGAGATACAGAACCTTCTAATTTCGCAGATTCTGCTTTCGAGTTTTCTGCATGCACACTACTTTCCTCTTTTTTAATTAAAGATTCTTTTGCCAAACGTTCTGCTTCAGACATTTTTAACGTACCTTTTTTAGCTTTCGTTAATAACAACATCGCTTTTTCTTGGTAATTCTCTACTTTAGATAAAAACTCTTCGTACTCATTTTTAGACCTAATTGCCAAGGCTTTTACTTGTGCCAAGGCTTCTAAACTTTTTTCAAGATCTACTTTCATATCTCTTATTCCTTGCTCTGTCAATTTGATAGGATCTTCCATATTGTCTAAAGTCGAATTCGCTTCGGCTTGTCCCATTTTAAATAATCGTTTAAAAAAATTCATAATTTAATATTTTGAAAAGTTTATAATTTGTTCTGAATATTCGCTCAACAACAAGCTCAACGAATTTAATGACGCCTCTAACTCGTTTAAATCGAGGTTTTCAATTTGCAGAGTGTCTCTAAAAATTACTTTTTGTCCGGTTTCATCAAGTACAAATGCACCGTGAATAATATCTCTATTTTTCTGCAATAATTTTTTAAAAACCTCTTCATTTTTATTTTTGATGTTAAAAATATGTTGCTCCATAATTAACATTGGCGGCGCAATTCCTAAAATCAAATTTTTAATCCCTTCACTCTCTTTGCTAATCATTAAAATACCGTCTTCAGAATTTTCAAAAACAATATTAAAATCGAGTTGCATTAAAAAATTTTTAATTTTTGTGTTGTAGTTTTTCATAGTTAGTTATTTGTTGTTTGTTCTTTTTCTTTAAAAACACAATTACCCAATATTACAACAAGTTAGACAAAATCGCTACAAGTTTTAAAACAAAAATAAAAAGGCAATACACAAGTAAGATCATATTTTAAAAGTTTAAGTTGGTTGATAAAATGCTAATTCTGTTAGTTTTTATTCCTATTTTGATAAAACAGCAACAAAAAGCTAGTTAGATTAGCACAATTAAAAATAATTAACTAATATTGTTAGCGTAAAGATACACTTAAATTTAAATAATGCAAATTAAATTAGCAAAATATGTCTTTTTTCGGAAAAAATATTAAAAAAATAAGAACAGTAAAAGGATTAAGCCAAACAGCATTCGCTGATATTTTTGGCTTAAAGCGATCTGCATTAGGTGCTTACGAAGAACACAGAAGTGAACCAAAAATAGAAACAATTATTAAAATTGCTAATTATTTTAGCATAAAAATAGATACGTTGTTAACGAGTGATATTACTGTTAACGAGTTATTACAGTTTAAAGAAAGTTTAGCAACCTACACTGAAGATATCAAAAAAGAACCGTTTGCAAAAGTACCATGTATTACAGATAATAACAATATAGATTATCTGCAGCATTTTAAAAATGATATTTTTATTGACGAAATGCCTTGTCTTCAAATCCCTATAAATACGTCTAAAAATTTTAGAGCGTTTACCGTTTCTAGTTTAGAAATGACCAACAAAGACAAAGGTTTTTATCCGAAGGATATTGTTATTGGCGAACAAACACCGATAAATGTCATAAAAAAACTTACAAACGGAACGTTGGTTTTTGCAATTATCGACAACAACATATTATTCAGAAGACTACATATAACCAACAACAATGTTATTTTTAGAGCAGATCATAAAAATATAGAAGACGAAATTTATAAAATTTCTGATGTAAAAGAACTTTGGCGCGTTCGATACGTTTTCTGTAAAAGAATTCCAGAATTTTCTACTTCTTTTGAAGATAAGTTAATTACAATAGAACAAGAAATTTTAAAGATGAAAGCGAAAATGGAGTAAGGGTTTTTAGCTTTTGGTTGTTAATTTTTGGCTTTTAGCTTTTAGCTTTTAGCTTTTAGTAATCTAAAAAATTAAGATATAACTGAACTATTTAACAAGGTTATTTTTAGTTAAATTTTAAACTAACTCTTCACACATTGTCACATCGAGTGATGCCGCTTTTGGGCGGGATTGTATCGAGATGCCCTTTTAGTCTTTTATGCATTTTAAAAAAATCCAAAAATAACTTTTATGCTCTACTTCCAAAAAATCACTTGCACAGAAAGCACTCAATATTGACTTTTTATTAGACACATTATTTCGACAACAACACAGAAACCGCATTTCCACCAAAACCAACTGCATTTATAAGTACATTTTTAATTTTCTTCGGATGCATTTGTTTCTCTGCAAAAGGAACTTCTATTACTTGTTGATGCTGTAACATCAGCAAACCCAATTCTAAACTCAACATTCCAGATGCACCAAATGTATGTCCTAATTTCCATTTATTAGTGGTTAAAAAGGGTGTTATTTCTCCGAATAAACTTTTAATTGCATTCACTTCAGATTGATCTCCTTTGATAGTTCCTGGAGCATGCATCACAATTACGTCAATTTCATTGACTTTTATTTCTCCTAAAGCCATTTTCATAGATTTCTGAAAGCATTTTGCATCTGCTGATATTGAAGTGTTATGTTGCAGAACTTCCGTTGCAAAACCAACTCCTACAATTGTTGCTAAAGCATTTTCTACAAATCCTTTTTCTAAACAAATTGCGGATGCGCCCTCACCCAAAACCATAGTATTTTGTTTCTTTTTTAAATCAAAAGATTTACAGGGATAAAATTCTTTATGAGCGTCAGCATCATGCTTCGCATAGACCTTTAAAGCTTGCATTTGTGCAATTGTAAAATCGGTTAAAGCCGCTTCACTTCCGCCTACCAAAAATTGTTCTGACATTCCTGAATTTATCCAAGCAACTCCGTTTAAAAGCGAATGTAAAGCTGTAGAACAGGTTACAGAATGCGATATTTCTGGACCTGAAGTTTGCAAATCATGCGCTACCCAAGACGAAATATTACCTAGTGTTGTGGTTGGAGAACTTAATGTTGATGATTTTTGAGTTTCTAAAAACTCCTTATGATATTTCTCAAACAAAGAGGTTGCCCCTCTTGAAGATCCAAAATTAATTCCGAAATGATTGTCTTGAGATTTGTCGAAAGATTTCTCTGATTTCCAATTTGAGTTTTTAACAGCCTCTCTAGAAACATAAATGGCAAATAAAACGGAATCGTCTAAATTTCTGTATTTTGAATCAGATTTTCTTAAAGATCTAATTTTCTGCTGATTTTCTGCTGATAGCTGCCCAACAAAAACAGTTTTTCCACTCACCTCTTTTTCTGACAAAAAGTGTGTGTTTGACAGATAATTTTGCCAAATTTCTTTTGGAGAACTACCTAATGCAGAAATAGACGCGATTGATGTGATAGAAACTGGTTGAATCATTAATTACTATTATTATCTGCACAAGACCTCACAGGTTTTAAAAACCTGTGAGATCTGTAAATTTTCACAAAGATAAGTTTTGCGTTAAGGATTGAAGCATTGTCGGAGCTCATTTTTGTTGTTTTTTCAACAAAAAAAGCGACTGCGGAAAGCCTGACGTTTTTTAAATCTAAAAGTTTTTTTTTCAAAACTTTTAGATTTAAAAAACGGAACGCCCTAAACAATCTCTAAACTTTCTTCAATAGTATTATACACTTTTTGTAATTCAATTTCAGAAATTACATACGGAACTTGAATATAAATCGTGTTCCCTAAAGGACGTAAAAAAACACCTCTTTCCATGAAAAACTTCAATAATTTGTCACGTAAATTACCGTAACGTTCCATTTTGGTATCTAAATCTAAAGCAAAAATAACACCTTGTGAACGTGCTGTTTTTACTTTTGAATGTTTTAAAATATGTTCTTGAAACTTAATATGAGACGCTGAAATTGTTTTTATATTTTGCTGAATTTCATCCGTTTGTAACAATTCTATCGCGGCAATTGCAGCACTGCAAGCAATCGGGTTGCCAGAATAGGTATGGCAATGAAAAAAACCTTTTGCCATTTCATTGCTTAAAAAAGCATCGTAAATTTTTTCGGTACAAGAAGTAATTGCCAACGGAACTAAACCGCCAGTTAACGCTTTACTCAAACAAATAATATCTGGTTTGGTTTCTATATAATCGGATGCAAAATTACGCCCTGTCTTTCCGAAACCTGTCATGACCTCATCGGCAATCGATAAAATATCGTTTGTTTTAAGAAATTTTAAAATCTCATTTAAGCCCTCTTTATCATGAATTTTCATTCCGGCTGCACCTTGAATAATTGGCTCGTAAATGAAACCTGCTATTTTATAGTTTTTTGTGTATTCTTTTAAAGTTGCTAAAATTTCTTCGTGGTTTTCTCCGTTCGGAGTCGGAATTCGTTTTACATCCATCAAAAAATCTTCAAACGGACCATTGTAAACCGACAAACCAGAAACCGACATGGCGCCAAACGTGTCGCCGTGAAATCCGTTTTCAAAAGCGATAAAAGTTGTGCGCTTCTCCTCTAAATTAAAATAGTACTGCAAGGCCATTTTAATACCTGCCTCTACTGCTGTAGAACCGTTATCATTAAAGAAGATCCTATTCTGATTTTTAGGCAATATTTTAATTAGTTCTTCTGATAATTTTACAGCAGGCTCGTGCGTAAAATCGCTAAACATTACTTGGTCTAACGTTTGCATTTGCTGGTAAACCCGACTCGTTATAAACTCGTTGCAATGCCCAAACATGCAAGTGTACCAAGACGAAATTGCGTCGATGTATTCATTGCCATTTTCATCTGTTAAAATACAGCCTTTTGCCTTTACAATTGCTAAACTATCTGGGTTTAATTGATGCTGTTTTAACGGGTGCCAAAGGTGTTTTTTATCTCTTTCTTGTAGTGTCATTTTACAAATTTATACAGCATTTTTTATACTTCTTGCCGCTGCCGCAATGGCAAGGTTCGTTTCTACCTATTTTTTTTGATTCGTTTACAAAGTAAGCAGGACTGATTGGATTCTTCTCTAGAGGAAAATCTTTATCAAAATATTCGTCATCAATAGCTGTATCATCAAAAAAAGTACCTGAATCATTTAACCAATACTCTTTAAAAGCATTGTATTTTTCTAAAATAGAGTTTTCTTTTACAGATAAATCTTCGTTAAATTCTTTAGATATATCTTTAGCTACTTCCTCGTAATCTCCACAAATCCAATATCCAATAATTTCTAAATTAAAAAGTTCCTTAATTTCTGGCAATAATTCTTTACACCTAAAATTTATTAAATCTGAAACAAAAAGACCTAAAAATTCGGTGTCTACTATATTTTCATCTGCCTTATTTCTGATAAAATAATTTAAAATATCTTTGCTATAGCTTACTAAATCAGCTTTAGAACCTCCATTTTTATAATATAAAATTTTACATAAAGTTTCTTGAACTATGCTTTTTGTATACGCACCTATATTTGGCTCTTGAATAAAAGAAACCAATGCTTCAACATTATTTTTTTCTGAAAAGTATAGGGCTGGTGTTGCCAAGCTAGGTAAAGAATCTCCAAACCAAAAATCTAGATAGGTACCATTTTGCTTTAAAACCTCTAATAAAACTGGAAGTGCTTTTTCCTGTTTTAAGTGTGCAAGCAATAAAAAAGCGTGTGAAACCAAATCGGTCGTTATCTCTTTATCCCCGATATAAAAACGTGAATAATGATCAAATCTAACAATAGAATCATTTACAACTTGAATTAAATCTTCTGTAAGTTTGTCTACCTCTAAATGATTAAATAATTCTAATTGACTTTCTTTAATTTCATCAATTCCTCTTGAATATAAAATATCAATTTCTCTAGGGTAATTAAAAACTGGAGGATTTATTGTTTGCAAAGCAGATGTTCTATCAATTTCTGGCACCATTAACATTAACTCTCTTTCTTTACTCATTCTTTTCGAAGCTAAACCGTAGAAGTAATGCCTTTTCATTTCATTAGCAACCAGATACTTTGGGTGTTCATTATCAATCTCTTCTAATATTTCTAACCGTACTTCTGCCTCGTCGATATCTCCTACAGCCAACAAGTATTGTATACTAACTGAAAAATAAGCCATTACCTCGTCTAAATGGAACTCTGTGCGTTCTGGATATAATTCATGTAACAATAAATTTTTACCTAAAACATTTTTTACTTCGTCAAAATTTTCATTTTCTATTAAGGTAGAAGCGAGACTTAACAAGCCAAATAAATAATTAGGATGCTCTTTTACTAACCATAAGTTGCATTCTCTTGCCTTTTCTGGGTTGCTATTAAAAATATAATACGTTGTTAGGTAATTTTTAAAAACAGGAACTTTAGGAAATTGTACTGTATATTTTAATAACTTTTTTAATGTATTTGTTTTAGTTTTCGGTAATTCTGGATGAATTTTACTTAACAAAGAAGCAACATACGGTGTTATATGATTCTGTTCATTTAATAGAGAATGATCTGTGGATATTTTAAAGCTAATTAATTCCATGATTTATATTTTGAGTCTATCTACTTTTTATTTTCTTTTTTTTAGTCTATTTTTTGACTAAAAATTTAATCTACCAGCAACTGAATTTAAACGTAAACTATTAGTTGATTCATCACTCAAAAAATAAAATAATAGCTATTATTCGTTGCAATAAAACTGATTTTTCTTGCAAATTCCGTTTAAAAACTTACTCCAAAAAAGTACAAACATTTTTACAAGTTATCAATACAAACAGCAACGTAAAGGTATTGAATTTTGTCTATTTTTGTAGTGATGAAATTGCCAAAGAAATTAACAACGAAATTAAATATTCGTAAAGAAAATAATTCTTTACGAAAATTAACTCCGCCAAATAATTTAATTGATTTTTCTTCTAATGATTATTTAGGACTTGCAAAATCTGAAGATATTTTTGAGTGTACCCATCAGTTTTTAGTAGATCGAAAAATCAAACAAAATGGCGCAACAGGAAGTAGATTGTTATCTGGAAATCATTTTTTATATGAGGACGTTGAACGTTTTTTAAGCGAATTTCATCAAACAGAAGCTGCAACTATTTTTAATTCTGGTTATGATGCTAATATTGGCTTTTTCGCTGCAGTGCCGCAAAGAAATGATATTATTATCTATGATGAGTATTCTCATGCTTCGATTAGAGACGGAATTCAATTAAGCAATGCAAAATCGTATAGGTTTCAACACAATAATTGTACTGATTTAGAGGAGATGCTCAAACGAGTTCGGCATGATCAATCAGAAATTTACGTGGTTACAGAATCGGTTTTTTCTATGGATGGCGATTCTCCTGAACTTATTTCTATATCAGAAATCTGTAAAAAATACAACGCTTTTTTAATTGTGGATGAAGCACATGCCGTTGGTGTTTTTGGCAAAAATGGTTGTGGTCTTGTGCAAGAACTAAACCTACAAAATGATGTTTTTGCAAGAATTATTACCTTTGGTAAAGCTTTGGGTTGTCATGGGGCCGCAATTTTAGGAAGCCAAGATTTACAAAACTATCTCGTAAATTTTGCACGAAGTTTTATCTACACCACTGGTTTATCTCCTCATTCCTTGGCAACCATAAAAATGGCTTATCATGAGATGCTCAACCAAGTTCGGCATACAAAAAAACTTAAAGAAAATATTGAGCTCTTTAAATCTGAAATAATAAAGTTAAAACTACAAAAACTTTTTATTGAGAGTGATTCAGCCATTCATTGTTGCCTAATTTCTGGTAATGAAAAAGTGAAATTAATTTCAAGGCAACTTCAAGAAAAAGGCTTTGATGTAAAAGCAATAGTGGCACCAACAGTTCCAGAAAAAAAAGAACGTTTGCGTTTTTGCTTACACAGTTATAATTCTGCAAAAGAAATTAGTGAAGTTTTAAGTTTGTTGACTATTTTTGCTTTCGGTGAATCTAATTCAGTATCTGATTAAATAAATTTAGACCAAACCTAAAAACAGAAAGACTTTTAAACCCTTTCTGACATAAAATAATGTAGTTAATGGTATGAACAATAACTTTAAAATTTTAGCAGTTTTCGAGTTTTCTACAGAAGCGCACGTTACAAAATCGAGATTAGATTCAGACGGATTTACAACCATGTTGATGGACGAAAAAACGATAGATACCGATCCTTTAGTGAGCAATGCTATTGGCGGCGTAAAATTATTAGTACATAAAAATGATTTTGAAAAAGCTGCTGTAGTTTATAATGAGATTAGAACCTATCAAAAAGATAAAAACGATAAGGATATTAGCTGTCCGAAATGCAGTTCTACCAGAATTTTAATTGCGCCTATTCAGCGGAAAAATGTATTTTATATGCTATTTCCTTTTTTTGAAAAAACAAGACATATTTGTAACGATTGCAAAACAATTTTTTAATGCAAAAAAAATATTTTATTACCGGAATTTCTACAGAGGTCGGCAAAACAATCGTTGCCGCAATTGTTACAGAAGCATTAGAAGCCGATTACTGGAAACCCGTTCAAGCAGGAGAATTAGACAATTCTGATACACATAAGGTTAAAAAACTAATTTCTAATTCGAAATCGGTATTTCATCCAAATTCGTATGCCTTAAAAACACCGATGAGTCCGCATGCAGCTGCAGAAATTGATGATGTTACCATCGATTTAAACAAAATACTAGAGCCAGAAACCAAAAATAATTTGGTCATTGAAGGCGCTGGTGGTGTGCTAGTACCTTTAAACGATACAACTACTATTTTAGATTTAATAAAACCTGAATACAAGGTAATTGTAGTTTCTCGCCATTGTTTAGGCAGCATTAATCATACTTTATTAACCCTAAATTTATTAAAAGAAAAAGGGTTTGAAGTCGCTGTTATTTTTTCTGGTAAGGAACATAAAACAACAGAAGCAATCATCAAAAAAATGAGTGACGTACACGTTATTGGCCGAATTGATGAGGAACCATATTTTGATAGAAATGTGATTAAAGAATATGCTGAAAAGTTGAAAGAAAAATTGTAATTTACAAGCCATGAAAATATCTGAAAATCTTACTTTTTTTTCTCCAAAAGCTTCTTCTGGAAATGGCGCTATGTTAATTGATGTAGGAATTTCGGCAGGTTTTCCTTCTCCAGCAGGCGATTTTAACCAAAACCGAATCTCTTTAGATGATGAATTGGTTAGAAATAAGGACAGCACTTTTTACGCAAAAGTAAAAGGACAATCTATGATTGATGCAGGTTTAGATGATAACGATTTACTAGTTATTGATAGAAGTTTAGAACCTGCTAACAACAAAATTGCAGTTTGCTTTCTAGACGGCGAATTTACCGTAAAACGTTTACGAGTATCTAAAAATGAAGTTTGGTTACAGCCAGAAAACCCTGATTATCCGATTATAAAAATAACGGCAGACAACGATTTTATGATTTGGGGAATTGTAACAAACGTCATCAAAAAAGTTTAAAATTACCTTTTTTTAATATTTTATTATTGTTTTTCGATAATTTTTATATATTTGCAATGTCAAATCATATAAAAATGAAAACAATACCTCTTTTAAAAAAACTAATTAATTTCTATTATTACCTGCTCCTTTCAGTACTGCTTCTTTTTGTGGCAATTCTTCCTGTTTTATTTGCAACTGATAAAATTAAATCAATAAATATTGTTGAAGGATTTGATTTATCTAACTTAAGTACTCTCCAATTTGCTCTTCTTCTAATTTCATCAACCGTAATTTATCTACTTTATATTTGCGCAATTTACTTTCTAAAAGAATCTCTGGACGATTTATCTAATGAGAATTATTTTTCTAAAAAAGTAATTAAAAACTTTAATACATCTGGAAAACTAATTCTTTTATCCGGAGTATGTTATGCTATTTTTAATTTTCTTATAGCCTTAATTTTCATGAACGAAATTAAACTTGGTATAGATAATTCTTTTCTCGTCTGTACACTTATAGGATTATTTTTAATGTTCTTAAGCGAAGTTTTTGAAAAAGGTAGAAAGACAAAACAAGAAAACGATTTAACTATATAACCGTGAATGAAATTATAATAACAGATGCAATGAATACAATAGATATAATTTATCCCATGCTATTATATGTTGGTTTACTAATTTTCTTTGGATTAGTCATAATTAGTTTATTCTACAATAAAAATCTTATCAGGTTTTTAAACGGTATTTTCACAATTGCTTTTTGGTCTGTACTTGCATTTTTTTTATTTCAGATTTCAATGGAGTTATTTACAGATAATGGCTCTTTTAAAGCATCTGAAAATGGTAGAATGCACTCTAAAGGACATTACTCAAAGGGTTATAATGTTCCTGTTAAAATTGACCTATATATTTCACCACCAAAAGAAGAATTGAACTACAAAAAAGATTCAACTAATCAATCTACCTCTAGTATTACATTCAGCAGATTCATTAATCCTAATGACAACTTTTTTAAAGATAATATTCCTGGTAATTTTAACAAACAGCGTTTAGAAGCGGCAGGATTAACTGAAAAAAAATTAGATAGCTTCTTTAAGAATTCATCAGGTATAAAAATTACTGGCAATAAGCTTCAAATTGGTTTTTCTTTTGAAAAAAATCAGTTTTTAAAAACAAGTACTTCTTCTTTTACAACAGAAGGATACTTAAATATAAAATCTTCTAATTGGTTTTTTACACTCTGTCAACTCATTAGAAGCTACATTCCTTTTATAATAACGCTTTTAATACTTTATCAATTAAAATCTATTTTTAAACTTTTAAAAAAAGAGTTTAACTTTAGTTTAGAATTGTCTAAAAAAATAAAATTTATTGGATTTCTATTGGTTATAGGACAATTATTGACCTTAACTTTAAGTGTTATATTTAGTTTTTACTTTAAATATGCTGGTTTTGAAAATACAAGTCAAAACAATGGTATTCGATTAAATATAAATCCTAGTATTGAGTTTGACATTACCTTAATTCTTGTTGGTTTAAGTTTATTACTCTTAAGTATTTTATTAAATAAAGGACATCATATTCAACAAGAAAACGATTTAACAATATAATATGGCAATCATAGTGAATTTAGATGTGATGCTCGCCAAACGAAAAATGCGAAGTAAGGAATTGGCAGAAATTATTGGTATTACTACTGCAAATTTATCTGTCTTAAAATCTGGAAAAGCAAAGGCTGTTCGTTTTTCTACTTTAGAAGCTATTTGTAAAGCTTTAGAGTGCCAGCCAGCAGATATTTTAGAGTATCAAAAAGAATAGTACTTTTTTTGTGTAGTTTTGAGTGATGTTTAAAAACCAACTCTTATGAAAATTACTTTTTTTAAAACTCTACTTTTATCAATTTTTATCGCTTTTATTTCTTGTGATAAAAAGGAAACTACCAAAGAAAAATCAATTGTAAAATATAGTATCAGTTTTGAAAATGCCGTGCATCATGAAGCCGAAGTAAACATTACTTTTGCTGACATTTCTGCGGATACATTTACCTTTAGAATGCCTAGAAGTTCACCAGGAAGATATGCAATACATGAGTTTGCTAAAAATGTATACAATGTAAAAGCAACCAATAGCAAAGGCGATAATTTAGAAATTACAAGACAGGATCCGTATGAATGGATTGTAGAAAAACACGACGGAACTGTAATCGTTTCCTACACCATATTTGCAAATCGTGGCGGCGGTACCTACGCTCAAGTTGATGAAACGCATGCACATTTAAATATACCGGCAACATTTATGTTTGCGAAATCACATGTTGAAAATCCGATTGAAATCACTTTTCATCCCAGAAAAGATTTAAATTGGAAAGTGGCAACGCAACTAAAAAAGGAATCAGAAAACACCTATTCTGCTCCGAATTTGGACTATTTTATGGACAGTCCTACTGAAATTAGCAATCATCAAATACGTTCTTTTAAAGTGGATGAGCAGCAAATAAATTTTGTTTTACATCATAATGGAACAGCTGGTGAATTGGACGAGTACTTCGAAAAAGTAAAAAAAATTGTGTTACAAGAAAAAGCAGTTTTTGGAGAATTACCAGAATTTGACTTTAATGAATATACTTTTTTAGCCTGTTACATTCCCAATGCTTCCAGCGACGGAATGGAACATAGAAATTCAACCATTTTAACAAGTACAAGAA
The DNA here is from genome assembly GCF_007997085.1 of Polaribacter sp. IC066. Lineage (GTDB taxonomy): Bacteria > Bacteroidota > Bacteroidia > Flavobacteriales > Flavobacteriaceae > Polaribacter. The sequence continues at coordinate 33,809 of NZ_VORR01000010.1, forward strand.
GTTTAACAAATGGCGGAATGGAAGATAATATCGGAACCGTTTCTCACGAGTTTTTCCATGCTTGGAATGTAGAAAGAATTCGTCCACAATCTTTAGAACCTTTTAATTTTGAGGAAGCAAATATGAGTGGTGAATTGTGGTTTGCAGAGGGTTTTACAAGTTATTATACCGATTTAATTTTATTTAGAGCAGCAATTATTACAGATGAAGAATATATAAGTGGATTGAACGGAACCTTCAATTATGTTTGGAATTCTCCTGCTACACAATTTTTTAATCCGATTGAAATGAGTTATCAAGCCCCGTTTGTAGACGCGGCAACTTCTGTAGATCCTGTAAACAGAGAGAACACCTTTATTTCTTATTATTCTTACGGAAGTGTTTTGGGCTTAGTATTGGATTTATCCTTAAGAAAACAAGACAAAAACCTAGATGATTTCATGAAATTAGTTTGGCAGAAGTATGGAAAAAAAGAAATTCCGTACACCATCAAAAACCTAAATGACGCTTTAAATGAATACGCTGGTAATAAATTTGGAAATCAAATTTTTTGAGAACTATATCTATAAAAGCGAAATGCCCGATTACAAAACCTTATTTGCATCTGTCGGAGTTTCTTTGGAACAAAAAGAAACAAAAAGTGATTTTGAATCTAATTTAAACGGGATAAATATCAGTGGTAATCCTAAAATTGGAAGTTCTATTTACAAAGCTAAATTGCAAAAAGGAGATACCATTTTATCCATCAATAATATAAACACCAAAAATGATAATGACATTTCATCAACATTAAAAAAGAGTAATGTTGGCGATGAAATTACAATTAGTTTTAAACGTTATGGCGTTCAAAAAACAACAAAACTAATTTTACAAAAAAATGAAACGTATTCAATTTCTGCTATTGAAAAAGAAAACCTTTCTGCTAAAATTTTAAAAAATAGAGAAAACTGGTTATCGGCTAAATAAAATTTTAAACAAGTTCAAACTAACTTTCTACTTGCCTGTTTAGGAATACAATTTGATCAAAAAGCATAAAAAAACTCCGAATTTTCATTCGGAGTTTTTAGTTTTTTAAAATATTAGCTGCCAACTAACAGCCAAAATAGCTTAAATTATTTATTCATTGGTTCATTTAAATTCATAAACATAAAATCTACATCTGTATTTTCTTCACCTAATAAATATTTACTAAAATGATCTGCACGTAACCAGAAAGAATATTCTGTCATATCACCAAAACCATGTCTTTGTCCGGGCATCGTCATAAATTTAAAACGTTTGTGTGCCTTAATCAATTCATTTGCCATTCTAATAGTTCCGGCAGGATGTACGTTATTATCCATATCTCCATGAATTAACATTAAATGTCCTTTTAAGTTTTTCGCTAAAGATTGATTGTCATCAATTTCATATGTATGAGAAATTTTTCCTTTTTCATCAATTTCTTCTTGCACACCATGATGCGTTTCACTCCACCAAGAATTATACACATTATTATCATGATTTCCTGCGGATGAAACTGCAGCTTTAAAGAAATCTGGATACACTAACATTGCTGCTGTAGACATAAATCCACCGCCAGAATGACCATATATTCCTATTTTTTCGATATCAATAAATGCATGTTTGTTCGCTAATTGTTGCGCAACATATTTTTTATCAGCCAAACCATAATCACGTAAATTTCCGTATCCATAATTATGATACCATTTAGATCGGTCTGGATGACCACCTCTGTTACCAAGCGTAATCACCACAAAACCAACTTGTGCCATTCTATCTAAACGATCCATTCTGTATGAAAAAGACTTATTAACAGCCTCTGTTTGTGGCCCAGGATATACATACTCTAAAAGCGGATATACTTTGGTAGAGTCCATATCAAAAGGCTTGTACATTACTCCGTAAATATCTGTAATTCCGTCATCTGCTTTTACCTTAAAAGTTTCTGGAAATTGATAACCAGAAGCCATTAATTGTGATAAATCTGCCGTTTCTAAATCCATCACTTTCTTTCCACTTGCATCTCTTACTTCCGATTTTGGAACAGTATTTACACGCGAGTAATTGCTTACAAAATACTCATTAGAATCTGCCATAGAGGCACTTGCTGTATAATTACCAGCATCTAATGTGCGCATTCCACTTCCATTTAAACTAATGCTATAGGTATGCAAGTAATAAGGATCTTGCTTTTTATCTACACCGTTTGCAGTAAAATAAAGCGTTCTACTTTTTTCATCTAACCCCGCAAAATTATCTACATGATAATCGCCTTCTGTTACTTGGTTTTTCAAATTACCATCGGCATCATACAAATAAAAATGTGCCCAACCATCGCGCTCTGCCCAATGTAATATTTCTGTTTCGTTGTTAAATAAAATTAAAGGTCTAGATTCTATATACGTATTAAATCGTTCTTTAATAATCGTTTTATACTCTCCGGTATTGATATCTGCAACATGAATATCAAATTTTTTACGATCTCTAGAAATACTACTAAAATATACCTTCCCTTTTTTTGATAATAATAAGGAGGGCGTAAAATCATCGTCTCTTTGTGACTGTTTTCTTGGTGCTCGATATACATCAATACTTTGCTGCTTAACAGTATCTAAAGGAACCATTACATGACTTTTTGTAGGCATATCAAAAATCATCAATTCAGATTTATAAAATTCTTGTTCTCCTGGCATGTGGTATTTATAAGTTTCTAACGTTGGTCTTTTTTTACCCGTAGAATTAATTACCCATAAATCTTTAATATGTCTTGAGTCAGATTTCTGAAACACGAACTTTTCAGAATCATGAGACCATGTTCCCCAAACACCTTTTCTCTTATCCTTGTTTTTTTCTACATCCACATTATCTTCACCTCTATTGCCGCCACCATAACCGTAATTTTCTTCGCCATCTTTTGTCCATTGATTTTCTACAACGGTAGAATCTTTTTCGTCTTTGATGAATTTTTTAAAGTTCATTTTATCCATCCAGTACATATTATAATTTTTGCTATACAAAACAATAGAACTGTCTGGAGCAATATTTGCCCATTTTTCCCAAGGTTTTTTTTCCTTTTTTATGGTGTCTATTATTTTTAGACCATTACCACCTAACGTATATTCTAAATGGTAGGTTTTTTTCTCCATTTTTGGCTTTTTCGCCTTTTTGGTTGCTGTAGAATCTTTTTCGATTTCTTCCTTCGTTTCCTTTTTATCTTCTTCGATCATCACAACCTCTTCTGTGGCTTTTACTCTAAAGCGAATTGCATTTTCTGCTTCGTTAAACTTAAAGCTTAAACGAGGTAAATGTTGAGCATCATAAGGATCTTTGGTGATTTCGGTTAACCATTTGGCCATTTTTACATTATCAAAAAGCGGCTTTTTAGACTTTTTATCTATATCAACCAAATAATGATTAGACCCGTCAGAAGTTTTATAAGAATACCAAAAACGATTTCCTTTTTTTAGCCAATGCGGACTCACACTGGTTGAATGCACCATTTTAGCTAGGTTTTTTGGCGAATATTTAGCCGCCTGTCGATAATTTGGTTTTGGAGTTTCTTGCGCAAAAATTACTGATGCAGTAATAATCATCGCAAAACTTAAGATGCTATTTTTCATGTGTAGGATTTGGTTTTATTTGAATTACCGATAAAGTTCTTCAAAACAAACTAAACTACAAATTTTTTAAGAAGAGTTTGTTAAAATTTTAACAGTTTCTTCTTAATTCAAATTCCTTTTTTCAATAAAAAATCTTTTTAAGATCAGGGAACATTCATTTTCTAAAACTCCTGTAATCACCGCTGTTTTAGGATGTAATTTGGTATTTAAGTTGATAAAACCTCTATTGGGTTCAGAAGCGCCAAAAACAATTTTATCTATTTGGGTCCAATAACTAGCCCCTGCACACATTTGGCAAGGCTCTAATGTAACATATAAAACACAATCTTTCAAATACTTACCTCCTAAAAAATCTGCAGCAGCCGTAAAAGCTTGCATTTCTGCATGGGCAGTAACATCGTTTAATGTTTCTGTTAAATTATGCGCTCTTGCAATAATTTGATTTTTGAATACAATAACAGCACCCACCGGAATTTCTCCTTTATCAAAAGCTATTTCTGCTTCTTGGTAGGCTTTTTTCATAAAATAAGTATCGTCAAAAGGAAGTATCATAGGGTGTCTCTTAATACTGTAAATTTACGGTAAATATTTTACGATAGATTCGCATTTCTTACAGTCCTTTATTTCAGACACAAAAATGTATATCGTACTTTTGTAACCGAATGAAAAACTTGTTAAACAACATCTCCAATCCGTCTGATTTAAGAAAATTAAATCCTGAACAATTACCGCAATTAGCGCAAGAATTACGAACGTTTATTATAGATATTATAGCTGCAAAGGAAGGCCATTTAGGCGCAAGTTTAGGAGTTATAGAATTAACAATTGCGCTGCATTATTTATTTGACACTCCAAATGATTTGCTTGTCTGGGATGTTGGGCACCAAGCTTACGGTCATAAAATTTTAACAAATAGAAAAGATATTTTTCATACCAATAGACAATTTGATGGTATTTCGGGTTTCCCGTCAAGAAAAGAAAGTGAATTTGATACTTTTGGCGTAGGTCATTCATCTACCTCTATTTCTGCAGCTTTAGGAATGGCTATTGCCTCTAATTTAAAAGGTGAAACACACAAACATCATATTGCCGTAATTGGTGATGCTTCTATTGCAAGTGGTATGGCTTTTGAAGCGCTGAATCATGCAGGCGTTTCTAATGCTAATTTACTCATTATTTTAAATGATAATGCAATCGGTATTGATCCTTCGGTGGGTGCTTTAAAAGAGTATCTCACAAAAGTAAAAACCGATAGAAAACTAGCAACTCAAAACAATATTATAAAAGCTTTAAATTTTGATTATTCTGGCCCTATTGATGGCCATGATTTACCAAAACTAATTGCTGAATTAGAACGATTAAAACATGTAAAAGGCCCTAAATTTTTGCATATTATAACCACAAAAGGTAAAGGTTTACAGAAGGCAGAAGAAGATCAAATAACCTACCATGCGCCTGGTAAGTTTGATAAAATTACGGGTGAAAGAATTAAAAAAAAAAAGAGCTTATTTACTAAATATCAAGATGTTTTTGGAGAAACTATTGTAGAGCTTGCCAAAAAAAACGATAAAATTGTAGGCATAACGCCGGCAATGTTAACGGGTAGTTCTCTTAAATTGATGATGCAAAAATTTCCTGATAGAACTTTTGATGTTGGTATTGCAGAGCAACACGCCGTAACCTTGGCCGCAGGCATGGCAACACAAGGATTAATCGCTTTTTGCAATATCTATTCAACATTTTTACAACGCGCTTATGACCAAATAATTCATGATGTTGCCTTGCAAAACTTGCCTGTTATCTTTTGTTTAGATAGAGCTGGTTTAGTAGGTGAAGATGGCGCAACACATCATGGCGTTTTTGATATTGCATTCTTAAGATGCATTCCTAATTTAATTATTTTTGCACCAAGAAACGAAATTGAATTGCGTAATATGTTATTTACGGCGCAATTGGGGTTAAAAAATCCGATTGCCATAAGATACCCAAGAGGAACTGGAAAAACTATAGACTGGCGTCAACCCTTTACATCCATAGAAATAGGAAAAGGAATTTGTATAAGAGAAGGTAGTGAAATAGCTGTTTTATCTATTGGAACCATCGCTGATACTGTTTCTGAAGCAATTTATTTATCAGAAAAAAATAATGAAATTGCTCATTTTGATATGCGATTTGTGAAACCTTTGGATGAAAAATTATTGCATCAAGTTTTTAAAAAACATCACAAAATCATCACAATTGAAGATGGTACTGTAAAAGGGGGCTTTGGAAGTACTATTTTAGAGTTTGCATCAGAAAACAAGTATCAAAATACCGTAAAAGTTTTAGGGATACCTGACGAATTTATAACACATGGTAATGTTACAGAACTGCACAAAAAAATCGGTTTAAATGCTGCATCTTTAGCCCAACATTTTAATAATATAAACTAAAAAAAGACGCTTTTACAGCGTCTTTTTTTAGTTATTGTACTTCTACATTGCTAATTAGTTTATAATTATTTTTTGACTATAACTAATTACTTCATTATTGATTTTCAAAATATAAATTCCTGCGCTTAAGTTTTCAGTATTTATTGTTACCGTTCCTTTTAAGTCTGATTTTTTAGAATATACTTCTCTTCCGTTCATATCATAAATTGCAGTAGTTGCGTTTTTAACTTCGCTTACTAAAGAAATACGTATTAAGGTTGTTGCTGGGTTTGGATACACAGTAAACATTTTTAAAGTTTCAGTATTCAGGTTTAAAGCAGCACATTTAGAAGCTGGTAATACACTTTCTGGTGGCATATCAAACGCTATTGTTTGGTCTGTAAAAGAATCTGCATCACCAGAGTCTGCGCTATATCCTAATCCTCTTCTAGCAAATACTTCCCAAATAGCACATTGGTTCACTCCGTCATTTAGAAGCTCATCAGCTGCAAGAATTGCATCTCTTGCCCCAACAAATCCAGAATTACATGGAGTAAGTTTTAAACCAGAAATTACTAATTGCATGGTTTTATTGTTTCCACCATTACCTGTGTACATGTTAGAATCAAACCCGTAGATACCAATCATTTTCCATTGCAAATCCCATAACATGGCTGCCCATATAGAACCTACACCATGAACAGATACAGAACCATCTCCTAATCCTTGATCTTTTACATCACTAAATATAAAAGGATTCACAGACATGTTTGTAGTATAAGGATATCGTCTAATTCCTCTACCTGTAATTGCTTCTGATCTTGTAAACGTACCAATACCTCTTAACGTTGTATCTGTATCTCCTGGTTTCATTGTAATCGCTAATCCAAAATAATCAGACCATCCTTCTCCTAGTTGCTCTTGGTTACTTAAACAGTTTACATTACCACCACCACCTACTAATCTATTAGAAATTCCGTGACCATATTCATGCGCTACAATTCCATTATCAAAACTACCATCTAAAGGGGTGCCTGTTAAAGCTACATTTAAAGATTCTCCGTTTTGTAAAGCTGTAATCATCGCTTCTCCTAGTTCTTGTGAAACTGAAATTGCAGGAATTGTAATGGTTGTTGATTCTCCGCCCATTCTAAATCTTCCTGGATTGCTATTTACAACAATAACAGCTACTGCGTTATTGTCTTGCGCAAGTTGAACTTTATTTACAAAAAGACAACCACTTGATCTTATCACAGCAATATTACCTGCTAAACCAGCAACATCAAGACCACTCTCTGAACAACCTTGTAACGGATCGTCTCCAGAATCTTGCATTAACGCTAAATTAGCCGTTATTGGATTCTCTTCTAATGAAGCACCAAAACTCGCCTCGTACGCATCGCCAGTATATTTACCTGATAAAGAGCCTGTATTTATTTTTACCACGGCATCATCCCAAAGAAACATTTGCATTCTTGGGTTTCTGCCGTCTCTTGGTGTTGCAAAATTAGCATTGTTTCTTCCGCTTGCATCTTGTCCGTCTGCGATAACTTCGTCTCCGTCTGTTGGCGGAAAAGTTAATGCTGCTTCTCTTCCGTAATTGTTGGCTTGAAAATTTCCTGAAACTTCATCAAAACCGTACTGATACCAAATGTCATGCATAATATTACTTACATAAAACAAGTTTGTTAGCGAAGCATCTTTATAAGTCTCTGCTGCTTTGCCATCCCTGTCTAACGGAAAGTTAAAGTTTAGTGCACTTCCGCCATCTGGTGAATACCCAATAGTTTCATTTTCACCATCATCATCTAATTGTGCATGCACATTGTTTCCTCTTGTAATTGTATATTCTGCACCGGCTGCACCATCTGTATCATGCCATCCAAAAGGAGAAGCAATTATATTGTGGGGTGATGAAACTATGCTTCTAGAGCCATGATTAGGACTTTCTACAGGCAACCTAAAAACATTATATTGATCTAATTCAAAGAGATTTTCTTTTTTTTTTATTAGAATTACAGGACTTTTTACTTCCTCTTTTTTAATTGTTGGCGCATGAGAGTGTGTATCCGTATCCATATCATAATTACAGTTTACACCCCAATCATTTTTTTGTAAAATAACACCTGTTTTTGCATCAACTCTAATATTCCACCAATGAATACCATCTAATTGATATACATTTAACAACCAAGATAATTTTACAGAACCATCTTTTAAAGGCTGGTATACCAGCTCTACTGAAATTTTTTCTTGAGATATTCCACTTTTTGAAAACACAAAATTGTTATTCCCTAATTCTTCCATTAATTCAACACCGTTCACCCTTCCTAATTTAAGTTGCTCTGCAACCTGTACAATAGCATTTTCAGCCTTTAAAGTTGGCGTAGTTGACTTAATTTTTGAAGAGAGATCTTTAACAAAAGAATTCCCTACAAAAATTACTTTATTGTCTTTTAACGTAAGATTAGAAACTGCATTAAAAACAGGAATTCCTTTATGCAATTGCTGTATATACACATGTCTTACTTTTGTTTGTTTAGAAAATACCTCGTTGGTCATCTTCCATTCTTTAATATCATCCTCTAATAAATCTAATTTTTCTAGGTTGTTAGAGAGGTACTCTTTTATTGCGTCATTATAATTTTGTCCAAAACTAATAAAAGATAAAAACAGCATAGCGGCTGTTAAGAACCTTTTCTTATTCATTGTTTTTAGGGTTTTACGATAATAAGTGGGTAATTTTTTTTTCATTTTCTTTTAGTATAGTAGTTAATAAATTTAATTCTGTAATTTTAATTTATATCAATTATTACAATGTTTTTATTTTTTGCATCTTTTAACATCACGGCATCGGGTTCTTTTTCAATCATACCAACGTTTAGATATCCTTTTAATTGATGTAAAGTAAACCATTCTAACTTCATCCCTGTAAAAACTCCAGATTTTAGAACTTTTTTAGATTTACTATCTAAAACGCTATAATTAATGGTTTTTCTTGGGTTGATATCATTGGTGTATCTGGTCACCAATAACATGGTTTTATCTTTATTATATGTTTTATTTTCTACGCTATTATTTTGAGTAGTCAAAGTAGCATCATTTTTGTTGTTAGCGACTTCTTTTGATTTACAAGAAATCAGCAAAAGTAAAAGAAAAATTGAAAAGAAAGCGATTGCTTTTTTAATGAACATAAAGAGGATAGAAGTTAGGTATTCGTAAAAATAAAATATAAAATTGAATTTTAAGTCAATTTCTCTGTTAATTTTTTGAACATAAAAAAAGACGCTATAAAAGCGCCTTCTTCTTAAAACTAGTAAAATAAAAATTATTCCCTACTCTAGGATTAACTTGCTAGTGCCTCTTTTATTATTTTCTCCTATTAATTCAACAAAATAAACTCCTGAACTTAAATTAACTGAAACTTTCTGTTTTTCGTTATTATTAAAATTTAAGCTGGAATAAAATACTGTTTTACCTGTAATATCAACTAACTTCAATTTTGATTTTCCTAACGTATTTTTACCAAAAACTGTAAAGTTTCCGTTTGAAATTGTTGGGTAAACCGAAAATAATTTTACTTCGTTTACAACATCAACTATAGATGCCACAGCACCCTCAATAGATTTAATAGCCCAACCAAAAGAGGTAGCGCCAGCATCTGTTGTTAAAACAAATCGAATAACAATGGTATCGCCAATAGAAAAACCTTTGTCTGTAAGCGAAATAGTTTGAGATTTAAATAAATTATCTGAAATAGAAGCGTTTGCTCCTTTATTATATTCATCTAACCATTCATCAAACCTTCTCGCATCGTATTTGTCTAATAAAGTCCAGTTTTGACCATCTGTTGATGCTTCTATTTTTACAAAATCATAAAAATTATTTAAATCACTTAAATCATCTGAATATGGCTCAACAATAGCCGCATCTGTATACGTAAAGCTTGTAGTTGATTTTGTTATAATTAGTGGTTTTTTAAAAACATTAACATATGTTTTGTTATCTAAATAAGGATGGTCAGAATTATTTAAAACAAGGCTAGAGACTGCTCCGTTCATGGTATCAACTATAAAATCATCATTATAAATGTACACATCTGCTGCTTTAAATTCTGTAATGCCTATATTTTGAGAAGGGGCTTCATAATCAATAACATCAAACTGATACTCTTTTATGGTTGTTTGATTATTATTGGCATCATCAAATAACTGAACCCCAACCTTATGAACACCTTCTTGTAAATTTACTGTTTCATATTCATAGATAACACCTGTATCAAAATTTTGCAAAACTTCTGTTTGCGCTACATCATCAATAAAAATTTTAACTCTGTTTACTTGATTAGCAGTAACATTATACTTTACAATTGTTTTTAAACTTTCGATATTTTTTTGAACCGCAGAAACTTCGGGTAAAGTCATAAACGGTGCAACCATATATTCATCTAACTGGCTTAAGGTAGCCGACCATATGCCTCTACCATAAGTTGCAATTACTACTTGATTGTTTACAATTTTCATATCATAAACTGCTACAGGTATAAAACCGTTTAAAAGACTCCAACTAGCACCACCATCCTCTGTTTCAAAAATTCCGATATCTGTACCCGCCCACAAAATATTTTGGTCAAAAGGCATTTCTAGAATAGAATGCACCGCAACATCTGGAAGGCGAGAAAAAGCATTGCCTGAAATATTAGTCCAAGAATTCCCTAAATCTTCTGTTTTTAAAATTTTAGCAGCTCCTTGTGATGAAAAAAGTGCGTAGGCTCTATTTCTCTCTGTTAAAGAAGTACCAATACCGCTAATATTATAACTGTGATTATTTTTAGGACTACTATAAGTATTTGTTTGTTTGTACGTTTGCCCGTTGTCTTCTGAAACATGCAAAGCCGAAGAACCATCTTCTGTCATGGCAGCACCAGCCCAAACAACATTAGGATCTGCAGGAGAAACCTCTACATTTAAAGCACTATTATTAGAAGACCCAAATGCAGAAGCGATTTGAGTTAAATTCCAATTTGCACCAAAATCTGTAGACCTCCAAACACCTCTGCTTGTTATTGTAAAAACTACATCAGGATTATTATCTGCACTCGAAATTTTTGAATAAAAAGGCGCTATAGAGCTATTTCCAGAGTCTGCGATATCTGCAACACCTGCGTATACATTATTTACATATCTACCAATTCTACCATATTGAGAAGTTACCAAAAAATCTCCAGATCTGTTATAATGCCATAACGCTTCATATCCGTCACCCCCAAAAACATAGGTATAGTTCTTCGATTTATTTGCGTTATCACCCCGAGAAATCCAAGAGCCATTATCTTGAGCACCTGCCAAATAATTATCTTGACCATTCTGTTTTACTGCACCATAAAATTGTGTGCTGTTTTTACCAATCGCGTCAGCAGACCAATCTCCTTGACTTACTCCAGGGTCTTGTTTAAAAGAAGTGCTATAAATACCACCGTCATTTGCTAGTAAAATTCTAAACTCTTGGTTATTCCCTAAAATGGTAGTTAAACCATGCTGATCTACATGCACTGCTGTGTTTATTTTGGTATTATCATACCCAGATGCAATAGAAGAAGATGTAAAGTTTGTACCGTTTATAGTAACTTTAAAAACAGCAACACCCCCTACATAAAATACATTTGCGTTATATGGGTGTGCTAAAATAACATTGTCATACCACCCTTGCCCTGTTAATAGATTTGCATTTTCTGCTGAACCAGTAGTATTTAGATTGATAAAAGAATTACCGCTGTTTCTAGAAACATAAAAATCTGTATTTATACCCGTAGTGGCATTTGATGCAGAATATACACTTACAAAAATGGTACTAGGATCTGCGGGAGAAACACTTGTTTCAAATCTTGCATGATTGCTGTTAAAAGAACTTCCGTTTAAAACAATATCCCAGGTTTGCCCTCCATTGATACTTTTTACCAAGCCTAAATTTCTTACGGAACCGTATTGTATATTAAAATTTGTAGGATCTACATCTAAATCTTGCACCCAGTTGCTAGAGCGTGTAGGAAAATAGGTTGACGTCCATGAAACACCTCCATTAGTAGTTCTATAAATGCCATTTTTTGCCGCAACAATTACATTATTTTTATCATTAGGATTGATCACTAATCTGCCAATATCTCCAAAATTAGACGTTCCTGTTAAGGCAGTCCAAGTAACTCCGCCATCTGTAGTTTTAAAAATTCCAGATCCTCCAATAGCGCCAAGGTTGCCGAAAGGTTCTCCGGTACCTGCATACAAGGTGTTTTTGTCTTGCTGACTTATAGCAATCGTTGAAGTAGCTAAATTAGGCAATTGAGCATCTGTTAAATTCACCCAAGTTTGTCCTTCATCTTCAGTTTTCCAAACTCCGCCACCAACAGTACCAACAAACCACTTTTTATTGTTTGTAGGGTCTACAGCAATTCCTCTTGTTCTTCCAGGAACGTTTACAGGACCTCTTTCTATAAAAACAGGATTTAAACTATTTGCGCTTTTCTTCGCTTTTAAGTTTTGTTTTGCTTTTTTAAACTCCTTTATAAGGTATCCGTCTTCGTAAGAAGTTTCCGACGAATCTAAATGTTTTCTAATTGCCAATTGATAATCGGCCATGTGCTCAATTCCTTTTTTATGGCTACTATCCGTTTTTCTAACTTTTTTCTTTTCTTTAAAAGTCTTAATTTTAACCTCTTGTTTCTGCTCTTTACAAGCCGTAAAGATTAGCATACTTATGACAAAAGTAAAAACGGACCACTTTAAAAATCTTTTCATGTATTTCTTATTTAATTAATTTTTTTGTTTTTTTATTGATGTGTCTTTTTAAAAATGTCTAAAACTGTTATTATTTGCTAAATACTAAAATTATCATTCCTTATTTTTATGCAAAATAAAGGGTTTAAACTTTTTTCTAGTCGATGAATCAGAACAGAAAAAATTAAATTTTAAATTAAATTGCCTGTTAATTTTTTAAACATTCTAATTGCATAGCTATCAGACATTCTTGCTACATAGGTAGAAACTTGCATAAGTCTCTCGTATAAATTGTTCGTTTCTAACTGATATTCTTGGGGTAAAAGATTCAAAATTAAGACATCAAAATTAGATTCATTGCCATCAAACTTATTATTAATTGCTTTTATATAAACATCTAATAAATCTGCTATTATTTTATAACCAGCAACTTCTTTCTCTATAACCTCTTTACTTTTATAGATTTTCTCTACACTTATTTTAAGTATGTCGTTTATTTGAGCCTCATACTTACATTTTTCTAACAAAGATTTATCAAAAGTGCCTTCTAAAATTGATTTTTCATTGGCAAGAAAAATAGCTACTGCCTCCTCTATTAAAGAACTAATAGCAATAGCACGTAGGTAAGCGGTTCTATCTTTAGTATGTTTTAAAGCATAATATTTATCTCTATTAATACCGTGAATTAATTTAGACATATACTCTAAAGCATAGTCTTCATCAATTAAACCTAAATTGATACCGTCTTCAAAATCGATAATTGTGTAACAAATGTCATCTGCGGCTTCTACCAAATACGCAAGCGGATGTCTGTAAAAGGAATTATTTTCTACCGCTTTAGCTTTCATACCCAACTCTTTTACAATATCTAAAAAAGCGGCTTCTTCTGACTGAAAAAAACCATATTTTTTATCGACAATATGATTGGTTGGTTTTTTAGGCAAACTTGGTTTCGGGTATTTTAAAAACGCACCCAAGGTTGCATAACTTAAACGTAACCCACCAGAAATACCTTCTCTAGATTCTGTTAGAATTTTGAATCCGTTTGCATTTCCTTCAAAATCAATTAAATCTTGATATTCTTTTGCCGATAATTGGTCTTTATACTTTGCACCATTTCCTGACTTAAAATACTCGCCAATAGCTTTTTCTCCAGAATGACCAAAAGGCGGATTCCCGATATCGTGTGTTAAAGAGGCCGCCGCCACAATAGCGCCAAAGTCATTAAACGTATACCCAAGCTTACCTAAACTAGGATGGCGTTCTAGCAAAGCCCTACCTACCCTTCTGCCTAAAGTTCTACCGACCACAGAAACTTCTAAACTATGGGTTAAACGTGTGTGTACAAAATCAGTTTCTGATAACGGAATTACTTGTGTTTTGTCTTGTAAACTTCTAAAGGCGGATGAAAATATAATTCTATCAAAATCTACATCAAAACCCAAACGGGTTTCATCTTGCGCTATTCTTGGACGCTTTTCTGTATCGCCAAAACGTTTTAAAGAGAGAAGTTGTTCCCAGTTCATCATAATTATAGAGTATTTTCAAAATTAAACAAAAAGAGACGCTTTCTGCTTCTTTTGTTTAATTAAAATAATTATTTAGCCTAATCCGAGTTTTTCGTCTATATCTAGCACACGAATAACTTCATATTCATCTTTTGTAAGAATTTTTAGCCATTCTGTAAAATTTTTCACTTTATAATGAAGTTTTTGATCGCTATAATATGCTAAAGGCCATTCGTTATTATTTTTTTCTTCTGATGTTAGCCAACACCAAGCGCCTCCATTAGAATCTTCTGACATCAAACAAAGTAAACTGTCCACATTTATATTTTGTCCATTTAGCAGAATTGTTTTATTCAAATCCTTTCTGTAATCCCTTAACCAAGAATAATTTTGAATGCTATCTATATTTTGACAAAATACCCATGAACCTCCATCAGCAAAATACCTTAAAAATATCTTATACGATTCGGGTAATTTAAAATTTAATTCATTCTCTATCGAATTGATTTCATCTTTATTTAATTTTTGACCTAACGCTTCATGAACATTTAAGTTTTCTAATAATGTTAAGATTGATGATGAAATTGGATGCTGGAAATCTAGTGAAGTTTTGAAAGTTTCGATATTTTTAACCTGCTTTACTTTATCCAGCATCTTTTTTTTAATCTCTTCCGATCTCTTTTTATTTTTATTCATAAGTAAAAAGACACCTAGAGAAAATATTCCTAAAAGAAGTAAACAAATGGTTTTTGTCGTCATAAAAAATATTTAAATAAGCAAGAAAACAAAAAAAGAGAAGTTTTTCAGCTTCTCTTTTCCTGAACTTTTAATAAAAATCATATTTTAAACAACTATCCTTCACAATTCAAGCAATCTTTCTTTTGCTTAAATTTTTGTGCAGCGTTCATACTATGTTGGTAATACATCGATTTTACACCTAATTTCCAAGCATTAATATAAATAGCATTTACGTCTTTAATTGGCATATCTGGGTGTACCATAACGTTTATAGATTGTCCTTGATCTATATGATTTTGTCTATTTGCTGCTTGATAAACAATTACATTTTGATCTATTTCTGAATAGGTTTTAAAAACTTCTTTTTCTGCATCTGTTAAACAATCTAAATGCAATACAGAACCGTCATTGTCTCTAATACTTTTCCAAATATCTGATGTATTAAAGCCTTTTGCTTCTAATAATTTTTCTAATACGGGATTCTTAATCGTTGTTTTTATTTTAGCAATATCTTTTACGTAAATATTAGACCATATTGGCTCGATACCTTGCGATACTTGTCCCAAAATAAATGCAGACGATGTTGTCGGTGCTATTGCGTTTAACGTTGTATTACGTCTTCCATACCCTTTTAGCACAGCTGGCTCGCCATACAATTTTGCCATTTCCTCAGATGCTTTGTATGATTTTTCTTTAATAACCTTAAAGATTTTGGTATTCAATGAATACGCCTCTTCACTATCAAAAGCTAGCATTTTAGACTGTAATAATGAGTGCCAACCCAAGGCTCCTAAACCTAATGCTCTGTTATCTTTTGCAAAATTATACGCCTTTTCCATGAATCGAAACGTAAACTGATCGTCTCTATTCGGTGAATCTTTAAATACTTCTAACTTTGTGATAAACTCTTGCATTACTGCATCTAAAAAGTAGGCTAACGTTTCTACCGCATCGGTATCTTTCCATTCTTCAAAATGCACTAAATTAATGGATGATAAACAGCAAACAAATGACCAATCATCGTTAGATGGTAACATGATTTCTGTACACAAATTACTTGCGTAAATTTCATGATTTTTGTCTTTATAAACATCTACCGTTCCGTTGTTCGCATTGTCTCTAAAAAGAATATATGGGTATCCTATTTCTCCTCTTCGCTGTAATATTTTAGCCCAAATACTTCTCTTTTCTGCATCGCCATCAATCATTTCTTGCATCCATTGATCACTAACAGTAACACCATGTGTTAATTCTTGAATTGGATTTCCTTCTGTTCCTATTTCTAAAAACTCTTTAATATCCGGGTGATCTACTGGTAAATAAGGAGAGAAACGACCTCTTCTTACAGAACCCTGACTCACAACATCTACCATTTTTTCAAACAATTGCATGATATGAACAGACCCAGATGATGAACCATTATTTTTAACATCTGCACCTCTTTTACGCAATTTACCAAAATAACCAGATGTTCCTCCGCCTAGTTTAGACATCATACCAACTTCTGATTGAGAGAATAAAATATCGCCCATATCATCTGCAACATGAGACCCAAAACAACTAATAGGTAAGCCTCTTTTTTTACCAAAATTAGACCACACAGGTGATGACAAAGAATAATAACCCGCTGCCATGTACTTGTAAAACTTATCAGAAAATCCTTTAATTTTCAAGATACCTTCTGCATTGTCGGCTATTTCACGTATTCTTTCTTCTGGTGTTGTTGTTCCGGTTAAATAACCAGACTCTAAAAATTTACGGCTATTTTCTGTTAACCATTTAATTTCAGGTTCTTTATTTTTTTCGAGCATCTCTTTTCTTGCAAAATTTGTTGCTTGAATTAACTTTTCGTGTTCGGTAAGGTCAGTTTTTTTCAGTAGGTCTTGGTCCATCATTTAAAATAAATCGTCACTGGTTATACTTTTTGTTCTTTTACTATAGTTGATTGATCTTTTTACGAAAAAATCACCATGTTTAGTTCCTATAATCTCATCATCAAACCAGTCTGTTTCTGCTAATAATTTTTGATCAACATCAAATATTTTAGCAAGACCAATGCTCGATAACGAATTATTAAATCTGTTTTTTATAAATTCTTTAATCACATCTTTAGGCAAGAAGTCTAATTCTCCCTTTTCAAAAATCCAATCAATAATTTTACTTTCAGAAAGAAAAGCTTCTTTACAGGTTTCTTGAATCATTAAACCATGATCTTCATCAAACCACTCCGGATTTTCTTCTTTTATAATTTTGATAATATCAATGCCGAAATCTCCATGAATTTGTTCTTCTTTAGAGGTTGCCTCTACTACATTAGAAATTCCTTTTAAAACATTTTTATGCTTATTAAAAGCCATTATAATTAAGAACTGAGAAAATAAAGATACGTGCTCTATAAATAACGAGAATAAGATAATCGACTCTGAAAACTCTTTATTGTTTTCACTTTTTACATTTTTTAGCGCGCCTTCTAAATAGTTAACACGTCTCATCATTACGGGATTTTTTTTCAAGTTTGCAAACTCGTTATTTAACCCTAAAATCTCTAATAAGTGAGAATATGCGTCATGATGGCGTACTTCACTTTCTGCAAATGTTGCACCCACCGCACCAATTTCTGGTTTTGGCATACTTTTATAGATATCGCCCCAAAAAGTTTTAACGGCCACTTCTATTTGAGAAATTGCCAACATCGTATTTTTAATCGCACTTTTTTCTACCTCTGTTAAATGTGCTTTAAAATCTTGAATATCGCTTGTATAATTAAACTCTGTATGAATCCAATAAGAATGTCTAATAGCATCTACATAATCCGTTAAAGCCGGATAATCATAGGGTTTTAAGTTTAATCTCTTTTCAAAAATATTTCTTTTTCTGTTTCTTGTTTGCTCGTTTCTATATAAGATGTATGCTTTGGCAACATCATGAAAAGGGCTGTCCATTAGTTTATATTCTACAATATCTTGAACTTGTTCAACCGTAGGAACATAATCTGGTTCTTTTAACTTTCTTTCTAATAAAGTGCCATTCACAATATTAGTAATTGCAATTGCATCTCTTAAGGTACCATTGTTTACAGAAAGCATAGCTTTTTCTATGGCCTTTGTTATTTTGTCTAACTCGAAAGTGCTAATTTCGGTGTCTCTTTTTATTATTTGAGTTATTTCCACGTTGATGTAAGGTTATTTAAATGTTAATAAAGCTGCTAACAAAGATTGGTTTTTTTACTAAAAAAAGAAAGCTATACTTATTCACAAAACCACGAAGTTCTTAACAAAATGATGCTTTTCGCACTTTTATCAGTAAAAATAAAATATTACTAAACCACTATAATACAGATTATTATAATAAAAAAAACGCTACAACCTCTATTTCTATTGACATTCTTAAAACAAGATTTTACCTTTTTAATTGTGTTATTTTTTTCTAAAAAATCTATTTTTTTTTTAATAACAAAAACACGTCCTCTTGATTAAACAAAATTGAATTTGTAAAATACAACCCTTTTAACGTATCTTTACAGTATTATTAACAATTTATTATATACACATTGAAAAAAGGAACAATAAAATTCTTCAACGAGTCTAAAGGATTCGGTTTTGTAACAGAAGATGATTCGAACACAGAGTATTTTTTACATGTATCAGGTTTAATCGACGAGGTTAGAGAAGGTGATTCAGTAGAATTTGATTTAAAAGAAGGTAGAAAAGGTTTAAACGCGGTAGACGTTAGAGTTCTATAATACTATTTAGATTTTTTTTACATAACAACAAGTCGCTTAAATAATTTTAAGCGACTTTTTTTTGGCGTATTTTTGCAAAAAGTTTATCTCTGATGAAAAAAAGATTTCCTAGAATTGTTCAATACGCGATTATCTCTCTTTATTTAATATTTTTAGCCGGTGCCATTGTTAGAATGACCGGCTCTGGAATGGGTTGCCCTGATTGGCCTAAATGCTTCGGATATTACATTCCGCCAACATCTGAAGAACAAATAACGTGGAAACCAGATACTGAATTCAAAAAAGGATTCATTATTATTAAAGATGAAGTTTTATTTGTTGCCGAAAAAGATTTAAAAACAACAGCTACTTTTAATACTAAAAACTGGTCTGAATACACCAAACACGATTATACAAAATTTAACAAATTTCATACCTGGACAGAATATATCAATAGATTAGTTTCTGTGCTATCAGGATTTGTCTTTTTATTTTTGATGTACGGAGCTACAAAATTCTGGAAAGAAAATAAAACAATTACGCTGCTCTCTTTTGGCGCTTTTCTCTTAATGCTTTTTGAAGCATGGTTAGGAAAAACAGTAGTAGATAGTAATTTAACTCCAGAAATTATTACCATTCACATGGTGGTTGGTTTAATTATAATCGGCATTTTACTGAAATTAAAGTTTATTGTTTCTTCTAAAGATAAAATTTACAGATACAACTCTCTTTTTAATAAATTACTTATTATTTCTGTCATATTCTCGCTAATTCAAATTGCTATGGGAACCCAAGTAAGACAATATATAGATGAGCAAGTAAAGGAATTCGGATTTGAAAATAAAAACTACAGTTTAATGAACCCTAGTTTTAAGTTCTACTTCCATAGATCGTTCACTATCGCCATTGTATTGGTAAACTTCGGATTATTCTATATTAATCAAATGAAAAATTTGGGGTATAAACTGGTAAATTGGATTGTTTTCTTGATCTTTTTAGAGACCATCACCGGAATTTTAATGTACTATGCAGAATTTCCTATTGGAACTCAAGCAATACATTTATTATCTGGCGCCCTTTTATTTGGATTGCAATTTTATTTATGGTTGCAAAATAGGTCTGCGAAGTAGGCGGTTCGTGAATTGTGAATTGTGGATCGTGGATCGTGGATCGTGGATCGTGGATCGTGGATCGTGGATCGTGGATAAGCAAAATAAAAAATAATTTGCTCTTTATTTCGAATTATCACTTTTTATGTAGTTAGATTACAAAAAAAACGACAAGAGATATTTTTACTTCTGCTCTACTGAATCGAATTGAGCAGAAGTAGCTTAAATAATGAACAAACTCGAAACAGCGCCATCAAGGCATCAAAAAAGAATATCCTTTTGATATTCCGACACAGCGCTTCTGGGTATTAAACCTAAAATTCAACTAAATACTGAAATAAGCACGCTTGCCTAACAAGCTAAAGTTCAAGGAATAATTTTGAATTCATAATTTTGCTATTTTTCAAGATTGACTTTCACTAATAAAACTGACTATTAATTGGAGATTGAACAACTGCCAGCTAAAATCAAGGATGCGCATTTACCCAAATTTCACCATCCGAGAAATGTTCTTTTTTCCATATGGGAACTGTTTCTTTTAAAGTGTCTATAGCAAATTCACAGGCTAAAAAAGCCGCTTTTCTATGTTTTGCAGACGCAGTTATAATTACAGGAATTGCACCGATTTGTAACATTCCTTCTGCATGATGAATGGCAATTTTTTTAATATTAAACTTTTCTAAAGTTAGATCTGCAATTTTTTGCATCTCCTTTATTGCCATCGGTTTGTAGGTAGAAAAATCTAATTGGGTTACCTCTTTTCCTTGCGTATCGTTTCTTACAGTGCCTATAAAAGCAGAAATTCCGCCACAAGAATCATTTTCTACAAAAGCATAACACTCCTGTAAATCGAGCTTTTCTGATGTTATTTTAATAGAAGTTCTTATCATTTTTGTAAAATATAAAAGCGGGTTTGTCGTTTTACGAGATACTAAAATGCCTAAATAAACTTAGCATAAACAAGTTCTAGACGATAGCAAAAATAGGAAAACAAATTTGTATTTTTGCAGAAATAAAAACAACGTTCGTAGCAAGCGTTTTCGGCTAAATAATCTATCTCTTCATCCGTAGATTGTTTTATCGAATCGCAAAGACAAAAATCAACTTTATGAAAAATATTTTTAGAATTGTTAGCTTTTTAGAAGGAATTTCTTATCTTTTATTACTTTTTATTGCTGTACCTATTAAATATTTTCAAGGGGATGCGTCTTATGTAAAAATGCTAGGAATGCCACACGGAATTCTTTTTATGCTGTATATCGTTTTGGCTATTGTAATTCAAAAGCAAATGAAATGGAATTTTAAATCTTTAGGAATCGTATTACTAGCCTCTATTTTACCTTTCGGAACTTTTTATGTTGATAAAAAGTATTTGCAAAATTAGTTTGACTTAAAAGATTGATGCATAGATTTTTGTAGCTTATTCTTAATGCAACCTCACAGAAGAGACCTCAATATTTTTAAAGAACCTTATAGATAAAGCACAAAAAAATCACTAGTAAATTCACAAAGAAGAGAGCAAAATAATATTTTATATTGAGTTCATATTGATACACTTATGCTAGATAAAGAAGATTAAGATCGTCTTTTTTATCCACCACTAACAGGCGGGATCACCGCAACCACGTCTTCTAACTTTAAAAGATTTTCATCATTTGCATATACTTCATTTACCGCAATAGCATACGAATTGATATTTACTAATTGCGGAAACATCTCTTTTAAAACAGCTTTTAAATTGGCTACAGAACTATTTTCTGCAAGTTCAATTTGCAATTGAGAAGATTTTACTAAATCTGTGGTAATTCCGAAAAACAGCACACTTATTTTCATAGCTCAAAAATAGTTAAAACAAACTTGCTCTAAACACAAATCCGGTTTCTTTTACATCCCCATAACGCGCACTTACGTATTCAAAACGTAAAAAGCGATACTTACCAAAACCTAAATTTGCCAAACCGATAGAATATTCTGTGTAAGGATTCTTATCCGCCATAAACAAAGCTTTTCCGCCAGCAACTAAATGCAAACTTAACTTATTTAATAACGGAACTTTACCTAAAAGCGCACCTTTAAAATTATGCTCTAAATGCATTTCTGCATACCGATCATTGGTATAATATTTATAATATTCTAACAAATTGAAACTATTTAGTTCTCTATCGATAGGAAACCATAATTGGTTTCCGTTGGCTTGTAAATTATCCATAAAAGCAATATCCTTCTTTTCTGCAAAAATTCCTCCCCGAATCGTATAGGAAAAATCGCCATAATTACCCGCTTGTATGTCTTGCTTTATATTTGCAGTAAATAAATCTGAATTTAAATCGGAGTTCTCTGCACCAAATCTTTTTCTATAGTTTACGCTCACTGTTGGGTAGGTATCACTTCCTTCATTTGATTTCCTATCGGGATACGACAAGTATTTTTGCCTAAACACAAAAGTAGCGCCTATATTTAAAGATGCAATTGTATGTTCTTCAAAGGCACCATTTGTAAAATCTGTTTGATCTAGCGGATTGTTAGATGTATATCCAGTATCGTTTTGTTTTGCAAAAGAATAATCTGTTGTATTAAAAAGAGGCGTCCTTTTTGCATATTCTAAAGAAGATTCAACATAAAAACCATTTCTAATTTCTTCTGAATACCGAACCTCCGTAAAGGTTTTTTCGTAAATTTTCATATAATTGTTTCTGTAAAACAAAGAAGCAATGGTATTATTCAATTTAAAAATGGGTTCTCTCTCATTAAACTGCGGTGTTATTGTGCCGCCAGAAATAGTTAATCTCGGTTTCGAAAAATTATCCCATTTTTTGGTAAAAGAAAACGTTGGTCTTACTCTTTTATCAGAAAAGCCATAATTCGCAATTATACTTGCAGTCCACCATTTTCCTTCTTCATTAATTTGTTCAAAATAGCTAAAACCCGCAGAGGCATTAATTCCTTGAACAGTATTAAACCCAGTTCTTACCAAAGGACCGTTGTAAGAAAAAGAGTTGTTTTTATAAGAATTTCTATGCGTATATCCTTTTAACGGATCTAACCATCCAAATTTATTTCCTTTTGCATCTAAGGAATCCAAATATTTTTTAGATTTTCTAATGACCTTAATACTATCTTTTACACTATAATCTGTAATTTCTTCTTCGGTAAGTGGCACTGGTCGTAAGGTGTTCCAGAAAGCAACATCTTTTTTTGTAGCATTTTCTTCAAAAGACAACACCTCGTTTGTAAAGGTAGTTTCTGTAAAATTAGGCTCAAAGTTATAATCTGAATACACGTAAGAAAATTTTCCGTTTGGCTTAAAACCAAAAAACTTAATATCAAAATCTATCGTTTGACTTATTAAAACCCATCCTGCTATTTCATCAGCATAATTATAACTTTGTTTTAACTTTAAAGAATTTACAATCGGTATGTTTACTTGCGCCCCGGTTGTGGTAACATCTACCCCGTACAAAGCCCAATCATCTTCTACAATGTATATAAATCCGTCAAAAACCCGATCATTTTTTCGTTTCGGAATTAATTTTATTTTGTTAATCAGCTTCTCATTCTTCTCATAAAAAGTACCCACTAATTTATAATTGTAATAACTAAAGGCATTTGTAGAAATTGGCGAAACCAAATCGTTAAAAACAGCTAAACTATTTTCATACAAATCTAAATTAGAATCTTCTGCTCTATTAAAACTGATACCGTTATCTTGACCCGATACTTTAGACGCCACTATTTTTTCTTTGAATTGTTTTGGTTTTTTTTGAAAAGAAATATTAGAGAATGTTTCTGATAAATAAATGATACCGGTTCTGGTTGAATCTAAACCCCCACCAAAATCTCCTGTACTTCGTCCTAAAAAACTCTCTGGCGCATCTTTAATTCTTGTTAAACCACGCGAATAAAATTTAGCCGTATAATTAGAAAATTTATCTGTGTTCTTCTCTTTGTTAGCAATTACATTTCTAATAATTCTATTGGCTGGGTTGTCTTTTGTTGAAATAGAGATCTCATCTAGTTTAATATTTTCTTCCTCTAAAATTGCATTCAATTCGAAAGGAAAAGAAGTAATATTGATTTCTTTTTTTAAGGTTTTAAAACCTAAAAATTGAAAAACTACGGTGTGAGTTCCTTTTTTATTTAGTTCTAAAACATAATCACCATTATCGTTAGAGGTAGTTCCAGTAACCGTTTTGTCTAGATAAACACTTACAAAAGAAAGTGGTTCGCCTTCTTTATCTGTAATTTTCCCTTTTACTTGGGCAATCGTAATAGTTGAAATAAAAAGCAATAATAACACCGTAATATTTTTCATAAGTAAATTTTAATTCAACAGGAAACATAAAGTTTCTTAAAAAACTATAGAATATTAATTTGTGAAACAACCCATACTTGTTTCTTACTTTATAAGACGTACAAATAGTAAAATACTTGCTTCTTATTCTTTATTTTTCGATAAAAGTAAGATAAACCTTGAATAGAGAATCGTTTTTAACCGTTAAATTTAAAAGTAAAAAACAAGATTATTTACAAATACAATGCCATAACTCTTAAAAAGAATAGAGAAACTACAAACCCAAAAGAATACCATAAAACATTTATATTTGTAAGCGATTAATGATTATTTTTCGGGCTTATTAAAATCATTCATTAAAGAATAAAAACGTTAAGAGCGCATACAGCTAAAACGTTTTTAATCAACCAACAAAACAAAAAAAAACAAATTCTTAAAGCTATTCATTGCTATCCATTTTTCATGAACCAGACGCTCTTATCATCTCCTTTACAAGGTTTCACAGATTATAAATTTAGAAACGCCTTTAACCATTTCTTTGGAGGTATTGATACTTTTTATTCGCCCTACATTCGGCTTAACGGAAAGTTGGTGATTAAAAATTCGTATCAAAAAGATATACTTTTAGAAAATAATACAACACTCGAAGTAATTCCTCAAATTATTACCAATGATGTTGATGAATTTTTATTCGTTTCTAACTATGTGCAAGAATTAGGGTATAAAGAATTAAATTGGAATTTAGGTTGCCCGTATCCGATGGTTACAAAAAGAGGAATGGGTTCTGGGCTCATTAGCGATGCCGAAAAAATAAATAGTATTCTTCATAAAGTTCATAACGAATCTGATATTACTGTTTCTATGAAAATGAGAATGGGCTATGATACTCCTGAAGAAATTTTAGGTGTTTTACCCATTTTAGACCGTTACCCTCTAAAAAATATTGCCATTCATGCAAGAATAGGAAAACAGCTGTATAAAGGAGGAACTAATTTAGAAGCATTTCAAAAATGTTTAGATAATAGTAAACATAAAATGTATTATAATGGCGATATTACTTCCGTTGCCGCTTTTAAAAAACTACAAAAACGCTTTACATCGATAGACCATTGGATGATTGGCAGAGGCTTAATTGCCGATCCTTTTTTACCAAGTATGATTAAAGCGAACACCACAGAATATCCTAAAAATAGATATGACGTCTTTAATGAATTTCACGACCGTATTTATCAAGAATATGATGCTGCACTTTCTGGCCCTACTCCTATTAAAATGAAAATGCTTGGTTTTTGGGAGTACTTTTCTCAAAGTTTTTCAAATCCGCAGAAAACGTTCAAGAAAATTAAAAAGGCACAAAATGCCAAGATGTATGAAAATGCTGTAAGAGAAATTTTTAAAGAAGCTAAAAATGGCTAATTTACTTCAATCTAAACTCCATAAAAACAGGCAAATGATCTGAAGCTTGTTCAAAATCATTTAACACTTTTCCTGAAATATATTCAATAGAATTTTTGGTGTAAAAAATATAATCTATGCGTTCATAAGGATTTTTGGCATCAAAAGTATTTTCGATATTTGAAAGATCGAAAGCCGCATTTCCAACTCCTTTCATTTCAAATAACTCTTTTATGACTGTATTTTTATTTGTGGCACTTGCATTAAAATCGCCTAATAAAATAGTAGGATACACCTCTTTAAATTGGTTAAAAAGTTTTAAAACTTCTTTAAATTGCTTTGCTCTTGTCGCTGTGTCAAAAGCTTCTAAATGAATATTAATTACCATTACATCTTTGCCATTTAAAACAACTTTTACAATTTGAGCTAGACGATCTAAATAAAAAGCATCTCTATGAAAAGGCGAATCTGCAACTCTTGGCAACACAATTCTTTGTTGTTCTTTTAAAGGATATTTACTAATAATCGATTGCCCAGAAACCACTTTACCAAAATGCATCGATATAGGCCAATACGGAAAAGGCAAATAACGCTCATCCCAATTAATCGTTTTTGCTCTAAACGGATACCCTAAATTAGCAATTTGTTCTTCTTGATTTACATGATAACTTCTTGATGCATTATAATCTATTTCTTGAAAAGCAATAATATCTGGAGCACTTTTTTTGGTCTCTTTTAAAACTTTTTGTAAATTTTTATCAAATAATTCTTTCGGTTTTGCAATTGGCAGATTGTTTGTCATGCCACTTAAATAACCAATATTATAGGTTACAATGCTAAATATTGAATCCTTTACAGGCAGCACATTGCTATTTACAATGGTTAGTTTCGCATACTCTTTTTCTTCTAAAGTTGATGAGGATGCCCAAAAAAAGAAAATGATAAAGGCAATGAGCAACAGTAAAAAAAATTGAGAAAATTGTTTTAAGAAACGTTTCATAAATGTATGTTTTATACTTTCTTTAGAAAATTACAATCTTATTTTTTAAACAGAAGTATCTATTTTCTTTTCCGTATTACAACACTTTAAAGCTACTCCTTTTTTTGTCAAGAAAAACCTTCTTATTGTTTATTCTTTTGTAAACTTTAAAAAAAGCTACTTCTAAAACGCTTTGCAAGAAATAGACTTTCATAGAATTATAAAGGTCGTTCTATTCTTTTTTATTGTGTACAACTTAAACAAAGAACTTAAAATTAGGTTTAAATACATAATGTATTACCAAAGAAGTCTTTAAAACCTCTAAAAGAACAAGGTTTTAAAGCGTTTCTATTTGCTGTAGCTCTCTAAAAATAGTGGCTTCCACTTTTTTTGGGTGGTAAAAATCTTGTTTTTCTATCATTTTTTTTGACATAAAACGAGCAGTCATCATTCTCATTATTTTTTTTAGAATTAACTTTGTTATTCACAGACTAATTTAAATTAGAAGCTTAAACCAGTTTAATTTAATAGTGACGTGCAAATAAATTGAATTATTTTTTCATTAAATGAAATATAATTAGCATAGCATCGTTACGCTAATTATTTTTGATGAAAAGTAAATAAAAAAAACGATTTATTACGGCATTATAAGGCTAATTTGGTATTAAACCTTCTCTGTCTGCGGTAGTCAAAGACAAAGTAGTATAAAATACAATTTAACAAAAAATCTATTTATGAAAAAAACAGTAAGTATCCTCTTTTTAGTATTCGCTTTTACCTTTGCTGCCCAAGCACAAAAAGAGGGTATCAAATTAAAAGCTGAACAGTTGTTAAAAGAAATGACAACCGCATTAAGTTTAACTGAAGAGCAACAATATAAAATTAAACCCTTATTAATGGCGCAAGTTATCGATAGAAAACAAGTATCTGAAAAGAAAAAAGAGCTAAAAGAATCTGGCAAAAAAGCATCTGTAGCTGCTCTTAAAAAAATGAAAGAAGAAAAAATAGCAAAAAAAATCGCTATGAATTCTAAAATGGCAACTATTTTAAATAAAGAGCAATTTGCAAAGTTTGAAATGATTGCAAAAGAGAAAAAAAAGAATGCCAAAATAAAAAACGACCAAAAGAAAACAAATTAATAGTGGTTCGTTCGTTTGTACTTACAACTCGAATTCTTTATTGAATTCGAGTTTTTTTTTACGCTTTAAAGTACTGTTAAAAAACTAGGAATCAAACAAATGAACCACCTAAAGGCAGAGCCATCAAGGTGTCAAAAAAATAACCTTTTCATATTTCGACACATGGCGTCGAGATATGAAGACAAAATTCTGCTAAAGAACCGACTAGGTAGGCAGGTTCAACTTACAATTTTAAAATTAAGTTTCACGAATAAAGACCTGATTTTATAATACTCTCTTAACAAAACCCTATTTCAATGAAGAAATCGGTTTTTTTTGTTTTATGATAAATTTGCGTTAGCGATTGAACGGCTTGTTTGAGCTCTTTTTCTTGTGCTAAATGAAATTTAGCACAAGAAAAAAGCGAGTAGTGAAAGCGCGACCTTGTGTAACGCCCAAATATTATTCTTTAAACCAACTAGAATATTTTACATAATTATTCGCAATTCGGTCTATTTCTCCAGAAATTAATTCTTGAGAGATATCTTTTACTTTTTTAGCCGGCACGCCTGCATAAATACTTCCGCTTTCTACTCTTGTATTTTTAGTAACCACGGCACCTGCGGCAATAATTGAGTTCGATTCTATGATACAATCGTCCATAATAATACTGCCCATACCAATTAAAACATTGTCGTGAATTGTGCAACCGTGAACAATGGCATTGTGCCCAATAGAAACGTTATTGCCAATGGTTGTTGGCGATTTTTGATAGGTAGCGTGAATTACCGCGCCATCTTGAATATTTACTTTATTCCCTATTTTTATATAATGAACATCGCCTCGAATCACGGCATTATACCAAATACTGCATTCTTTACCCAATGAAACTTCACCAAGAATTGTTGCGTTTTCTGCTACAAAACAGTCTTCTGGTATTTGTGGATGTTTACCGTTCACGGTTTTTATAATTGGCATACTTATTTATTTTAAGGTTAAATTTATGTTAGATTGAAAATTTTAAAAATATAGAAAATAAAATCATCTCGATACAAATTTGATGAAAAATCAAATTCACTCGATGTGACAGACTCTAATTAACAAAATTCTAGCATATAAGTTTACTTCTTGAGTTAATTTTGACAGAAACAGGAATGGTAAAATGGCGTTTTATTTAAAATAAGACAACAAATTACTCTTTTGCGAATCAGAAACCAATATTTCTTTTCCGTTCGAAACTATAACACTTCCGCCTTTTCCCTTTTTGTACTTGGTAATTGCGTTTACATTTAACAGATGTGATTTATGAATTCTTGCAAACGAATACCCCTTTGATGCTTCTTGAAAATACTTTACCGTTTTGCTTACCAATTTTTTTGAATTCGCTAAATGAATTTCGGTATAATTATCGTCTGCTTTGCAGAAAACAATATCATTAATGTTTAAAACTTCAAAACCATCTAATTGCGGAATGGAAATTTTTCCTGTCGCTGAATTTGTTTTTAGCAATAGTATTTGGTGTTGTAATTAATGCTCTTTTTACTTAATTTCTGCAACAATATTTACGGCTTTCATCAACTCATCATTAGAAATTGGTTTTAACAAATAATAACTTGCATGACTGTTCAACGCTTCTATGGCATATTGGTTATTGGCGGTTACAAAAATAGTCTCAAAAGTTATATCTTCTACTTTTTCTAACAAATCAAAAATGGTATTTGCAAAAAAGCTGTTGAGTTTCAAAAAATAAAAGTTACCTCCTCTATTTTTGTGAAATTTAAAATAAAATAACCTTTTTAATTTAGTTAAACACAGTTTAAATGCGCTGTGATTCCTTTTATTCTAAAACCTATATAAGTTTATAAATTCTATTGTAGTACTAATTTCTGCCCGATAACAATCGTATTATCCTTTAGATTATTGAGCTTTTTTAGTGCATTCACAGAAATATTGAATTTTCGACTCACCGCATATAAAGTATCGCCTTTTTTAACCTCGTAATAGCTAGCGGTTAAAGAAGTAGTTTCTTCACCGTCTCTATTAGGTGCCTCGTAAATAAAATCCTTCTTTTTTACTTTATCGAACTCGTGCAATTTATAATCTCTAATAATTTTCAATAATTTTGCTGGGTACCTTGTATCGGTTGCATAACCTGCTTTGCGCAAACCATACGCCCATTTTTTATAGTCTCTTATATGATACTCAAACAAAAAAGCATACCGTTTTCTTTGGGTTAAGAATAAAGAATGATCGTGGTAAGAAGTTTCTGGATATTGATATTTTCTAAAGCATTCTCCTTTTTCATCATCGTCATGATAAACCCTTTCACCCGTCCATTGTGTATGGCATTTTATTCCAAAATGATTGTTAGATTTTAGTGCTAAAACGCTTCTACCTTTTCCAGATTCTAAAATTCCTTGCGCTAAAGTAATACTAGCCGGAATTTTATATTCGTGCATTTCTCTCACTGCAATTGATGCGTATTTTCTTATATAAGCGAGTGTATACGAATTTAATGCCGGATTTTTCTTGGCTAATTTTCGGGTAATTTCTTTTTCATCAACAGAAGGTAGGTCTTCTGGTTTTGGCTCTGCAAGGACAACTCCTGAATTTTTTTTCTGAACCACCCTTTTTTTTGAGCCACAACTGGCCAAAAAGAGTATTGCACATAAAAAAACCAAAAATCTTAACTTCATGCTATATTAATTAATTGTTGCCCGTCATTTTTTAATTTTTTATTGATTCCTTCAATTCCTTGCATTCCTCCTGTATGAATTGCCAAAATACGACTTCCTTCTGCAAACTTGTCTTTTTTGATTAAATCTAAAACCCCAAACATCATTTTAGCCGTATAAACAGGATCTAACAAAACATTTGTTTCCGTTTTAAAATCATTAATAAACTGAATTAATTCTTCGTTATACTTGGCATAGCCTCCAAAATGATACTCCTTTTGTAAGCTCCAATTTTTTCTTTTAATCGTATATTTTTTAATTTCTTCGGATAAAAAATTTCCTTTTAAAGCAGGAAACCCAATTACTTTTTGTTGTTTACCTAAAGAATTAATCAAACCAGAAATCGTTCCGCCTGTGCCTAATGCCGCACAAACAAAATTAAATTTCTTGTCTTCTTTTGTTAAAATTTCTTCACAACCTTGTATTGCTAATATATTTGTTCCGCCCTCAGGAATTAAGTAGAAATCTCCCCATTTATTTTTTAGTTTCTCTATGAAACCAAAAGAAGTTTTTTGCCTGTAGTCTTCTCTAGAAACAAATTGTAACTTCATTCCGTTATTATGAGCCTCTCTTAAAGTAGCATTTTGTTCTATGGTTTCCGTTAAGCTTTTTCCTAACTCCTCTCCTCTTATAATTCCAAAAGTTTTAAAGCCTGCTAATTTACCAGCCACTGCAGTTGCTGCAATATGGTTAGAGTATGCACCCCCAAAGGTAAGTAACGCTTTCTTTTTTAGTTTTTTAGCCTCTTCAAGATTATATTTTAATTTCCTAAATTTGTTTCCCGAAACAAAAGGGTGAATTAAATCTTCTCTCTTTAAAAAGAGCTCAACTTTTTTCTCTTCTAAAATTGGAAGAAAAATTTGTTGGTTTTCGCTGGTAATAGCCTCGTTAAAAAAGGTAATGTCTGTCTTGATCAAAAAAATATTTTTATATAGAGAGCAAAAATATATAAAGTTTAGTATTAAATCTATTTTTAACTACTTTTAGATGCTATTCTCTTTAAATTATCTGTGCAATATTCTATTAATTTTAATACTTCAACAATAAATAACAACAACATAAAGTTTATATCTTTAAGGCTGTGTTGAACAAATAGCCGCTTTATAGTTTCATGTTCTAAAACACCGCTTAATTTCGATAACTTGATTCCCCTGTTTGTTCATGTTTATTCTTGTAATTCTGTTGCTAGCAATTTCATCGTTATTTGCAGTACTAACTTTCGTTACGTTTTATTTAGCATCGAGCAAGAACCAACATCAATGTACTATAAATATTTATTATACTTTTAAAATAACAATGAGATGAAGACAAACTTAAAAATCTTTATTGTCCTTATAGCATTACTACTCCTCAACTCTTGCGAAAAAGATGACTCAACACCCAAACCAAAAGTATTTCTGTACATAAAATAATGTGTTTAGGTGCATCGCGAGAAAACGAAAAACAGACCAAACCCTGAGAGTTTTAGATTCAAACTTTGGAAAGACTTGATTGAGAGCAATTGCGTATTTGACTTTATAGGAACGCAGTCTGACGAAGCTTTTTATCCAACATTTACCAAACGTACTTTTGATATTGACCATGAAGGAAGAAGCGGTTGGACTTCTGGAGAGATTTTAAATATCATTACCAATTCGCTTAATCAAACAGGAACGCCAGATATTGTTCTTTATAGCGCACCCGTTGGGAATGATGCCCTACAAAATTTACCTTATGAACAAGCGATATTAAATATAAAAGCAATCGTTACTGCTTTAAAAATGCAAATCCGAACGTAACAATAATCCTTGAACAATTAGCTCCGGCGAGATCTGATGCAATGACTCCTGAATTAACCACTTATTTTAATCAATTAAAACAAGATGTACTAACAATTGCATCTGAAAACGCTACAACTTCATCACAAAATATTCCTGTAAATATGTTCACAGGCTTTACAGATCGTTTGTTAGCAGATGATGTTCATTATAATAAAGCTATCGCTAATTTTATAGCCAGTCGATTTTATAAGGTGCTTCAAAATATATTAGAAGAATAAATATTAGTGTCAGCAAAAAAAAATCTATGAAACATATAGCAATAGCCCTTATTCTTTTTATTTCCGTACATATTCATTCTCAAGATAAGCAGTGGGCAGCCATCCTAGGTATTGATGAAGGCGGAATTATTTTAATAGATCAAAATAGTTTTATAGGTGTTATTGGAGCTGCTACAATATCTTATGGACTTATAAAATATGTTTTAGGGATGATAAAGATTTGAATTATTACCAAGTAAGGGCAAGTGCTTTTGGCACACAAGGAGGCACTGTAATCATAGATAATTTTGGAATTGAAAAAAGACTTGCACCTTGGTTTGGGTTTAGAAATCAATAATCAATAATGGCTTTATGAAGGAAATAATGGAGCAGGAATTGGCATCAACTCCTACTATAGATGGCATTTATTTGGTAACAAAAAATTTAGTCCTTACCTAGAATATGGCGCCGGGTTTTTCTACGGATTTAGTGAATTTCCGCCTAACGGAACAAATTTCACCTTTAATAGTACTACCCAAGTGGGTGTAGAATATACATTTGACAATAAAAATAAATTACGCCTTAGTTATGGTCATATTCATCAATCAAATAATGAACTATTAGACCCAAACCCTGGTGAAGACGGAAACGGTTTTAAGATCACTTATTTATGGTTTTGGAAATAACTCAAAAACTCGTTAGCTAAAATTTAACATCCTAAAGTCGTACAAGATAAACCCTTGAATTAATCGGGAATATGACTCTCAATACGCTGCTATAGTTACGGGAAACCCTATTGAACCAGTTCAAGTTTTTAATAATGGGATGACTTTACAAGAATATTTAAAAACGGCACCCTTTGGATAAATTATGCAGAAGGCACCCATGAAATAAATCTTTTGTAAAAACTAGTACAATTTAAAGCAACCATTTGGCCATTTTTACATCTACTTAATAGAACCAAAACGACTAAACAATGAAAACATTAATTTTAATATTAGCAGTTGGACTATTTTTCTCCTGTGAAGAAAATGAAAACCTACCTCAAAGCAAATTAACAGTAGTAACCTCTCTAGAGAGTCAAACTGGTATTTCTTATTCAGAAAGCATTGGCAACAGGAATGAATTAAAGAATAAAAATGGCAACTCATACGTGTACCATACAAAGTTTGCTTCATGGCTAGGAGAAGATAGTATAACAGAAGTAACGATAATCGATGGTATTGTTATTTCGAGGGTTTATGAACATTTTAAAACAAATGAAACAAACGGCCGAGTTGAAATAATTGACTCTTATTCTGAAACAACATCAAATCTAGGAGTTCATGAAAAAGGCGCAGTACCAATAACAATTGATGCACTATACAGCACTTGTGCAAGTGACTATTTAACGGTTGATGTTCAAAATAATACTATTATACTTTGAAACTGGATTAAATGTCTTAATGACTTTGTGTGGCTTTGTTCCGGATGGATGCCAAGACGATTGTTATGAAGGCATACGTATTCATAGTTTTGATTGGATTTAATAGAAATATACCCTGAAAATGTGGACTTATCTAGAAAATTTCTTGACTGCTTTTTAAATCTTATATTCAGAAACTAAAGAGAACATTTCTAGAAAATTTTGATCAAAAACTATCAAGTTTAATCTAAAACCAGAAAAGCTATGTAATTCTTTAGTTTGTAAAAACCGAATCTTGTCCATGTCAATTTAAAAAACTAAATTTAAGCATTACGAATTTAAGTCATTAAAATAACCTTAATATTCAAGATGATGTTTAAAATTTAAAGACAACTCCTTTTACTTTCAGTATCAATTTTTCTGTTTTCTTGCCAAGCAGATAACAGCTTGCCCGAAACATCTTCTTATTCAAAAAAGATTATCGGAGAATGGCAACAGGTTCAAACTTTTAATATTTTAGATGCGTCAGCAACTCCTGCAACTTATGATTGGTTTGAAGTAGCAGATGGCTTTATCTTACAATTGTTTGAGAATAGTACGTTTAAGTATACAATATTTAAAGAATGTTTTACGGGCAACTATATCTATAATGACAATTTAGCTCAAATTGAGTTTAACTTTGACTGCCAAATTAATTTTTACGGAAAATCTGTTACAAAAATAACAGCCTCTTTTGCGGAAGATCCTTCAGACAATAATCAATTATTTTTAATGCATGCCTTGGGCCCTGAAATTTGTGAAACAGCCTGTAATAGTATCCTTAAAAGAAAAGAATAATTTCTGTTGACAATAGTAATTTTAGCAGAATAATTTAATTGAAAATTAAACACAAATTATAACAATTCAATAAAATTAAGCTATTTTTAGGTATCCAAAACTCTTTATAAACCTAAAAAAGTATCTATAATGATTGTTAAGATTTTCATTATAGATACTTTTAGGATGCAATAGGTTTAAGATTTTACCGCTTGTTTAGAAACTAGAAATTTGCCCTTCAACCTTTTCCCAATCTTCCATTAACGCATCTACTTTTGCTTTCTTTACTTTGTATTTCTCAAAAAAGTTAGGTCTTGCCGAAACCTCGTCATAATTTTTTGCGAGTTCTAAATCTATTTTTTCGATTTCTTTTTCTAAATCAGCAATATCAGATTCTATTCCTGATAATTTATTATTTAGTTTTTTTAAATCTTTTTCTTGGTCTCTAGAAAGCTGTTTTTTTTCACTTTTAGAAGTATCTTTTTGCTCTTTTATGACCGTTCTCTTTTCAGCTTCACGCAGATTTTCCATCTTGTGCTGCTCTAAGAAATAATCAATATCACCTAAATACTCTCTAATTTCTTTGTCTTTAAATCCGTATACAGATGATGTTAATCCTTGTAAAAACTCTCTATCGTGAGAAACTACAATTAAAGTTCCTATAAACTGATTTAAAGCCTCTTTTAAAACTGTTTTTGAAGCAATATCTAAATGATTTGTTGGCTCATCCATAATCAAAACATTAAAGGGCTTCAACATCAACTTACATAAAGCCAATCTATTTCTCTCACCTCCAGAAAGCACTTTTGCTTTTTTATCTGCAGCGTCACCACTAAATAAGAAAGAACCCAACATGTCTCTAACGCGCATTCTATTAGAATCTGTTGCCGCATCTTCCATGATTTCTAGAACCGTTTTTTCTGGTGGTAAATATTCTGATTGGTTTTGAGCAAAATAACCAACCTCTACGTTATGACCTAGTTTTAGAAACCCTTCAAACGGAATTTCTCCAACCATCATTTTAGCTAACGTCGATTTTCCTTGTCCGTTTTGCCCCACAAAAGCAATCTTACTATTTCTTTCGATGAGTAAATCTACGCCCTCTAAAACATGTTTTTCACCATATCTTTTGCTTAAATTTTCTGCTTCAACAATAATTTTACCAGGCTCTTTAGAAATTGCAAAACGCACATTCATCGATGCATTATCATCTTGATCAACCTCTATCAGCTCAACTTTATCTAGCTGCTTCATTAAAGATTGCGCCATAGAAGCTTTACTTGCCTTTGCCTTAAACTTGTTGATTAAGTGTTGCTTCTGCTTAATTTCTTTCTCTTGATTTTTTTGCGCCTGTAATTGCTTTTCCTTAATCTCTCCTCTTAACAATAAGAACTCAGAATACGGTTTTTTATAATCGTAAATCTGCCCTAAAGAAATTTCAATAGTTCTATTCGTTACGTTGTCTAAAAACATTTTATCATGAGAAACCAATACAATGGCACCAGAATAGCCTTTTAAAAAGTTCTCTAACCAAATTATAGATTCAATATCTAAGTGGTTTGTTGGCTCATCTAACAGTAAAATATCGTTGTTCTGTAATAGCAGTTTTGCGAGCTCAATACGCATTCTCCAACCTCCAGAAAAAGTATCTGTAAGTTTATCAAAATCATCTCTTTGAAAACCTAAACCGAGTAAGATTTTCTCTGTATCTCCTTGATAATTATAACCTCCTAAAAGCTCATAACGCTCTGTTTGATCTGTTAAATCGATAATTAACTGGCTGTAAGCTTCACTTTCATAGTCCGTTCTTTCTACCAATTGTTTATTAATATCGTCAAGTTGTAACTCAATTTTCTTAATTTCTTCAAACGCTTGGTACGCTTCCTCTAAAATTGTTCTTCCTTCTACAAAATCTATATCTTGTCGTAAAAACCCAATTTCTACATCTTTGTCAAAAGCCATAGAACCAGCACTGCTCTCTATATCTTTAGACAACACTTTTAAAAGCGTAGATTTTCCTGCCCCATTTTTTCCAATCAATCCAATTCTATCTCCTTTATTCAGTTTAAAAGTGATTCCTTGAAACAACTCAGTTCCCATAAAGGAAACTGTTAAGTTATGTACGTTTAACATAAATTTTGCGTATATTTATAGATTGCAAAACTACTTAAAAAATAAAGTTTATCATGTTTAAAAAAGGAACAAAATTATACAGTATTGCAAACGGTAAATGTCCTAAATGTCATGAGGGAGTTTTTTTCGCGAATAGCTTCACTTTTAATCCTTCTAAAGTTACTAAAATCCATTCACATTGTTCTAAATGTAATTTAAAATACATGCTAGAGCCTTCATTTTTTTACGGAGCTATGTATGTAAATTACGGCATTACGGTGGCAATTTCTATTACCGTTTTTGTAATTACAAAATTAGGACTACACTTAAACTTATTAGAATCTTTTTTAAGTGTGCTTGCTGCCCTACTTATTTTAGCGCCTGTAAATTTAAGATTAGCAAGAATTATCTGGATTAATATGTTTGTTTCATTTGATAAAAATGCTTCACTTACAAAAAACGTTTAATATCTGTTTCTGCATCTAGCTCACCCTCTCTTTCTATATGATTAAAGAGCTCTTTAGCAACAGTTGGTGCAATCATAACCCCACGAGTGCCTAAACCATTTAAAATAGCTAAATTTCTATATTCTTGATGAATACCCACTAAAGGTCTTCTGTCTTTTACAGCGGGTCTTATTCCGGCAGTTTGATCTACAATTGTATACGGAACATCAATTACCTTTTTTAAATTCTCGACCAATTCTTGTTTGCCTTCTTCTGACGGATTTGAAGTTTTATCTTTATGATTAAAAGTTGCACCTACTTTATACATTTCACCTCCCAACGGCATTACGAATAAGGTGGATTTTAAGATAAAATCGATTTTAAGTGCTGGCGCGTGAATAATAATCGATTCGCCTTTTACTTCTTCTAAAGGCAAATCTTTAAAATAAGGATTCTCTTTTACACCAAAGCCTTCTGCAAACAGAATTTTACTGGCTTTTATATCTTTGTATTGAATTGCATTTTGGTTAAAAGTAATTTCTGAATGCTTAAATTGCTCAAATAAAATCCAACCATTTTCTTTTAAATAGCTTCTGTATGTTTCAATTAAATGAAGTGTGTCTATTCTACCTGCCTCCTTTACATTGCCATACTGATAGTTTTCTAGAACCCCCTTGTACTTTTGGGTGTCTAAAGTAGCCTCTAAAAAGGGTGCAACTTTTGGTTTATCAAAGGCCGAAAACCAATTATTTTGATCTCCTACAGATTTAAAAACTTTTTTAATTACAAACTTTTTATCAAATTGTGTCTTAAATTTTGTTTCTAATTTTTCATAGAAAGGAAGTGCAACTGCTAGTTGTTCTCTCGCATTCCAAACGGGCGAAAATCTTTTTAAAATAACCGGATTGTAAACACCACCTGCTACTAAAGAAGATGTTTGAGAATTGTTTTCAAAAACAACAAATGTTTTTTTTGCCTCCAATA
Source organism: Polaribacter sp. IC066 (assembly GCF_007997085.1). Lineage (GTDB taxonomy): Bacteria > Bacteroidota > Bacteroidia > Flavobacteriales > Flavobacteriaceae > Polaribacter. Next base: position 71,987 of record NZ_VORR01000010.1, read on the forward strand.
ATTCTTCTACAAAAGCTAAACCTGCCAAACCTAAACCAACAATAATGTAATCTACTTTCATGCTGCAAAAATAATTAAGTTTTCTTGAAAATTGATGGTTTTCGAAAACTTTGCGATTTAAACAAATCAGAAATAAAATTTTAAAAAATAAACTAATGCAACAAAGTTTTGTCTTTGCCGCCAAAGAGAGAAATTATATGAAGTTAAACTACTTTGATGTTCACTTTTATAGGAGTTGTAAACAATTATTCAGAAAAATCCGAACTATAAATTATATTATCTTTGAAAAAAGAATAATTATGAATAATGAGACTTTTGGAATGACTTTTCAATATGCAATTTGCATAGAATATGATATTGAAAACAAAATTTCAATTGAAAGAATAGACAAAGAACTTCTTTCTACTTTTTTAAAATCAAAAATAATACGAAAAATATTTAGAGGAAAAAGCAAACCTATTAAATCATTATATAAAACAAAAGAATTTACTTCCGAATTTATAAGTAGATGTCCGCATAGTTTTCTATTGGAAAATGAAGAAACTTTTTCAGTAAAAACATTTAAAGGAAATGGAAAAATGTTTGCTCCAAAGGTTGTTGGTCAAGCAGGAGAAGACACCTTTAACCACTTCTTTGGGCATTTACAGAAAAACGAAATAAACAGAACTAATTTCAAAGAATTTTGTCTTGAAAATATTTCAGAAATTTTACCAATTGTGGTTGATTATGCTTTAGTAAGTGATTATAATTGTTGGTTTTATAGAAAAGATGAAACATTTAGTTACGAAATAATTAAGAGGGCTGATTTACCAGATTTAACATTTGATAAAAGTAATTTTACATTTACAAAACCAACTTCACAATCTTGGAATGAATCTAATAATTTAAAATATAAATATTGTGCATAAAACTATACTTTCAAAAAATAATTTGACAAATGATGATACAAGAGATATTGCTATTAAAATTGTAGATAAATTTGTGGAAGAAGGATTAATAAAAAACTGTATTGATACGGATGATGATACCGAATTTGATTTTCAAGATATTATTAATAATGTATTGAACGAGGTTTTTAATATAAAAGAAGATTAAAATGGACTATATAAATTCAGAGCCTGAATTTTACAAATTTTTAACTTTTGATGAAAAAATTTCAAAGAAAGTTAGAACAAACTATATTTCTTGGTTAAGGTTTCTTTCCCAAAATCATAAAATTGATGACAAATTAAATTTTGATAAAATCGATGCTATCATTTCAATTGAAGAAAAACGAAAAATCAATAGAAATTTTTACACAAAAGACAAAGACTTAAGCAACTTTAAATCTTCTTTAAGGAAATATAACAAATATCTGAATAACGGTTTTTCAACAAAAATTAAAAATTCTATTAGGAAAGAAGAAGATGATATAAACGTTGATAATAAAATTACAAATACAGAAAAAGAAAGTTTGATTTTATCCAGAATTGGGCAAGGAAATTTTAGAAATAACTTAATTAAATATTGGAGTACTTGTTCTGTTACAAATTTTGATAAAACTGGATTATTAATTGCTTCTCATATTAAACCTTGGAAAGAAAGTAATAATATTGAAAGATTAGATGCTTTTAACGGTTTACTTCTTCTTCCTAATTATGACAAATTGTTTGATAGAGGTTATATTAATTTCGACTCAAATGGTAAAATAAAAATCTCTAAATTTTTAAATGCTGTTGATAAAAACATACTAAATATTAACTCTGAAATTAAATTAAGAAATCTTGAAAAAGAACATATTAAGTATTTGGAATATCATAAAGAATTCTGTTTTATTAATTAGTGTTAGCATTTGCGTTAGGGATTGAAACGGCATCCTTTTTTATTTTTCTTAAAAAAGATATAGTGTAAAGCCCGACCCTTGTGGTAACGCCCAAAAACGAATATACTTCAGCAGATTTATTTTGTGGTGCTGGCGGTATGGCTAAAGGTTTTGAATTGGAGGGCTTTAATCAAGTTTGTGGTTTAGATTGGTTTAAAGAAGCTGGCATGACTTACAGACACAACTTTGAGCATCCATTAATTGAAGGAGATATTACAAGTAGAGAAATAAAAGACAAATTTATAAACACCGTAAAAAAACAACTTAAAGGTAAACCTTTAACTGTTCTTTCTGGCGGTTTTCCTTGTCAAGGTTTTAGTATGTCTGGAAGTAGGATTGTAGAAGATGAGAGAAATTCACTTTACAAAGATATGCTTGAAATAATTGAAGAACTACAACCTGAATTTATTGTTGCTGAAAATGTTAAAGGTTTACGTTCAATGCTTAAAGGAAAGGTTGAGGATAAAATAAAAACCGACATAAAAAAACTTGGTTATCATGTTAATGTTACTGTTTTAAATTCAGCAGATTATTATGTTACTCAAAAAAGAGAACGAATTATTTTTATAGCCAATAGAATCGGAAAAAAAAATCATCATCCCTCTCCTCTACTTGAATCTGGTTCCTACGTTACAACAAAAGAAGCAATTAAAGATTTAATAAAACTCAAAGACAAAAAGGAATTTAATCATGTAAGAACTAAACATAGTGACGATATGAAAGAAAGATTAGCTTTAGTTCCAGAAGGAAAAAGTCTTTATGATAATTATTCTGATTCTTGGAAAAAATGTCCTTGGAATGAAGCAAGTTGCACAATAAAGGAAAATCATGGCGGAGTTAATATTCATCCTATTGAACCAAGAGTAATAACAGTTCGAGAAATGGCAAGATTACAATCTTTTCCAGACGATTTTATATTTAAAGGTTCAAAGGGAAAACAAATGGTACAAATTGGAAATGCAGTTCCTCCTTTTTTGGCGAAAGCAATTGGATTATCAATTAAAAAAACGTTAGAAAAATAACTATTTACAACACCGTGTATAATTAATCGATTGTTTATTAATTACTTACTTACGAAAGTTCTCGCAGATTTTAAATTTAGTTTTTATTTGCTAACTTTCGTGCTTGACCACGCAACTAATCATACACAAACACGTTCTCCTAAAGTCGATATGACAAATATTGAGACTATAATAGAGAAATAAAGAAGCTATAAATCTTTAATTTGCTAAAAAAATGCAAACAAGTTTAGCCCTGATTGAGCGGTTTGTTTGAGCTCTTTTTTGCTTTTTCAGCAAAAAAAGCGAGTAGCGAAAGCAGGAAATAGCTTCAAGTAAAAAAACGCTTACTTTCGTAAACGTTTATGTTGATTTTATTAGAGTATAAAGTTTTACTAATAATTCCACATATCAATTTCTCTATTTCTAATATTCTCTTTAATTTTATTAGCTTCTAAAAGTTGAAATAAAGAATTGCCTCGAACATAATCTTCGATAGCTCTGTTTCCATAAATATTTTCTTCCTTCACAATTACAGAACTAAATCTTCTTGCATTTAATAAATGATCGTAAGAAATGGGATGCGAAGCATTCATAGGATTGAACACTTTTGCTTCATGCAAAACTTCTCTAGCAGACGGAAAGAAAACCCAAAACAACTCGTATAATTTGTCATCTTCTATTTGCTCTACACCTAATGTTTGCACATCTTTACCCATTGGCGCTAAAGCCAATAGTCTGTATTTCATTTCTCCTTGACGCTTATCAAAATACCACATTCCTTTAAGCATATAGCCGCCAACATCTTGTGTCTGGATTCTCAAGGTATCAGAATATCCGTTTTCTTCACGAATATTAATCAAACGACTATCTATTTCGTTTTGAGTAATTTTAGTTGTGAAGAAAGAATCTGAATACGCTTCTTCTATTTTACCTTGTTTAATTCCTTTTATTAATGTGTCGAATAACGATCTTCTTTCTGAAGAAATATTCGTGGTATCAATTGGAAAATAATACGGTAGATTAATTTTTTGATTTAAATCTACAAACTCCCAAACTACTTTAGACCACATAACATCTCTATCATCTACATAACCATAAGGAATTGGTCCGTCGTTATCTACAGCTAATTGCGCTGCACTTTTCTTACCAATTTGATCTGCAGATCTTGCATTTAGGATGTTAACCTGTGCAGTTATAAAACCTGTAGTGAAACAAATAAAAAATACTAGTAAAAGTTTTCTAAACATATTTTATTTTTTTATTCTAATTGATTAACTCGATGCTAACAGGTAATACTTTTTTAAGAGGAACGCCGTTAGCGGTCGCTTGAATATCGTAAATATTAATTTGATCACCTCTTCTTGCTTTTCCTAAAGCTTTTTTAGCTGCAGCATTTAATCTTGATCCGTTTACAATAACCGTTAATTCTCCTGGTACTTTAACCTTAAAGCTAATTACCTGTATGTTCAAATCAAATTCAAAATCAGGCAAACCTGCTGCTATTGGAGCATTTTCTAAACCAGATTTTGGCATTCTTACCGTTCCGAATTGTTCCCGAACAGACCCCATAGCTGCTGGTATATCTTTAATTCTAAACGTGGCTTTCGAATTAACAGTTTTTCCGCTGCTTAATTTTGCGCTTACATTTATCGTTGCAATATCTCCACTTCCTGGTCTAAACATATAACCAGAACCAGCATTTGTTAATTTACCTCCTGAAGCATTTACATTTAAATCTCTAGAGCTAACGCCAGGCAATGAAACAGAAATAGGGTTGTCTAAACCTCTGTATACTACATTCATTTTATCTGCAGAAACTACTGCACTGCTTGGTTCTGCAATTACAGAATATTTACTTTCGAAATCTACAGGAACCTCTTCACCATTTTCTGTAAAAAAGATAGTTCCTTTTATTGTTTTTTCTCCTACATTACCTGCTGGCATATCGATAACAACTTGACCATCTTTAACAGAATTAGTTGCGTCTTTACCATTTAAAATAACTTTATTAGGCACTAAAGTGGCATCGTAACGCCCTAAAACAACTTGACCTTTTACACTTTCTCCTGCAAAATAAGCAGTTTTATCTAACCTCACAATACCTTGATAATTAGACAATGACAAAGACTCTTCTAATTTACCTCCTAATAGATCACCAACAATAGCTGCCTCTGTATTTCTAATATCAGCTTGCATTTGTGTAAGATTTGTTAAAGAAGCAACCAAAGGAAAACCTTCATATCTTGCTTTTAACCATGCTACACTTATGCCTGTTTTGCTATTGATTACAGCTTCTGTAGAAAACCTGTCTTTTAAGGTTGGTGTAAACTTACTATTTTCTCCTACTACATCAATTACACCTACTCTATACCCATTTATTTTATCTAAAAACTCCTGACCTTCTGATGTATAACCATCTCCAACAAAGAAATAAGAGTTTAAAAACTCTGTTTTATCCATTGTTTCATAAGCAGTTTTATCTTCTAAATCAGCGGTCATTTTCGATTTTATAGCAGCTAAATGTGAATAAAAATCTGCTGACAACTTTTTTATTTCATTTGCCTGCTCATTTAATTTACCAAATTTCGCAGCTTGTTCAGATGCTTTGGTTTCTAAATTAGCATAGGCTAACTTATTTTTTTCTGAAGTAGAGATATTATTCGCCTCTAACTTTTCGTTCATAAAACCAAAAGCCGATAAAACTTCTTTATCCATTTGCATTGCTAACATAGCAATAAATACAAGATACATTAAGTTAATCATTTTTTGCCTTGCGGACACTTTTCCTCCTGCCATATTTTCTAATTAGTTTTGTAAGTTCGTGTTTTATTTAACTAATTATTTACTCGACATTGCAGAAAGCATGTTTCCATAAACTCCGTTTAAAGAAGACAGATTTTTTGCTAACGAATCCATCTGATTGTTTAACCTCTCTGTATTTTCTACAACCGATGTATTTAATTCTGCTTGTCTTGTTGTGTTTTCTACTTGTACTTTATAGAGACCGTTTAAAGATTCCATTTGAACAGCAGCCAATGAAACTTGCTCATTATATTTATTAGTTGATGAAATAGACTCTGAAGCCGCCGATAAACCTTCTGCTGCACCTTGAAAGTTTTTCATGCTACTCCCTAAACTTTCCATAAGAGAAACATCAATTTTAGCCTCTTTTAAAAGAGTATCTAATTTTTGAGATAACATGCCTTCGGCACCAATTTTATCTTCTGCACCAATTTTATCTTCTGAATTTAAACCACTTTTACCTAATTCTGGATATACTTTAGACCAATCTAAATCGTCTTCTGGTGACTCAAATGCAGAGAAAAAGAAGATAACTGCTTCGGCAATTAATCCTACGGCTAAAACATTTGTACCATTCAACCAACCATAGCTAATATGATTTAACTTAAATAATGCTCCTGTTATTACAATTGAAGCTCCAACGTTGTAAGCCACATTAAATAGTTTTTTTTGAGTTTTAGACTGTGCCATGTTTTTTTAAAATATTTTATTTTTTGTTTTTTATTTTTCTTAACCCTACTTTACTGTTGTTCCAATATAATTTTGAACGGTTCTAAAACCAATATAACTTCTTGCTGTATCTGCATATTCGTAGTCTCTAGAGCCCACCTCTAAATAATACGCTACATCTTTCCAAGAACCACCTCTAATTATTTTTCTTTTGTTTTTTCTATCTTCTACATTTGGGTTCATGGTGGATGCCATGTAATATGAAGACAAATTATATGCAGTATTAGTCCATTCAGAAACATTACCCGCCATGTTGTACAATCCATAATCATTCGCATTAAAAGATTTGGCTTCCATTGTGTACAAAGCACCATCTACAGAATAATTACCTCTTACCGGTTTAAAGTTGGCTAAAAAGCAACCACGATCACTTGTGGTGCTTCCTGTTCCCCAAGGATATGTTGCAAATTCTAAACCACCTCTTGCTGCATATTCCCATTCAGCCTCTGTTGGTAATCTAAAATCTGGTACTTGTGTTGCTCCTTTTTTTCCTCTTAAATACGTGTTTTTCTTTTTAGTTCTCCAGTTACAAAAAGCATTTGCTTGTTCCCAAGAAACACCAACAACCGGATAATCTCCATAAGATTGATGGTAAAAATAATCTTGGTGCATTGGGTCGTTGTAAGAGTAATTAAAATCTTTTACCCAAACAGTGGTGTCTGGATAGATATTTAAAACCTCTGTCTTTACAAAATCTTTTCTATTTCCGCCTTTTCTAGCGGCATTATCTCTATCAAACCAAGAATAAGAATAATTTAAAAATTTGGTATTAAAAGTTCTAATACCGTCTACAGCTTCTTCTTTACTAATAAATAAAGAGTCCATTACTTCTACATAATCTACATCAGGAAACTCTTCTTTTTTCCAGATAATATCTTGCTCCCAACTTAAAGGCTGAATTGTATCAAAACTATAATAGTTATCATACATATATTTTTGATATGCACTTGCATTTGTTGTGTCTGAAGCTTTAAAAGCGTAATTCTGAATTCCGCCAGAAGGCCCGTCTCCATTAACATCTACGGCTGCCCCTAAAGATGCAAATTCTGCTTGACTAGCCAATTTAGCTCTTACCACAGAATCTCTAACCCAAAATACAAACTCTTTATATTCTTTGTTTGTAATTTCGGTTTCATCCATAAAATAAGGTCTAACAGTCACCGTTTTTGTAGGATTGCCCATAGTACCTAACATGTCTTGATCTTGTTTACCCATTGTAAAAGAACCTCCGGGAATTAGTGTCATTCCATAAGGTTTTTCTGAAAACCATTTTTTCTTATATTTTACACCTACTAATTCTCCTCTATCATTAGAACCACAACTGTAAAAAACGGTTATTAAAAGTGCAAATATTGCTGCTTTCTTCATATTTTATTTTTGTCTTTACTAAAAGTCTGTAAACCTATTATTTTTTTTGCTAAAATACAATCTTGAAATTGCTTTTAACGTACTAAATTTTTCTTTTTAAACAATTACATCATTTTTTGCATCGCTTTAAACCACCTTTCTGGTATAATTTGCTTTGTTGCCTCTGTGTAATCTTTGTATGTACATGGTATTAACGCATGCCTTTTGTATTTATTATCTGATAAAATATTTATCTCCATCCACCATCTACCCGTTTTGTTGCTCTTGTAAAAAACCAAAGGGTCATCATCTTCTAGTAAAACAGTAAATTTCTGATAATTTTCTTTTCCTGAAAACGGGTAATCTTTTACTCTAAAATTAACGCCTTCAATAAAATACCAAATCATTTGCGCAATTAAACTAGCTGTTTGATGGTTGTTGTCGTATTTAGAATTGTACTCGTAAATACCAAATGAAGAAACTTTATCGCTAATACCCGCATACCTTGCAATAGCACAAATTTCTTCGCCATAAAATCCGTTTGGTGAAGCGTTGTTATTTGCAGGGGCTTCGCTTTGCCTTACCGCCCCAATATCTATAGAAACAAGATCTGCATTTCTAAACGCAGGTTCTATGATCTCTAATTCTTTTGCTTTGCCTAATCGGCATGTATCAAAAAAGAGAGAATCCAATAATTCTATTTCTCCTTGGGAGTTAAAATATGTTTGATACCCAACATTACTATAATTAAACAGATTGTTTGGCTTTTGCATAATTATTTTACTCAAATACGATTGCGATGTTAATTCGTCTTCTAAACTTCCTAAATCAAAACGGCTGTCTACCGCTGTAATATTAATAGTTTGTTCTAAAGAATCATAGGCTCTATAGTTTACGTAAGTGATATCTTGACCGCCACCAAGAATAATAGGAATAATATTTTGTTTTAGGAGGTCTTTAATAATTTCTGAAACTGCAAAATAAGTATCTGCAACTGTATTTCCTTTTAAGACATTTCCTAGATCGGCAATTTCTCCTTGCCATTCTCCTGGAAATAATTCGTAAAATTTTCTTCGTATAAAGTACAAATTATCACCACAACCAAAATTATTTTCAGAATTACGATCTTCTTCCACGCCAAAAATCGCCAATTTAACATCGTTTAATTCAGGAAACCCTTCTTCGGATGTATGAATTCTTATTGTGTTTCCTAAACAATATGGAGAGCTCAACAATAAATGCGATAGCGCAGCTTCTTTTACAGGAGACAAAAAATCTTGGTTCATCAATTTTTTATTGGGGCACGCAATATAGCAAAATCTTTATTTCTTTTTTACAGTTTTCTTTGCTGTAGTTTTCTTTTTTGTTGCCGGTTTCTTTTTTGCAGCAGGTTTCTTTTTTGCTACTTTTTTCTTGGGTGTTTTTGCTTCGATCATTTTAACCGCTTCTGCTTTAGAAAGGTTTTCAATATCTGTAGTTTTAGGCAATTCAATTTTAATTTTACCTTTTAATACATTAAATCTTCCCCATCTCGCTTTTTCTACACGAATGCCTTCATCTTCCCAATTATGAATAACCTTCTCTATTTCTTTCTGTTTTTTTGCTTCAATTAATTCAATAATTTCCTCTTCGGATAAAGTATCAAAATCATATTTTTTATTAACGTTGATAAACATTGAGTTCCATTTTAAAAAAGGACCAAAACGCCCAACGCCTTTTTGCACCGGCAAATCTTCGTAATGAGCCACAGGCGCATCTGCTTTTTGTTTCGCAACAATTAACTCTTCTGCCCTTGGCAAATCAACCTCCATTGGGTTTTCTCCTTTATCCAAAGAAACAAACATCGTTCCGAATCTTATATACGGTCCAAAACGACCGTTAGAAACAATAACTTCTTCATCTTCATAATTCCCCAAAGTTTTTGGCAATAAAAACAACTCTAAAGCTTCTTCAATGGTAATTGTGCCTAAATTCTGATCTTTATTTAAACTTGCAAATGTTTTTTCTTCATCTTCTGGAGCGCCAATTTGTGCAATAGGTCCGAATTTACCCAAACGTACTAAAACTGTTTTTCCCGATTCAGGATGTTTACCTAAAATACGTTCTCCACTTTCTCTTTCTGCGTTTTCTTTAACATCTTCTACATTCTCATGAAAATTTGTATAGAAACCTTTAATCATTTCTATCCAATTTTCTTCACCTTCAGAAATATCATCAAAAGAAGATTCTACTTTTGCTGTAAAATTAAAATCTAAAATATTAGAAAAATTGGTCACTAAAAAGTCGTTTACAATATTACCTATATCCGTAGGAATTAATTTATTTTTATCGGAACCCGTTTTTTCGGTCAACATCTGACTATTTACATCGCCATTGGCTAAAATCATTTGCTCGTAAGACCTTTCAACACCTTCATTTTGTCCTTTTTCTACATACCCTCTTCGTTGTACAGTAGAAATTGTTGGTGCGTAGGTAGACGGACGACCGATCCCTAATTCTTCTAATTGTTTTACTAAAGATGCTTCTGAAAAACGGTATGGCGGACTCGTAAATCGTTGTGTTGCGTTTATAAAAGCGTATTCTAAACTTTCATTTACTTTTAAACTTGGCAACATGCCTGCTTGCTCCTCTTCATCATCATCTTTTCCTTCTAAATACACTTTTAAGAAACCTTCAAACTTAATCATTTCACCATTTGCAGTAAAAATCTTTGAGTTTTCAGAATTCTCAATTTTCATATTGGTGCGTTCCAATAGTGCATCACTCATTTGAGAAGCCAACGTTCTTTTCCATATTAAATCATACAATCTATTTTGATCGTATTCTGTATGAATAGAATGCATTTTCATGTTTGTTGGTCTAATCGCTTCATGGGCTTCTTGCGCTCCTTTTACTTTCGATTTAAAAACACGTTGTTTGCTATATTCTTTTCCGTAAGAATGTGTAATTTCTTCTTCAGCTTCATTTCTAGCATCCACAGATAAATTAACACTATCTGTTCTCATATAGGTTATTAAACCCGCCTCGTATAAGCGTTGTGCAACTTGCATCGTTTTACCCACCGGAAAGCCTAATTTTCTAGAAGCTTCTTGTTGTAAGGTTGATGTTGTAAATGGCGCTGCTGGCGATTTCTTTGCTGGCTTTTTCGTTAAATCTGCAATCGAAAAATCTGCAGTACTACAAGATTTTAAAAATGTTTCTGCAGATTTTTTAGAATCGAAATTCTTCGGAATCGATGCTTTAAACGTTTTGCCTTCGATATTAGAAAACTCTGCAACCACCTTATAATGAGTTTCTGCAGTAAATTCTTGAATACTTCTTTCTTTTTCTACAATTAAACGCACAGCAACAGATTGCACTCTACCTGCAGATAAACCTCCTTTTACTTTTCGCCATAAAACTGGCGATAATTCGTAACCAACAAGCCTGTCTAAAACTCTACGCGCCTGTTGTGCGTTTACCATATTATAGTCTATATCTCTAGGATTTTCGACTGCTTTTAAAATGGCTTTTTTGGTGATTTCATGAAAAACAATACGTTTTGTATTTTCTTCTTTTAACTCTAGTTGCTCTTTTAAATGCCAAGCAATTGCCTCTCCCTCTCGATCTTCATCACTCGCTAACCAAACAGTTTCTGCTTTCTTTGCTAACGATTTCAATTTTTTTACGATTGCTTTCTTATCGTCTGAAACAATATATTTTGGGGTAAAATCTCCATCTACATCAATACCCAATTCTTTGGATGGTAAGTCTGCAATATGACCATAGCTAGATTCTACTTGAAAATCTTTTCCAAGAAATTTTTCGATAGTTTTTGCCTTTGCTGGCGACTCTACAATTACTAAATTCTTTGCCATGTATCTTTTTTTTGTTGCTTTTAACAGAGCATTAACTCTATGTTAAAGCTTTGCAAAAGTATGTAGTTTTTTTTTATAATTTTTTCTTTGTTTGATTTTAGTCTAGAATTTAACAGAAATACAACATTATTTTTTCTGCCAATTTGTCATAAAAATTCAAATATGGTTGTACCTTTGCACTTCTTGAAATGATAAATTGATTGATGGAACACGTAGAAAAAATTATCGACGAAAAAATACAAGGCAAAGCCCTTGTTACGGAAAACAAAAAGCAAAACACTAAAAAATTATTCATAGAAAGCTATGGCTGTCAAATGAATATGAATGATAGTGAAATAGTTGCTGCTATTTTAGACAAAGAAGGTTACAACACCACACAGATATTAGAAGAAGCAGATTTGGTGCTTGTAAACACTTGTTCTATTCGTGAAAAAGCAGAAACCTCTGTTCGTAAAAGATTACAGAAATACAATGCTGTAAAAAAAATTAATAAAAATATGAAAGTAGGCGTTTTAGGCTGTATGGCAGAACGTTTAAAAGAAAAATTTTTAGAGGAAGAAAAAATTGTTGATCTAGTTGTAGGTCCGGATGCTTATAAAGACTTACCGAACTTATTATCAGAAGTATATGAAGGGCGAGATGCTGTAAATGTAATTTTATCGAAAGATGAAACTTATGGCGATATTTCTCCTGTTCGTTTAAACTCTAACGGCGTTACTGCATTTGTATCGATTACGCGGGGTTGTGATAATATGTGCACATTTTGCGTAGTTCCTTTTACTCGAGGACGAGAGAGAAGTAGAGATCCTAAAAGTATTTTAGAAGAAGTTCAATCTATGGTAGCTCAAAATTATAAAGAAATTACACTTCTTGGGCAAAATGTAGACAGCTTTTTATGGTATGGCGGCGGTTTGAAAAAAGATTTCAAAAAAGCAACTGAAATGGCACAAGCAACAGCTGTTGGTTTTGCCGAACTGTTAGATATGTGCGCTACGAAGTTTCCAAAAACTCGTTTTCGTTTTTCTACTTCTAATCCACAAGACATGAGTTTAGATGTAATTCACGTAATGGCAAAGCACAGAAATATCTGTAAATATTTACACTTACCTGTTCAAAGCGGCAGTAACGCGATGTTAAAAGCAATGAACAGACAGCACACGCGAGAAGAATATAAAACATTGGTTGATAATATTTTTAAGATCATTCCAGAAATGTCTTTATCACAAGATATGATTGTTGGGTTTTGTGGCGAAACAGAAGAAGATCATCAAGATACTTTAGAGTTGATGAAATATGTAAAATATGACTTTGGGTTTATGTTTACCTATTCTGAAAGACCAGGAACTTTAGCTGGTAATAAAATGGAAGACGATGTTCCTTTTGCAACAAAGAAACGCAGATTACAAGAAGTAATTGACCTACAACAAGAACACGCGTTATTTAGAACACAGCAGCATTTAGGAAAAACAGAAGAATTTTTGATTGAAGGTACTTCCAAGAAAAACCCGAATGAATGGAAAGCTAGAAATACACAAAATACGGTAGCCGTATTTGCAAAAGATGCTTATAAGTTAGGTGATTTTGTAATGGTTAAAGTAGAAGATTGTACTTCTGCAACTTTAAAAGGAACCGTTGTTGGGTATTCTGACAATAATTAAAAATCCCATCCTTATTCCTTCTCGAAGGGAAAGAAACTGTTGCGAGTAAAAAACTGTGAAAATAAAAATAATGAATAAGAGAACTTTTATAATTTATATAGCATCAATTTTTATTTGTACAATCTCTGTGATTCTTTTTTATTAAGGACACCAAGAACCATTTAGAATGCAGCGACGTTGCGACCATTACAATTTTAAAAAATGGAACTAACATTGAAATTCTTGAACATATTTGTAGAGAAAAGTATAATTTTTAAAATCACAATATTGAATCAGAGTGATCTTGATTCAAAATAAGAATAGAAAACACACAGAATATAAACCAAGAGTGTTTTCCCCTTCGGGGAAATTAAAAGAGGCTATGGAAAACATACAAGCAGTAAAACAACGTTTCGGGATTATTGGTAACGATATTCATCTCGATAGGGCTTTAGAAAAAGCGGTACGAGTTGCGCCTACAGATATTTCTGTTTTAGTAACGGGAGAAAGTGGTGTTGGTAAAGAAAGTATTCCGAAAATAATACATTCCTTATCACATAGAAAGCATGCAAAATATATTGCTGTAAACTGCGGTGCAATACCAGAAGGTACTATTGATAGTGAACTATTTGGTCATGAAAAAGGTGCTTTTACAGGCGCAACGCAAGACCGAAAAGGCTATTTTGAAGTTACCGATGGTGGTACCATTTTTTTAGACGAAGTAGGTGAACTACCACTAACAACCCAAGTACGTTTACTACGTGTGTTAGAAAATGGCGAATTTATAAAAGTAGGTTCTTCTAAAGTTATCAAAACAAATGTTAGAATTGTAGCTGCAACTAACGTGAATATGGAATCTGCTATTGAAAAAGAAAAGTTTAGAGAAGATTTATATTACAGATTAAGCACCGTAGAAATTCATTTACCACCGTTAAGAGAGCGCAATGAAGATATACATTTATTGTTCAGAAAATTCGCGTCAGATTTTGCTCAAAAATATAGAATGCCTTCTGTTCGGTTAGATGAAAATGCGGTAACAATTTTATTAAAGTATCGCTTTCCAGGAAATATTCGTCAGTTAAAAAATTTAGCAGAACAGATTTCTGTGATTGAAGAAACTAGAGTTCTTACAGCACAAAAACTACAACAATATTTACCGAATAATAAAGGAAACCTTCCGGCAGTAATTGGTGGTAAAAAAGAGAATGATTTTTCTACCGAACGTGATATCATGTATAAGATTTTATTTGATATGCGGAATGACATCAACGATTTAAAAAAGCTGACTTTAGATTTGATGAAAAACGGAAATATCGAAGAAGTTCAGGAAGAAAATCACCGTCTTTTAGAAAAAATCTATAACGATAAAGATTTAGAAGATCTTGATATCGAAGTTTTAAACATTCCTCAAAACTCATCCAAAGAAAAAGAATATGATTTTATTGAAACGATAGAAGAAGACGAATCTTTATCCCTACAAGACAAAGAAATTGAAATGATTAAAAAATCTTTAGAAAAAAACAATAATAAACGAAAGTTAGCAGCCAAAGAATTGGGCATTTCCGAAAGAACTCTGTATCGAAAAATTAAACAATACGATTTGTAAATAAATTTAAAGTTTAAAACTCTACGTTTTTAAGATGTATCAAAACTTTTTAAATTTGACAATTAAATTTTCTACCTTGAATAATCAAATATGAAAAAAATATTTTATTTAGCACTTTTTTCAATCAGTACTTTATTATTTGTAGCTTGTGGCGCATATTCGTTTACAGGAGGAAATACGGGTGATGCAAAAACCTTACAAATCGATTTTTTTCCAAACCAAGCTCCTTTAGTAGAACCTGTTTTAACACAACGTTTTACAAACGATTTAATAGATTTATTTATACGTCAAACAAATTTAGAACCAGCAACCTCTAATGGCGATTTATTCTTTAGCGGAGAAATAACAGGTTTTAGAGTAACGCCAATGAGTGGAACATCAGACCAAACAGCGGCTCAAAATAGACTAACAGTTACTGTAAATGTTCGTTTTGTAAATAAGTTAAAACCCAAAGACGATTTTGAAAAAACATTTTCTTTCTACTCTGATTTTGATGCCAATTCTCAATTAACAGGCAGTATTTTAGAAAATGCCTTAGATGAAATTGTAGAACGAATTACACAAGATATTTTTAACGCATCGGTTGCAAAGTGGTAGCTGTTAGTTGTTAGTTGTTAGTTGTTAGTTGTTAGTTGTTAGTTGTTAGTTGTTAGTTGTTTAAAAATTATAAAAAACGAAAGTTGGAATCCAATACTTTTATCGATTTATTAGAAAATAAAAAACAAATTGAGCAGGTTACAACTGCTCAATTAAAATTGATTGTTGATGAATTTCCTTATTTTCAAAGCGCTAGAGCTTTGTATTTAAAGGAATTAAACAATCAAGATAGTTTTAAATATAATAAAGAATTAAAAGTAACTGCTGCTTACACCACAGACAGAGCTATTTTGTTTGATTTTATTACATCCAAAGAATTTAAGAACTCGAAAGAAACGATACAAAAACCTAGCATTAAAGAAAAATTTGTAGAAAAACAAACGATTACGATTCAAGAAACGCCACCAAATACAGCACCTATAAAAAAACTTGAAGAAGTTTTAGAAGTAGATAAACCGCTCCCTTTTTCTGAATCAGAAAATTATTCTTTTAATCAATGGTTGCAATTATCATCAAAAAAACCAATCATTAGAAAAATATCTCAAAAAAGTACCACAGATACAATTGACGATAACAAGGGAATTATCGAGAAATTTATTCAGAATAACCCGAAAATAAAACCGCTCGTTAAAGATAAAAGTATTGCAGTTTCAATTGCTAAAAATAAACAAGATTCCTCTTTAATGACAGAGACATTGGCAAAAGTTTATCTAGCGCAAAAGAAGTACGAAAATGCTCTACAAGCATACAGAATATTAAGTTTGAAATATCCAGAAAAAAGTGGTTTCTTTGCAGACCAAATGAAAAGAATACAAATTTTACAAAAAAATAAATCATGAGTTATACAGCATTTTTAATTATAATTTTAGTTGTAGCAGTAGCTTTAATACTAATAGTTATGGTACAAAATCCAAAAGGTGGAGGCTTATCTTCTTCATTTGGTGGTGGCGGAGCGCAATCTTTAGGAGGTGTGCAAAACACGAATAATTTTTTAGACAGAACAACTTGGACGTTGGCAATTGCAATGTTTGCTTTAATTTTATTATCTAATTTTGCAATTCCTAGAGCAGGCGATAACAGTGTTAATTTAGACAATACTTTAGAAGGCACAGCACCAATAGAAAATACAATACCAGCTACAAACGATAGTATTAAATAACGTTTAAAGTTACCTTATATAAAATGCCAATGTAAATGACACGTTGGCATTTTTTTGTACACTAAATTTAGCTTAAAAAAACAATCAAAGAAAAATTGTCAGTTTTAAACTATTGGCATAATTACTGACGCTTTATTGTTTAGAGTAAAAAATTAATTAATCAGCCTATTATAAATAGGATTAAATAGATAAAAAAGATGGGATTAAACATTAAGCCTTTAGCAGACAGAGTTCTTGTAGAACCAGCGCCAGCAGAAACAAAAACAGCATCTGGATTAATTATACCAGACAATGCAAAAGAGAAGCCCCAAAAAGGCACTGTTGTAGCCGTTGGAAATGGTAAAATAGATGAGCCTTTAACCGTTAAAGTTGGTGACACTGTGTTGTACGGAAAATACGGAGGAACAGATTTAAAATTAGAAGGAAAAGATTATTTAATGATGCGTGAATCTGATATTTTAGCGATTATTTAATACGCTATTTGCCTTTAGCACTTTGCTATTTGCAAAATCGAAAATAAATGTATAGTAATTATTTTTTAGCTAAAAGCCAATTTGCTAATAGCTAAAAGCAAAATTTAAAGAACAATGGCAAAAAATATAAAATTTGATATAGAAGCTAGAGATGGCTTAAAACGCGGAGTAGATGCGTTAGCAAATGCAGTAAAAGTAACATTAGGCCCTAAAGGTAGAAATGTAATTATTTCGAAATCTTTTGGTGCGCCAACAGTAACTAAAGATGGTGTTTCTGTCGCAAAAGAAATTGAGTTAGCAGATCCTCTAGAAAACATGGGTGCTCAAATGGTAAAAGAAGTTGCTTCTAAAACCAATGATTTAGCCGGTGACGGTACAACTACCGCTACTGTTTTAGCACAAGCAATTGTAAAAGAAGGATTAAAGAATGTTGCTGCAGGTGCAAATCCTATGGATTTAAAACGCGGAATTGATAAAGCTGTTGCTGCAATCGTTGCCGATTTAGAGAAACAAGCTCAAAAAGTTGGTAATTCTTCTGAAAAAATAAAACAAGTTGCTGCAATTTCTGCAAACAACGATGATATGATCGGAGATTTAATTGCAACTGCTTTTACCAAAGTTGGTAAAGAAGGTGTAATTACTGTTGAGGAAGCAAAAGGAATGGAAACTTATGTTGATGTTGTAGAAGGAATGCAATTTGACAGAGGTTATTTATCTCCTTACTTTGTAACGGATTCAGATAAAATGATTGTGGATTTAGAAAATCCTTATATTTTATTATTCGATAAAAAGATTTCTAACTTAAACGAAATTCTTCCAATACTAGAGCCAGTTGCACAATCTAGCAGACCTTTATTAATTATTGCTGAAGATGTAGACGGCCAAGCATTGGCTACTTTAGTCGTAAACAAGTTAAGAGGTGGCTTAAAAATTGCCGCTGTAAAAGCGCCAGGTTTTGGAGACAGAAGAAAAGCAATGTTAGAAGACATCGCGATTTTAACTGGTGGAACCGTAATTTCTGAAGAAAGAGGATTTTCTTTAGAAAACGCTACGTTAGATTTATTAGGAACTGCTGAAACAGTTACTATTGATAAAGACAACACAACTATTATAAATGGTTCTGGTGATGCAGCTACTATTAAGGCGAGAGTAAATCAAATTAAAGCACAAATAGAAACTACAACTTCTGATTACGATAAAGAAAAACTACAAGAACGTTTGGCTAAATTAGCTGGTGGTGTTGCTGTTTTATATGTTGGTGCTGCTTCTGAAGTAGAAATGAAAGAAAAGAAAGACAGAGTTGATGATGCTTTACATGCTACAAGAGCTGCCGTTGAAGAAGGTATTGTTGCTGGTGGCGGTGTTGCTTTAGTGCGTGCTAAAAGAGTATTGGAAAAGATCGCTACAGAAAATTTAGACGAAACTACAGGTGTTCAAATTATTAACAAAGCTATTGAAGCTCCGTTAAGAATTATTGTTGAAAATGCTGGTGGTGAAGGTTCTGTAGTTATCAATAAAGTTTTAGAAGGTAAAAAGAACTTTGGGTATGATGCTAAAAATGATATCTATGTAGATATGTTAGAAGCAGGAATTATAGATCCTAAAAAGGTAACAAGAGTTGCTTTAGAAAATGCAGCTTCTGTTGCAGGGATGATTTTAACGACCGAATGTGCTTTAATCGATATTAAAGAAGAATCTGCTGGAGGTATGCCTCCAATGGGTGGTGGCGGAATGCCAGGAATGATGTAATGGCGAACAGCCATAGATAAGTAGCTTACTCTTTCTAGTAATAGTTTGTTTCTTATTTTTATAAAGATTAAAAAAATCCGTTAGAATTAATTTCTAACGGATTTTTCTTTGCATTTTAAAGGTCAAAAAACTATTGTTTTTTCACTTTCTTCAATTCGCCTTCGTGGTCTAAAATAATTTTCTCATCTCTATATTTACAGCAAGGATGCACGGAATTATAAGCCTCTTCTTCAGCGATTATTTTTTTCTTATCAGCGCCAAAAACATCATGCCCAACTTTTAGAATACTTTGTTGCACATCTGCAACTGCCGTTTTTCGTTCGTCCATGATTAGGTTTAATTGATGTGTTTTCACACTCCAAATAGCAAATTTTACACCTTTTGTTTTTAAGGCTGCAGTTTCAATCCTTTTTTTACACATGCCGCAAATTCCGTCTACTTCAAAAGAGACTTTTGCGTTTTTATCTTTTTCAACTTCTTGAGATTGTACTGAAAAGCCTACGAATAGTAAACTTAATGTGAATAGTATTTTTTTCATTTTTTATTGATATTAATATTATTGTTTTTACTGTTAATCGATTAGATATTCTTCAATTTGTGTCATCTTCTGAATGACATGTTGTTATTTCACTATTTGATTTTAAAACGTAACCCTACATACATTGCTCGTCCGAAAATAGGTTGATATACAATTGTACTATCAAAATTTGCTCCAAAAGGATCATCACTGGCTAAAATAGGATTATTTTGCTGCACGTTTGTTAAATTCTCGCCTCCTATATACACTTCAAACTTGCTTGAAAAAACTCTTGTAATTTGTGAATTCAATAATTGATACGGTGCTGCATTTTCTGGCAGTTGATATTGCGCAGGATTCGACCTCGTATTCGGCAATCGCTGTTCACCTATATTGTTAAAAGTTACGTCAAATCTCCATTGAGCATCTTTGTTGCTTAATTCAGTTTCATAAGAAAGGTTTACAAAAAATCTGTTTTGAGGCTGAATTGGCTTTTGCAAGTTACCTGATTTGTAATCAGTAGAAATATCAAAATATTTATAAGCCGTTCTTAAATTAAAGTTTTTTGCTAATTCATAACTTACCTCTACCTGAAAACTATTAGCGATGCTTTGGCCATCTAAATCGTAAAAAGAAATTTCTTGAGGATTTTCCCAATCTACAACTACTTGGTTCTGAAAATTAGTTTGATAAAAATCGAACGTAATATCTCCTTTTCGCTCAAATAAATTAAATTTCTGCATATAAGAAACTCCGTAATTCCATGCAATTTCAGGATTTAATCCATAAATATTACCGCCAACATCATCAACATTTATTTGCCTAGAACTTGCAAATAATTGCTGATTTTCGGCAAAAATATTCGCACTTCTTTTTCCTCTTCCGGCAGATGCTTTCAAAACTCCTTTTTCCCAAGGAACATATCGTATGTGCAAACGTGGGGTTACAAAAGTACCTAATAAATTATGCGTATCTACCCGTAAACCTGCGGTTAAACTGAAATTATCTAGATTATCAAAAGCATATTCAAAGAAAGCTCCTAAAGAATTTTCATTTCTATTAAAATCAGTAGTATTTACCAACTCATCAAACTTATCGTAGGTAAAATTAAGACCTGTTTTAAATTTATTTCTCGTATCGCCAATAATAGAATTAAAAACAATGTTAGAGTACACGCTTTCATGCTGAATATCATACACATTTAGGCCAAAATAAGAATCTTGTTGATGATTGCTATATGCCATTTGAAAACCAATACTTTGATACGGAATTTCAGGGAAAACATAGCCTACCTTTAAAGAAGTATCAAAACGTTTTGTGTCTATTTCACTTCCCCAAGCGTTCTTGGTCCCTCTATCATTTACCGGATTAAAATTAAGTTCTCCTGTTTGTTTTTCATCGTTTAAAAAACGAACATTGATGAAACTTACCAAACCTTTTTCTGCATCTGTAAATTGCCATCTGTTCATGACGTTTATTTGGTTTGACAAAGGCATATCTAAAAAATTATCCTTATTTCTATCAAATTTCTGACCTCTGTAATTTCCATGAATGTATACACCTGTTTGCCATTTTTCAGAGATCCGCTCATTAAAGTGCGTGTTTAATTCTAATCTTCCGTCTAAAGAACTGTAAGCGTTTAAAAAGAATTTAGCATCAGAAAAAGGTTTTACCAATTCGGCATTTATTTGTCCAGAAATACTTTCGAAACCGTTTACCACAGAACCTGCACCCTTTGTAATTTGAATACTCTCTACCCAAGTACCCGGTGTAAATGTGAGACCAAAAACTTGACTTGCTCCTCTTACGGAGGGTATATTTTCTTGCGTAATTAACAAATAACGACTTGTTAAACCTAGCATTTCTATTTGCCTTGTGCCCGTTAAAGCGTCAGAAAAACTAATATCAATAGAAGGATTCGTTTCAAAACTTTCGGCTAAATTACAGCAAGCCGCTTTTAACAATTCTTCTGAATTTACGGTAAACATATTTACCGTTGATAAAAATGATTTCTGAACAGCATTTCTTTGACTTTTAATCGTAATTTCTTTTAAATTATTTTCTGGAGTTATATAATGACGAATAGGCGCTACACTTGCAACCGTAATCGTATCTGTCTTATACCCCAAATAATTGACAACTAATTTTTTATAATCAGATTTATAAGGAATTGTAAACCACCCATTACCATTAGTAATAGCGCTTATATTGGTGTTTAACCAATGAACACTTGCCCCTTCTACACCCAAATTATCTTTAGGATTGTTTTTATCCATAATCATCCCTTTTAACGTTGTTTGAGAAAAGAAAATGAGAGGCATAAATAGCAAGAGACTATTTATTATGTATTTTTTCATTTTTAAATTAATTAGAATTTATAACATGATTTTTATCACCTTAAAAGATGATGCGTAAATGTTAAAAATTAAATCAGATTAAAAAAGATTGATATATAACTTGGTAGTTTTGGTGCGTTTCTGGTGGTGAAAAATCATTTAAATTTATGTTCTCTACTTGGGTTTTAGAAAAAATATTTTGATAAGAAATGATAAAAGCTGTTAAAAATTGTTGCTTTTCAAAAGATATTTTATCAATACTAGTTAACCGCAATTCATCTTGCCCTTTAAATTGCTGCACTTCGTCTTTGCAACATTTTTTTGTTTGTATTGTGTTTTCTGATGAAATAGCACCTAAACAACCTCCCGCATCGCCCATAAAAGAAACATCAATTAAGAAATCTCCACAATAATGCTTATCCACCGTAAAAGAAAAGGTAGAAAATAGCACTAAAAAGGCTAGTGTAATGGACGCTATTTTAGATAAAAATTGTTTCATTATATCCTTGCAAATTTACAATAAGATATTTTAATAATGTGTTAAAATAAAGCTGACTCCAAACCATGTTTTACACCAACAATTTACAAGTTATTTATTTTGATAAAAAAAATAATCCTTTCTTTTGTATCATAAATTTGTGACTAATTTTAAGAAGGAATACCGATTTATAATTTATTTTTGCAATTAAACTTCTACCTATGAATTTACAAGTATTACAACAAAGTATTGATAAAATTATTTCTGATACAACACCCAAAGAAGAAAAGCTACAAGCAATTTGCGATTTTTTAGAAAACGAAATTTCTTATTATGATTGGGTAGGTTTTTACTTTAAAAACGGTCATAAAGAAGAACTAAAATTAGCCCAATACACCGGCGAAGAAACAGAGCATACCATTATTCCTTTTGGTAAAGGTATTTGTGGTCAAGTTGCGGTAACCAATAAAAATTTTGTAGTGCAAGATGTTTCTGAACAAGATAATTATATTTCTTGTGGATGGAAAGTAAAATCTGAAATCGTGATTCCTATTTTTGTCGATGGCGAAAATTTTGGACAAATTGATATCGATTCTCACACTGCAAATACATTTACCGATAATGACGAAGCGTTGTTAGAATATGTTTGTAAGGAAGTTGCAACTTTATTTTAATTTTTTATTACAAATTTTTACTCGATCAATTTGTCACGCTGTAAAAGTCTTCATTAAAATTAATTATAATTTATAATGATCCTTGCAGCATGACAAAGTGTTCGGGAATTGATGTAGCTTACTTTTGCTTGTTGATGAACCCTTTTATGAATATTTTATACTATTCATTGTTAACTACTTCCCTATTTTGTTACTATCTTTTTATTGTAGTTCATTTTATGTTTGCGTAATTTTGCTTGCTTAACAAGATAAAAATAAATGAGCACTTCAAAAACAATAAAATCTGCCTTAATTTCGGTATTTCACAAAAATGGTTTAGCACCAATTGTACAAAAATTAAATGAATTAAATGTAACTATTTACTCTACTGGTGGTACAGAAAAATTCATTAAAGAATTAGGTATTGATGTTGTTCCTGTAGAAGATGTAACGTCGTATCCCTCTATTTTAGGCGGACGCGTAAAAACATTACATCCTAAAATTTTTGGAGGAATTTTAAACAGACAAGATCACCAGGGTGATGTTGCTGAAATGAAAGAATACAACATTCCTCAACTAGATTTGGTGATTGTTGACTTATATCCTTTTGAAAAAACAGTTGCTTCTGGAGCTGCTGAAGAAGCTATTGTAGAAAAAATTGATATTGGTGGTATTTCTTTAATAAGAGCCTCGGCAAAAAACTTTAAAGACACCTTTACAGTTTCATCAATGGAACAATATGATGCATTTTTAGAGATTTTATCCGAAGGAAAAGGAGAAACTTCTATGGAGCAAAGAAAGAAATTTGCAGCAAAATCTTTTAATGTTTCTTCTCATTACGATACCGCTATTTTTAATTATTTTAATGAAGATGAAGTTGTTTTTAAAGCCAGTGAAACTACCTCTAAAGTTTTACGTTATGGAGAGAATCCGCATCAAAAAGGCTATTTCTTTGGCAATTTAGATGCCATGTTCGATAAATTACACGGTAAAGAATTAAGCTATAATAATTTATTAGATGTTGATGCCGCTGTTAATTTAATGAACGAATTTATTGGAGAAGCGCCCACATTTGCCGTATTAAAACATAATAATGCTTGTGGTTTTGCACAAAGAAATACTATTAAGCAGGCGTATGTAGACGCTCTGGCCGGAGATCCTGTCTCTGCTTTTGGAGGTGTTTTAATTGCAAACAAAGAAATTGATGCTGAAACTGCCGCAGAAATTCATAAACTTTTTTGTGAGGTTGTCATTGCGCCTTCTTATTCTGATGAAGCCTTAGCTACCTTAAAAGGAAAGAAAAATAGAGTTCTTTTAATTCAGAAATCTACAGAATTACCAGTTCAGAACGTAAGAACTGCTTTAAACGGTTTATTAGTGCAAGATAAAGATTCTAAAACAGATACTTTAGACGATTTAACCTATGCTACAAACACAAAGCCCTCTGAATCAGAATTAAAAGATTTATTATTTGCTTCTAAAATTTGTAAACACACAAAATCTAATACCATTGTTTTTACAAAAAACAATCAATTATTAGCAAGCGGAACAGGACAAACAAGCAGAGTTGATGCTTTAAACCAAGCCATAGAGAAGGCAAATAATTTTGGTTTTGATTTAAAAGGCGCTGTTATGGCGAGTGATGCATTTTTTCCTTTTCCTGATTGTGTAGAAATTGCAGACAAAGCGGGTATAAAAAGTATTATTCAACCTGGCGGATCTATCAAAGATCACTTAAGTATAGACTACTGTAACACTCATAATTTATCGATGGTGATAACAGGAACAAGACATTTTAAACATTAAAAAAATTATCAGATTTACAAGATTAATTTTAGTAAATTTGTACAACACATTACTTCTAACGAGAAATATACATTATGGGTTTTTTTGATTTTATGACGGAGGATATTGCGATCGATTTAGGAACCGCAAATACGTTGATAATACACAATGGAAAAGTGGTTATCGATGCACCGTCTATTGTTGCTAGAGATAGAACAACTGGAAAAATTATTGCAATTGGTGAAGAAGCCAATCTAATGCAAGGAAAAACTCATGAAAACATTAAAACAATTCGCCCTTTAAAAGACGGCGTAATTGCAGATTTTCAAGCTTCAGAAGAAATGATAAAGGAGTTTGTTAAGCAAATTCCGTCTATCAAAAAGAAATTATTTCCACCAGCATTAAGAATGGTAATTTGCATTCCGTCAGGAATTACAGAGGTTGAAAAACGGGCGGTAAGAGATTCTGCAAAACACATGAATGCCAAAGAAATATATTTAATTTACGAGCCAATGGCTGCTGCTATTGGTGTTGGTATCGATATTATGGAGCCTAAAGGAAACATGATTATTGATATTGGTGGTGGTACAACAGAAATTGCTGTAATTGCTTTAGGTGGTATTGTTTGTGATCAATCTGTAAAAGCTGCCGGAGATTTATTTACCAGTGATATTATGTATTATATGCGTACACAACATAATTTACATGTTGGTGAAACTACCGCAGAAAAAATAAAAATCACAATTGGTGCTGCTACCGAAGATTTAGACACGCCGCCAGATGAAATGTTGGTTCAGGGTAGAGATTTATTAAGCGGAAAACCAAAACAAGTGCAGGTTTCTTACAGAGAAATTGCCA
The DNA here is from genome assembly GCF_007997085.1 of Polaribacter sp. IC066. Taxonomy (GTDB): domain Bacteria; phylum Bacteroidota; class Bacteroidia; order Flavobacteriales; family Flavobacteriaceae; genus Polaribacter. The sequence continues at coordinate 97,432 of NZ_VORR01000010.1, forward strand.
AAGCATTAGATAAATCTATTTTAAGGATAGAAGATGCTGTAATGGAAACTTTGTCTAAAACCCCCCCAGAATTAGCTGCTGACATCTACAACACAGGTATTTATTTAGCGGGTGGTGGCTCTTTATTAAGAGGTTTAGATAAGCGTTTATCTCGTAAAACAGATTTACCGGTTTATGTAACCGAAGACCCTTTAAGAGCAGTTGTTCGTGGAACAGGAATTGCCTTAAAAGAATTAAAAAAATACAAAAATGTTTTAATGAATTAGCACTTTTAACGCGCTAACAATGCAGCAACTCATATTTTTTTTTCAAAAGTTTAAGTATTTTCTTTTTTTTTTATTCTTACAACTTATAGCACTTACCTTAACATTTAACAATCTTACTTTTCATAAAAGTAAATTTGTGAATTCTGCAAACACGATTACTGGTGGCCTTTACGCTTCGTCTTCTAATCTTTCAGAGTACATGAATTTAAAATCTGAAAATATTTTGTTATCAAAAGAGAATGCGCGTCTCAAAAATATTTTAGAAAAAAATAGCGCAGTCCGTCCTGTTTTAGATTCTGTGTTGATTGATTCAATAAAGTATCATCAAGAATATACTTTTACAGATGCAAAAATCATCAACAATAGTTATACAAAACAATTCAATTTTATAACCGTTAATAAAGGTAAAAACCAAGGAATTGATAAAGAGATGGCGGTGATTAATAGCAAAGGAATTATTGGTATTACAGATAATTCATCTGCAGGTTATACTAGAGTACAATCAATTTTAAATAGAAACAGTAAAATTAATGCGCGCTTAAAAAATAGTAATTATTTTGGCTCATTAGGCTGGGATGGCACACATTATAATACCGCACAGCTTTCTGACATACCAAGACAAGCACCTTTAAAAATTGGAGACACTATTGAAACGGGAGGGAAATCTACGATTTTCCCTGAAGGTATTTTGATAGGAACTATCTCTAAAATAAACAAAGGCAATACCGCAGATAATGAAGTAGATATTACCCTTTTTAATGATATGAGTAATTTAGGATTTGTGTATATCATTAAAAATCTAGATAAAAAAGAAATTAAAACATTAGAAATTAACAGCAATGAGTAAGACTATTAACTTGGTGTTTTTATTTTTTTTCTTGCTTTTTTTGCAAGTTTTTGTCTTAAATAATATTTTATTTTTTGGCTATATAAATCCCTATGCATATGTAGCTTTTGTCTTTCTATATCCTTTAAAAGAAAATAGAATTCCGTTTCTTTTTTATAGTTTCTTATTAGGTCTTTTTATTGATTTTTTCTCTGATTCTGGCGGTATTCATGCTTTTTCTCTCTTATCGATAGCGTATATAAGACTCTTTTTTATAAAGTTGTATTTTAGAAAAGTAACCGCAGATTATCCTTTTTTTAACCTAAAATCAGAATCTTTTGGTAAAGTTTTCAATTACACGGTAACTTTAACAATTATTCATCACCTCATATACTTTTCTTTTGCTAATTTTAGCCTACAGAATTATTCTACCGTACTTTTAAATGTTCTTTTTTCAAGTATTTTTACGTTAACTTTATATTTTTTAGGAACCTATATTTTTATGAAAAGCGAATAATGCAAAAAAGTTTTTTACTCTATTTTTTAATCACTCTTGTTGGGCTTATTTTTATTGGTCGGTTATATCAGCTTCAAATTATTAGAAGTGACAGTTATGATCCGATTCGTAATTCTGCCGTAAAGGTTGAGTATGATTATCCAGAACGCGGCTATATTTACGACAGAAATGGTAAACTATTAGTTGCCAATCAACTTTCTTATGATGTAATGGTGCAACCCAATAAAGTAAAACCATTAGACACTTTAGAGTTTTGTAAACTTTTAAAAATTGATAAAATAGACTTTAATAAAAGATTAGTGAGAGCAGAAAACTATGCTAGCTATTTACCCTCTGTTTTTTTGAAACAATTGGCAAAAAAAGATTTTGCTTTTTTGCAAGAAAAGCTGCATAAATATTCGGGATTTTACATTCAAAAAAGAATTATAAGAGATTACCCAATAAAAGCCGCCGCAAATGTTCTCGGCTATATTGGCGAAGTAAATGAAGAAAGAGCTAGAAAAAGTGATTACTATGAGCAGGGAGAATTAGAAGGCAAAGACGGCGTAGAAAAACAGTATGAAAATATTTTAAGAGGTAAAAAAGGTAAAAAATATTTAAAAAGAAATAACCTCAATAAGGTTACAGGTTCTTACAAAGAAGGAACTTTTGACACCTTACCAAAAAACGGAAAAGATTTAACATTAACTTTAGATATCGATTTACAATTATACGCGCAACAATTAATGAAAGGAAAACGGGGAGGAATCGTTGCTATCGAGCCGTCTACTGGAGAAATTTTAGCACTTGTCACAGCGCCGTCTTACGACCCAAATATGTTAGTGGGTAGAAAACGCTCTAAAAACTCCGTCTTATTATTCAATGATACTATAAGTAAACCTTCTTATGATAGAGGGTTATTAGCCGCTTACGCGCCAGGGTCTCCTTTTAAAATGATGAATGCGTTAATTGGTTTGCAAGAAAATGTAATCACACAACAAACCTCTTTTAAATGTTATGGAGGCTTTAGATATGGAAAAAGAGCAGGAGCATTTATGAAATGTCACTGTAATATTTATGGCAGTCCTATTCAATTAAAAACAGCAATTTCGAGATCTTGTAATAGCTACTTTTCAAATACTTATAAAAAAATTATAGAAAAAAATAAGAATCCACCTGAAGGGTTAGATACTTGGCATGACCATGTTGCTAGTTTTGGTTTAGGTGATTTTTTAGGATATGATTTACCTGCAGGTCAGAGAGGATTAATTCCGGACGGAGATTATTACAACAAAAGATTAAATTATAGATGGAATGGCTCTTCTACCATATCAAACGCTATTGGCCAAGGAGAAGTTTTAACAACCCCCATTCAATTAGCAAATTTTACAGCGGCAATTGCAAATAAAGGGTACTTTTATACGCCCCATATTGTAAAGAGCATTAATCAAAACCCAATTAAAGATTCTGCCTACACAAGTAAAAAGCAAACAACAATTGATAAAGAACATTTTACACCCGTTATAGAGGCAATGTACGAAGTCTTTAAAACAGGAACAGGAAGATGGAGCCAAGTAAAAGGAATCGAAATTTGCGGAAAAACAGGAACCGCAGAAAATTTTATTGTTGTAGATGGCTTTAAAGAACAATTAGCAGATCATTCTATTTTGGTTGCTTTTGCACCTAAAGATAATCCTAAAATTGCCTTGGCTGTTTTTGTAGAAAACGGAGGATATGGATCTACTATTGCTGCACCAATTACTAGTTTATTAGTAGAAAAATATATAAATGGTGTTATCTCTAAAAGGAGTAAATACAGAGAATTAAGCATGTTAAACTTAAGTTTGCAAGATATTTATGACAAACAAATTCAAAAACCAGTAGAAGAAATTGCGTCAGGAACAAAATAATATTTTTGCAGGCATAGATTGGATTCTAATAATTATCTACGTAACGCTAGTTGGTTTCGGTTGGTTAAACATTTTTGCGGCCTCTAAAAACGAAGAAAACTTCGAAATTCTAGACTTTTCTACAAAATATGGCAAACAACTAATTTGGATTGGCTTAAGCCTCCCATTAATCATTATCGTACTTTTTTTTAACTCGAAATTTTATGAGCAATTTGCAAGTATCTTATATCTGGCCTCTATTGTTGCGTTAATTTTATTATTCCCTTTCGGAAAAGAAATTAACGGCGCTAAATCTTGGTTTAGTTTTGGTGCGATGAGCCTGCAACCCGCAGAATTTGTAAAAGTTTTTACCGCTTTAGCAGTTGCAAAATTAGTAAGTGATCGACAGTATAATTTTAAGCTAATAAAAAATCAAATAAAAGCATTTATTATTATTTTTTTACCCGCTTTTTTAATTTTCCTGCAACCAGATGCCGGTTCTGCAGTTATTTATTTAGCTTTTTTCTTTGTATTGCATAGAGAAGGTTTAACCTTAAACTACATTCTATTAGGTGCTACATTTATCATTTTATTTATTCTAACCATCTTTTTTGGTTCTAAAGGGATGCTTATCTCCACATTTATTTTGATAACACTACTGGTTTATTATCTTTTTTATAGAGGAGGAAAACGGTTTTTACGCTTTAATTGGCACAAGATGCTAGGTATTTATTTGGTAGTTGGTATTTTTATTTTAGGAACAGGATACACCTACGATAATATTTTAGCTTCTCATCAAAAAGATCGATTTGATATTTTACTAGGTATTAAAACAGATAATAAAGGAATCGGATATAATTCTCATCAATCAGAATTAACCATTAGTTCAGGCGGATTTAAAGGAAAAGGCTTCTTAAAAGGAGATTTAACACAAGGAGATTTTGTGCCAGAACAACACACAGATTATATTTTTAGCGCTGTGGGTGAAGAATGGGGTTTTCTAGGCAGTAGCTTTGTGGTTATTCTTTTTATGCTCTTGCTATACAGAATTATTTATTTGGCAGAAACACATACTAACAAATTTGGAAGAATTTATGGCTATGGATTAGCTTCTATCCTATTTTTTCATATTATTGTAAACATCGGTATGGTTATAGGATTACTACCTACTGTAGGCATACCTCTGCCCTTCTTCAGTTACGGAGGCTCTTCTCTTTGGGGATTTACGATCTTACTTTTTATCTTTATTCGTTTAGACGCGCATAAAGATTATGATTTATAAAATTGATTGTCTATAAATCAAAATTTTCGAGAAATGCATATAAAATTCAGAACACAAATAAAGGTAAAATATAGTTTGATTGAAATTATACAGTGAAGCTAAGTTATTTTTTAGCAAATCTTTACTTGATAAAAATTGCGCCCTCGTAAGACTTGTTATATACTCAATACATTTAGGTTTTCGGGAACATAAAATTTCATGGTCTAATTATTGATATTAAATTACTGTTTTTCAGTTATTTAAGCACTATATTTTTGTTATTTTGAGTAATATTTAGTATCTTTATATTGTTGATATTCAGATGTATGACTATAAAATTATCACAAGAAGAGAAAATTACAATTAAACAATTACACCGTAATTGTAAACAAAGAAAACATGCCGATAAACTAAAAGCTATTC
>NZ_VORR01000110.1 GCF_007997085.1 Polaribacter sp. IC066
GAGTAGGTCGCCGCCTTTCTTAAATCTGAACCTTGTTCAGATACTTAAAACCTCAATCTAACGATTGAGGTTTTTTTATGACCAAAAACGAGATAGTTGTTAATCTTAATAGCTTAAGTAGGGCTTGTTAAAAATTGTATGCTGGGGGATGTAGTGGCGCAAGTATTAATTTAGGGGGATTCTTTTATCTTTGCTTTCAAATACTGATATAATTGGATTTAGAATTAGCGAGTTATACCAATTTAGTTATTAAATGCCGTATTAAAAGCATTCAGAAAATGATGATTTCCAGTTATAGATTTAATTGTTTGAGGTTTCATTTCGCAGACCATTTCGCTCAACCAGTCTTTTAAACTTTTCATTGATTCAAATCTTTGATTTTTGAATCGGTTTTTAATGTATTGCCATATTTGTTCGCACGGGTTTAGCTCGGGGTTGTATGGTGGTATTCTTAGTAGGAATATATTTTCTGGCACCTCTATGTTCTTTGTAGAATGAAATCCTGCATTATCGATCACTACAATTTTATATTCCTTTGGATTGTAGATTGAAAACTCCCGCAGATAGGCTTCAAATATGTCAGTACTTACCCCATTTATTTCCTAAACAAAAGAGTCTCCGTTTATTGGCGAGTAACTACCATACAGATAGGTGGTTTTATAAATATGTTGATAGGTCACTATTGGCTTTACACCGCTGGCGGTTATGTATTTCCCTAGATGATTCATCATTCCAAATCGAGCTTCGTCTTGAAAATATAAATTAACAGCTTCGTAACTATCTTTATTTAGACTAATTCTAATGTTATTTAGGGTATTAGGGAGTTTTTAAAAAAGCTTTTTCAGCTTCTACATCCTTTTTGTAGTGAGATTTTCTAGGAGTCTTGGGTTTTGTTTTAAAATGTTGAATCAGATACTCACGAATCCGCTGGTACTTAACATCCACACCATACTCTTGTTTCACCCAGTCTTGAGCATCCCAATATCCTAAAAATGGATTATTTGGGTCATGTACTCTTTGCGATAATCCTTTATGCATTTCTGGAGTAATAATTTTAGAAGTTTTGTTTTTAGGTTTGTCCTTTAACATCATCTCAACACCACCATCCCTATAATCAACAAGCCACCTTTCTAAAGTTCTAATATGAATCCCAAAAGAAGTAGCTAATTCTTCCCGTGTTCCAAATTTGCCAGACTTAATTGCTAGCAAACTTTTTAAGCGTTTTTCTCCCTTTAAAGTTTGCTGTTTTGCCAAGAGTCTCCTTAACTCCAAATCTGATTCTTTAATATCTAAAATTGCCTTTTTTCCCATAGATAAATATACGAATTATACACGGCAATACAAAACTATTTTGGTATTATTTATTACCAAAAGGGATTTTAGAATATTTTGATATTTCTAAATATACTTTAGTTGCGGATAAGATTCTCTTCTAAATAGAAGAGGAGAATATTGTACCAAAAGAATACGATTTAAATTCAGCACACTCCAAAGGTTTTACCCCCAGAAATAACAATTGAGGACTTTCATCTAAAAGGTAAATCTGTTTTTCTACACATAAAACGCAGAAGCTGGACATTGGTTTTTATAGGTGAAATTGTAAAAAGAGATTGGGATTTAATTGCAAAAGGCACTCGTATTACTAGCGAATTTGCCTCTTTTTTAAAAGGTATCTCTTAATAACCATGCTGTGAGTGCCAAACGTTTTGGATATTATTACAACACCAATGGTCTAATGTTGCAATATCACTATAAAAATCATTTAAGTGATTTTAAATCATGGACACAAAAAGACTATGCAGAAGATTGGTTGCTCTATGGAGAGAATATAGGAAAGCATTTAAGTGCAGATGAAACCTTTTTATCTAATGGAGAATTATATACCATCTTAACAAACAAAGATGGGCAGGGTGAAAAAGGAAGTATTGTTGCAATTGTAAAAGGTACTAAAGTAAATGAAGTTATAGATATACTTTATACAATTCCAATTGAAAAACGAAATTTGGTAGAAGAAGTTACAGTAGATATGGCAGGTAGTATGAACTTGATTGCAAAAAAATGTTTTCCAAAAACAACCATAGTTACCGATAGATTTCATGTTCAAAAACTAGTAACAAAATCGGAACAAGAAGAACGTATACAGTAGAGTTGAAATAAAGTTGAAAATTATAGATTTCGAAAATTTCGTTATTTTATAATATTGAAAAAATGAAGCCATATAAGCATCTGAACTGTTAGCGAACGTAGATACTCACAAGTAGTTACTAGCTAGAAGTCTATACTTACTATTCAAATCCAACATAAAGCGGACAGCAAGGCAAGTGAACAGCTCTGAAATTCTATTAAATTTATATGCAAATATTGAAAAAGCATATAATTTTGCGCAATAAATAAGGTATATACTCAATACATTTAGGTTTTCGGGAACATAAAATTTCATGGTCTAATTATTGATATTAAATTACTGTTTTTCAGTTATTTAAGCACTATATTTTTGTTATTTTGAGTAATATTTAGTATCTTTATATTGTTGATATTCAGATGTATGACTATAAAATTATCACAAGAAGAGAAAATTACAATTAAACAATTACACCGTAATTGTAAACAAAGAAAACATGCCGATAAACTAAAAGCTATTC
>NZ_VORR01000111.1 GCF_007997085.1 Polaribacter sp. IC066
TTTGCTAACACCGTGTATAGAAAATTGCTAAATTAGTGCTTTACCAAAGGCAGTTGCATTTTTGCGTACTTCAAATTTTCCGTTGGAAAATCCTCGCACACAAAAACGCAACTTTCCATAACACAAACACGTTGTGCGCCATTAAAAAAAAAATCGTAACTACAAATGAAAATAGAGAAATACAATCAAAAATTATTAGCCATTTTAGGAACAGTTGGAGTAATATTTTTAACAGTTGCTTTAGTAGCATTTATTTCAATTACAATTATGGAACATCGAAGATACAATCCAGAAGATATTGAAACTGGAATATTATCAGATGAAAAAATTGAAAAGTTACAAAAGGAAAATAAAAGAGAACAAGTAATTTCATACAAAACACCAATACTAATTGACACTTTGAAATCTGTATATATCATTCCTGTTTCCCATAAAACACTGAATGAAAAAGAAGATATAACAGGACTTTTAAATGCATTTACTTCATCTGAAAATGACAGCAAACCTTCAGATAATAGATATTCAGGCGGATTTTATGGAGCATATAATAATGTAATTGTTTATAATCCAAATGGCGGAAAAAACAAAAAACTATTTGAAAAACGAGTGAATTTCAATAAGATTAATACAGAATATTTTGACAATGAAATTCTTTTATTAATTCAGGCGTCCGAAAAAGATACATTCAAAGATGGTGTAATAAATTTAGAAGATTTTAAATCACTTTACATCTACTCTTTTAGCCAAAATAAAATGGAAAAAATCGGAATTGACGGAATGGACGTTTATGATTATAAGTTTGTTAATAACAGTAAAGATTTGATTATTAAATTCGGAGTTGATAAAAATAAAGACGGAAAATTCAACGAATATAATGAACCAACATTAGTAAAAAAATATGAATTTAAAAGCGGAAAGTTAATTGACATTATAAGTAATAAAACAAATTCTGAATTACAGAAAATGTTAGAAGGAACGAAAAAATAACAGCGCACAACACCGTGTAAAAAAAATTGCTGGTTTTAGCCAACTTACGAAAATCCTCGCGGATTTTCTTGGTTTGTGTTTTATTTAGTAACTTTATTGCTTAAAACACGCAACTTTTCTTACACAAACACGTTGCAAGTAATAGCGGAAAATCCTCAAACCGAATAAATTTGCGGTTCGAATTTCCTGATTTTTTGTGTTTATAAAGTCCGAAAAACTGAAAAAATAGGTGGAACACTCTTTCGCGAATCGATAATTTAATCAAAATGCGGAATTTCCAATATTGTGGAATTGAGCAAGATTCGGAATTGAGTTAGTTTACGGAATTTTTTCTCTTGCAAAAAATCTGAAATAAATCTTCTAAATTTCGGAATTGAGCAAGTTGCGGAATTTAAAAATCTTTGCGAATTCTAAAAGTTTTCGGAAAAAAGCGGAAAACAAAAAATAGAGAAAGGAATAAAAATTGCGAAAAAAAACTACTACTTGCAACACCGTTTATAGAAAATTGCTAAATTAGTGCTTTATCAAAGTGAGTTGCTTTTTTATGTACTTTAATTTTCCGTTGGAAAATCCTCGCACACAAAAAACGCAACTTTCCATAAACAAACACGTTGCAAGTAATTAAAAACGAATTCCTAAAAACCGAATAAATTGCAGTTTGAAACTCTTCAAATTTGTGTTTCTAAAAGTTCGGAAAAAGGAAAATTGTGGAACACTCTCTCGCTAATCGGAATTTATTCAAAATGCGGAATTTCCAAGATTATGGAATTGAGCAATATTCGGAATTGAGCAATTTTGCGGATTTTTTACTCGTGCGAAAAATCTGAACTGTATTTCCAAAATTTCGGAATTAAGCAATCCCGAAACTTCGGGAGCGGAATTTTCACTCACTCGGAAAACAAGAAAAAAGTTTCCATAAATGAGAAATTTAGAAAATACGAGATTTTTAAAGTTTATAAAAGTGCAAAAAATAAAGAAATCGGAAAAAAGAAAACCAAAATTATGAAAAAAGAAAAACTACTTGCAACACCGTATAAAAATAATTGCTAAATTAGTGCTTTAACAAAGGTAGTTGCGTTTTTGCCAACTTCTGAATTTCCGCTGGAAATTCCTCGCTGACAAAAAACGCAACTATTCTTATACCAAACGTTGGCAAACATAAAAATGGAATACAAATTCAGAACGATTTCAGTTTTTTATTTTATAACTATACTTTTGACTTTAATTCTTATTATTGGAATAATGGGAATCAAATTAGTTGGAAGAATGGAATCTTTTCCTGCATTTTTATTTACAATTTCAACATTTATAACATCTTATTTAATTGCTTACAAATTAACTTTAGGAAAAGTGAAAATTACTTTGTCAAATAAGAAAGTGGAATTCTTGTGGATTAAAAAACCAATATTGACATTTCAAAATAATGAATCTGTTGACATAGAAAATATTGAAAGTTGGAAATATAGAGATGAATTTAGATATAGTTATTTTAAAATTTAGGTTCTTCGCCAAAAGTTATGGATTAGTGATTCCCTAAGAAATATATCATATTACAAAAATTATCAATATTCCTGAAACCTCTAGCTCTAGATCGTGCTAATTGCATGACACTATTTAATCCTTCCG
>NZ_VORR01000112.1 GCF_007997085.1 Polaribacter sp. IC066
ATTCTGATTAGCGAGAGAGTGTTCCACGTTCCGCATTTTTTTCTCCGATTTTGGGGTTCAAACTTTAAAGCAAAATGTTTTTTTAAATGACTTTAGCTTCTAATTTAGAAAATCAGCCAGTTTTTGCCAACGTATTGGTATATGAAAAGTAGCAGAATAGAAAAGCAGTTACTTTCAGGTTATGAATTAAAATAGTAGAAAAGCACAAGCTTTCTAGCTTGCACTTATCTGCTATTTTTTATATACCGTGTTGTGGTTTGTATTTATGTTTGTTCAATAAAACCAATTTTAGTTATTTTATTAGTCTGTTGGTCAAAATCAATGTAAATAAAATTATTACATCCATCACAATACTGATAAACGATACTTTTACCACCATCTGCATCAGTATTAAATACCACATTCCCTAAAGCACTTATGTTATCGCCAATAGTTATTGTAATTCCTTGTATTGTTATATTCCAATTATTTTTGATGATTTTAAATGCAATTATTTCATTTTCTTCAAAAGCTAGATTGAAACCATCATATTTATAAGAATAGTAATTATCTTCTTCAGGCTCTTCTGTAGCATTTTGAATAATAGCAGGAATTAAATCTCTGACCTGCTGTCTTATTCCTGTAGTTGCTTGAATGTCATTTAATGTAATATTATTTATCTTAATATTATAAAACGCTGTTTTAGGTATAATATTTGATGATATTTGACAACTTACTAAACTTGTTAATGATAGCATTAAAATTAATAGTATATTTTTCATAATTTTTATTTTTTAGTTACATCTTGTATTTGCTTGTGATACTCCATTGTCATCAATAGTAGTAGAAAGATAATCTCTTGGGTCTACTAACTTATAATTTTCATAGGCCCAAGAACTACTTTCATCATGTTCTCGAGCTTCGATATGAACGTGTGAGTCTACAGATTTTTTCTTTAATGCATCTTTTAAATTTCCAGAATCCCCTTGATATCCAATAATGTCTCCAGCTTTCACATAGGTTAAAGGGCTACTTGTTTGTAATATTCTATTGTTTTCTTGTAAATGAAAATATGATATTAGAATATTTTTACCGTTTACAGTACTGTGTATTCTACTATTATAACCTGCTTTCTCATGATATTTTGTTGAATAAATAAATCCATCAAACATAGCAAAAATTGGTGCTCCTTGTTCATTTTTTAAATCGATTCCATCATGTTTTTTATTTCTTTGTGTAGTACAATCATTTGAACCATATCTTGCACAACTACCACTTGAAGAATTACCATACATAGCACCTTTTGTTCCAGAACTACCTTTTTGAGCTGCTATTTCAGGGTTAGGAACTGGGTCACCTTCACAAGGTTTCTTTACACAAGTATCTGTGCCATTAGTATGTTCAACTTTACCTTCTTCACAACCGCAATTTCCATTTTCATCTTCTACTTTACCTTCTTTACAAACACAAACTTCTCCGATTTTAATTTTACCGCTTCCGGGAGGACATCTTGGGTCTTCTAAAGGGACAGTAGGAATTACATTATCACCGCCATCACCAGAGGAAGGCCCACCACCAAACCCAGTACTACCCCCTGAAGGTATGTCTATATTACCTTCATCACCGCCAGAGCATTCACCATATTCTAATGCTAATGTAAATTCGAAAGAAGTTCCATTGCAGGTTCCAGGAGCGTGTGGATTTCCAAAACTACATTCCCAAGAAGTATGAACACCAGTAACACAGTTTCCACTTGAACGAGATTGTAATAAGTTATTTACATTAAAAATCTCATTGTTACTAATATTAACAGTTCCAGTAAAATGTTCTGATTGATTATGTATCCATTGTTGAGAAGAAGTATATTTTAATATTTTAGAATCATAGATTTCTTTTGAGCTATTTACAAAAAGAACAAGGTTATAAAATTGGTTTTCTTCTGTTTGAGTTTCTATTTTAAAAGTATACGTTGAATAGTTTTCTAACTCCATTCTAACAATATCATCAGTTAAAATAGATGCGTTTGATGAATCTATACTTCTACGAGAATAAGAATTTTCTGTTTTAAAAAGTGGAAGTAATTTATTGTATAAATTATTAGGACTAACTTTACTTTCAAATTGCTTAAAAGAAATTCTTGAAGCTGTATTTTTTTGTTGAACTTCTTGTTGATGGATTTCATTTTCTTTTGTACAGTTCCATAAAACTATGGTTACTCCAAAGAGTAATATTCCAAGTTTAATAAATCTGTTTTTTCTATTTTTCATAATTATTTAAATTTAAGGATTAATATTCAGTTTTAGTTTAAACAAGCTGTAATTTATGATTACTCAATATAGCTGTTTGATGAGCCATATAAACCACAACGTGATTGTATAATATTAGTTTGCGTAATTTACCAATAACTAATTAAACAATGCAAAAAAGAAAGGCGACACGAACTTTCATAAGTATGCTAAAACCAGCAAATTAATTTTATGCAGTGTTGGCATACGTTTTATTAAATTTTGTTTAAATTCAATATTATGTCAGATTTAATTGTTAAA
>NZ_VORR01000113.1 GCF_007997085.1 Polaribacter sp. IC066
TTAGAGAAAAGGTAATCGAATTCTTAGAAAGTCACTCTTGGAAAAATGAGGAATTCAAAAATATCCTAACAGATAATTTTCAAATTATTAAACCTAATTTTTCGGGATCCTATTTGTAATGAGTATATCAATATCGGTTATGGTTTTTTCTGGTCGCTCTTGTTGGTCTTCTTTCTGTATTAAATAAGTATAGATCCACATGATTGTAAAAGTCGGAATGATATCTAAAGGAAGAATTTCTTCAAGAAAACTTATTGTACCCGCAATTTTACCTGTTCTTCCTTTATACAATTTGGTCATAATATAACCAGATAAAGGCGCCCAAGCCAAATCTAAAAAAGGAATAGGAATAATACCAATAATGTCTAAAATGATACTTAATCCTAATTTTTTATATTTCTTATGCATACTATAATCAGTTCAAAATTCTTGCCAAAAAATAATTTTTGGTAACGGAAAATCATAAATTTGTTAAAAGTAGCTATTCAAAATGAATTTTAAAAACTTTAAGAATAAAATTGAAGATTTACAATTTACAGAATTAGGTGGTGTAGAGGCACAATTTAAAATGGCTCCTGAACTACGCTTACAGTATAATAAAGCTAAAATTATTGCTAACAAACCAAGAAAAGCAGCCGTTTTAGCCTTGTTTTACCCGAATAAAAATAATGAAACAGCATTGCTTTTAACACAAAGAGCAAGTTATAAAGGAGTGCATTCGGCGCAAATAAGTTTCCCTGGTGGTAAAACCGAAAAGGCGGATACTAATTTAAGAGAAACAGCTATTAGAGAGACTTTTGAGGAAGTTGGCGTGCACCCATCTTCTATAGAAATTATAAGAGAATTAACAGATGTGTACATTCCGCCAAGTAATTTTTTAGCAACACCTTTTTTAGGTTTTGTGGATGAAAAGCCCGAGTTTATTTTAAATCATGAAGTTGCAACAATTATTGAAATTTTAGTGAGTGATTTATTAAATGAGCGCAATAGTACGAAAGTGAATTTAAACACGTCTTATATGAAAAATACAGAGGTTCCTTGTTTTAAAATAGATGGTCATATAATTTGGGGGGCAACAGGTATGATGCTTTCAGAAATTAAAGAACTGTTAAAGTAGTATGTTCGTAAATTGTTTTGTAGTTTTGTTCGTTATCAACTAAAATTAGTAGAAATGCCTTTATTGAAGAGGAATCCTTTTGGACATTATTTATTTATAAAAAAGTGGATTATTCGCTTTTTTGGAGTTGTTTCTCACGGTAGATACCGCAATTTTAACAACCTTAATATTGAAGGTTCCCAAATATTAAGAGACTTGCCCGATAAAAGGGTGTTGTTTATCTCTAATCATCAAACTTATTTTGCAGATGTTGCTGCCATGTTTCATGTTTTTAATGCTGCTTTAAAAGGTAGAGATGATTCGATTAAGAATATTGGTTATATATGGCAACCAAAATTAAACTTTTACTTTGTTGCGGCGGGCGAAACAATGCGCTCTGGATTGTTACCAAAAATATTTGCGTATGCAGGCTCGGTCTCTATAGATAGAACCTGGAGAAGTGATGGTAAAGACGTAAAAAGACAGGTAAAAAACTCTGATATTTCTAATATCGGTAAAGCAGTAAATGATGGTTGGGTTATTACCTTTCCGCAAGGAACTACAACGCCTTTTAAACCTATTAGAAGAGGAACTGCACATATTATAAAAACGTATAAACCTATTGTAGTACCCATCGTTATAGATGGTTTTAGACGCTCTTTTGATAAAAAAGGCTTGACTATTAAACGCAAGAATGTTTTACAATCTATGGTGATAAAAGAACCTTTAGATATCGATTATGAAAACGAAAGTATTTCTGATATCGTTACAAAGATTGAATATGCTATTGAGCAACATCCTTCTTTCTTAAAAGTGTTATCTGTCGAGGAATTAGAGGACTTAAGAACAGAAGAAGAGGAGCTGAATAAGAAAAGAGAATTTTGGAGTTCTTAATTGCATCAAAACAATAAAATACAGTAAAAAAGCATCCAATTTTGGATGCTTTTTTTATTAGTGAAATTTAATTTTGAGAATTAGCGAAACTATACATGTAAAATTATAGGTTCAACTAATTTTGTAAAGGTGTTGATTCTGTTTTAGGATCAAGGCAAAATATTGAGCTAAATACTTTTCAGCACTTTGTGGAATCATGCAAAGGTTCTTTTTTAGTATTTCTATGCTAGTACTTTTAGAGTGTGCATTCGATAAATAGCTTACAGGAAAAATATCGAACTGTCAAATACTTTTTTCTTATAATTAGCTAATTCGCTTGTTTATTGTGTGTTATTCTCAATTTCTAAATGTATTGTAACTATTCAGCCATTTCCGGTAGGAACGGATTTTTGCTAAAAGCAAGCTGAATATTTTCTAGTACTTTTTGTTTATTTTTTTTGAGCGTTGTAATATATCCTCTAATTCTAGCAAAATATTGTGC
>NZ_VORR01000114.1 GCF_007997085.1 Polaribacter sp. IC066
TAACACCGTATAAAAATAATTGCTAAATTAGTGCTTTACCAAAGGTAGTTGCATTTTTGCGTACTGCTGAATTTCCGTTGGAAATTCCTCGCACACAAAACCGCAACTATTCTTATACAAACACGTTGTACACCATTTGAAAAAAAATGAGAAACTTAATTTACATTTTAATAATTACAATATTCTTTTCTTGTAACAAAAAGTCAGGAGAATTAGATTTATGTGGTTTAGGGGTTCTTAAGCCATATTATCTGACTGGTCTTGATTACAAAGGAGGAATGTATGCTATTAAAGAAAAATATAAACAAGAATATATTCCTGTAAAAAAAGGAAAAAACTCTGGAATAGTAAAGATTCGTTTTGATGTTAATTGTAAAGGAGAAACTGGAAATTTTGAATTTGAAACTTATAATTTAAATTATGAATCAACAACTATAAACAATTCCATTGTTAATCAAACAGTTTTAATTGCAAGAAAATTAAATAATTGGATTCCTGGAACTGATGATGATAATGAAAGTATTAATTCATTTAAATTTTTAGCAATAAAAGTAATTAATGGCGAAATTAAAGAAATATTACCAAAATGATAAAATGGATTAAACGTATCATACTTGGACTTTTAAGTTCAGTTCTAATAGTAATTTTACTTTTTGTTATAATTAAACCAAAACCATATTATGTAATTAATTATTTAATTGGTTCACAAATGCAATGGTTTGGTTATGATAAAGAAGGAAATGAAATGATTGAAAAATCAATAAAAAAACTAAAGAACTTTAGTGCTTCACAATATCATTCAGCTTCTGTTCAAAACACGAAAAATGGTAATTATAACAAAGCTATTGAATATTTAGACAAAGCATCGGAAATGGAGCCAAAAGAAGTTGATGGCTATTATGGTTGGTTATTACTTTACTATTACAGAGATTATGAAAAAGCTTTATTTCACTTGAATAGATATGATGCCTTTAGTCCAAATTTTGTTGATTATCCCCAAGGAGATAATATACTTTTCACAAAAGCCTTATGTCATAAGGGGTTAGGACAATACAATAAAGCTCTCGATTTATTTGACAAAGCAATCCTATCTGAATTAGAAAAACACGATGAAAGTTGGATTTCTCATCAAATTTATTATCAGAAAGCGAGAACTTTACATTTATTGGGGGAACATAAAAAAGCTATTGAATATTACGACAAAACAATTAAGTTGTGGGACAAAAGTGCTGAATCGTTTTATTATAAAGGTCTTGCTCAAATCGAAATTAATGACTCATTAGTTGGGCGTAAAAATTTGAATATAGCATTGGATTTAGTGACAAAAGGCTATAAAACTTCCGATAGTTATGTTGCATTATTTGATGAAGTTTATAAAATGGAAATTGAAAAAACAATTAATGACCTTTAGAAAAAAAAACGGTGTACAACACCGTATATAATTTATTGCTAGTTCTAGCCTACTTACGAAAGTCCTCGCGGACTTTCTTGGTCGGTAATTATTTACTAAATTGGTTGCTTGAAACACGCAACAAACCATATACAACAACGTTGTACCCAATTAAAAACCAAGCATAAAGCAGAATGAATTATATAGAACCACAACCTTTTTTAAGGTCTTTTACTTGTCCACATTGTGGAACACTTTCCAAGCAAGAATGGAGAAAATTAGATTGGGAATCTCAAAGAGGACATCATCACGATGAAGAATACCCAATTAGAATTGGAACTTGTGACCATTGCTTTGATAGCACGTTATGGGTTTTTGACTTATTACTATATCCTGACAATGGAAACGCACCTTTTCCAAACCCTGAAATGCCTGAAAATGTATTAAAACTATATAGAGAAGCAGCTTCAATACATTCGAAATCACCACGTGGAGCATCAGCACTATTAAGATTAGCGATTCAAGTGTTGACTAAAGAATTAGGAGAAGAAGGAAAAAACATAAATACAGATATTGGAAATTTAGTTAAAAAAGGACTTCCAACAATTGTTCAACAGTCATTGGATATTGTTAGAGTTACAGGAAATGATGCAGTTCATCCTGGACAAATTGATACTGATAATCCAGAAACTGTTGGACAACTTTTCAAATTAGTAAATGTAATAGTTGAATATATGATTGATTTACCCAAAAGAGTTGGCGGAATTTATGAAAGTTTACCAGACGGAAAGAAAAATGGAATTGAACAAAGAGATAAAAAATAACTGGGTACAACACCGTATAAAAATAATTACGGTTTAGTGCTTAATCAAAGGTCGTTGCGTGTTTGTTACGTCTGAATTTCCTTCGGAAATTCCTCGCATACAAACCCGCAACTATCCTTATACATAAACGTTATGTTTCATTGCTCGGGAAAATCTAAAGGCTAACTAAAGTTGAATGAAAAACAAGAATTTAAACTATATAACATCTGAATTCTTGCCAGCATGTTGAATAGAAAATCTCTGCGGAATTTGAA
>NZ_VORR01000115.1 GCF_007997085.1 Polaribacter sp. IC066
CAACACCGTATATAATTTATTGCTGGCTTCTCGCCTACTTACGAAAGTCCTCGCGGACTTTCTTGGTCGGTAATTATTTACTAAATTAGTTGCTTGAAACACGCAACAAACCATATACAAAAACGTTGCCAGTAATTTAAGAAAAACCGAAAACCGAATGAAAATATATAAACCAAATAAAAAAGGACTTATCAATTATCTACTAATTGGTTCTGTAATTTTACCAATGATTATATTCTTTCTTGACAAGAATACTTTCACGGAAAAACCTTTTATTCTTTTGCCCTTATTGAGTCCATTAATTTTAATATTTTAGATTTATTTTGACACGTATTATAAAATTGAAAATAACGAATTGATTTATCGCTCTGGATTTTTAAGAGGAAAAGTGGAAATTCCTACGATAAAAGAAATTCTGAAAGGAAAAACTATGTGGAGCGGAATAAAACCTGCATTAGCGAAAAATGGACTTATTATAAAATTTAATAAATATGATGAAATTTATATTGCACCTGAAAGTAATAACGAATTGATTTCGGACTTATTAAAATTAAATTCAGAAATAAAAATAACGGAATGAAAATTTGAACGAATAAAAACTACTGGCAACACCGTGTATAATTAATTGCTAGTTTTAGCTTATTTACGAAAGTCCAAACGGACTTTCTTGGTTCATGTTTTATTTACTAAATTACTGTCTTAAAACACGCAAAAAATCATACACAAACACGTTAGCTTTCATTGACCACTCAAATTCTGAAATGGAATATATAGTTTTAAAATCTTGATTTTTAAAGAAAAAACTAAAAAATGTGGAACACTCTCTCGCCCGGAAAATTTTGCGAATATTGAGCAAAATTTGAATTTATAAAACGTGTGAATCTACTCAAACTCTGAAAATCAGTTTGGCGGAATTCTTACTCAAAAGCTGAATTTAGAAAGTTTGCGGAATTGAGTAAAATGCGAAAAATCTGAATTGCGGAATTTACTCAAACTCTGAATTGAAAATTTGGCGGAATAATCACTCAAAAGTTAAATTCTGAAAAATTAGAAAACTGAAATAAAACAGAATTATAAACTGAAAAAACAACGAAAAGCTAACACCGTATAAAAATAATTGCTAAATTAGTACTTTACCAAAGGTAGTTGCATTTTTGCGTACTGCTGAATTTCCGTTGGAAATTCCTCGCACACAAAACCGCAACTATTCTTATACAAACACGTTGTAAACAATGCAAAAAAAAAATCCGAACGAAAATGAAATATGCTGAATTTAATATAGAATCGAATAAAATAGAATTCTTAAACTCTGCTTTCGGAATTGAAAGTGTTTTATTAAACGGAAAAATGATTTCTAAAAAATTCTCTTTTTCTGGAATTAAACATATTATAAAACTGAATTCAGACAATTTGACATTGGAATCAAAATACCAACAATTCAACAAAAGAGAAATTAAACTTGAATTGAAAAAAAATGGGAAATTATTAGAAAAACAAATTGTACAAGCTGACAAAAAGCAAAGAATTTATTGGATGTTAATCGGAACAGCTTTCGGAATCGGAGCATATGAACTGCTGAATTTTCTCTTTGAAAACGTGAATTTATAAACAAAATAATTTATTTAAATATAAAAATGGAAATAAGCGAAAAAGATCAAAAATGGTTTGACAGTTTGAAAATTGGAAAATTAGTTCATAATTTAATGACAATAATTTTACAAAAAAACTTAATAACTGAAAATGAAATAAAGAATTTACTTGAAAAAGAATATTCTAAATTCAATTTTAACGTAATATTTCCTATCTTAAAAAAAGTAGATAATAATATTTCTTTGAAAGAAAACCGAATGATTTATGGTAATCAAAGATATTATGCAAACCCAATTAAAAATAAGGAAATAGAATATTTACTTACAAATGAATGGAAAGAATTTCATCTTGAAAATTTTATAAATTGGTTGAAAAATAAAGTAAAAGATATATAAGCACAGTTTACAACACCGTATATAATTTATTGCTGGCTTCTCGCCTACTTACGAAAGTCCTCGCGGACTTTCTTGGTCGGTAATTATTTACTAAATTAGTTGCTTGAAACACGCAACAAACCATATACAAAAACGTT
>NZ_VORR01000116.1 GCF_007997085.1 Polaribacter sp. IC066
ATCACACACTTATCAACCGATGTGCATAAACAACTGCTTTTTTTGAAATAGAATGACTAAAAATAAAAAATTGTGGATAAAATAAATCAAATTGTTAACAACCACTAAACATCCGCTGAATAGTTACGGAAGAACAGAAAACATCCAATATTGGGCTGGACGCCAAGATATTAGACAATAAAATTTCTATGACACTAGAAGTTTACAGAAAAGTAACTGAAGACCTATTATTGTCTCCCGAAATTTCTGGAGTTACAGGAGCGTATTCTCCTGGAAATTACGGAGGTAGTCGATACAGACCTACTGTAAATGCAGGAAATGTTGAAAATAAAGGGCTTGAATTTCAAATATCTTATAATGATAATTTCTCCAAAAATTTTAGTTTTAATACAAGCTTTAATGTTTCTACAGTAGAAAACAAAGTATTGTTTGTTGCTAGTGAAAACGGTTTTGAACAAGGTGGTAGTTTTGGTATTACCGGAAGTTTTCCCTCAAGAATGGAAGCGGGTTTACCTTTAGGTTATTTTTATGGATATAGAGTACTTGGCGTTTTTCAATCTAATGAAGAGGTAACTGCTAGCGCTATTACAAATGAACATACTAGTATGGGTGATCTTAAATTTGCAGATTTAAGTGGACCAGATGGAACTTCAGACGGTGTAATAGATGAGTATGATCGGACTTATTTGGGAGATCCAATTCCAGATGTAACCTTAGGATTTAATATTGGATTTAATTATAAAAATATTGATTTTAGTACATCACTTTATGCATCTATAGGGAATGATATGATCAGAGATTACGAACATCGTGATGAGCCATTGACTAATAGAGGTGCTTTTTTATTAGATAGATGGAGTCTTACAAATCAAGAAAGTTTAAATCCAAAAGTAAGTTTAGTGCAAACGCCTAGTACTAGAAACTTTTCAGATTATTTTGTTGAAGATGCTTCTTATTTGAGAATTCAAAATATACAAATAGGATATTTTTTTGCGCAAGATTGGGTTCGTAATACTGGTATAGATAAACTGAGAGTATATGCTACAATGAATAACTTATATACGTTTACAAATTACTCCGGATTTGACCCTTCTGCAAGTAGTGGAAATCCAATAGGTGCAGGAATAGATAAAGGTTTTTATCCTCTCGCAAGAACCTGTATGCTAGGGTTAAACTTGAAGTTTTAATTAAATTTAAGTGCTAAAGTAGCTCGCTTGAACTCTCTTCAAAATAGTTGAAAGACCAGCAAATACGCCTTCACCTATAAAAATAATTGAAAGGCAAAAACTAAAAAAAATAGAAATGAAAGTATATAAATTTAAAATAATCATAACTCTTTTCTCCGTGTTCTTCATTTATGTGGCGTGTAGTGATGATTTTGTCGAGATAACACCAAAATTCGCAAATGCTGATTCTTTTTTTAATAAACAAGAAGATTTTGAGAGAACATTGATAGGCGCATACGATGCATTACAGCCAATGTTCTGGAATGTAATGTTAGCTGAAATAGCATCTGACAACACTGTGGCTGGTGGTGATCCCTCAAAAATTGATGGACCTGATACACATAGTATTGACAATATGGAGCCAAATGATAGGAATCTACTGTTAAGAAACATCTGGCAATGGTCTTATGTGGGCTTAAATAGAGCAAATTATATTCTTGAATTTCAAAACAATATTGAATTTGAAGGAAAAGAAAATATTATAGGACAAGCTTATTTTTTAAGAGCATATTTTACGTTTGAACTTATAAAGTGGTTTGGAAATATTCCCCTTATTACAGATATAGATTCTGGTAAGTTATTAATTTTAAATCGTAGAATTAAACCAGGTGATGAATATACTATGAATAGAATTAAAGATATTCCTACTGGCTATTCTTTGATTGAAGCAGATTTAATTGAAGCGATTAAAAGAGTAGACGAAACACAAAATTATGAATATGAAATAGGAAAAGGTGCTGCTCAACAGGGCAAACTCATACTTTGACACTAAGTACTTTTAATAAATATTTTTCATTCCAAGCAGCTTTAAGTCTTTTACCAGGAATTCCCTGTTTTTCTGATGTTTCATTTCTTAATAAGTTCAGAGCTATTTTTAAAAGA
>NZ_VORR01000117.1 GCF_007997085.1 Polaribacter sp. IC066
TACTCAAGTGTCTCGCAACAAAACATAACACAATATAAAAAAAATTGCTAAATTAGTGCTTTAGCAAAGTTTATTGCTTTTTTACCAACTTCTGAATTTCCGTAGGAAATTCCTCGTTGTCAAAAAATGCAACTATTTTTATACACAAACGTTACCAAAAATTGCTCACTCACTCAAACGGAGGAAAAAAAAGGGAATTAAAAGCCAAAAACAGGGAATCTAAAATTATGAAACACTCTCTCCCTAATCGGAATTTTTAAAAATTGTGGAATTTATAAAAGCGTAAAAAATTACTCAAACTCTGAAACTAAAATTACTGAATTTTTACTCAAATGTTTAATTTGGAAAGTTGGCGGAATTGAGCAAAGTGTGGAAAATCAATATTGCGGAGTTTTTACTCAAAACATAAATAAAAAAGTTGGCGGAATTATTACTCAAACGTGAAAAATAATATTGCTGAATTTTTTACTCGAAAGTGGAATTCAAAAGTTTGCGGAATAACTACTCAAACGTGAAAAATCAGAAAAAATAAATTAGAGAAAACCGAAATTATGGATAAAAAATCGCAACTTTTGGTAACACCGTTTATAGAAAATTGCTAAATTAGTGCTTTATCAAAATTCGTTGCTTTTTTATTTACTTTGGTTTTCCGTTGGAAAATCCTCGCATACAAAAACGCAACTTTCAATACACAACAACGTTGTAATTAATTGCTCAGGAAAATCCATAAGCTGAATTAAAATAGGTTAAATATTGAAATTTTACACTTCCAAAATTGTGGAAAATCAGAATATTGTGAAACACTCTTTCGCTAATCACAAATTTTTATAAAATGCGGAATTTAGCAATTTTCAGAATTTCTAATTATTAGAAAAAGTTGAAACGGAATTCCAAAATTGCGGAATTGAAAATCTTTGCGGAATTAAAATGTTGGAATTTACTCAAAATCAAAACTGCGGAATTTGGGAACGTCATTTTTTTAAAATTGTCTTTTAAGTTTAAAAAATCTGGAATTTACTCAAGTTGAAAACGGAATTAAAACGTGCTTACTCAGATGTTTCGCAACTAATTACAACACCGTGTATAAAAAATTTCTAATTTAGTGCTTAACCAAAGGTAGTTGCTTTTTTATTTACTTCAATTTTCCTTCGGAAAATCCTCGCACACAAAAAAGCAACTTTTCATACACAAAAACGTTAGGCTCAATTGCTCAAAAATTTAAAAACTCTATTCAATAATTGGAAAATAATTTCAATTTTAAATTTTTAAGGTATTTTAAATTCGAATTTTCGGAACACTTTCTCGCTCGTCAAAATTTTCAAAATTGCGGAATTTAGCAAGTTTGTGAAAATTATAAATTTTGCCAAGTTTGCGGAATTTTGAATCGCACAAAAATTAAAACGGAATTCCAAAATTGCGGAATGGAAATGTTGGAATTCACTCAAAATCAAAATTGCGGAATTTCGGAAGCAGAATTTGTAGTCGATTTTTTTTTTGCAAAAAGTGTTTTAAAGTTAAAATGCAGGAATTTACTCAAATGCTGAAAAGTTGAAAACGGAATCTAAATGTGCTTACTCTTATGTTTCGCAAAAGAGCCTAACAAAGTATAAAAAAAATTGCTAAATTAGTGCTTTATCAAAGTTCGTTGCATTTTTGCATACTACTGAATTTCCTTTGGAAATTCCTCGCACACAAAACCACAACTATTCTTATACAAACACGTTAGGCTCAATTGCTCAAGAATTTAAAAACTCTATTCAATAATTGGAAAATAATTTCAATTTTAAATTTTTAAGGTCTTTTAAATTCGAATTTTCGGAACACTTTCTCGCTCGTCAAAATTTTCAAAATTGCGGAATTTAGCAAGTTTGTGAAAATTATAAATTTTGCCAAGTTTGCGGAATTTTGAATCGCACAAAAATTAAAACGGAATTCCAAAATTGCGGAATGGAAATGTTGGAATTCACTCAAACAGGGCAGAATCATACTTTTATATTTAATATTTTGAGCAAATAGTCTTCATTCCATCCAGCTTCAAGCCTTTTACTTTTTACAGATAGTTTTTTAGAGTTTTCATTTTTCAGTAAGTTTAAAGCAAT
>NZ_VORR01000118.1 GCF_007997085.1 Polaribacter sp. IC066
GTTTCTCAACGATTTGTAATTCAGTCAGATTTGATTCATTCGCATATTTTTCAATTTCCGATTTAATACCTTTTAAATTACTCATAAATGTCATTTTTAACGTTTCTGCTCAATGAATGCCAACGTTTGTGTATAAAGAAAGTTGCGATTTTGTGTGCGAGGAATTTCCAACGGAAATTCAGTAGTACGCAAAAATGCAACGAACTTTGATAAAGCACTAATTTAGCAATTTTTTTTATACTTTGTTAGGCTCTTTTGCGAAACATAAGAGTAAACACATTTAGATTCCGTTTTCAACTTTTCAGCATTTGAGTAAATTCCTGCATTTTAACTTTAAAACACTTTTTGCAAAAAAAAATCGACTACAAATTCTGCTTCCGAAATTCCGCAATTTTGATTTTGAGTGAATTCCAACATTTCCATTCCGCAATTTTGGAATTCCGTTTTAATTTTTGTGCGATTCAAAATTCCGAAAACTTGGCAAAATTTATAATTTTCACAAACTTGCTAAATTCCGCAATTTTGAAAATTTTAACGAGCGAGAAAGTGTTCCGAAAATTCGAATTTAAAAGACCTTAAAAATTTAAATTATTTTCCAATTATTGAATAGAGTTTTTAAATTCTTGAGCAATTGAGCCTAAAGTGTTTGTGTATGATTAGTTGCGTGTTTTAAGAGACTAATTTACTAAATAAAACACGAACCAAGAAAGTCCGTTTGGACTTTCGTAAGTAAGTAATTTGACAGCAATTAATTATACACGGTGTTAGCCTTTCGTTATTTATTATGGATATTATTTAAGTTTAATAAATTCTGTTCCGTTTATAGTTAAGCTCTTAATTTCACCTTTTTCCTTATTGAATTGTATTTTTACTATAGCACTCTTTGAGAAAAATTTATCTTCTTTATATGGAAAAAAATCTAACTTTCTGCCATCAGGAAGTTCAAAATAAATACGCATATCTTCCATTAGTACAATTAAATTAGAACTCTCTCCCTTATATGTGCCAATGTAATTTTTTAAAATATCTTGTGATAGTGTTATTTCTTTAATTTCTGAATGAAGGGTTGGTAACGGTTCTAATTGTGGGTTATGAATTTTTAATTCATCATAAATAGCTTTTAATAGGCTTGTTGTTTTTTTCTGAAAACTACTTAATATCCTTAAAGAGTATCTTTTACCGTTTAAATCGTATGAAATAAGGTTCTTACCTTTAATTGAATAAACATATTCAACAATGTTTGATTTTAATGTTATTTCGGACTCCTCTTCAGATTCCTTATACATTGATGGAAATTCCTGCCCACTACGATCTATTTTATCTTGTTCGTAAAAGTAAAAGTTTTGCCTCTTTACTAAATCATTGAAGATATAGCTCATCGCTAATTTTAGAGAGACTACATAACTATTATAATATTTGGCTATTTTTGAATTAAGACTGTCATTATTTGAAAGTGCAGTTAGCCCAAGGTTATTCATCTTGTTATATGTTAATTCACTAATTTTAAAATCAAGATTTGTGCTATTAAGAATCATTTTGAGACTATCAAGAGGTAATCTAGCGATATCCTTTGTATTCAATGCAGCTTCTTGATTCTTAAGATCTTTTTTTAATTTAAATATAAAATTGTCTAACATTAAAGCGTCATCTTGTAATTCAGACTTCATTTGGGTTAAATACTTATGCCCTAATTTTGTTTTATTGTTATTTTCATTCCAATTATTTAATTGCAAAGCAATTAAAATACCTATAACAACAAGAAGGATTTCTCCAATTGCGTATTTAAAATACTTCCCAGTTTTTCCTTCCGAAAGTAAATTTTGTCTAATTTTTCTAAAGAATTTTATCATTTGGTTAGTGGTTTGTCATAATGAAGGCTAACGTTTGTGTATAAAAATAGTTGCATTTTTTGACAACGAGGAATTTCCTACGGAAATTCAGAAGTTGGTAAAAAAGCAATAAACTTTGCTAAAGCACTAATTTAGCAATTTTTTTTATATTGTGTTATGTTTTGTTGCGAGACACTTGAGTA
>NZ_VORR01000119.1 GCF_007997085.1 Polaribacter sp. IC066
TACTCAAGTGTCTCGCAACAAAACATAACACAATATAAAAAAAATTGCTAAATTAGTGCTTTAGCAAAGTTTATTGCTTTTTTACCAACTTCTGAATTTCCGTAGGAAATTCCTCGTTGTCAAAAAATGCAACTATTTTTATACACAAACGTTGTGCTTCATGTCAAAAAAACCCGATAAACTAAACAAATGATTGCAGAATTTTTAGGACAAGGATTATTTGACGATACAGAGGAAAGTATTGGAAATCACGTATGTTCAACATTAAATAACTTAACATTTAAAGAGGTAACATTTTTTAATGCTTTTCTGCGTTCAAAAGGACTTAAAGAATTAAAACCTTTTATAAAAAAAGCACAGAAAAACGGAACTAACTTTACATTCTTTATTGGTATAGATGAAAAAATT
This sequence comes from Polaribacter sp. IC066, assembly GCF_007997085.1. GTDB lineage: Bacteria > Bacteroidota > Bacteroidia > Flavobacteriales > Flavobacteriaceae > Polaribacter. The sequence goes on from NZ_VORR01000119.1 coordinate 409, forward strand.
ACATCAAAAGAAGCTCTTGAAATGCTTGTGGAATTAGGAATTGACAGTTATGTCTACTCTTCAAAACAATTTATTTATCATCCAAAAGTTTACGTGTTTGAAGGAGAAATTCGAAGTCGAATTATTACAGGGTCATCAAACCTCACAAAATCAGGTTTATTTTACAATATAGAATCCTCAATACTACTTGACTTTACAAATGAAGACAAAGGCGGAAATAAAGTTTTAAATCAACTTAAAGACTACTTTTCACCTTTATTAGACTTTACAAGTGATAACCTTGAAAAGGTTACTAAAGAATATATTACTTATTTAGTCGAAGAATCTCTTATTTCAATTGAGAAATATGAACACGATGAAGACTCATTTTTAAAAACTCACGACAATACAAAAAAACGTTTTAAAAATCCAAAAATAGGAACACTTGGAGAAATTGAAATAACCGAAAATGCTCGTCAGTCAAAAAAATATAAATTTAAAATAACTGAAGAGTATTTAGAAAAGTGGGATGGAATGTTTAAACGCATGAAAGCCTATAAAGAAGAATTTGGTCGAACAACAGTGAGTAAAAATCATGCTGACCAAACTTTAATTGGTTGGTATTATAAACAAAAACTGATTTATAATGACCCAGAACTTGAAATGCCAAAAGAACATTTGGAAAAGTTAGAATCAATTGATTTTCATTTTGGAGACGGAAAAGATGAAAGAACTGATTTTATAAGAAAAAGATGGCTGAAATTATTACAAAAAGCATTGAGACAAGGAGAAGAAATTTCACAAATTCATAGTTTTATTTTTGAAGGGGAAAATTTAGGAACTTGGCTTCAAGAATCTAAAAAAGATATAGAAACAAGAGCTATAATTGAAAAAGCAGGTTTTGATTATAATAAAAAAAGTAGAAGTCCTAAAAATTCAGCTATAAGGTTTCTATCCAACCTTGAAGAAGATTTAAATCCAAAAAAATCAAAATATCAAACTTTATTTAATTCAAGAATAATCCATAGAAAAGATAAAATACCAGATTATCTAATCGATGAAATAGATAAATTATGGAAACAGAAATTTAAAGAAGATAGAAGTTGGATAAAAAAGTCAAGAGTTAAAGATTATACAGAAGAATGGAAAACATTTAGATATAATAAATCTATTAATCCAGAAGGAAAATGGTTTAAGTCAAAACCATTTATAGGAAATATTTATGAATGGGTTTGGGGTAAAAGAAAGAATAAAAGTAAAATGGATTTAGTAATTGACAAGTTTAACCAAGAAGAATTAAAAGAATTGAAAAATGAAGGATTCCCAATAGAATAGTTCAAAAAACACGAAAGCACAACACCGTATATAATTTATTGCTGGCTTCTCGCTTACTTACGAAAGTCCTCGCGGACTTTCTTGGTCGGTAATTATTTACTAAATTAGTTGCTTAAAACACACAACAAACCATATACAACAACGTTAGGCTCAATTGCTCAAAAATTTAAAAACTCTATTCAATAATTGGAAAATAATTTCAATTTTAAATTTTTAAGGTCTTTTAAATTCGAATTTTCGGAACACTTTTTCGCTCGTCAAAATTTTC
>NZ_VORR01000011.1 GCF_007997085.1 Polaribacter sp. IC066
GAGTAGGTCGCCGCCTTTCTTAGATCTGAACCTTGTTCAGATACTTAAAACCTCAATCTAACGATTGAGGTTTTTTTATGACCAAAAACGAGATAGTTGTTAATCTTAATAGCTTAAGTAGGGCTTGTTAAAAATTGTATGCTGGGGGATGTAGTGGCTAAGCATAAATAGTGGGAAACTAAAAAAATATATGCAGGTTTTACTGTTTCCAAATAGCAGAGCATTAAAGAGTACGTCGAGAAGTTCTGTAATGTTATAGTTAGTAATATCCCGTTTAAAGTCGAAAAATAAATATTTCTATATTATAGCACCTTGAAATCTTTCTTTAAATTGTTTGCTTTTCGCATTAAGATTGCATGTGAGTATTTACTGCTTTATTATTATGCTGTGGAATATATTCTTATGGTGTAAAGCAGTATTCTAGCACTACTATAAAGGCCTTTAATTTGTGCTTGCGGCACTTTTTCATGCCATTTAGCCAGCCTTATAAGTTTCGAAGTTTTATACTTTTCTTGGTTATAAATCTAGGATAGGTTTGTAAATAATTTAGATACATCTTCTGTATCTAGCCATCGTTTAAAGAGTATATTAGTGTCATAAGCGCGGCTTTTAGATCATTTTTATAGAGATTACAAACTAATTATTTGCTTTTGCAAGTACTTGATTAAAAAACACATCGAATAGAAAGTATTTTTGACTTGTATTTTAAATACGATCTTTTATTTTTTTTAGGGTGGTACTTTCCTTGTCACTAGCATTCCAATTTGTTTAATTCTATTCTTTTGTAAAGCTTTTATAACGATTAAACTCGCATCAATAGAAGTTTACTTTTTAAAGGACCTATTTTGTTAAAGGGCAACATCAGTTCCTTGCGTTAGATGACAGATTTCTACTCCCGAAGTTTCGGAATATAACATTCACAATCTAAACCCGACATACGATAATTTTAGTAAGAATTCAAAAGATATAAAGCGGTTAAGTGTCTTACAGCTCTTTTTCGGTCTGGACACGATAGCGAAATATCTTGTAGAATTCAATAAAATTATCAGAAGTCTAGATTTTTGTTTCTTGGTATTTATCCCGAGCGAAGTCGAAAGGTCAATGGAAAAGAAAAATGAATAAAATTGTAAGACAACTTTAAAGTATAATTACTCTGAGGTTAATGACCATTATATCTGCTATTTTAAAGTCACTTCATTAATCTTTGAATTGGCTTGAAAGTCTTTTAGAATTAAGAGAATATAAATTATTGATAACGCTTTTCTAATTTATTATAACCGACTAGTATTTTTTTATAATAAGCAGTAATTTTAGTTAAAATTTTCTTGCGGAGTGCTGCTAGTTATCAATTTTTTGTAACTACTTTTTATAGTGTTCATTTAGCCAAGATCATACGAGGATATAAAATCCTATTTTCTCGAAGAGGAAATCTTCAATATTAGTTTTCTAAAATAATCTTTAGAATTGGATATAATCAGGTTTAATTCTTCTGTAATTATATTTAAGTTTATAAAATAGTAATGATGAGCTCTATTTTTAGATTTGTATTTACTTATTTAGGGTTATCAGCAAGTAAATCTAATAATAATTTAGCAAGTGCAATTTAGTTAGTCATCATTTATAAAATTTATATACCACCAATTTGAAGCTAATTTCTTATTAATTTAAAAGTTTTTAATGCTCTGGATTCATAGGTTATGGATAAAGAATAAACTCTTTTTATTTTTGGTAGTTGAATAGAATTTAACTTAAAAAATTGTTTTTTACTACTTATTAATATTTCTTTGCGATAAATGTTTTTTCTTCTAATAAATTTCTAGTGAGCAAAGTATTTATCACCATCATTTTACTTGAAAATTTTATATTTAATTATGCTCTACAGGGTTTGGTTATAATTCAATACTTTCAGAATTGGAAGCAGATGCATCAGGTTCTATGATTGCACTTGTCCATGTATTTATAGATTTGCTGCATTGAATTCTACTGCGGTTCCGTAAATAAATATGTCGTTTACAAATGCATTTACATTTTGATACAATGAGAATCGTAAATACCTAGTGAAAATGGTGTTCTGTTTGTATTCCATTTTTTGAAACTATCGCAAGGGTCTATAAAAAAAATAGTCCATTTAGATATTTCGCCGTATTCTATTGAGAGATCCTGCTTATTATGCATATCATTCAAATTTTTTTGAGAGATTTTGCACCCTTTCTCTAAATCGATAAGTACATGATAAGATTCCTGCTTCATAATGTAATTTAGTTTCCAAGAATTACTGGTTGCATGTTCTCCTTATTGTTCATCTAAATGCTGTTCATCAAGCAAAACTAATGGCGTGTTTAAACTTCCTCATTTTACCAAATCTGTAATTATGTTTGGTGTTATTTTTATATCGTTGCCATCGATAATCTCTTTTTTTTTCGGTTCCTCTATTTTGAATCCAATAGGAACAGGGTATTTAAATATAAATATTGCATTAATCGCTGCGAATGGACTTTCTTTCATAGATAAACGTAAACAACGTGTGTCGATTTCTTTTATATGTTTATTTTAGAATTGAAATTTATCTAATAAATAAATAAAGCAACCCTATTGGATGAATTTCCATATTCAATAGAAAAATCATAAGCATCGTGCATATCGTGAAGATGTACTTCTGAATTATGATACTCTTTTCCTAAATCGATCACGACATAATACAGAGCATTGGTGTTTTTATAGCTGGTTTCCAAGAGTGGCTTATGGCTTTTTCTCTGGCATTTTCTGTAAAGTAATTTGAGTTATCAGATTGATTTAGGAAAAATGTAACATCGGTATCATAGTGGTTATGTTCTGCAGTTACCTAGTTAATTTCGTTGTAATTTTTTATAATATGATTTCCGTTAATTGTTTTAAAATAATTTCGATTGATTTTTAGTGGAGCGAGCGTATCACTAATTGAACGGTTGTCTGTAAAAATTCCTAAATTAGAAGCTATGTAATTATTGCTAAACGTACTATGGCCTTTGCCATATATTGCAATACCCGTTGAAGGAGCTTCTATAAGATTATTGTTCTAGGCATTTACAACACTGTTAACGCCAATTTGTAGGATGCTGGTTTGATACTGGATATTACTTAAAGCTGCATTTAAGAGTGTATTATTATAAATTTAGACATCTTCAACCATATTGGCTATTTGTATAGATTCTCTTAAGGTATTTCGAACAATATTATTGTACATTTTGACATGTTTAAACTCCATTCCTGGTGATTTGGTTTCCCTTAAATACATCCCTTCTGATACATTTTCTATAAAACAATCGTGTATACTTAAATTTTTAAAGACAGGTTAATGAAAAGGAGGATTGCTATTATAATTTTTTTTAGTCATAATACCGAAAAACCCATCGGGATCTATTTTTATAAATTCAGCTTCACAATCAAAACTTAATTCTGCAAACACTAATCCGCATTCATCCGCAGATAATTCAAATCCGTATTTGTAGTTTGGATGTTCGGCGCCACTAATTTTTATATACCTACAATTTTCAAAAGTAATAGTGCGCCACCTGTAGGTGTCGCGCCTCTCAATTTTTACTTGACCGCCCTTGTTGATAATCACAAGCGGATTATTGATATCTCTATTTGTAAATTGAAACCTTAAAGTATTTGTTCTAGAAGAAGCAATAAATATGGTGTCTCCGGCAATGGTTGCGCTGCCTAATCTTTGTTGATTTACATAATAAGGGAAACTGTGGTCAATTATAAAGTTCTGATATTTAAATTAATAAAGTAAACTAATACATAAAGTAAGAATACGAAAAAAAGCTGTTTTTCATGAGGGAAATATAAAATGGAATTAAAATTAGCAATGCCAAAATAAACCCTAGTTATATTTCTTGTTTATCGTTTATTTAGAAAATGATACTTTCTTTAAGGTATCGTAATACTATCAGTAAGAGCTACTTTTACTTTTTATTTTAAACTATTTTATCAAAAGATTATCAATAAAATACTGCATGCATGGTATCATTTTTTATAGTTTGCCAGTAATAAAGTAGCGGAATTAACTTTTATTGATGGCGGAATTATACGCTTCCGATCTTTTATAATGCCTTTATTTTGGTTCTTTTAAATACTGTTTAACAAACAATTAATCTGTGCTTGTTTTCTCATTTTGATCAACCAAAACATATTTATCAATAATATAAGTCGTAATCGGTTTTAATTCTTTTAAGGTTTCTGGGTGTATACCTCGATGTGTAAAAAAACTAATTTCTCCTATCTCCGATTTTCCATACCATATAGTTGGTCTTCCGTAGGAGAAAAAAGAAGTTTCGTTGGTTACTTCTATCTTCTTAAATTTATCAATAGCAATATTGTACCGCCCATTATTGATTGCATTTTTTGCGGCACAAGAAGATTCTTCGAAAAGATTAGTATTCCAAATAATACAATCTGCGGTGGCAGCAGTGTTGTATCTGTAAATAAAAAAAAGTAGCGGAAAGATACATAGTATACCAACCGAGACCATTATTTTTTGGGCGGATACTTTTTCTTTAAAACGCCAAGTATTCTTCTTATTGCTGCGTTTAATAATTTTTTCTGTTGGTCCTTTTTCTGCTGCATACTCCTCATAATTTTTATAATTTAAGTATTGTGCCATCACATCACACAGAAATTTATCTGGCTCTTTTACACTTACCTTTTTTTTGTTTTCAACATACTTTTCATAAATTCTTGTTGCTTTTTTTACTCCAATATAATTTCTATCATGATACCCAACTTCTTGAAGCTCTTGAACCCAAAAGACAGCTTTCGCATTTTTATTCTTCTTCAGTTCTCGTTTTTCAATCTCACAAAAAAAATCTATAACAAGTTGTTTGATCATAGCTGCTTATTTAAGGATTCAAAAATAGACATTTTAGACAAACTCTAGTTAAACTTGTCAAAAATTAGACAATTTATTGATGTCTAAAAACTGTCTAAACCTTTATTACTATTAGTTTTAAATGACTGTTGATCTTTGCATAAGAATTAATCTTCTAAAAAAAAGACAGATAATTAATTCAGAAAAAGAGCATAGAATCGTTTTGTTTTTTTGTCTTGGGAAAACAGACTTATACAACTATTTCATGCAAAAACTTCCCGCAGAAGAGGCGCGCGACTCTTTTAAATGTTTATGTGTTGTGAACAACAAAAAAGCTGAATTCTAAAAATTCGGATAGCAACACTATTGTTTAATTTTTAAAAGAGCAATCATGAAAAAAATATTTTTGGTATTCGCAATAGTATTTGCAAACAGTGTTTTTACATCTTGTACCGATTTAGATGAAAACCTAGAAAATGAATTTATAAAGTTAGAGACTTCAGTAACCGGAGGAGAAGATGGAGAAGATTTTGATGAAGAAGAAGAACCTACAAATGGAGGCTAGTAATTTTAAATAATAATAGTATTTTAGAGGAATGAAACAAGTAAAAGTTGCGTTCCTCTTTTTTATAATATTATTCTTTTTATCCTGTAAAAAAGAAGTTTTTAAAGAAAATAATTCGTCTCAAAAAACATCTGAAGTGCAAAACACGTATCAGAGTTCGGCATATAAAAAACTTAAGTATCAAGAAAAACTTCAGGTGTCAAAAAAAATACTGCTAGAAGCATCTCTAAATAGTGCCGATAGGTATATGATTTTTAATAATATTAGCTACTTATACGGTAAACTGAATAAAATTGATAGCTCAATTTATTATTCTAAAGAGATGTTACAGTTAGATCATGTTAAGAATAATGATCAGTATTTAGGAAATATTAATTATAAGTTAGGGGGGTATTTTATTAAAAAAGATCAAAGAGACAGCGCTTTTTATTATTATAATAGATCAAAAGAATATTTTTTGAATAGAAAAGACAGTATCTATGTTGGGCGCTGTTTTCTGAATATTGCTTATATAGAATCAAATTTTGGAAGTTATTCTAAAAGTGATTCATGTGCAGTAGCATCCATAAAGTTTATCAACAAAAAAAGAAAAATAACTACAGCATCTGCCTATAATATTTTAGCGATCAATTCTAAAAATAGATTTTTATATAACGATGCAATTTCTTATTATCTAAAAAGTATCGATATTTCAAATAGTCAAAGGTCAAAAATAATTTATAAAAATAATTTGGCCAACGTTTATAAAGAACTCAAAAATTATTCAAAATCGATTTTAATTCTTGAAGACTTATTAAAAGACTCAATTAAAGACTTAAAAACAAAAGCAAGAATTATTGATAATTTAGCAGATGTAAAATGGTTAAAGAACCCAGAAGAGCCCATTTTAAAAGAGTTATTAATGGCTAAATCGATTAGAATAGCACAAAAAGATAATTATGGGCTGTTAGCTAGCTATAGTCATTTGTCAGATTTTTTTAATAGAAAAGATAAAATGAAGTCATTGGTTTATGCGGAGAAAATGTACGAAACCTCAAAAAAATTATCGAGACCAAAAGACCAAATTGAAGCTATAACAAAAATTTTAGCACTGCAAACGCCCCAGAAATCTATAAAATATTATAAAGAGAGTATACGTTTAAGAGATAGTTTACAAAAAACAGAAATAAAAAGACAGTATAAGTTTGCTAAAATTAAATACAATTTTGAAGAAGAAGAAAAAGAAAAGCAAAAATTTAAGACACTGTCTATTGAGAGTAGGTGGATTGCCGAGCAAGAAATTAACCAGAAAAAAAACCTTTTAATTGTTGGTGTTTTATTAGTATTGGGCTTGCTTTTTTTGATGTACAAAAGAAAGCAACAGCATAAAAAAGGAATTTTACAAGAAACCTATACCACAGAAATAAGAATAGCAAAAAAATTACACGACGAATTAGGAAACGATATTTTTAAGACACTTACCAAGATTCAGAGTACAAAATTTAAGACGCAAGATATTATACATGATTTAGATAAAATATATATGCAAGCGCGATCAATTTCTCATGAGAATGATTCTATTGAAACAGGTAACAATTTTGAAAATTATTTTAGAGATTTAGTAGCAAGTTATAATTCGGATGATTGTAAAATTACTTTAAAAGATTTAGCTGATTTAAATTTAAACGAATTAGAGCAAGAAAAGCAAGTTGTGTTTTATCGTGTTTTTAATGAGCTTTTTGTAAATATGAAAAAGCACAGCAAAGCTAGCTTGGTGGTCATTTCTTGTAAAAAAATAAAGAATTATTTAGAGGTTGTGTATGCTGATAACGGCGTAGGTTTTAAGGATGAAAAAATTATTTTTAAAAATGGACTTATAAATATGGAAACCCGTACAAAAACTATTAAAGGATTAATTATCTTTGAAAACCGAATTACGGGCGGATTGAAAGTCGTTTTCAGTTTTAAAAAATAAAAAATGATAGAAAAAGTTTTAGTTGTAGAAGATTTTGATGTTATCAATAGTGGCATAAATTCTGCCCTAGAAAAAATGGAAATAAAACAAATAGATTCTGTTCCTTATTGCGATGAAGCTTTTTATAAAATTAAAAATGCTGCTGTCATAAAAGAACCGTACAACTTGATTATTTCAGATTTGTCATTTGTGAATGATGGTACTCCGCAAAAATTAAAATCGGGTGAAGAGCTGATAGCAAAAATACGCACAGAATTTCCTGATTTAAAAATAATTGTTTTTTCAGTTGAAGACAAACCTTATAGAATTCAACACTTATATCATACTCTAAAAATTCAAGGCTACGTCTGGAAAAATAGAAACGGATTAAAAGAATTAAAAGAAGCAATCCATTCCGTTTTTACTTCCAACGAGTTTTATATTTCGCCAGAATTAAATAGTGCAGTACATCCTAAAAAAGCTATAGAGATTACCGAATTTGATGTTTTTTTAATCGCGTCTTTATCGCAAGGTTTTCTGCAAGAAGACATCAGTAAAAAATTAAAAAAGAAAGGCACCATACCATCTAGTGTAAGTGCTGTAGAAAAAAGATTAAAAATTTTGAAAGAACATTTTAATGCAAAAAACCCTGCGCACTTGGTAGCTATAGCTAAAGATTTCGGACTTATTTAACACTTGATTTAAATAAAATTATGCAGACTACGGAAACCCGTAGTCTTTTTTTGTTTTATAGTGTTAGTTTTGACTTTTAATCAGAAGGAAAAGAAAAAAATGGGACTATTTAATCAATCACTCGAAAACGCAGGTGAAGTTTTTACAGAAAAACTATATGAGAAATATAAAAGATTACTCATAGAAAGCGAAGTGGTTGAATTAGGTTTTAAACTTTTTAGAGATATTTTTATGTTTACCAATAAAAAATCGATACTTATAGATATTCAAGGTTTAACTGGCGGTAAAATAGAATATATATCGATGCCTTATAAAAGTGTCTCTAGGTTTTCTTTAGAAACAGTAGATGCTTTTGATTTAGATGTAGAACTAAAAATATGGATACCTAGTTAAAATATGCCAGCAGTTCGTAAAAAGTTCAACAAAAGTATCAATGTTTACGGTATCCAAAATATCTGGCAAGTAAAATTTTATAATAGTATTATGCGAAGAGAGAGTTTTATTTCAACGCCTTACGATTTTCTGTAAGGCGTTGTTTTTAATAAGTTCTACTTTTGAAAAAAAAATAAGCAATGACAACCTATTACGTAAATAATAAAGCACAAGAAAACGGAGATCACGAAGTACATAAAGAAGATTGTATGTATTTATCTTCAATTATAAGTAGTATAGACGTAGGTGATTATTATGGTTGCGATGCCGCCATTAGAAAAGCTAAAACTATTTATGCACAATCAAACGGTTGTTTTTATTGTTGCAAAGCTTGCCATACTTCTTGAAAAATAAGTTTGTGAATTTTAAAGGAGGTGAAAAGAGTAGGATATAATATAAACAAAAAATAAACTTATTAATTTATGAAAAAAAAATATATCAAAATTTCAACAATTTTCTTTGTGTTTATTTTTATCACGGGTTGCCGTGCAGATAGACTACCAAAACTATTAGATACAGTTAAGTTAGAGAAAGAGAAGTTTAAAATAAATAAAATAAATTTCTATTTTGAAAACTCATTAAGCATGAATGGTTACCTCAAGGGTGAAGATTTCAGACACTCTATGGCTGAAATTATTTATAATTTTAAAGGAGATTCGATACATAATTATTTTGTGAATACAAAAGTTCACAAAACGGATTCGATGCTAGACAAAATTAGGAAAGGAAACATATCTGTTGGAAATACAGGTAATTCGGACCATAAATTTATTTTTACAAATGCTATAAAAAATGCTGCTGGTAATAATTTAAGCATTGTTGTTACTGATGGTATTTATTCCATGAGCAGTGGTGGTTTAACACTTGGAGATGTTGAAAAAGACATAGAAAAAGCTTTTGAAAATGCATTAAAACAAAACGAGCTTGAAACAGTAGTCTTAAAAATGGCTTCTAATTTTACAGGAAGATATTATTCTGAAAGTTGTCCTATTAAGGGAGGTGTAAAAATAGACCAGGAAAGACCTTATTATATTCTTTTATTTGGAAATAAAGAGGTCATAGATAAAGCCCTTGAAGAAATTGTAGTCTTGGAAGATTTAAATGGCTTTAAAGAACAAGCTAGATTTTTCATAACAAAAGAAATAAAAGTTGATTATTCAATTCTTTTAAACGGAAAGGATAAGAAAGGTTCTTTTAAACCTTCGGATAGAAAAAATAAAATAATTAAATCTATTGATCTTGAAGAAAGGTATGAGCCTCGTAATTCAGATATAAGTAAGGCTTATCTTCAATTTGCTGTGGGAGTGAACTTTACTAATTTATCAATTCCTAAGGACTATCTTTTAGATACAGAAAATTACACTATTTCTGATAATACTGATTATGAAGTTCTTGAAATTAAAGATTTAAGGAACCTTGACCAAGCAACTAAGAATGATATTAAATCAAGAGATAAAGATTTCTCTCATATCATAATATTGAAGGGAAAAACAAAATTGTATGGTGATTTAAAAATTCAATTGGATATTAAAGTTCCCAGTTGGATAAAAAAAACAGGAACTGCTAACGATTGCGCCATACAAAATGATACTACAAAAACTTTTTCATTTGACAAATTAATGCTTGGTATAAACAAAGCCTATGAAAAAATTAATAAAAAGAACGAATATTTTAATCTTATAATAAAAATTAATCCTTAACAATTATGATTGAATTCCTAAACAACATATTTGCTCCATTGTATGAAGCATTTTTTGACTACCAAACAAATAATGAATTATTACAATGTATTTTTAACAATTTTGATTATGCTAAAATGGTAGGTGTTTTACTAATAACTCCTGTCTTGTTACTTTTAGGTTTTTATAAAATATGGGATCCTATTAAAAACCCAAAGTTAAAATGGATTTTAACGATTATAATTAGTGCATTAATTAGTGCTATTCTAACACAAAAAATTTTAATAGAATTGAATGTTTGTTTGCGCATGAAAATAGGAGGCTTTACTGGAGATGGGGTTGATCCCTTTAATTTCGCTTTAAGTATGAGTATGATTTCATTCTTTTACGCATTAATTATTTCAATTATCCTCTCAATAATCCCATTTAGATTAATAAGTACTAATAATAGATACAATCCCTTTTAAATTATGGCAAATAAATTATACGTTTTTGGAATTGGAGGCACGGGTTCCAGAGTAATTAAAGCATTAGCAATGTTATTAGCTTCAGGTGTAAAATTAGATAGTAGTTTTAATACTGTAGTGCCAATTATTATTGATCCCGATACAGCAAATGGAGATTTAAATAGAACAGCAGATATTTTAACAAAGTATCAAAATATTGTAAACAAAGCAGGGAGTGAAAATGCCCTGTTTGGAACTAAAATAAAAACACTAACACAGCTAACAAATGAAAATAGCCCAAATTTAAGTAACAACTTTAAGTTTGGTATAGACGGTAGCGGTCAAGAATTTGGACAATCCATAGATTATAATGGATTAGATGATGAAAATAAAGCATTGATTGATTTATTATTTAGCAAAGAAAACATTGAGGCAGATATGACAGTCGGTTTCAAAGGAAACCCAAATATAGGAAGTGTCGTTTTAAATAAAATTGTAGATTCAAATGAGTACGTAGAATTTTCGAATTCTTTCAATCAAGGAGATGCAATTTTTATAATTAGTTCAATTTTTGGAGGAACCGGAGCTTCTGGATTCCCGTTGTTATTGAAAAATTTAAGAACCAATGATGCAAGTAAGTTAAATTCCAATTTAATTAGTAAAGCAACTATTGGAGCCATTTCTTATTTACCATACTTTAAAGTATCTGATAATGACAATACTAAAAAAGCAATAGATTCTGCAACATTTTTCGGAAAAGCAAAAGCCGCATTAAGTTATTATGAACACGCAATTTTTAATAACAATAATAGCATATTAAATGCATTTTATTATTTAGGTGATAATGCCAATAATAATATGAAATATGCGGTAGGAAAATTAGCTCAAAAGAATAAGGCACATTTTGTTGAATTGGCAGGTGCGCTAGCTATTGTTGATTTTGTGAAAAGTATACCCGTTGTTTCTCAAAGCAATCAAACCGCTATTAAAGAGTTTGGGGTTGAAGATGGAAGTTTAAAATTGAAATTTGATAGTTTAGGACAAGACGCAAAAGATAAATTGAGAGTTCCCTTATCAAAAATGTACTTATTTGATACGTTTATTGAAAAATCTATGGGCGAATTATTGAAATCCCCAGGCAGTTATAATGGTGAAAATGGGATTAAAAAGGAGTTTTATAATTCTGACTTTTATAAAATTGAATTTATTCCTTTTTTAAATTATTTCAAAGAATGGATCGGAGAAATGGCGACAAATGAGATTTCTTTTACTCCTTTTCATCAGAATCAAAAGCATGACTCCTTATTAGATTTTATCATTGGAAATAAAGTTTCAAAAGGAGGTCTTTTATCAAGAAATAAAATTACTGGCGATATTTTAATTAAAAATGCTCACAAATTAGTAAAAGAGGGAAAACTAAACAATGTAACGGTAGAGGAACGTTTTATCAAAGTGTTTGATGAAATTTTAACAGTTCAACTTAATAACATTCTAAATTAAAAAAAATGGGAAAGAAAGTTTTTAGAATACACAATCAAGGCGCTTTAACAAATGATTGGTTTGCATCTACGCCAATTAATGCAACCTTAATTGATAGTATAATAACAGATGGTGGAGATGGTAAAAAATTACCAACTTCTATTCCTAGTCCATTTGCAAGAATTGATTTAGTTAGAACTGCATTTAATATTATTGGAAATAGTGGTCAATTAGATGGAGTAGAAACACATGGGTTAGCGACAGCATCAGATAATCATAAATTAATTTCTGACGCTCTAGATATAGGACAAATTCTATTTAATTACGATAGATACAAAGAAGATTTAGAATTGGTTGCTTGGGATAAAGTAACAAGTTTAAATACGTTATTAAATGGCAACGACCAGCAGAAGCATTTAGGTAATACGCTTGATTTATTTTTAAAACAAGATAGCCAACAATATAATTTTAATGATTGTGATAAAATTTACATATTAAAATACAAGTTTAAGATTATTGGGGGTACATCTCCAAGAACCCTTTTTTTTGCGGCGCCAAATGCAAAGGAAATTGATATTAAATTTGGGAATGATATTATGTTAGATGAAGGTTTACATCCTTTATATAAAAGAGATAAAGAATATGTAAAATATTTGTACGCATTGTCTAAAACGAATAACTTTAATGCTAAATTTCCTGAGTTTAATAGTTATTTAATTAAATCCTTTCAGGAAATTTATAAAATAGATCAGACTTTTTATAATGAATTAATGAATATTAATACTGATCATTATTTAAATTCATTACCAAATGTAGTTTTTAATGGAAAAGCAGGACAACCCATAGAAGTGATAAGGGGTTTGTCATTAAAACAATATGTATTAGATCCAATAAAAATTCAAGAAAATAGTGATTTAACAATAGTTACAACTAAAACTAATAAAGGTTTTAAACCATTAGTTTTACCTGTCGACCCGCTTAATTCAAGATGTAGATATACGTTAGACTCATGGAATCCTGCTACAACTGTGCCAGTTGAAGATAGTAGACCTTTATCAAAAAGAACATTACCAGAGCAAGGTGACTTATACCCTTACTTAACAATGAATGACTTTTTATCGAGCACAATTATTAAATTACCTTATGAAATAGATAAGGAAAAGTTTTTTACGGTTGGGGAAAACAAATATCTGTTACCGCTCACAAAAAGATTTTTTGATTATTTCAGTGTCGATGATATTTTAAATAAAAATATGATTGAGCTAAATGCTAGAGCTGGAGATAGTGTAGAAATTAAATTAAATATACCTATTAAAAAAGGATTTATTCAATATTCAAAAATATATTATCCAAAAACTAGCAATGATCCTAAAAAAGGAAGTGTGGTAGAGAAATCGTTTGCTCTTTCAATTTATCCTTTTGTTTTTAGCGAAGAAGTAGATATTATGTACGCTTTAGGATTAGCTGATGTAATGCCAGAGAATGGAAATTCATTAGATTTAACCGTTTTTAATTCAAAAGAAAACAATGAAAATATTCCTGTAAATCAAAAGCAAAGATCAAAGACTCCATATATAACTACGCAAACAATTGTCAAAGATCGGTTTGATACAATCTCAATTAAATATGGAAATTATGAGAATTACTTAATTCCAACTTGGCCAAATTATAAAGGTAATGGAGGTGATGACTATGAGTTTTCAATCGATTTTGGCACAACCAATTCTCATATAGAATATAAAATTGATGGTCAAGGAAGCGAAAAAGCTTTTGATATCTCTAAAGAGGATACTCAAATAGTATTTTTAATACCTGAAGACACTTCTATAAGAACACAGGAAATTAGAAGTGTTTTTGACGCAGGAACTCACTTAGAACAGGAGGTAATTAGCAAATACTTTGGAGATAACGAGTTGAGAAATGCGCCATTTAGAACCTGTTTAGTTCAAAATAAGGATATAAATTATAACCAACCTACATTTATCTTTGCAGATGCTAATGCAGGTTTTGATTATGAGAAAGTAGTTATTAGAACCTATTTAAAAGCATTTACAGATTTGAAATGGGCGAATAATAATGCCGATGATAAGCATAGACTTAAACTTTATATTGAAGAGCTTTTAATATTATGTAAAAACAAAGTACTAAAAAATAATGGAAATATAAATAACACAAAGGTTACTTGGTTTTATCCTGTTAGTATGACTTCAAATCATTTAAATAGATTAAGAACAATTTGGAAAAATAGTTTTAAGGAAGTTTTCGGTAAGAATATAAAAGACGAAAATTTGCTTGACTTTCCTGAAAGCGTAGCGCCATTTTATTATTTTAAAGCAAAAGAGGGAATACCTACGATGGCAAAGCCTTCTGTTTCAATAGATATTGGTGGTGGCACTACAGATATTATGATTTATGCGGATGGTGAACCAAAATTAATATCTTCCTTTAGATTTGCTGGGAATGCAATTTTTGGAGATGGTTTTAATGGAAACATAAATGGTAATGGTTTTGTAAATAAATATTATACAAAGTTTAAAGAAGTACTTTCTCAAAATGAATTAAAAGTAGAATTAGAAATTCTCGAGAAATTATTTCACGAAAATCAAACATCTCAAGATTTAATTAACTTTTTATTTTCCTTACATGACAATAAAAACATCAAAGACAAACAACTTAAAAACCTCAATTTTTCTGAAGAACTAGCAGGAGATAGTGATTTTAAAATTATCTTTTTATTATTCTATAGTGCAATTATCTACCATATTGCAGAATTAATGAATACAAAAGGATTTGATGCACCTAGAAATATTGTTTTCAGCGGTACAGGCTCTAAAACATTGCAAATTTTGGATAGAGACACTAAAAATCATGAATCTTTAAAAAAACTTTTCGAGGCTATTTTTAATAATGTATATGAAGAAACAGATGCAAAAATTACGATAAAGGCAACTAATAATCCAAAAGAAGTTACTTGTAAAGGAGGCTTTTATATGGGGGCAAATTTAAATAATTTAAATCATACGGAACTTGTTGAGGTAAATGTTGGGAGTAGAAATAAAATAGTTCAAAATCTAAGTAATATTTCTGAAGATACAATTAAATATAAAGATTTAACAAAACCATATTTAGAAAGTGTAGTTCAAAATGTAGAAGATTTTTACAAGCTCTTTAATAAATTGATGATTGATCTTAATTTCAAAAACGCTTTTGATATATCAAACAAATCATCAAAGATTTTTAATAGTATAAAATCTGAAGACTTATTAGATTATGAAATGCAAGGAATCGAAAGTCAAAAGTCAGATACAGTTGATGAGGACCCTTTGGGTGAAACCTTATTCTTTTTTCCGCTAATCGGTAAATTAAATGAATTAGCGAATGAAATTAGCAACGAATAATCAATTAAAACTATGAAAAAAATTTGGTATTTGTTTATAGTAGTTTTTTTGTTCACGAATTATAATTACGGGCAATCTAAACAAGATAGTATTGATTCTTATGAAAAAGTGAATAAATGGGCAGTGGTTAAATTAACTATTGCCTACATGGCAGACTTAAGAAGTTGGTCTGCAGAAACGGAGAAATCAAAAGTAAAACAAAGTTTAAAAAAAGAGTTTGATGACTATATTACTTTAGAAAAAAGCTACGATGAATATTCAGAAGTAATAGATTTAGAGGAGTTTGAAGCCTCATTAGAAGATAATTGGTCAGGCACAAAAAGGGCTGTATTCAAAAAATACAAGAAGGAACTTGTAGATAGCACAAATGTTAATAATTTCGTGAATATACGTTTTGTTCCTCCAAATGCCCCTAAAAATAATCGCTCAAATATAATTCTAATAATCAATAAAAAATATAATTCTTTACTTCCTAAATCAGGAAATAAAAATAAAATAGTTGTAAAAGAGAATATTTCCAAAAATACAGCTTCTAACACTAGTTCTATAAGAAATAGTAATAAATCAAATCTTGTAAATATTACAATTTACCCACTATTGGCTTTAGCTGTATTATTAATTTTATATTTATCTTATAAATTAACGAAGGCTAAAAATAAAATTAACGGAATCAAAAAAAACAGAAGGAACCAAACTTCTGAATCTATTGATAATAATAAGGCCTTTAATAATAAAATTAATTCATTACATAAAGAAATTGATTCCTTAAAAAGTAAAATTAAATTATTAGAAGAAACGAATTCAGATTTAATGAATCAACCGAAATCAAATAAAAATAATTTAGAAGTCCAGGAAACAAAAAAATCTATGGAAGACATAAAGTCAATACCTATAGATTTAACAACTCCTAAAGTACAGCAAACGATAACAAAACGGATATACTTTCCTTCACCTTTTGAGAATGACAGATTTGCAAACGAAGAGGCGAGTGAAACTGAAAAGCCAATTTCTTTGTATGTCGCTGAAATTGATAAAAATACAAATCGAGGAAGAATTAGTTTAATAGAAACAGCAGACCTATCTAGGGCGCTAAACTCTCCAAATACTTTTTTAGAAATGGTCTGCAACTATGAAAATGCATACAGTTCTTCTGCAAAAGAAATAAAAGTAATAGAAGAGGGCAAAGTAGCTTTAGTAGGAGAAGATTGGATAGTGAACCCTAAAATAAGAATTAAATTTATTTAAAATTATGTACCAATATTTTGAAGTACTTATAATAATCACCATCATAATCTTTCAGATTATAATTGCTAGAGATTTATATTTTAAGATAAGAGCATACAAAGCAATTTTCGATTTTGAAGACTTACCTACGATTACTCAAAAAAAGGTTTCAAAAAATGTTTTTAAATCTGGAGATGTTTATGAAATATTAACGTTTGAAGGAGAAGAAGGTGTTGTAAATATTACTTATTTGCAATACAACAATAAAAGTCGCGTGTTGGCTACAATGGTGAAATACATAAATGTTTATTTGATTAAAAATAAAGGAGCAACTATTGATTTCCATTTAATAAAAGATATTGTAGATAAACATACAGAGACATCGCAAAATGAAATTGAAAATAGAATACCAGCGCCCTTATATTTAGGTCTAGCCGCTACCATGTTGGGGATTATTATAGGACTTTTTTCTGTTAACTTTAATGCTAATAGTAATGCTTTAAATGCAATTCAGCCTCTTATTAATGGTGTAAAATGGGCAATGTCTGCAAGTGTAATAGGCTTAATAATAACTACTGTATTTTCGATAAAGATTTATAAAGATGCTCAAGTAGAAGCGGATGAAGAAAAAAGTGAATTCTTATCCAAATTACAATCGGAATTAATGCCAAAAATGGCTACCGGTAAAATGCCTGAAGTCGCTATTCTGTCAGATAAATTAGATGTTTTTGCAAGAAATACAAGTAGTTCAATTTCTCAATTAGATGCTATTGTGCGCAATACTTCTAATACTGTTGAAAGAGAGCAGCAATTAATTCGTGATATAAGGAAATTAGATGTTGCTAAAATTACATCGGCAAATGTTCAAGTATTTAGTGAGTTAGATAATATGATGGATTCTTTTAAGAATTTTGCAAATTATTATAATAAGTTAAATAGTTCAATGGAAGGAACCACTGATCTTGTTAGCAAGTTACAGCGTTTTATTTCGAGCACAGAAAATATTAATATTGTTCTAGAGGGAATTAAGAAAAATATTGAAGAAAGTAATGTTGCAACTACTTTTTTTAACACTCACATTCAATCATTTGAACGATACGGGGATGCTGTAAATGAAGCTGTCATTAATGCTGATTCAAAAATGACTAAAGCGATCAGTGAACTTGGGAGATTAACTGAAGAACAATTCAACTCATTTAATGAAGCAATTGCAAACTTTGATTCTAAACTTTCAACAGCTTTTACCCATTCTATTGAAAAATTCATGGAAGCAATGGATGCACAAATTTTAAGAACAGAGATGGCCTTTGCGGATAGTAGACCAAAATTTGAAAAATTGGATAAATTAGATTTGCTTGATCAATTAAGTCAATTAGATCAACTGCCAAGTATAAATGTCCGTTTAGAAAGTTTAGAAAAAAATTTAGCCAATGTTTTTAATAAAAATAGTCAAGAAATAATTTTAGCATTAAAAGGAAACAATCAATTC
Organism: Polaribacter sp. IC066; assembly: GCF_007997085.1. Classification (GTDB taxonomy): domain Bacteria; phylum Bacteroidota; class Bacteroidia; order Flavobacteriales; family Flavobacteriaceae; genus Polaribacter. The sequence goes on from NZ_VORR01000011.1 coordinate 18,191, forward strand.
TATCAAAAAGATGATAGTCCAAATAATCCTTTACCAATTGAAACTATAGAAAAGAAAAAATCACTTCAAGAAAAAATACTTTTAGTATTACAGATTGGTACTTATATCGTTATTATAAATTACGGGGTCTATACACTCTTACAATATTTTCATTTAATGAAATAATGAAGAAATCAAATTTTTTTTGGGTTGGGTTTGCAGATTTAATGACAAGTCTATTTTTTATAATGTTAATTTTATTTGTTGTGACAATTAGCTTTCTTCAGTTTAAAATGAAAGAAAACGTGAATATTTTAGAAAGAAGTAAAGCTGTAATTGAAAAAAACAAACAGTTGATTAAAGAAAATGTTACTCTAATTAGCTCATTAGAAAATAAAGAAGAACAGTTGAACATAGAAATTCAGCGTTTAAATAAATTATTGAAAATTGAAGAGCAATTTAAACCATTAGAAGATAGTCCATATTTTGTTTATTTAGAAAAGTGTAAGAAATTTGTAGCCCGTAATTTGGTAGGAAAAGAAATTTTTGAGTCTAAACAAACGAATATAAAAAGTGAATTTAAAGATATAACTATTAAGGCAGGCGAAATTTTAGAAGATTTTTTAAAGAACATGCAGAATAGCAATCCTGAACAATCATATTTATTGGTCATTGAAGGTAATATGGCTAATAAGTTAGATAAAAGTATCAACGTTAATAATTCGTGGGGGTATAAACAAAGTTATGAACGTGCTCTCGCTGTGTATAATTTATGGCAAGAGAAATCCATTAATTTCAGAAAATATAATGTTGAAGTTATGATTTGTGGGAGCGGATTTAATGGACTTTGTAGAGATGAAGCAGAAGAAAATAATAAGAGGTTTTCTATTCAGATAATTCCAAAAACAGAAAATCAGTCAAAAAAAAGTAAAAAATGAAAAAGTCAGGTTTTTTTTGGGTGAGCTATGCGGATTTAATGACTAGCTTGTTCTTTGTTATGCTCGTATTATACGTGATATCATTCGCCATTCTGAGATCTAAACAAGGAATTTTAGAGGCACAAGCACAACAGTTAAAAGAAATTAAAAATGTTCAAAAAGCAATTGAAAGTTTAGACTCTACCTATTACCAATTTGACAAAGAAAATAAAAGGTATAAATTAAATATTGATGCTAAATTTAGACCAAATAGTTCAAACGTTTTTGATATACCAACAGATAAAAGGATTGAGATTGCTAAAGCTGGTAAAAATTTATATGATAAAATTGAAAGTATAATCGATACAAGTAAAACAATAGATTATTTATTAATTATAGAGGGAAGCACTCAAAGGTATAATAACAACTGGAAAGACAACCCTAATTTAGGGTATAAATTAAGCTATCAGCGCGCACTATCATTATACAATTATTGGAAACAACAAGGCGCCGATTTTAGAAGGTTAGGAAGTCAATGTGAAGTTATTATTGCGGGTAGTGGTTATTTTAGTCAGTCAAGGGATGAGCAAAATGAAAATAATAATAGGAGGTTTACCATTCAAGTAACTTCAAAAGTAGGTAAGTTTTTATATAAAAAGGAAGTGCCTCTAACTAATATACCAAAAGTAGAAGAAGAGAGTGTTATCGACAAATTTTTTAATTAGAAAGAATGAAATATAAAATAGTTATTTTTAGTATGGTATTTTTTTTACTATTAATTTTAAATGCATCATGCACAAGTTGTTCTAGATCTGGCAGGGCACAAATAATTGCAATGGCGCAAAAAGAGGCTGCTAAAAAAAACACAATACCCGAACCGAATACAATTATCAAAGATGTAGAACCAGAAATTGTAATGATTGAGGATGTGGTTACTCCCAAAGAAAGAATTGTAATAAAGAAAGAATTGATTAAAAGTAGAATTCCAGAAGCTGAAGGAGATTTAATACAGGTAGAAGGATTGATAGCAAAAGAAGTTTATGAATTAACAATAGACCTAGAAACGGGATCAAACCAAATAAATCAAATTATTGCTATGAGAAATTATGTTTTCAGTCATTGGCATTATGTATTTGATCCTGCTAGTGGCCATGATACTTGGCGGTCTGCAGAAGCCACACTTTCTTTAAAGTATAAGGGTAAATATTCTGGTGATTGCGATGATTTTGCTATTTTACTGGCTTCCTTTGCTAGGCAAATTGGGTTAAGGTCAAGAATGGTAGGCGGTTATGATGGAGATTCAGGGCATGCATTTGCTGAGTTTTTATTAGAGGATAAAGAGGCGAATAATAACAAATTAAAAGGTATTGATTATAGAATTGATTTTTCTGGTAAATGGATAAGTTTAGACTGGTTTCAAGGAGTAGATCACGAAAGGTTTACACAGAATATTAAGGTCTATGAAGATATTTGATAATCACAACCTAAAACATCCAAAGTTATCATGAAAAAATCAGTATTATTTCTACTTGTTTTCTTTTTCAATTTTACAAATGCTTCTTATAGTAGTAGCCAAGAAAATAGAGTTTTATCTAGTTTAAAAGAGCAAGAAAAGAAGATCGCTTTAAAAATCTTAACATGGAATATTCAAGATTTAGGAAGAAGTAAGAATGCAGATGAAATAACTGCTATTACCAAAATAATAAAGGCGCATGACATTATTGCAATCCAAGAAGTTGTAGCAAAAGATCCGGCAGGAGCCCAAGCTGTAGCAAAAATAGTAGATGAATTAAACCGCTTAGGTAGTAAATGGGATTATAGCATTAGCAATCCTACCAAAAGTCCGTCTAGTTATATTAGCGAACGCTATGCTTACATCTGGAAAACCTCAAAATTAAAACTTGTAAGCAAGGCGACTTTAGACGAAAGTTTAGAAAATAGTATTGAAAGAGAACCTTATTTGGCAAAATTTGAAATTAAAAAAACCAAAACAGCCTTTTATTTTATCAATATCCATGCACGTGTTCATAGCAGAAACCCAGAAATGGAGATCGTTAATTTTAAAGAATACCCTCAAAGATTAAAAACAGATAACATTATTATTTTAGGTGACTTTAATTTAAATGAAAAACATAATGTTTGGAATCCGTTATACAAAATGGGATTTAAATCCGCTATAAAAAACACAGCAACGAGTTTAAAACGGAAATGTAAAAACGGCAATTACATGAATCATGCAATCGATAATATTTATTATAATACTCATAAAATGAATGCTGTTAATTGGGGTGTTATTGATTTTGTAAGTGACTGCAATAATCTATTAAAAGCAAGAATGATCTCTGATCATTTACCTGTATTTTTAGAGGTAACGCTTCCGTAAATTTTTTCTTTAGCATTCAATTAGTTCTACGCATTTTATAAATCGAATAAAGTAAAATCAATGTAAGATCACAGAATTCTTTGTCGTTTGCCTTAAGGATAGTTCGTTTCAAGAAATTGTTTAATTTTTTTTGAAACTTTGATCTAGCAAATTTGTGCAAATTTTAGCGTGAAATCTCTTTTTATATGAATCATAAACCTATTTTCTTTTAACCTCAATAAGAATTAAAAAACACGAAATAAAAATAAATTATTTATAAAGAAATAGCTTTTAATTTAAAAATCATAGATGCAAAAGTATATATAATTACACATAATGCTGATCTTAAACAACCTTTATATACAGCAAGTTGATGTTTTTATAAAGTATGAAAAGAAAACCAAGACAAGGTTTTAGAAACGTATTACAATAAAGAAAAGGTATTGACTATTCTTTAGCAAGTACAATATTAAACCATCTAGAAGCCGCTAAATATGTTTGGAGAACTGGTTTTCATTGGTATGAAGATTGGGAAGACACCAACCCAATGCCTAATAATGTTGCAAAAGTTAATGAAGCATATCCATGTGCGTGTTCATGGCAGAAACGCCTTTTATCTAAAGATTATAATATCACTCAAATAGGAAGTAATAAAGGCAAGAATTTCATGGCATTACATACGATGATTCATCAAGTAAAATCACGAATTAGAACCACCTTTTCTTCAGTAAGTAATTTTAACATAAACAGCTATCTTGATGAGTTTTGTTATTGAATTAACCGTTTTCAAAGCAAAATAAATATCTTTAATAATTTAATAGTAAGAATGGCGAAAGTAGATAAAATATAGCAAGCAAAAATCATATGTTCTTAACGACTAACCTCAATAAATTAAAATTAAAAATAATTTTCTTTTGGTTAAAAACACTTCAAAATAAAGTCTTAAATAAAAAAAGTTAGTTCCAATTATCAGTTCTAAAAGACGACACAGGCAGTCCTGAAATACTAAATAGGCTTCCATTTAAGCAATCTTCAAAACCATACCTCACGGCTTTAGGCATAACTACCTCTTTACTGTATACCGTAAGTGTTTGGTTTTTGTTGATTTTAACTTTGGCGGGGTAAAACTTTTTATCTGCCCCGGCTATTTGAAAACTTTTTATTGTTTTGTTTGAATCAAAAAACCAGTGCTCTTTATTATTACTAAAAAACTCAAAAGTGAGAATAATTTTATTCTCTTCGGTTTTCATAGATTTATATTCCGGACTTCTATACTCTATTCCACTTATATTATACTGATTTGCCAACGCCCAATTTGCTAAACGGTTTGCTATTATTTCTTTTTCTGGAGGATGTATATCATCACATTTCCCAACATCGGTGGTTACAACCAAACCTGTATTTGCCATTTCGCTAGCAGTTTGTAATTGTGCTTCCCTAATTAAATCAGGATAAATTAGTACCGTTTTTCTTAATTTATTGTAGGCATACGGCGCAATTTGAACTATATAAAAAGGAAGTTTCTCTTTACCCCATTGGGCTCTCCATGAGTTTATTAAAGTATGTAAATATGCTTTATATGGTTTTGGATTGTTTCGGCTAGTTTCACCTTGATACCATAGAAAACCTTTTACTGTATAATTTTGAAAAGGATAAATCATGGCGTTGTATAGCAATGACGGTAATTTTTGTTTGTTTATTTCTATTGGTAAAACTTCAGGATGTTTAATATCTGTATACTTTAATAGGCTATCTTTAGGTATCCAAGGCTCAATTCGGGTACCTCCCCATGAAGACTCAATAATACCAATAGGAATATTGAGGTTATCTAATATTTTTTTACTAAACATATAACCTATAGCACTAAACTCGGCTGCTGAAGCTTTAGTAGATTCTTCCCAAACACCGTTAACATTAGTTTGTGGTAACAAACTTGCGCTTTTATTGTTATTAAATAATCTAATATTAGGATTATTAGCCGCATTTAGATAAGCTTCAGAATTATTTACTACAGAATTTTTAAAACCTTTAAGTGGCATTTCCATGTTTGATTGACCTGAACAAAACCAAACTTCGCCAATTAACACATTATTTATGATTACGTTTGTACTACCCATAATGACTAAAGTATGTGTGTCAAACGAAGCCTTATTCGTTTTTAGTGTAGCTTTCCAGGTGCCATTGTCTGCTGTTTTAGTATAGCTTTTTTCTCCCCAACTTGCCTTAATTTCAATAGAAACTCCAGGGTTATCTTGCCCCCAAATAGCAACCTGTTCTTGTTGTTGTAAAACCATATTATCTCCAAAAAAAGCAGGTAATTTTGTTTGTGAAAAACATGACGCGCTAACTAGTACTATAAATATTTTTAAAATACGTACCATGCTATTTGCTAATTTTTAAGTTATTAAATTGTGTTTGTAGCTAACTGTTTTATTTTTCTGCATGGCATCTAAGCCCATTTGTACACAAATAGCTGTTTTTGCACCTGTAATACTATCAGATTTTGGTTGTTTATTATTTAAAATAGAGTCTTGGAAATCTAATAATGCCTGTTTAGTTGGGTTTAAATGTTCTACGTTTAAAGGCGTGCCCTTTTCATTATTCCACTGCACGGTAGCGCCACTAACACCATCAATTTCAGATAATTCTTTTTCGTATGTACCTTCAGGATAAAACCAAGCATTTTTAGTATCTATAAGTATAGTTCCTTTATCTCCTAGAACTTTTATTTGATAACCGCCTTTTGCATTATTAGTTAAACATGTAAATTTTGCGGTAATACCATTTGGGTAATTATATATTAAATGTACATTATCATTGGTTTCTCTGCCATCTTTCCAATAATCTATTCCTCCTACACCCATCACAGTATTTGGTGTAGCGTCTAATACCCAGTTTACAAAATCTATTTGATGAGAGCACAATTCGGCCGTTAGCCCTCCAGAAAATTCCTTGTACATTCTCCAATTAATAGCTTTTTCAAATTCAGGACTTGGAACTGGTCTTCTCCAATTTGTATGCCTATTCCATTGGCATTCAAACGCTGCAATGGTTCCAACTTTACCGTTTTTTATAAGCTCTACAATATGCGTATACAATCTTGAACTGTGGTATTGATGCCCTGTTTGAAATATGATTTTGGAACTTTTTACTTTTTGCACTAACGCTTTGATATTCTTGTAGCCTTTGGCTAGTGTTTTTTCACAATACACATGCTTTCCAGCGTTTACAGCATCTATGGCAATTTTAGAATGGGTGTTAAATGTTGTTGCTATTATTACTGCATCAATAGTTTTGTCATCCAAGAGTTGTCGATAATCTAAAAATCCTTTAGGTTTTGATTCTGATTTTGCCAGTCCTTCCTTTAATCGGAAAGGTAAAATATCGCAACAAGCAGACACGTTTAAACCCTCAATTGAATTAATGATTTTTATCAAACCACTTCCTCTAACACCAGTACCTATAACACCAATATTAATTGGTTTTAAGCTATTAGGTTTAATACTACTACTACTTATTAATGGCGAGCATATAATTGCTGTTGCAGCGAAACTACCTTTTTTTATAAATGAGCGTCTTTTCAAAATTTATAGATTTGGTTCCCAACCTGGTTCATAAGTTCTTGACCAAAGTTTCATGGCTTCTCTATTAAACATTGCCCCAGATTTAGGGTCAATATCAAAACCGTTATTAATTCGATAAGCAATATTTGCATAATGCACCAAAGCCATACTTTTACTAGCATCATCAATTGGTGCAGATAATTTAGATTTACCTCTTATGGTATCAAACAAGTTTTGAACGTGTAGGGTAGAGGTATCACCACCACCGCCTAATGCTGTACCTGATTCGTTTGAGGTGTTTTTACTTTCTTTAATAATAACACCTTTGCGATCGTACAATATGTATTTACCTCTATCTACAAAAACGGTGCCTTCTGTTCCGTAAATAATGGTACCACGACCAGCGCCATACGTGCTGTAACTATTTCGAGATTTTCCATCCCATTTAATCACTTTATCATCTTGAAATTTAAAAGTAGCTTCCATATCATCATACATTTCCCAACCATCGTCTTTAAATTGACGTTTTTCTGCTTCTACATATACATGTTGAGGAAAATCTACTTGTAATGCCCATCGTGCCACATCCAATTCGTGTGTACCGTTATTTCCAGCTTCTGCGGTGCCGTAATCCCAACCGTACCAATGCCAGTTGTAATTCCATGTTTCGGATGTGTAATTGCGTCTTGGTGCGGGACCTTGCCATAAATTCCAATCTAATCCTTCTGGAACTGCTGCTGCTTTCTGAAGCGGTACTTCACCTCTTCCGTTATCATAAAATGCCACAGCTTTGTATGGTTTACCAATAATACCATTGTGTATTTCATTAATAATTTCTATTGTATGACCAGAAGACCGCTGTTGATTACCCATTTGGACCACTTTATTAAAATATTTTGCAGCTTTAACCAATTGCTCATTTTCATACATATTATGACTACATGGTTTTTCTACATAAACATGTTTCCCTGCTTTCATTGCCATAATAGAACCTGGGGTATGCCAATGATCTGGGGTTGCGTTTATTAAAATATCTACATTTTTATCTTCAAGTACTTTTCTAACGTCGTTTTCTAATATTGGATTATAGTCAATATGTTCTCTAAACTCTTTTAAACCTCTTAAACGTTGACTTTCCATTACATCGCATAAATAAGCCAATTTTACATTACTTTCTTTTAATGCTATAGGTTGTTTAAAGGCTCCTAATCTTCGTCCTAAACCTGCAATGGCTAAATGTAAGCGATCGTTAGATCCAATAATGTTATTATAACTTTTTGCAGACATTGCCATAGCTGAACTTCCTAATGTTATAGCAGTACTAGCCAATGTTGTTTTTTTTATGAAATTTCTTCTTGATATCATAGGGCTTAAAGGGATTTAATTTTAATGTTTTTAAAAGTCACACGATCTCCATGATCTTGTAGCAAGATTTGTCCTTTTTCTAAAGTTCCAAAATTTGGCCATTTAGCATATTTACTTTCTGAAACTAGTTTTAAAAAGTCATCGCTTCCTCGCTCATATTCTAAAACTTTAACGTTGTTTAGCCAATGCGCTACAAAATTGTTTTTTGATATAATGTAGGCGGTATTCCATTCTCCTATTGGGTTTATTGGTTTTTTTGGGTTTGCTTGAATCAAATCGTATAAAGAACCTACTGTTCGGCTACCTTGATGCGATCCTAACTTAGCATCTTCATGTAATTCGTCGTCAAGTATTTGATATTCTAACCCAATAGATGATCCTGGTCCTTTGTTTATTTGAGTATCTACATAATATTTTATACCACTATTGGCTCCTGGAGTCAATTTAAAATCTACCTTCAACTCAAAATCTCCATACAATTCTGTTGTTACAATATCACCTCCTGCAGTAGATTCTGCGCCACCAGAAGCCAATACAATTAATTCACCATTTTCAATGCTCCACCCTTTGTTTGGAAATGTATCTAATTTTGCACCTCGCCAACCAGTTGTGGTTGTTCCGTCCCAAAGCATTTTCCAACCTGATTTTTGTTCGCTATTTGTAAGGTTATTTTTAGTGATTATAGGTGTTAATGGAGAATTAGTAGTATATTTTGAAAGATTTTCAGTTAAAATTTTAGCATTTTTCCACATCACTTGTTTGCCCAATTTCTCTTTTTGATTACCTATAGAGTGCACTTGCAACGCTATAAAGCCACTTGCCGTTAAATCATCTATTAAATATGCTGCAGGCACGCCATTTATCCATGTTTTGATAGTATCTGCAATGGCTTCTACCCGGTAATGATTCCATTGGTTTTGTTTAAATGCTTTTTGAGCATCCAGATTGTTTTCTAATGTGTTTAACCATTTACGTCTTCCTTCATCATAAATACCGCCACTCCAAGCTCTATTAGATGGGTCAATCTCTACTTGATAACCATGTACTTTACCGTTTTTATAAAAAGGTAAGCTATTGCTTCTTATTTGTATTCCAGAATTCATGACCGAATCTGTCTTAAAATCTATTTCTAAAATAAAATCATCATATATTGTATTGGTAGTTAAAAAAGTGTTTTGAGTCCCTAAAACGGTGGTTCCGGTAATAACACCATCATTTACCATATAGGTTGCTTTTCCATCTTTAATTGACCAACCGTTAAGTGTGTTCCCGTCAATAAGATTTATCCAAGGTGTAGGGTCTTTTTCTGTTTGATTACAAGATAAAAGTAAAAACACCGATAATAGGGTTGTTATTATTGTTATTAATTTTAATATTTTCATTATTAGGTAATTTTATAAGTTAATAAATCGAGTTCAAGAAATTTAATTTAGATTTTAAATTAAAATTCGTTTTGTTATATGTAAACTATTTTACAGTAAGATAAGTGCCTTTAAAACTTTGATTGAGCACCATAACTTCTAAAGGTACATCCTTAATTGTTCTTTTGACTTCAATAGAAGCTTTCCCATTAGCCATTTCAATAACCTCACTACCCGTTGATGTACCTTGACTAATTAAAGCTTCACCTCCATTTAAACATTGGAAATACACACGCTCTTCATAATCTAAACAACGTAAACCATTTTTATCTACAGCAGTTGCTGTTATTAAATAATTACCATTTTCAAGTATTATATGTGATAACTTTAAATCAGTGGCTTTTAAATTCTTGGTAAATCTATAATTTACACTCAACTCATCTTTTACTTCTTTACCCTCTTTTGTTTTTCCAACAGATACCAATTTGTTTTCACCTTCATTAAAATTAAGTGTCCAATTCAAACCAGAAGCTGGAAATGATTTTATATCGCGTTTTTTAATACCTAAACTTACTCCATTAAGAAATAATTCAACTTCAGGACAATTACTATATACCCTTATATCTCTAGATGTATCTTTTGGACCCTCGCGTTCTGTCCAAGTATGAGATTCTATATAAGTAAAGTGATTGTTACTCCAATAACTTTTAAAAACATAAAAGGCATCTTTGGGGTTTCCGTTTCTATCAACTAATCCTTTCTGATTCATATATGGAATGGCATTTTCTGGACGCAGTGGTGTGCCAAAATCTTTAAAAGCCCATTGCACATTTCCAACAAAAGTGGAGTCGTTTTCTGAAACTCGCAAATGCCAATCGAATAAATCAACTATGTAATTCTCACTCCAATCGCCCATTTGAGCAATATTTGCCACATCGGTTTGCACAATAGCTTCTTCCCAACCATCAGACTGTATTTTACCTTCGCCTGTAATAGGATTTTCTGAATGCCTCCCTAAATGACTAGATCCACCATATTCAGCATGTAAAAAATGAGGATATTCAACCTTATATTGATCGATTGCTTTTTGATAACTTTTATAGCTCCCAGAATACCAACCCGACCAGATTGATGGTGAAAATACATCAACAATATCTGCCCCTTCATAATACTTTCTGATTGCTGTTTTTCTTGACGGATCTAACTCATGTGCATAATCATTTAACTCCTTTAAATAAATGTTTATATTTTCTCTATTATCACCATTTTCAAAATCTGGCAACCAGTAAATTTCATTACCTAGTGACCAAATTATAATACTTGGATGATTAAAATTTTGATCAATAATTTCTTTTAACATATTTTTCGTGTTGGCTTTCCAAACATCATTACCTAAACCACCACGACACCAAGGTAATTCGTCCCAAACCAACAAGCCTAGCTCATCACAAGCTTTGTAAACTTCTGGGTCTTGAGGATAATGGGCTAATCTCACAAAGTTAGTTCCCATATCTTTTATAAGTTCCATATCGGCTCTGTGTTGCTCATTACTCATTGCGGCTCCAACACCGGCATGTTCTTCATGTCGATGTGTTCCTCTTAATAACAAACGTTTTCCATTAAGATAGAAAGCGCCATGATCTTTAAATTCAAACCATCTGAAGCCAACGCGGTCTGATATTTCATCTTTTACTTCTTCGTTTTTAATTAGTGCTACTGTTAAAGTGTATAAATTTGGATTATCTGTATCCCAAAGTTTTGGGTTTTTAATGTTGATAAATTTTATTTCTGAGGTGTTATCAACAATATCAAAAACAGATGTTGCAACAGATATTCCATCAGAATCTAATAAATCTGCTTTGATTTTAAAATTTGAGTCGATGGTATTGTTAACGTTTACAGTTGCTAAAATTTCTGCATTTGAATCTGAAACTTGTGGTGTTGTTATTTTTAAATTGGATAAATAATTTTCAGGTAAGGTTACCAACCAAACATCTCTTGTAATACCTCCAAAAATGAAGAAATCGCTTTTTTGCGATGGAATAACTTCAGGATTGTTCGAGTTGTCTGCACGAACCAATATGTCATTATTACCTTCTGAAATTAAATTTGTAATATCGATGGTGAACCCAATATAACCGCCAATGTGCGCTCCTGCTTTCTTTCCATTTACATAAACCTCACTTTCAATATTTACACCTTCAAAATAGAGTTGATAGGTTTGCCCAAAAATAATTTCAGGAATATTTAATTCCTTTTTATACCAACTAGCACTTCTTCTGTAGCCAGGTTTTAAATCGGTAGCGTCTAAAGCATTCCAACTATGAGGCAAATTAATATTTTTCCAACTTTTTTGGTTTAAAGCTTTGTCTATATTAGTTGTGTTATTTTCTAAATATTCCCAATTTTCATTGATATTGGTTTTTAATCGCTCTTGATTTTTAATTGAATTTGATTTACAAGAGAACGTTAATAGGAACACACTTGCAATAATTGACTTTAATAAGACTCTTTTACAATTCATAAGTTATGATTTACTTTCTATAAATTAACAAACTTGTTAAAATTATTAATATTTCTGAAATATATTTAATACCAAGGATCACTTAAAATGCGCTTAATAATTTGTTTCTATTGTACCTATATTTCAACATGAAATAAAACCGTAGCAATTGCTATGCTTTAATTTTCTGTTTCATCTAAACACATTATAATTCAATTATTTTAGGTTCATTTTAAATAACAATTGGTATAATTATTAAAAATGGTTTAACAACTTTTGAAACCCACACATAAATTTAAAATTAATATCAGGCTAAAAATACGAGCATGAGTTTTGGGGTGCTTTTAAAATAAAAGAGCAGTAACAAAACGATACAGGTACAAATAATGATGCGTTCATAATTTTATATTAATTTTATTTTTACAACATCTATATTGCCGAAGTATAAATTATCAACCCCTTGGCCAGATAAAAATAAAATCATAGAACTGAACTTAAGAGAATTACCAAAGTAAGAGAAATGACTACTTGATTATTTTGCAATTAAATTTAACGTATTCTAAAATTAAATTTTAAATCATTAAATGCTATTTTTCAAGTTGTTATTTATGTTAATTATACTATTATTAATTGGCTGTATTTTTAATAAAACTCATTTCTAAAATTAATGGGTATCTTTAATCCAGTTGTATGGCGTTCTTTTTACCCAATTACCTCTTGTAAAATCCGGAAAATCTTGTGGCTCACCATTATTTTCTATTGAAGCTTCAGACAGTGGTGTAATAGCACTCCATGCTGCCGCGTCATAAGCATCCATAGGTGGCGCTATATTTTGTTTTGCCGACTCAACAAAAGCATGCAAAACAAAGAAATCCATTCCACCATGTCCAGCACCACTAGCTAAATCACCATACTTTTTCCATAATGGGTGGTCGTATTTCTTAAGCCATTTATCGGCATCATCCCATTTATGTGATTCTGTTATACCATCTATATGAATTCTATTGCCATCTACCTCCCATAAACCATTGGCTCCTTGAACTCTAAACCCTAGTGAATATGGTCTTGGCAAATTAGTATCATGTGTTACTATTATGGTTTCTCCATTGCTTGTTTCAATGGTTGATGTAACAACATCACCTAACTTAAATTTTAATTTTGCATTAGGATGGTTTTCCCCTCCATGTTTAACAATATAATTGTTTAAGCCTACTGCTTTAGTCGCACTTGATGTTAATGACATAAAACGATTGCCTCTATTTATATTGCACATCGTTGCAATTGGCCCAATACCATGGGTAGGGTATAGATCTGCATTTCTTAATAGGGAATGTTGTGTTCTCCATTTAGCTGCTGAAATACCTTTTTCGCCAAATTCTACACCTAATGCACGTGCCTCTATTCCGTTATTAAACTTAACATGTCTTAAATCGTGCTGATAACCACATCTAAAATGCAATAACTCTCCAAAAACATTTTGCTTTACCATATTTAATACCGCCATAACATCTCTGCGGTAATTAACATTTTCTAGTATCATTAAATGCGTTCCTGTTTCTTCATGGGTGTTTACCAGATCCCAACATTCTTCCATAGTGTTTGCTGCCGATACTTCTAAACCTGTATATTTTTTGGCTCGCATGGCATCCTTAGCCATTCTAGTATGCCAAAGCCATGGTGTAGATATAACAACAGCGTCAACATTATCTAGGGCTAGAAGATTTCTATAATCATAATCATCTTTACCAAATACCAAAGGTTTTTTAGAACCACTTTCTTTAATTTTATCAAGTGCAATAGTAATTCGAGCTGGATCTATATCACAAATAGCAGTTACATTTATATCGTTTCTTAATAACAAGTTCTGTAGATGTTTTGTGCCGCGTAAACCAACTCCAATAAGACCAATTTTAAGTTTATCGGCATTACTACTGCTATTTAATCCAAAAGTAAAACTTGGTAGAAGTGAGATTCCTGTTCCTAATATTGCCGTTTTCTTTATAAAATTTCTTCTAGAGTCCATACTTTTATATTATTATAATATTTTAGATTATTAATGATGCCGATTTACAAATACTTTCATAGTTGCCTAGTGCAATAATTCTAAAGGGTTGTACATATTAAACTTTTTTTTAATTTTTGATAATCTTAAAATTACCTGTTCCTTTTCTTGTTGATATTTGAACAATGTACATGGCTTTATTTAAAGACCTAACATTTACTTTAACTTGATTATTAATATAGTTATCAAGATTGCTATTTAAAACTAATCTGCCAGCTATATCAAATATTTTCAAAGACAGCATTTCCTCTTTACCCTTAATTATTAAAAAATCTGAAACAGGATTTGCAAATCTAAAACTGCTATCTGTAACGCTATCTAGACTTAAACTTGAATCTACAGTTAGTGTTTTTGAAACATAATCTGCCGATTTGAAAGTTGCATTACCAATTTGAGAAGCCGTAATTATAGAGGTTCCATTACCTATAATTTGTATTTGTCCACTAACAATGGTTGCAACCGCTATATTTGAGCTGTTGTAAACAATGGGTAGTCCAGAAGTAGATACTGCATCTGGAGTAAAATTAGCATCACCCACAGCTTTTATCATCATATCTGGAAATGTTATTGTTTGCGTGGTACTTGGCGTTGGAATGCTAGGGTTTAAGGAGAGGTAATATTCATAAGGTAGCTCAAATTCACAACCTTCAGCTATTAAAAAGTCAATTACTTTTTTAAACTCTGCTATTTCTACTGAAGTCCAAGCATCAGGATGTGATTGTAACACCATGAAATTTGTGTAAGAATTTTTAAGATTATTATAGTTTGTTACGAAATGATCATAATTTGGCACCCTAGTACTTATTTCAACATTAACTCTATTATTTAAGTTTAATTTACCACTAACTGTAGGACTTTGAAACATAGTAACTCTATAATTATTACCCGGACTCTCTAAAATAACTCGGTTTGTTGTTGCATCATTCCTGTTAAAAGGAGCTCCAAAGGTTGTCATTTTAATGTTAAATAACCTGTTTAATTTAGCGTTCGCATCGTCAAAATGACTTTTTTGGAATGCATACGATTTCTGAAAAAATTCATTACTACTATGATCCCAACCGTGATTCCATATTTCAATAAGTCTATCTCCATTGGCATCTTTTGAATTCAAATATTTACTGTAATAACTAATGGTAGTTTCGTCGTTTCTAGCACCTACTAGACCAAAACTTCCTTTAATTTTGTTAACTGTTAAATACTCTAGTATTTCGAAACCTCCGTAAGCCCCATTTCTAACCATAACATCATCAAACTTTAAAATTATTTTTAACGGAGTTTGTGCATTAATTGATGGGGTGTAACTTAGTGTACAAAATAAAATAACCCAAATACATAAAATTTTATTCATAACTTTTTACCTATATTATTCGGCAAGTTACGTTGTCTTTTAGTAAAAGAAATCCAAAAAAAGGTTGGTTTTCGTATTTGATAGGATGTTTTTTACCAACAAATAAAAATTTACAAAAAAAGAATCCACGTGGTTTTAAATGAAATAAAAGTATATCTCAAAACAGTCACTTTTATCGCTGTAGGCATTTAAAGTATTTCTGTAAGGTGTTGATGTTATATGTATTAGTAGAAATACACATTTAAATTCATAACTTAAAAACAATATTATTACTATTTTCAAAAGGTCTAAACTTGCTAGAGTTTTAAGACAGCTTTAAGAATAAGAGGACTAAAATCGGACTAAAAAGTCCATTTTTTTGCAAGTCCATTTTATTTATGCAATAGGATTAGAGTCGTTAAAAAAACTTTTCTCTATAATCGGAATGATTCCAATTTTACTCATTGGTGTATTTTTAACTTTCTATTTATTTGATTTTAATTTTGATCAAGGCGGATATGCTTCGTTAATTTTACTTTGTGGTATAAGTGTAAATTCTGCATTATATATAATAAACGATTATAATAATTTGAAAATTCAATATCCTAAAAGAGAGAAAAAAGTTTGTATTTTAGAGCTTTTAACTCCAAAATAATTCATGTTGCTCTAACCATTGTGTCGACTATTGTTGTTTTAATTCCTTTTGTTTTGAATGGAAAAAATGAAGTGGAGTGGCTGCCTTTGATGTGACGATTTTTATGAGCTTATTAATTTTATAGTTGAGGTATGGTAAAAAAGTATAACAATGAATTTAAAGTTATGATCGTAGAACTATTAAATTTAGGTATTAAAACGAAACAAGTTACTGAGGATTATGGCTTAAGCAGCAGCATGGTTGGGTGTTGGAAACGCGAATACAAGTTGAAATCTGGATGTTTATCCAAAAAGAAAGAAATATCTCTAGAAGCTCAAGAACTTAAAGCACTAAAGAAGGAACTAAAGAATGCAACGATGGAACGTGACATCTTAAAAAAGGCGGTGAGCAAACAACCCGAAAACGATGTTTTCTCCTCTTAATATCAAATATCCAAGCGCTACTTATAAGATATCAATTCATTTCAGAAAACGTGAATATAGCCAGTTGAAAAGATATGTAAATCCATGAAAGTTAGTAAAAACGTTTACTATCATTAGTTTAAAAACAAACTAGCAGCGCCTTCTGCTACTTTTTTTAAGGACAACAAGTACACCAAATGGTACTTGATTGTCTTTTGTGTTATAAATAACGTTAGCAGAACCACGGCCTAAATTTACACCAAGAACATATCCTGTAGCGTCTTCAGCTGGGTTTTTTTGATACCAAACAATTGCGTTGTACCTATTTTCAGATGGCGAGTTAAACGTAAAAATAAACGTAGAAAAGTTAGTATCAGCCAAAGCTGTAATTCTGAATAAAAAGGAAACGGAAAGAGTAGTATAACCCTATTTTGGCGTGTATGAATGAATAGGAGCTTCTCTAGCGCCTGAATACGCTATTGCATTTCCTGTTGTTGCTACACCTTCAATATTTCAAGTGGGAGACGCTACAATATCAATATTTGGCGGAAATGTCACATCGCTTATCGTCCAATTTTCTTGACCTTGATTTGCATTAACTGTAAATAATGTGACCGAAGTGGTATAATCAAAACCTTTATAAGCTGGCAAAGTTGCTTGACCAAAAGCTATAATTGTAAAAAATAATAAAAATATAGATAATGATTTTTTCATACTCATAAATTTAAAAAAGTTAATAAAGCAATACGATTATTACTTCAGGCCACGAGACATGATTTTTAAAGGAGATGAACGTCTAAAAACAGGATGAATTTCGTAAAAAAAAAATACAGTATTGGCCGATAACGACACACGAACGGCCCACTTTTAAAACCATGAATTAGAATTGATTGCAATCAATTGGCAAACAAATAAAAAGTAAAAAGAGAAACCTTTTATCTATTCTCTTTAAACAAATTCGTGAAGAAAAGTCTGTTGAAAAAATATAAAACTCATTATTTAAATAGGGTTTCAGTGCACTAAATTAGTGCAAGCAGATACTACTGCTTTAATGAATACACGTTAAGAAAAGCGCTATTTACAATTTTAGTTAGATTGTAAGGCTAAAAACAAGTAAAGATTCGTTGTTTTAGCCAAAGCCAGACAATTAAAGCCTGCCTGTGAATGGCAAGTAAGCTGATTTTAAAAAAAATAGCATTTTACAACAGCAGATTGCTTTGTCATTTACCTGCTTGTTAGCAGTTAAATTTTTCGCTATGACCGTGCAAAAAAAAAAAAACTCGCAACCCTGTTGTGGTTGCGAGTTCTTAAAATTATTTAAGCTACCTCTTTAAAAGAGGATTAAAAACCTGTACCAGGTGCTTCTGGGCTTTGAGCTTGCGCTTTCTGCGGACTTAAAATCATATAGGTACCTAGTGCAGTTAATGCAGCATATTTACCATAAGACCCTATTTTTTTAATCGCTTCTTTTCTTGAAATGTCTTCTTTACTTTTTATGTTTTTCTTCATGATGTCTTGTCTTTTAAATTTTGGTTGTTATTCTAAAATAATTTTCTTGTTCAACTTTCCTTTTTGTGTTTCTAATTGAACAATGTAGACACCAGTAGCTAGTTTTGGTAAAGAAATATCTATGATTGCATTCGTAGCATTATTTTGCTCTGTACTAAAAACTCTGCTACCTTGTAAATTATAAAGTGAAACTTTAAATTCAGTTTCATCTAAACCAGAAATTTTTAAAGTATTGTTAGATTCATACATAGAAACATTACTTAACGCTGCATCATCTAAACTCAATGCACTGTTAGCCGTTGTTTGTATAAAAAATCTTCCTACACCGTTTACACCTTTATTTAATTTTATAGCATATACTGCATCTTTTTCGCTTAAGTTAGTGAAGGTATTCAATATTCTATCCTCAAGAATAACAGTTACATCACTTGGTAAGTTAAATTGCGCGGCAGTAAATCTAAGTTCACTCTCTTTTTTTGCAATAACACCAACGGCAATTGTTAAATCATTACTTGCAGCCAAAGCTAAAGATTGTGTTTTTATTGCAATTCCTGTATTGTCTTCTATCAAATGAGAATAGACAGCTAATTCAGAAGAAACGCCCGTAAACATACCGAAATCTTGACCCGGGTTTAAACCACTTGTTGCATTCTCTAACAATACAAATTTTGTTACCACACTTTCGCTTCCACTACTTAACTGCAATGTAAAGTTGGGTTTTTCTTCATTTTTATAAAAGGTAACCCCTGTTTGTGCACTTTGTAAAGCTTCTGTAATATCTAAATTGTGTTCATCAAACCTAGCACTTACAAAAAAGGCTTGGCCAGGATGCAAATAACCAGTAGTTAATTCTTGGTATACACCACTTGTACCCGCAGTAGGATCCCAAACATAAATTGCTCTAAATAGAAGACCTAATTTAGCCGCATTTACCGAAATAAACTCTGCTATGTTTAGGTAAGAAGGATACGGATTTCCTACTAAATTCCAATTATTACTAGTAGCACTAGCTTGGGTAATACCTACTTTGTAATTAAACTTCGGATAGGTACCTTTAAAAGAATAAGTACCAGCGGCAATAACGTCTCTTTTTAAAGAATACCCTTTCAACTTATTAAACGTTCCGTCTGTTCCTCCTTGCATGTAGCTCCAATAGTTAGTTGATGGGTCATTAGTAGCATTGTCATAAAGAGAAATACCCCTATTTGTAGTTGTTGTACTACCACTAGCAATGTTATTATCATCAACCCAAGTATCATTGTAAGCTTGCCCTATTACTGGCGATGCCACTAAATGCCATTTATCGTCTGGTATGGCAACATTATAGGTAAACTCACTTGGTGGCACTCCAGTAACCTGCAAAGAACCACCTGCTGTTATTGTTAAATCTTTAGAAGGATCTAGTATGAAATTGTGCGCAAAGGCTCCTGTAGAAGCTCCAACAATAGGGCTAGTTCCTGCGTCAGATGGTATCACAACATTACCTAAAGAATTTGGTACAATGCCTGTATCCCAATTAGATGTTGTACCCCAATCTGCGGTAGTTCCTGTCCAAGTATGTTTTACTTTGGTTACTTCATCCCAAGTACCAGCAACTCTAATTTCATCAAAAGTTACGTCTGGCACAGACGCAGAATCAGCTTGGTCAAACTGTAAAAAATGAATACTACCCGTTGCAGCATCTGGATCTTCTTGAGAAGCCTCAGGTTCTGAGCCTGCAAGTGATGGGTTTATCCATATTTTTGATGTATCTGCAGCTGTTCTTTGTATTACAATAAATAACTCGTCATTTACATTATATTCTACATCAACCATTGATCCATCTTGCACAAATACTGGTGTAGCACTACTTGTACTTCCATTATTAGCTATAGCTAAATTATACGCATTAGCTGTAGCACCTTTCTTTATATAGATATGTGATCTAAGAAAATGTCTCCCATCTCCATTCAAAACAGTAAAACCAGCTAATCTTCTAGGAGTATCATCTAAGGTAGCCATATTTGTAACTTTCATTAAAAATGAAGAATAGACAGCACCTTCTTGTCCCGGAAACTCTAAATATAATCTCGGTCCACCTGAACCACTTATAGTAAGTGCTTTCCCAGTACTATTTAAACCAGTATCTGCACTCACAGAAGACCAAGTTGGTGAATTAACAACTGTAGCGTTTGCTATACCAGTGGTTAGTGCACCCCAAGCTCCTTTTCCTGTTCTTTGATTATCATCCATTAATTTTGCATTTAAAGCATAATTATCAAAACTTTCATACACAGGAAAGACTGGTGTGGTTGCTGTTGTAATTGTAGTTGCTACTGCACCAGGTGTAACAGGAGCAGGAAGCGGTTGCTCTGGCGCTACATCATTCCAAGTTTTAGCAATTCTTACCTCATCTATAAACATATCTGGACTTCGAGCAGAACTAATAACACTAATTTTGAAAAAGCTAAAATCTGCAGTATTTTCATCGTTATTAACAACTGTTGGTGTAGGTTCAACTCCATTTACTGCAGGATTAATCCACAATTTAGAAGCCTCTACCCCTGCATTTCTTGAGAAAGAAAATACTAGAAAAAATTGATCGCCAGCTACAAATTTAACTCCAGACCACTGCACTGCTGCTGGTAGAGTGGCAATATCACTATTATTAGTAATACCAAACTCCACATTTTCGTCCGCAGTACCTCTAGCCCAAACAGTTCCAACACCTTCTAATTCAAACACAGGATAACCTGTTTGAGTATTATAATTTGTACTATAACCGTCAATCTGAATAAACATAGATACAAATACTTCACCAAAATCTCCCGTTTGAGTTGGAAAGTATATCGCTGGGTTTTCACCAAAACTTCTTAAGTCTAACATATTGTCGGTAGCAACTTTTACATTTGAAGATAAAGACCAAGTTGTGGATGCTTCAATCTTTTGGATAGGATTCCCCGACGTTCTTGGTGCTGTTGTGTACCAAGGGCCTAAACCTTGGTTAGTACTAATTTGAAATAAACCTTCACTAGTGCCACTTACTGGATAGTTAAAACTATCATGGAAAAGAAAGTCTATCTCTGTTTGCCCTTGAGACAGAAATGTTGTCAAGCAACAAAATAAGGTAAGTTTAAAAAGAAATTTTGTTTTCATGATGTTGATTTAAAGTTAAGTTAAAAATAATTGTATGTTAATTTATTGCTAAACTATATAATTAATTAACTCTAAAAGTCCGAAAAAAGGTCTGTTTTTGTTTTTTAAATGTCAATAACACACGAAAACTCTTTAAAAATTGGTTATTCAGCATTTTAATAATTAATTACCTCTCGATACAACAAACATATTGACACAAGTTGTGGTATTTATTTTTTGAATTTGGCTAGAATTGAAATAAGTTATTTTAGCGGTCTTTTTATATTAAAGACTTGATACAAATTTTATTATTCACTGCAGAAAGATTATCTCTTCCGAAGTTTCGGAACATGCCTCTTTCTTAATGATGATGGTTTATTTAAGTTATTTGTTTTGAGCAAATTACTTTCGATAAGTAATAAATTACGAAGCAATCTTTAGCTGAAGTAGCCGTGATTTAAATTATAAGATTGCTTCAGTCGTTTCTTTTTCGCAATGACTGAAGATGGCAGGAAATGACGAAGCAATCTGTTATTAATAATTACTGATAGATTCAAATAAACTACAATCGATTCTCAATAATACTTTGCACAACTTCCGGATTTAAAAGGGTGCTTGTATCGCCTAAATTATCCATTTCATTGCACGCAATTTTACGTAAAATTCGACGCATAATTTTTCCTGATCTCGTTTTTGGCAATCCTTCAGAAAACTGAATTTTATCTAATTTTGCAATCGGACCAATATGTTCTGTAATTATTTGATTGATTTCCTTTCTTAAATTATCGTGATTTCTTGTTTCGCCAACATCTTTTAAAATTACATATCCGTACAACGCACTTCCTTTTATATCATGAGGAAAACCAACAATGGCACTTTCTGCTACTGCAGGATGTTCGTTTATTGCATCTTCAATTGGCGCAGTTCCTAAGTTATGACCAGACACTATAATTACATCATCTACTCTACCCGTAATTCTGTAGTAGCCAACTTCATCTCTTAAAGCGCCATCACCTGTAAAATACATGTTTTTATAGGCTGAAAAATAGGTTTCTTTATACCGTTTGTGATTTCCCCAAATGGTTCTTGCAATACTTGGCCAAGGAAATTTAATACACAAACGTCCATCAACTTGATTGCCTTTTAATTCTTCGCCGTTTTCATCCATTAATGCAGGTTGAATACCAATAAAAGGCAAGGTTGCATAGGTTGGTTTTGTTGGCGTAACATACGGAATAGGAGTAATCATCATTCCGCCTGTTTCTGTTTGCCACCAAGTGTCTATAATCGGACTTTTTTTCTTGCCGATATTGTCATTATACCAATGCCAAGCTTCTTCATTGATGGGTTCACCAACAGAACCTAAAACTTTTAAAGAGGATAAGTCGTAAGTGTCTACCAATTCAGTTCCTTGTTTTGCCAAAGCTCTAATTGCGGTTGGTGCTGTATAAAACTGATTTACTTTATGCTTTTCGATAATGTTCCAAAAGCGTCCAAAATCTGGATAACTTGGTACGCCTTCAAAAAGTACTGTGGTTGCTCCGTTTGCTAAAGGGCCGTATACAATGTAAGAATGACCGGTAATCCAGCCAATATCCGCAGTACACCAATAGACATCATTTTCTTTATATTGAAACGCATTTTTAAAAGTATACGCCGTATACACCATATAACCAGCAGTTGTATGCACCATTCCTTTTGGCAATCCTGTAGAGCCAGAAGTGTATAAAATAAATAATGGATCTTCTGCATCCATCACTTCTGCTTCACATTTTGTTGATGCCGCATGTAACAAAGGTTGCAACCATTTGTCACGACCCTCTTTCATGTTGATGTCTGAATTGATTCTTTTTGCGACCAAAACTGTTTCTACACAAGTACATTTTTCTAAAGCTTCATCTACAATTCCTTTTAAATCGATTGTTTTTGTGCCTCTATAAGAACCATCCGAAGTAATGACCATTTTACAATCTGAATCATTAATTCTAGTTGCTAATGCGGTGGATGAAAAGCCTGCAAAAACAACGGAATGAATCGCGCCAATTCTTGCACAAGCCAATGTTGCAATTGCTAATTCTGGAATCATAGGTACATAAATACAAACCCTGTCTCCCTTTTTTATTGCGTGGTCTTTTAAAACATTAGCAAACTGATGTACTCTTTCTGATAATTGTTGATAGCTAATATGTTCTGCAGCTTCATCAGGATTATTAGGCTCAAATAAAATGGCAGTTTTATCTCCTCGAGTTGCCAAATGTCTGTCAATACAATTTTCTGTAATGTTTAATTTTGCACCTTGAAACCATTTTACTTCTGGCTTTTTAAAATCCCATTCTAAAACTTTATCCCATTTTTTTCTCCAGACAAAATGCTCCTCAGCTATTTCTTCCCAGAAATTTTCTGGCTCTCTGATTGATTTTCTATAAACTTGATAGTACTCTTCTAAATGTTTGATGTGATAATTGCTCATAAAAATAATCTGTTTGCTAACGTTGTATTATTTCTTCAAATAAGAATTTCTAGATTTAAAAACACTAGTGTCCTGTTGCTTCTCCAACACCACTTGGTATTCTTATGTTTTCTACAATTTCTTGAACTTCTTCTGGTGTTTCTGGTGTAAACTTCATTACTACTATAGAGACTACAAAATTTAAAATCATGGCAACTGAACCAAAGCCTTCTGGAGAAATACCAAACCACCAATCTGCTTTCTCACCGCCACCAAACCAACCAAACTTAAATTTGGTCATGTAAAACAACATCACTAAAATACCAACTACCATTCCTGCAACAGCACCTTCTTTGTTCATTTTTTTATAAAAAATACCCAAAATAATTGCTGGAAAAAAGGAAGCTGCTGCCAAACCAAATGCCAAAGCTACCGTGGCGGCGACAAATCCTGGCGGATTAATCCCAAAATAGCCCGCAACGCAAACTGCTACTGTTGCAGCTAAACGTGCTGCAATTAATTCGCCTTTCTCTGAAATATCTGGATTGATCATTTTTTTGATTAAATCATGCGAAACAGAGGCAGAAATAACCAATAACAAACCTGCTGCTGTAGATAAAGCGGCAGCTAAAGCACCTGCGGCAACTAAAGCAATTACCCAATCTGGTAAATTTGCAATCTCTGGATTTGCCAAAACCATAATATCATTGTCTATGACTAATTCGTTTTTACTTTCGTCAGCTAAATACTGAATCAATCCATCATTATTTTTATCTGTAAAACTTAATAAACCTGTTGTTTCCCACTTTTTAAACCATTCTGGCATATTTTCATACGGTTGATTGGAAACCGTTTCTATCATATTTGTCCTAGCGAATACCGCAACTGCTGGCGCAGCTGTAAATAAAGTGGCGATAAGCAACAAAGCCAATCCTGCCGATTTACGGGCATCTTTCACTTTTTTTACGGTAAAAAATCGCACAATAACATGCGGCAAACCTGCTGTGCCCACCATTAAAGCTAACGTAATTGCAAAAACATCTACCATAGATTTTGTACCTTCTGTGTATTCTGCAAAACCAAGATCGGTGCTTAAACCGTCTAATTTATCTAATAAGTAAGTCCCTGAACCATCAGAAAGAGTGCTTCCAAAGCCTAGTTGCGGAATCGGATTTCCCGTCATTTGTATCGAAATAAAAATAGCAGGAACCATAAACGCAAATATCAAAACGCAATATTGTGCCACTTGTGTGTATGTGATTCCTTTCATTCCGCCTAAAACAGCATAAAACAAAACGATTACCATTCCTATAATTACACCTGTATTAATATCTACTTCTAAAAAACGAGAAAACACCAAACCTACGCCACGCATTTGACCTGCGACATACGTAAACGAAACTAAAAGTGCACAAATAACACCAACCAAACGTGCAGTATTTGAATAATACCGATCTCCAATAAAATCGGGTACCGTAAATTTTCCAAACTTCCGTAAATATGGCGCTAATAAAAGCGCTAGTAAAACGTAACCCCCAGTCCAGCCCATTAAATAAACGGCACCGTCATAACCTGCAAAAGAAATAATTCCTGCCATAGAAATAAAGGAAGCAGCACTCATCCAATCTGCTGCTGTTGCCATTCCGTTCGCTAAAGGAGAAACGCCTCCTCCGGCAACATAAAATTCTTTTGTAGAGCCAGCTCTTGTGTAAATGGCGATACCTATATAGATTGCAAAAGTGATTCCAACGATGATGTAGGTCCAATTTTGAACGCCTAATCCATCAACAAAAAGTAAATTATTCATCATAGCCATATTTTTTATCTAATTTATTCATCAGTCGAACATAAACGAATATGAGTATTACAAACACATACATGGCGCCTTGTTGGGCAAACCAAAATCCTAATTTAAATCCTCCAATTCTTATTTCATTTAGAGCATCTTTCAATAAAATTCCAGCGCCAAAGGAAACTATAAACCATATGGTAAGAAGGATGAAAAGATATCTTATATTTTCTTTCCAATAGGCTTTTGCTTTTGTTTTGTTTGTCATAAGTTTAATTTTTCCAAATAATTATGTTTACAAAACTAATGTATAAAGAGCTATTAAAAGTCCGTAAAAAGTGATTAAATAGTTCTTAATTAGTATTAAAGCAATGTTGCTATCGAACGAATGTTATTATTTATTTTTTTATGTAACTTAAATTGAAATATCATTGACCATTGGATATACTAATTTAGCCAGGAGTTAGAATTCAGAGAAAAATCTTAATTTTAACAAATGAAAACAATGCGAAAAATTTATGGTACCATCTTTAAGACAAAAGCAGTTAAACGCAGTAATGAAAGATTAAACATTACAGAACTAGGAGTAGAGGTAGGCATACGAGTTTCTGTGTTCTATAAATGGTTTAAAGAATATGAGAAATTTGGTACAAGAAGTTTTTCTGGTAAAGGGATTTTAAAACAAAGTGTTGATTAAAAAGTAATTAGTGAATTAAAAGCAAAGCTCAAAGAAGCAGAATTAAAAAGAGATATATTAAAAACAGCAATAGGCATTTTTTTCAAGAGCGGTCGATGCTATATGATTTCATTAAAAGTGGTGAGAAAGTATTTAAGATTTAAAAAATGTGTTAAGTACTAGGGGGTAGGTTGTAGTGGATATTACCGTTGGACATGTTACTAATTCCTTAAGCGAAATATATGAAAATTATTAAAAACAAACAATTCTCTTGCAGCGTTCTTATTACAACACTCAAAAAAAGTATTGTAAAATATTCAACTTGCTTTTAAGATAAACCTTTTCTTGCACGCGATGATTAAATACTTACAAATCAGATATTTGAATATCTTAAACATCTACTTATGATTAGGTTATAAAAATTTTAATAAGGTCAAATAGATTTATTAAGACGAAAACCATCCTCTTTTCGGATTTTACTGCTTAATTAATAATGTAGTTTAGCATAATAATTTAATAAACATTTAACATAATTACTTAATATGAAACAGAAAGCAATAAACAGAAAACCTATTCAAAGTTTTACGTTGTTATTATTATTGGTGTTTTTTAGTTTTACCGGAGCTAATTTAAACGCCCAACAGGTTTCAGGTACTGTTGTAGATACTTCAGGAACCCCATTGCCGGGAATTTCTGTGGTAGAGAAGGGAACGACCAATGGAACAAGTACCGATTTTAATGGTACCTATTCTTTAGCTCTTAAAAATGGAAAAAAAACACTCGTTTTTTCTTCCTTGGGCTTTGAAAAATTAGAGTTAACAATTGGTAATAAAACAGTTATTAATGCTACTCTTCAAGACTCTAACGAATCTTTAGATGAGATTGTAGTTATTGGGTACGCACGAGTTAAAAGAGAGAAAGTATTAGGTTCTGTAGCTAGTGTAACCGCAGAACAGATGGAGAAATCAACACCTATACAAGCTTTTGACGCAATTCAAGGTAAAGTATCTGGGGTTCAAATAAGAACAAACAATGGCCCAGGTCAAGGATTTGATGTTCAGATTCGAGGTATCTCTTCTCTTGGCGGGAGTACAAATCCTTTGTTTGTTGTTAATGGTCAGCAATTAGACAATATTGACAATATTGATCCTGCTGACATTAAAAGTTTAGACGTATTAAAAGATGCAGCTAGTACTTCTCTTTATGGTGCTAGAGGAGCAAATGGTGTTGTAGTAATTACCACAAAAAGAGGTAAAGCAGGTGAGCTTACACTAGATGTTTCAAACATTTTAAGTATTTCAACATTAGTTGGAGATTTACGAGTGGCTAATGCTGATGATAGACTGTTCTATGAGGGTACAAGAAGCGGGCGAGGAAATCTACATCCATGGCAAAGGGATTCTTTAAGTACGCTTTTTAGAAATTCTTATAATCTACAAAAATTAATGATGAAACCTGCGGTAAGAACACAAACAAATGTAGCCTTGAGTGGTGGTTCTGAAAAAGCTCGATTTTATTGGAATACTGGTTTTTTACAGGAGGGTGGCATTGTACGAAATAGTGGATATAAGAGAGCAAATACAAACCTTAGGTTAGATCTTAAACCGAACAATTGGTTAGATATAGCTACTAACGTAAATTTATCCTTCGAAGATAGATCAGGTGTAAACGAGAGTGAAGCTTTGGGCACTATAGTAGATCGTATTCCATTTTTTCCTTTATTCGAAGAAAATGGTGAGTATACAAGACGGATTAATGGTCAACGAAATCCTTTGGCTGAAGCAGATTTTGGAGTAAACAGTAGAAGAACATATAGAGCTACAATTTTTAACGATGCCACCGTAAAATTAGTAAAAAATCTTACTTTTAGAACCACGGTTGGAGCTTCTTTTAGAGTGGATAAAATTTTAAATTTCGAGCCAGTTATTTTGCAGAATCCAAATGGTGAGGGGTTTCCTTCTGGAAGAGAAAGAATACCACTTTCTTATGGAATTCAGCAAGAGAATGTTTTAAATTATGGAAATTCATGGGGAGATCATAACTTAGTAGTTATTGCTGCGACGCAAGTTCAAAGAGAAGTTACTGAAAATTCTGATTTTTCGGCTAATCAATTTGTGAATGACCGTGTACAGACTTTTAATAATACCGCACCAGAGGTTATTATTTCTAGGTCGGAAAATAGTAGAGAGGGTTTATTTTCTTTAGTTGGTAGTGCTGCATATGATTATAAAGGCAAATATTTAATTGGAGGTTCTATACGAAGAGA
Organism: Polaribacter sp. IC066; assembly: GCF_007997085.1. Lineage (GTDB taxonomy): Bacteria > Bacteroidota > Bacteroidia > Flavobacteriales > Flavobacteriaceae > Polaribacter. Next base: position 46,489 of record NZ_VORR01000011.1, read on the forward strand.
TGGTTCTTCTAAATTTGCAACAAATAATAAATTTGCCTATTTCCCCTCTGCTTCGGCAGGTTGGAATATTGCTAAAGAAAATTTCTTGAAAGAAAATACGGTTATTAATCGATTAATGTTAAAAGCTAGCTGGGGTGTTGTAGGTAATGAAGATGGTCTTGGAAGGTATGAGTTTTTTAGTTCATTGAGACCAGGAAGTACCTATAACGGAGAGGCGGGTATTGCACCAGCGCGTTTAGGAAATCCTGATTTAAAATGGGAGACGACTACTTCTTCTGATTTAGGGCTAAATTTAGCATTGCTTGATAACAGACTTGAGGTTGATGTAGCTTTCTGGAAAAGAAAGACCGCAGATCTTTTAGCTTCAGTACCGTTGCCCGAAGAAACAGGTTTTGGTTCTGTGCGCCGGAACATTGGTAATATAGAAAATAGAGGTTTTGATCTTAACATAAATGCGACCATTATTAGAACGGAAAATTTTACATGGTCAAGCAATTTTAATATTGGATATCTTGAAAATGAAGTAACAAAATTAGCAGGAGGAACGCAGTTTCAAGCTGGTAGAACACTTATAGAAGAAGGGCAACCGATAGGTAATTTCTTTGGCTATAGAAACTTAGGAGTATACCAGTACAATGAATCAAATGCATATACTGATAATGGTGTGAGATTGATGCCTGTAGTCGAAAATAATAGAGTTGTTTATGAAGACTTTACAAACTCACAGGGTGTTATAGTTAATAGACCAGTTTATACATTAAATGGTCAACCATATGCTGGTGACGCTATTAATAAACATAGAGCTGCAAATATAGTATCGAGAGGAGGAGATATTATATGGGAAGATCTTCCAGATGCAGATGGTAATTATAATTTTGTAATTGATGATTTTGATAGACAAATTTTAGGAAACGGTCTAGCCAATGTTTTTGGTGGTTTTTCGCATAATATTAGATACAAAAATTTTGGAGTAAGTTTTCAATTTGATTATAGCTTAAATCATGATATTTATGCCAGATGGGATCAAGAAAGAAACGATACCAATTCAATTGGAGAAACGCCAGGTCCAGAGCGTATATATGGGCAATGGATGCGACCAGGAGATGTAACAGTGTATCCACGTTTATCTCGTTTAGCTCAAAATAATGTGTTTGGTAGCAATCCACAAAGCTTTTTTGTTACTGATGGTAGTTACATAAAGTTTAGGTACATTCGATTTAATTATAGTTTACCAAAAGATGTGATTAAAAAGATAAAAGGAGTAAGCAATATTTCATTAAATTTTGCTGTAAATAATGTGTTAACTTGGACAAATTATAACGGGTATAACCCAGAGTTTGGGTCAAGAGGCGCTGCATTAACACCAAATGAAGACAATATGAGATTTCCAAACGATCGTGAATTTATATTAGGATTAAATGTGCAACTAAAATAAAAAAAAAACAGGTAAAATGAAAAATTATAATAAACTTATAAAACAAGTTAAACTTACTTCTAGCATGCTTATTTTGCTTTTGGTTGGCTATTCTTGTGATAACATTACAGAAGAAAATCCGATAAGTGAAATAGGTACATCGCAATTTTGGTTAAATAATTCGGATGCGAATACAGGTGTTGTTGCTATTTATGATGCCTTGCAGCCTACTTATAGATCCTCGCATCTTCAATGGGGAGAATTTAGATCAGATAATTTTCAAGCTTATAGTAATTCGACTTCAATAAATAATGCTTCTTATCCATTAAATAACATCTTTGCTGGCGACGGATCTATGCGATGGAATGATATTTACGGTGCTATTTACAGAGCCAATTCAGCCATAGAGAACATACCAAATATATCTGGTGCAAATCCAAATTTGTTAGCAGAGGCATTAACCATAAGAGCAAAATTGTATTTTGATGCTGTTAGAGTTTGGGGTGCTGTGCCTTTTATTACAGAAACTGTTATAAATATTGAAGATGCTGCAAGACCAGCTACAGACCCAATGACCATAATGAATGAGTTGATTATTCCAGATATGATAAAAGCAGAAGGTCTTTTTACAGTTCTATCTAGAGAATTCAGATTTTCTTTATCAAGTCTTTACTGCTTGCAAGCAGAAGTGTATATGTGGCGAGAAGAGTTTGATAAAGCAAAAATTGTTTTAGACAAATTAGTGAACCTAGGAGAATACAGTCTAGTTACTACTACTGAAGGATACTTTAATTTGTTTGCAAACGACCAAGGTGGGCTAGGTAAAATTCAGATAGGGCCAGAACTAATTATGTCTATCCGTTTTGATCTAATAGATGCAGATAGATCTGGTATATTTAATTTCTTTAATGGTGGTATTCAGCAATTTGCGATATCAGAGGATGCAGACCTAAAATGGAGAGAAAAGTTTCCTACAGATTCATTAGAATGGGTAAATAAATATCCAAATACAGCACCTGTTGCAACAAGAACCCTTAATTTAGTAGATGATAATGGTGCTATAAGAGATTCTATAATACCAGTCTATGGAGACTGGAGGTATTTTATGGTTCGTGAAGGAGGTGTAGAATTAGGTCCAAGTGATGGGCGAGCTATGTTTACCAAGTGGGGTAAAGGTATTTCTTATGATAGAAGCCAAGATGATACAGATATTAATTTATACCGTTATGCAGACATGCTTTTAATGTTAGCAGAAGCAGAAAATCAATTAGACAATGCAATCAGTATAGCAAGGTCTTTAGAAATTGTAAATGAGTTAAGAACTGCAAGAATGCTTCCTCCTGTGAATATTTTTGAATTTGGCGGAACCAAAGAATTAAGAGAGCACTTTTTATTGGATGAGAGACGTTTCGAGTTATTTGGCGAAGGAAAAAGATGGTGGGATTTACGTAGAACAGACAAAGCGATAGAAATTCTAAATCCTATTTTATTGTTAAAAGACGGAGGAGTGCAGATAACCCAAGATCGTTTGCTTTTTCCAATATTTAATGATCATTTAATAGAAAACCCGCTTTTAAAGCAAAACCTCGGTTACTAATAAAAAACACACAAAAATGAAAACAATAAATAAAATAAAAATTTTTAGGGTAGTAGTAGTACTTTTTACTGCCTCCATTTTTACAGGGTGTGAACTTGGTTTGCAAGAAGAGTATGACTTTAAACCAGAATTAACAATTACTAATTCTTTTAAGGATATTACTGCATGGGAGTTTATGAATAACTTCGGCTTGGATTCTTTGAGGGATGTGCAGACTGATGAGTTAGTTTTAGACCCTGTGACTGGAGCGCGTCAAATAGATGGTGATAGTTTTGATTATATGTTAGCTGCAATTAAAAAAGCAGGGTTAGAGGATTTGTATCAGCAGACAGCTACTACAAATAGAACCTATTTTTTACTAAACAACAGAGCCTTTTTACAAGGTAGAAGTATTTTACGAACGGTTACAGGATCTAACAGTACTATCATTTTTGAAGGATTTGTTGGTGGTATACCCATCCTTAGAGAAGGTACAGCAGAAGAAATTATGGAAACTGTAGACACTCCTGAAGAAATGGAGAAATTGAAAGCAATTCTTATGTATCATATAGTTACAGAATACGTTGCGCAAAGACCTACCTTATTTTTATTTGGGGAATGGTATGTATACCAGACCTTACTACCAGGACAAGACGGTTTAATTGGACTTATGAGAGATGAGATTGATTTCATAAATATAAATGGTAGAAGAAGAAATCCACAATATAGTCCTTCACCAATGCCAGCATCTTCACAAGTATGGGATGCACAAGTTTATAACCATAATTATATCTTTTCAAATGGTATTGGACATCATTTAAGTGAGCCAGTGAGAAATAAACCTTATTAGAAAGTAAATGGTGTAGCTATTTTTTAAATTCAGATAGCTATTAAATTTCAATTAATTTAAGAAATCCTCTATAATAAATTGTTTATGGAGGATTTTTTTTGTGAAGATAATAGTGCTAATTAACTTTGAAAAACAGCCAAGCTATAAATACAAAATTATTAGATGAACGTGCCTGTATTCGGGAGTGTAAATTAAACTTTGTTTGTTAGTTTTTTCCGTTTCAAAAATAATTTAATTTTTTCTCTTCATATGGTTGTTTAAAAAAATCGAGTTGTTTTTAAAGTGAGTCCCAGCGGTGGCGTCACGATTTGCTTGGTTTTGAATTAATAGCGAGCTCAATTCTATTTCCAAATTTAATATATAATTGTTGAATTGTCAAACTCCAAGTATGAAGCGGTGCTATCCAATTTTTTTTGGATGTTCTTTGTTGCAAGAGAAAACAACTTTAAAAGTGCCATATCACTGATAAACGCTCCTTTTTTTTGGTCACTTTTCTTACCTGACGATGAAATCCCTCTAGAGTATTGGTGGTGTAAATAATCCTTCTTATCGGTTATGAATATTCAAAATATGCCGATAATACCTCCTAGTTCCGCTCCCAACTCTGAATGACCACTGGATATTTTTCGCCTCATTTTTAAGATAATTTTAGTAATTGGTCTTCTGTAACCGATTTATTAACGCCTTATAAACCAATTTTAAATCGATCATAAACTCTTTTTGGTCTTTAGAAGCCACATACTTTAAAGAGTTTCTAATTTGATGAACAATACATTTTTGGATTTTTGTTTTCGAAAAAATACTCAAAATAGCCTCACTAAACCCTTTTAAATTATCGGTACAAGCTATTAAAATATTAGTGAAACCTCGGTTATTTAAATCTGTAAGAACTTGAAGCCAAAAATTAGCCCCTTCACTTTGAGATATACATTCCTAAAATTTCCTTTTTTATTTCTTTAGTAATTCCCAAAATAGTGTACAAAGCTCTATGTTTTATTTTACTGTTTACATGCACTTTATAATGCATAGCATTCAACCAAACAATGCAGTAAATCGATTCTAAAGGTCTGTTTTTTTTGGGCTTTAATGTATGGAATAATACGGTCTGTAATTTCTGACAAAACCGTGTGAGAAATACTCATATCATACATTTCTTCGATGTGAGAAGAAATATCTCGCAGACTCATTCTTAAGCCATGTAAGGTGCTAATTTTTTCCGATAAATTATCAGCTAAAATTGTTTGACGTTTCTTTATAATGCTAGGTTCAAAACTGCTATTTCTATCCGTAGGTGTCGTTATTGCTGTCTCGCCAATATTGGTTTTTAAGGTCTTTTTACTTGTACCATTGCGTTTGTTTTTTTTTGGTTCTTCTAATAAATATGCAAACATTTCTGCGTCTAAAGCTTTTTCTATAAACTCTTCAATATCGGTGTAAAAGCACCATCTTTCCCAAATAAACTCTTATCTGATAATAACTGATTTACTGCTTTTTTTTTCAAAGGCTTGTTGTTTACGTGTCCATATTTTCTGTTTGAATTAAATTAATACTTTTTTCTATTCAGACAGAGTTGAGTTTACAGTCTTTTTAAAATTAAATTTTAGACACCACTTTTCTCAAAGTTTCTTATTTAAATCATTGTTGTCCGATTAAAACTATTTTAAATTCAGTTACATCAATAAATATTAGGGTTTAACGTCATTTTTTTAATTAATAGTTTCAATTTGAAGTTGCCTTTAAAAAGACAAATAAATGCAACTTTTATTTTAAAACACCTCTGTATTTTAGTTAGTTAGAATTAATTCTTGTCTCTTGATTCTAAAATTGAGTTGTGTTGAACTAGTTTTACTAAACGATTTCGGTACTTTTATCGGACAATAGTGTACTTAAATACAATTTTGTACGAAATCCAACATGTTTATGGATTTTTACATCCTTTAAAAGTTTTAAATTTAACTCACAAAGTAATAAGAGTATTGCTTTATTAACTTTTTTAAATTTATTATTATGAAAAAATCATTACACGTATTTTTATTGTTTTTTACAATTATAGCTTTTGGTCAAGCAACTTTGCCGGCTTATGAAGGTTTTGATTATACCACTCCGGGCAAATTATTTCCAGTAAATGCAAATCAAGGTCAAGGAAATTGGACGATAGGCGATGTGACTTTTACACCAAATGTTGATATTGTAGCGTCTCCAACTTGGAATGTTAGTGGTGTAGCAACAACAGGAAATGCAATGGCTTATTCAGGTCCTGGAGAATCGCCTATTTATTCATATACTCCAGAAGACGGTCAAGCGACTGTTTACGTTTCTTTTTTATTAAGAGTTACAGCTTTGGCTGACACTAATTTATCTACGTTTCTTACTACGTTAAAATCTCCATTCGAAGGTCGTTTTAATGCAATCGTTTGGTATAAAAAGAATCCAGCTGAAGGCGCTACAGGATATGTTCTTGGTGTAAATTTAGGCCGTGGTTCTGCTGACGTCTTTTATGACACAAAAGATTATCAAGTAGGTGACGATGTACTTGTTGTTATTAAAAAAGTAGAAGGAGGCGCAGTTAGTTTGTTTTTAAACCCAGATTTAGGCACAGAGCCATCAACACCAACAGTAGAAGATCCCACGGTTAGAGATTATCCTTTTGGCCAAATATTTTTTAGACGCGATGCAAATGATAGAACTCCTTCATTAATTATTGATGAGTTAAGAGTTGGAAAAGAGTGGGCAGATGTAGTGCAAACTGCAGTCTTAAGTACTTCTAATGTAGAAGCTGCTGAAATAGGTATTTATCCAAACCCTGTTTCTGATGGTACATTATTTATCAATTCTAAGACAAATACAACACTCGAAATCTATTCTATTTTAGGTAAAAAAGTATTAGCAAAAAGCAATGTCTCTAAATCAGTAGATGTTTCGCAATTAGCGAAAGGCTGTTATATCTTAAAGATCAAAAATGAAAACAATGCTGTTAAAACTAAAAAATTAATCATTCAATAATTATTCTAAATAGCTTTATGTTAAAGTTATTTAAAATAAGTTTTGAATTTATTTATAAGAAAAAGACTAGCGTTTGCTAGTCTTTTTTTTATAGCTAGTTTTTAATCTTGCAATTCAATGCTGCCAATGCTCTAAAAGACTACCGTTGAAATCTAATTTCGCACAAAAACCAACCTATTTTCGGACTTTAAAACCCGTTAAAAATTATAACTTGCAAGCGAGTAACAATGGTGTTATTTAATTAACTTTTTTAAATTAACAATTATGAAAAAATCATTACACGTATTTTTATTATTTTTTACAATTATGGCTTTTGGTCAGGTAACTTTGCCGGTCATTGAGCAATTTGATTATTCTATTGGTAGAGGATTAACAGAACAAGAGAATTGGAGGCGAGCTGGAGGAACTAATAATCCAACTGATATTATGGTAGTAGCATCTCCAAATTGGACAATACCAAACACAACTACACCAAGAGAAAATGCGGTTTCACTATTTGGTACTGGATTAAATGCAATGTTCGAATTTGTAAGGCCAGAAGGGACTCCAACAATTTACGCTTCTTTTATGATGAAAGTAACAAATATGGATAATATTACTGGTGAGGGTAATTCTTTTGCCTCATTAGCCTTAAATAACTCATCAGATCAGTTAACTAGAAATTGTAGCGTTTTTATAAGACAACATTTTACTGGAACTGGTTATAATATAGGTATATCTCAAGGGCAAAATGGTACCGAGATATGGAATGATGCAGTTTATTCTTTAGACGAAGAGGTGCTTATTGTAATTAAAAAAGAGAGTCAATTTTCTGGTTTGAGATTTGCGAGTATATTTATAAATCCAGATCTTACCGCTGCAGAACCAGCAGCAACAAGAGTAACTGGTGATAGATTCGGAACACCAGATAGATTTGTACTTGACCAAAATAGAGGTGATTTGCCAACAATAGTTATAGATGAACTTAGAATTGCAGATACCTGGAGCGATGTAACTTTAAGTGCGCCTTCAAGTGTAGAAGAGGCTAAAATTGCTGTGTATCCAAACCCAGTTTTTAAGGGAACTTTATTTGTAAATGCAGCTTCGAATGTATCAATAGAAATTTATTCTGTATTAGGTAAAAAAGTATTAGCAAAAAGCAATGTGTCTAAATCTGTAGATGTTTCTAACTTAGCAAAAGGTTGCTACATTTTAAAGATGAAGGATGAAAATAATGCGGTAAAAACTAAAAAATTAATCATTCAATAATTATTTTAAATCGCTTTATTTTATAGTTGTTTATAAAATTTAGTAAGATTATAAATAAAAGAAAAGACTAGCGTTTGCTAGTCTTTTCTCTTTTTACGCCTAGTTAATTTATTTATAGTTGAAATGTTTTCACCTTTTTGAACCTAGATTTGTTACTCATAAATTTCAAGAATTATTTTCATAAACCCTTTTTGAATCCGGCAGTAAACAGTATTTAAAAAGTAAACTTGTTGTTTTGTTGTGCAGTTCACTTAAAGTAACACAAATTTACCTCCCATGAGTATTTATGCTTTAGAACTAATTTTCATACCAAAGATATTGTTCATTTTATCTATATAACATGATCTAATGAAATAGATGAAAATTTGAACATAGTAAGTTTTTAAAAAAAAACACATACGATGACAAAGGTTAATTTGCGAAAAAAAAACTTTTTATTTTAGCGTGTTTACTTATAATTTTAGAAAGCGCATATGCTCAAAAACAAGAATTACGTGTATATTCTTTGGCTTCATTACTTAAAATTGGAGATCCCGTTTTAACAGTACTCAGTAAAAATGAGTTGAAAAACAATTACACAAGTAAAACCAAATAGTAAAAGAGATGTGAAAAATGCAATGCATTTAGAGGCTTTTGGTTGCTTACTCTCTGGTGTTTAACTTTAGCTTGCATTAGGATAGGAGTAGATAAGACAGCTGAAGGAAAATTACGCGCAAAATACATCGCTTTGGCTCAAAAATGCCATGATAATACCACGAATCCTGAAGCTGCAGATTTTATGAATTTCAATATTGATAAGCAACCTTTAGTAGATGCTGCTTTTTTTGCACAAGCATTACTAAGGGTACTGAAGCAATTATGGCATCCTTTGAATGAAGCAACTAAAGAGAAAGTAATAAAAGTATTAAAAGCTACTCGAGTTATAAAACCGCATGAAAATAATTGATTACTTTTTTCTGGAATGGTAGAAGCAGCACTATTAAAGTTTGATGGTGGTGCAGATGTAGCTCCTTTGGAAGATGCTTTAGAGAAACATGAAGAATGGTATTTAGGAGATGGCACGTATGGTGACGGTAAACATTTTAGACGGGACTATTATAATAGCTTTGTAATTCAACCCATGGTGCTCGATATTTTAAAAAATATGAATGAAGTAAGCAATACTCGTAAAAACGAGTATGATAAAGTGCGAAAGCTTGCAATACGGTATGCTGCTACTCAAGAAAGGTTAATTTCTTCGGATGGCACGTATCCGCCAATTGGCAGATCTATCGTATACCGGTTCGGTGCCTTTCAATCTTTAGCACAAATAGCACTTTTTAATAAATTACCAGAAGAAATTCATTCTGCACAAGTTCGTTCTGCTTTGCATCTTATGATTCGAAATCAATTGAGCGCTCTAGGAACATTTGACAAAGAGAAATGGCTAAAAATTGGACTAAATAGTTAGCAGCCCAACCTTGGAGAAAGTTATATTTCTAAAGGAAGTTTGTATTTGTGTGCCGAAGTAGTTTTGGTTTTAGGTTTACCAGTAAAAGATACTTTTTTGAATTGCACCTTACCAAACTTGGACACAAAAGAAAATTTGGTCTCGACAAGATATTTCTATTGATGGTGCTTTGAAAAAAGAATTAAAAAGGCTAATCTCTTTATTCTTCTAGTATACCTATATTATCTTAATTTTATAAAAGTTTAAAATGCACAGTAAAATAAAAATTATCTAATTAATAGTTATTTTATCATCTTGTGGTTATAGATTAGGATTTTTAGATACCCTATTTTAAATTTTTCCTAGAAATTTTCGTACTATTTTTGTTATCTTGGGGTAAAGTATAAATGCAATATTAAGTTCACCGAAGTATTTCTGATTGTGCTTATTGTAGCTATATATCTGACAATTGTACAATTGATTTTATGATACATACTTTTATTTTTTATGAATGCCTACAATTCTTTAAATTAGAGGTATGTTTTTTTTTATTTTAAATTAATGCCATACTTTTAATTTTACCTTACACATAAAATAATGAGATATCTAAAAAGCACAAAAATACTAGTCATGTTATGCACTGTCATTGTAAGTTGTAAAAGTGCTAGGAGTAGTATTAATGTTGAAAAAGTAGCACCTATTAAAACAGCACTAGAAACAATAAAAAAAAATCTAGATATTTATATACTCATAGGTCAATCTAATATGGCGGGTAGAGCAAATATTGAATTACAAGATAAAGATACTTTAGACGGTGTTTTTTTATACACAGGAATAGCTACAAAAATTTGGGAAAAAGCGGCAGCACCTTTAAATAAATATTCTTCTATTCGAAAAAATATCGAAATGCAAAAATTTAATTTAGGCTATACCTTTGGTCGCGATATGGCAAAAATGGCTAAAAATGAAATAGGCTTGGTGGTAAATGCCAAAGGAGGAACTAGTATTGATTTATGGGCGCCAAATTCTCTTTTTTATAGTGAGGTTGTTAGTCGAACAAAAACAGCTTTACAATATGGCGAATTAAAAGGTATTATTTGGCATCAAGGAGAATCTGACTCAGATAAATACAATACATACTTAGTAAAACTTATTAACCTTATTGAAGCTTTACGATTGGATTTTGGGGTTTCTAATTTGCCTTTTATTGCTGGTCAACTTTCAGGAGATAAAATATCTCGAAATAATTTTAATGAAATGTTATTAGAATTGCCCACTAAAATTAAAAACACAGCAGTTGTTCAATCAGATAATACAAGCACTATAGATAGCACACATTTTGATGCAATAAGTCAGCGTTTACTCGGCGAAAGATATGCTCTAGAAATGAAGAAATTGATAAAATAAAACAAGTATTAAAAAGTATGAACTATTTACGCGGCATGGTTTAAAACTACCGATTTAAATTAATTATTTATAACACAAACAACAATGAAAAGAGTACCCATATTAATTGCCTTATGTTTTTTTAATAGTATCATTTTAAATGCACAGGAAGATATACAAGAAAAAGAACCAATTACTTTTAATCTAGCCGAAACAATTGGTTTTGCCGAAAGCCAGTTTTCAAAAGCCACAAGTAGCTTAGATATTGATAAAGGATTTCCTAGAATAAGTAATAGTGATGGCACATGGTTACAAGTGAACGCTAGGAACTGGACCAGTGGATTTTTCCCAGGAAGTTTGTGGTATTTATATGAATTAACGGGAAACAAAAAATGGCTTAAAGAAGCTCAGAAGTGGACGGAGCCTTTGTCTTCGCTACAAACATTTTCTGGACATCATGATACTGGTTTTATGGTCTATTGTAGTTTTGGAAATGGATATCGATTAACAGAAAATAAAGATTATAAAGATATTATTGTAAATACTTCTCAAACATTAACGAGTCGTTTTTACCCTAATGTGGGTACCATAAAATCTTGGGACAGAGGTGAGCATCATATAACAATTATTGATAATATGATGAATCTTGAAATGCTGATGTGGGCTTCAAAAAACGGTGGAACTAAAGAAATGGCTAAGATTGCTATAAGCCATGCAGACACAACTTTAGAACACCATTTTATGGAAAATGGCGCTGCGTATCATGGCGTAGTTTATAATCCTGAAACAGGTGCTGTTATTAACAAAAGAACATATCAAGGATATAATGATACTACTATGTGGGCACGTGGTCAAGGTTGGGGTATTTATGGATATTCTATGATGTACAAACAGACAGGAGATGAAAAATATTTAGAGTTAGCCTTAAAAACGGCAGATTTATGTATCGATAGGTTTCCAGAGGACGTAGTTCCTTATTGGGATTTTGATGCCCCAATGATTCCTAAAAGGGAAAAAGACGCATCTGCAGGAGCCCTTATGGCATCAGCATTTTTAGAGCTTTATGAGCACACAAATAATCTAAAATATTATAACTGGGCAGTAAAACTATTAAATGAACTTTCTTCAGACAGGTACTTAGCAAAAGAAGAAGAATATCAATGTTTAATACTTCACAGTGTTGGTAACTATCCTAAAAATTCTGAAGTAAATGTTAGTTTAAATTATGCAGATTACTACTACTTAGAAGCTTTGGTAAGACTTAAAAAGTTAAGTATTGGAGCGCAAAATAATTAATTAGTACTACTTAAAAATCATGTGTTAATAATTGAGCTTCAAATATAGCACATGATTCTTATAACCACAAAAAGAGTAAGTTTTACATTATAACATACTTGGTTAATGTGTCCTTATTTTAAAATATTTTACACTGTCACTTACTAAAATAGGTAGCATCCCAGTTTAAGATTTACAACTTTTCACTTAATAATGCTGAAATTTGGAGCCTTCTGAAAAAAATATCCTAAGGTGCAGCGAAGTGATAACTACAAGTTTACGATCACGACTCAAAGTATTGTAGATCAGACGTTATAGAATCCATTTTCTAACCCATACAAAACGATTACGAAAAACTTGTTAAGAACAATTATTATTAAACCTGTGTTCAGTTATTAAGTAGCTAAAGTTTCAAAAGTATGCTCGAATAAATGATTAAAATCTGGCATAAACGCTACATATTCAATGGCAATCACATCTATTAAGTCTTCTGATATAGTCTAATTTACAGCATCAAAATATTTTTTTAACCTTTGGTCTCTTAATTCTTCTTTCGTTACTTTTTCTTCTTTATACAATTTTCAATATTGATGATTTAAAGGTCTGTAAATTTCTAGAAAGCTGTTTAAATCTATAGTAATATTTTGCTTATCAAAAACCTTTCTAAACACTAAATTAGAGTTTTTTTCAAAATCCCATAAAGTAGATCTAAATCAAAAAAGACGTGCTGTATATGTTTCATTTCCGTTATATTTGAAGACAGTATATAAGCTAGTAAAATGCAACTATTTTCTTTTTTAAAAAAAGAGTTTGTTAAAAATGTTTTAACATTAATAACAGGTTCTGCTCTAAGTCAAGTTGTTATTTATGGGTCAACTTTAGTTCTTTTAATTATATGTGACAATATCTACTACTTTTCCTAAAACTTTATAACTAAAAATAAGTATAAAAATAGATTAAAATTTGTGAGGTTTAACATTAAAAAAAAGTTTTTATAATGTAAGTAACTATAAAACTTTTGAAGCTCTTTTTTTTTACGAAAGGAGAACTTTAAAAAAATTAAAATTCCTTTTTCCTCTATTAACTATAAATTTTCAAAATAAAAAATGTTAAATAAAAAACACCTACTCCTATTAGTTTTTACCTCTATTTCTAGCCTTACCATTTGTCAAAAAAAACTACCCTTAAACAACAATTTATTTGAGAATTTAAATCTAGATTCACCTGGTATGAAGCAGGTGAAAAAATCTTATACAAATAATAAAAAACCACTAGAAGCACTTCTTAAATTTTATAGAGAAAAAGAAGATCTTTACAATAGAGTTACAAAAGAAGAGATTCCATATTTGAGAGAGCAATATCCAGAAGATATTGCAAATTCAATTAAGATTGCTGATCAGGTTGTTAATCAGTATTTTGTTTTTAGAGAAGATTGGGATATGGAAAAAACCAATATTCCTTATCAATTTGAAAAAGAGATAGATTGGGCAATAAATCCGTTTGGTGATCCTGAATGGACTTACATGATGAATCGACATAAATTTTGGACGCATTTAGCAAAAGCATACTTTTTTACAAGAAAAGAAAAATATGCTAAAACTTTTGTGAAACAATTGGAGCATTGGATTGAAAATAATCCGTTACCAAATTTAGAAGACGTTTATAATACAAGTGCTGGCTGGCGAAGAATTGAAGCAGGAGTGCGCTGTGAAAATTGGATAAAGTCATTTGAATATATAAAACATTCGAAACATATAACACCAAAATTCCTTGAGAAATTTTTAAATTCTTTGCATCTTCATGGAGAGTATATTACTAATAATTATGGTGACTTTTCTAGAACAAGTAATTGGGGAGTGCTAGAAAATCAAGGATTATTTCATGCGTCTATATTTTTAAAAGAATTTAAATTGGCAGCTACCTGGCAGAAAGATGCAATTTGTAAATTATCTGAATGTATTGATTTACAGATCGTAGAAGGTGGTGCACACTGGGAGCATTCGCCAATGTATCACAATGAAGTGATGCATAGTTTTATGAATGTAAAATTTTTAGCTGATCGAAATGATATTAAGCTAACAGCAATTCTTATTGAAAAGATAAAAGACATGGCCTACGCCAATGTAGCTTGGCAAAAGCCTAATTATCATCAACCATTATTAGGGGATAGTGATGATACCAATACGCAAGGTCTTCTTTCACTTGCTACTTATTTATACAATGATGGCGTTTTAAAATCAAGAGCCTATAAAAAGCTAGATTTAGATACCTATCTATTTTTAGGAAAAGAAGGTAATAAGGAATATCAACAAATAAAGGTACAAGACCCAGATTTCTTATCTGTATATCAGCAAGGTAATGGTGATTTTTATATGCGGTCTTCGTGGGAAGAAGATGCAACTTATACTTCATTGCATTTAAGAAAATTGGCAGCAGGTCACGCACATGACGATCTTTTAAGCTTTACTATTTTTGCGAATGGACGAGATTATTTGGTAGATAATGGGAGATATACTTACGTAAATAATAAATGGAGAAATTTCTTTAAAAGTAATATTAGTCACAATTCATTGGGAGTAGACGATTTACCAAATAGTATTTTAAAAGGTTCCTGGGGTACTAGTTATGAAGCTTGGGGAAAAGATATTTATACCAAATCTGCGCTGTCTTTTGATTATGGAGAAGCAGAAAGTACTGCATACGAAAGATTAGTCGATCCTGTGGCAATGAAAAGAAGAATGTTGTATTTGAAACCGGATGTTTGGTTAATTTTTGACAGTTTTTCAGGAAAAGAAAGTCATAAGTATTCTCAGTATTTTAATTTTCCCAATAACAAAGTTAAAATTACTGATGGTGTAATTTCTACAGATTACGATAGTAAAAACTTAATCATACAACCGATTGATAAAGTTGAAATGAAGCTTTCAGATTCTTGGTATTCATCAGAATACAATTTAAAAGAAGAAAGTAAGAGAGGTGAAGTTTTTAAAAATGGTACTGGATTTACTTCTATGATTTCTTTAATTCACTTTTCAGATGAAGATAACTTTAGCTTTAAAAAAACACCTGTTTATAATAAAAAAGGGGTACTAGTTCCAGATAGTCATGCAGAAGCAGTTACTTTATTTTTAGACGGAAAAGAATATACTTTGATAGTTGCTTATAAGTCGCCAGATTTATATAGTCACTTTTTTAAAGTATTGGATGATATAATGGTGCATGGAGAAATAGTATTGATAGAACAAGAAGGTGATACAGTAAAGACGACGGTTATCAAGTAATTGTAAGACACTATCAATTAATTTTTGAAATATTTTAGTTTATTTCGAAACACTATAAAAATTCATTAATGTTAGATCAAAGATTAAATCTAACGATTAAATCTTTGATCTAATTGACTACTACATTTTTTATCTTAATTTTTTTCATTTTTCTAAAAACAAGATGCCAATTAACTATTAGTTGTTCACTTTCTGCTTTGTCAATGATCCTGTCTTTTTCTGGATGATCTAAAAATTAAATTATGGTAATCAAAAAGATGAATTTTACGAAAACTAACTAGATTAGAAAACGCCCAACTACGTTTTAGTTTCTTTTTGATTACAACAAACAAAAGATTGACTTTAAATACGCAATATATCTTTATTTTCATTGTCTCCTAGAAAATATTTCAATAGAAGATTTTGTTTTATTTGCTTAAAGAGCAATTCTATTTGCCGTTTTGTTTTTCCTACGGGAAGTGCATCTTCTTTTAGTAGACATCTTTTATGTTTTTTGCTAACTTTCGCATATTCATGATTATTAGCTAAATGCTATGACTAGTATTTTATCTACTAGTGCCACTTCCAAATCATATAAATCATCAACTAAAATGAAAAGTATATTCTGGGATGTGTTGTCTTTTGATCCGTGTTTGTGGTGCAGTTCTATTTTTACATCTACCAGAAGGTATTGATTTTTTTTTGGTTTTTCTTTAGCATTTTACCAAACAAATAAAAGTATTACTAAAAATATGAGGATTGTATTTTTTATATGTTTCATTTACAATTTAATCGTTCATTTTAAATAGTAGCGCTATTACCACAAAAAAAATTATAAACAAAGTTCACGTATTAACTGCAATACTTAATAGACAAAAAATCTACCTCACAATCTGTATAGAAGGAGGTAGATTTCTAAAAAATACTATATCAACTACTGCTAGCTCATAAACTATTTATCCTTAATAACCTGGATTTTGTTCCATGGGTATGGTATTCGCATCAATAACCGATTGAGGTATTGGCATTAATTTGTCTTTATCTGCTATACTAGAGCTATAACGTCTGGCATACAATCTATATCTTTCTACTAATTTGTTATTACGAGCTAGAGAATATCTTCTATGTTCTTCAGACCAAAGTTCTCTTGACCGTTCGTCCAAAATAAAATCAACAGTAACATCTGCAGCAGTTATTAGACTTGCATTAGCGCGTCTCCTAAGGAAATTAATTGTTGTTGCTGCGCCACCAGGATTATTATTCTTTAATTGTGCCTCTGCTAAAACTAAATAGGTTTCTGCTAAACGTAAATATACCTGATCATTATAACCCTCTCCAACAGCATTTAATGGCTCTTGTGGATCGTTATTAAATGCGTTATCCCATTTTCTAGTACTTGGCCATGATGCTTGATTATTAGGCTCCATTTTATTTTTATAGTCGAAGAAAATAGTATCTCCTAATGCAAATCCGTTAGGAATATTACTAGGGTTATTCAAAACTTCGTAGGTTCTCCAAGCAAAACGTCCACCTCTGTGATCGGATTCTTCATAAAGTTCTAAAGCGAATTGCGTTGGTCCTACTCTACCAATACCTCTTCCACCAGCATCATCTGTAAATGAAAAATATCCTCTTGATCCATTAACTCTAACTTGAAAAGATCTATTTCTAAACCAACGTCTCATTATGTTAACACCTCCACCATTCATATCTCTCTCCATTTGCATTACCCATAAAACTTCAGTATTTCCTTCCGATTTATTTGAATTTCCTTGAAGAAACATGTCTGTGAAAGGTGTTCCTGGAGCGCTAGATTTAACACCATACCTACTTTGTATTAAACTATAACTTCCATTTACCCCATTAATTAGATTGCTAGCTTTTGTAATAGCATTTGGATAGTCATCTAAAGTTAGATATAATTCTGCTAGATAATGTGTAGCAACACCTTGTACCAATTTACCTGGGTTTGAAGATGTTTTTGGGAGGTTTGCTTCTGCAAATAATAAATCTTCTAACATTTGAGCTCTCACTTCTGCTACAGGAGTTCTTGTAAAATCAGACCTAACAGTAGATCCTGTTACTTCTACTAGAGAAAGAGGTACATCACCATAAGTAAAGGTTAAATGTCTGTATGCCCAAGCTCTAAACAAGCGTGCCTCGCCAATTACTCTATTTTTTTCTGTTAGCGTCCAATCTATACTAGGATCTTCAGCCCTAGAAATAATTGCATTAGCAGAGCCTACTACTTGGTAAAGATACGTGAAGAAGTTACGATTATGTGCTTCTTCAGGTATGTTTCTTGTATCGTATTCATTACCTACTCTACACCATCCTGAACGGTGGTTTCCATAGGCATTATCGGTACCAGAAATAGCAATATCAATTAGTAGATCATTATTATCAGTACCACTTCTTTCTCCGCCTCTTTCTCTTCTAAATAAGGCATACAAGCCGTTTAATCCTGAGTCAAAACCAGATGCGTCTACAAATAAGTTATCAGGACCAATAAAATGTCTTGGTGTTACATCTAAAACATCTTCTGAACAACTAATTAGAAGTAAAAAAATACTACAACTAAATATTATAATTTTTATTTTTTTCATTTTAATAATTTTATAATTTTTATAAACTTAAGTTTAAACCTAATGTAAAAGTTCTTTGCAACGGTATGTCTGTATCACTACTAAATTCTGGATCTAAACCACCAAACTTGGTGAAAGTTACTAAATTACGTCCAGTAAAATAAACATTTAAGTTACTTAAACCAACAGCATCTGCTATATTATTTGGTAAACTGTATGATAAGGTAACATCTCTAATCCTCCAGTAATCTGCGTTTTCGTAAATACGAACACCTCTTGGATTTGCATCTATATCATTCGCATAAAAGTCATTGGTTGGATTATCTGGAGTCCACCAATTTTTGTTTGCTGTGTTTAATTGAGTTTCTGCAAAAACACTATCAGCTAAAAGGCTATTTATTTTAGTAGCTCCAAAAGAACCTTGCGAAACAATACTTAAAGTTACATCTTTATAAGCAAAGGTCATATTTAAGCCACCAAAGTATTTAGGATCATTTTGACCTAATAGAACTCTGTCATCGGCATCAATAGCACCATCTTCATTCTGGTCTACAACTCTTGCATGTCCAGGCAATGTATTTGGTATTGGTGCATTGGCAACGTCATCACCCAATTGATAAACGCCATCATATTGGTAGGCAAAATTAACACGAATTGGCTGACCAATAAACCATTGATTCAACACATCATCTTCTCCGTTTCCATATAAGTCCACAATCTTATTCTCGTTGTAAGAAAAGTTTGCGGCAATATTCCATTTAAAATCATTTTTATTTAGAATTGTTGCATTAATATCAAATTCTAAACCTTGGTTCTCAACTGATCCTATATTGTTGATTATAGAAGTTTCTCCGTTTATGGGTGAAATTCTTCTTAACAATAAAAGGTCTGTTGTTTTAGATTTATAACCATTAATAGATCCTGTAATTCTATTATTTAAAAATCCATAATCAATTCCTGCATTAAAAGATGTTGTAGTTTCCCAACCTAGATCATTTAAACCTAGTGTTTGTGGTATGTAACCTGCTGCCTGCGAACCACCATTGAGATAAGAAAATTCAGTATATCTGGCAAATCTTTCGTAACCACTAATAGCATCATTACCATTAATACCATATGATAACCTTAATTTTAAGGTGTTAATAAATTCTGAATCTTCTAAAAAAGACTCATTGTCTGCGTTCCAAGCAAAACCTACAGAAGGAAAATCACCAAATTTCTTACGCTCTCCAAATCCAGAATAACCATCCCTTCTTCCTGTTAATGTTATTGCATACCTTCTATCAAAGGTGTAATTTAATCTTAACATGTAAGATAAAACTACCCTTTCAGAAAAGGATCTTCTAGGTGTTACCAAATTTGCAACGTCTGACTGATACCAGGTTAAAACATCACTTGGAAAACCTATGGATTGTAATGCGTTATTTTCTGATATATCACGTTGATAACTATATAGACCAGTAGCAAAAATTTTATGTTTACCGGATGATCTCTCATAATTTAAAATATTTTCTATTAACGTATTTTTCTCAAGATTCTCTGCTGTGTTTGCACGACCTGATACAGCACTTCCTGTTCCTGTATTTATTCCGTAATAGGTAGCTATATTTCTAGCAGTGTAGGTAAAACCTGTATTAAGTTTAAAAGATAATCCTTTAGCAAAAGGAGCTTTTATCTCAATGAAATTATTTGTGAACAGTTTGTAGGACTCATCTTGGTTTTTGGCCAGTAAACCCTCCAAAGGATTTGTAAAGAAATTTTCTTCTGGCCAAGGAAGTATCGTTAAATCTCCATTTTCGTTTCTTACATTGGTTAATGGATTTGCACTATATGCACCTCGATTACCGCTCCAAGTTGCAGGTATACCGCTTCTATCTCCATAAGTTAATTGAGAATTTGTAGAAAAAGTAAGCCAATCTTTAATATTGTTAGTAATGTTAATTCTTAAAGATGCCCTTGAGTATCTGTCATTAAGTGCAACCCCTTTGACATCTAAATAACTACCAGAAATATAAAAATTAGTATCCTCTGTGGCACCAGATACAGATAATGTGTGTTGTTGTCTAAAACCAGCAGTTAAGGCTTCATCTAACCAATTTGTTCCTGTACCATTTAAAAAATTATCTTCCTCTGTTTGTGAGATAGCATCTGGAGTTCTTGTAAGCTTAAAATTATAAAATTCCTCTGAGGTTAACATATCTGGCAAATTAAAAACTTCGTCTACTCCTGTAAAACCATCATAACGTATTTTAGTTTTACCTTTTACTCCTTTTTTAGATGTAATTAAAATAACTCCATTAGCCCCACGTGTTCCATAAATAGCAGCAGAAGATGCGTCTTTTAACACTTCCAAAGAGCCAATATCGGTAGGGTTTATATCAGAAATGCTTCCGTTGTAAATAATACCATCTAATACGATTAAGGGTCCATTACCAGCTCGTATAGAATTTCTACCTCTTATTATAATACCGACTTCATTTCCTTCTGCAGAGCCACCTGTGTTTACAACAGAAACACCTGCAATAGCACCCTGTAAAGCCTGTGCAAAATTAGAGTTTGGTACTTTTTCTAATCTGCTTTTATCTAATGAAGCTACAGCACCTGTTAAATCACTTTTCTTTTGTGTACCGTAACCTACAATCACAATTTCGTCTAGTGTTTCATTAGATTCTTCAAGGGTAACATTTATTGAGGTTTTAGAACCAATTGGTGCTGCTATTTTTTTAAAACCTAAAGATGAAAAAACTAAAATTTTTTCCCCACTCATCATGTTTAATGAATATGCACCATTAAAATCGGTCATTGCACCGTTTGAAGTTCCTTTTTGCATTACACTAACTCCTGGTATGGGCATACTTGAAGCGTCTACAACAGTACCTGTAATCTGTTGCGCAATTAAATCTCCTCCGGTAAAGCAAAAAAATATCAATACTAATACTAATAAACTAAAGCTTTGACTTTGAAAGGATTTTCTGTGTCTCGATTTTTGTTTCATATCATGTTGAGTAATTATGTTAAATATTTATTAAATTATAGTACAAGATTACGTTATTAATTAAATAGTAAAGTCCTAAAAGAAGGTGGTTTTCGTCTTAATTAGTTTATTGGTCTCATAAATAGTTAAAAATATGCACTTTAGTGCATTTCGCTTTAGCTTCTAAAAACTAACCTTTGATTCATGGATAAACAACGAACAAATTGGCATACAGTTTCAATATTGACAGTTCATATTGTTTAGAGTACAAAATATAGATTTTCAGTTCTTAAAGGAGGTGTTCAGAAGCGTTGTCGAAAATTATTGATAGAGATGTGTGATTTTTAAGATATTGTTAGCTTAAAAGGAGTAGTATCAAATAATCATATTCACATGTATATTAAGTATCGTCTGTCGCAAGACATTAGTACAATAGTGAAGAAATTAAAAGGGAGAAGTTCAAGAAAAATACAAGAAGAATTTCTAGAATTAAGAAAGAAATATTGGGGTAGGCATTTTTGGGCAATAGGTTTTGGATGTTAGAGTACAGGTAAAATTACAGATAAAATGGTAAATGAATATTTAGAACATCATCGAAAATCAGGAAATGATAGTAGTGATTTTATACCAGAGTAATTACGTTATATAACATGCACCCGACTTTAGTTAGGTATAGAAACCTACGGACTTCAAGTTTATAGTAGTTTAGTTGATGCAAACTCATCAGGATTTTTAATGCTGATTAGATTCGTGTCTTTTAAAACGAAATTTTCAGTTTCATCAGACACTGGATTTAGCAACTTCTCTAAATCGAAACCTTCTTTTTCTCTAAAATAGTTGAATATTGGTTTTCTGTAGTTTGTTGTGCAATAAAAAGCACTTTCTAGCATTTGCGTATCGTTGTCGCTATATTTCATATTATTAGAAAAAACCATTAATTGTGTTAGATTGATGAATTTTCTAAACTTTTTATTTTGAAAAACGAGTCTGCATTCGTTTGTGTTTAGCCAGAACACGGTCTTTATTATTTGGTTTTTTAACTTCGAGAAAAACAAGAGGCATTCCGTTTATTAAGAGAATAATATCGGGTCTAAAAACTTCATCGTCTTTTTGATACGTCAATCCTGTAACGACATGAAATGAATTGTTTTCGAAATTCTCAAAATCAATGAGTAATATGAATCAATACCAAAAGTTGTGGAGTAAAAATAAAAACAGAACTTTGATACTTTTAAATACTTAAGATTTTGAGAGTTCAATTGATATTATTAAATTGTAATTACCAGAAGTTCTTGTAAACTCTTTTAAACTTACTAAACACGAACTCAAACAAGGAGAACTTGATTTCTATTTTACAGAATTAAATACAGTTCTAGAAGAATTTAAAGCACTCAAATTGAGTCCTAAAGGTTTCTTTCCAAAAGCTACTGTTCAAGATTTTCCAATTCGAGGTAAAAATGTTTTTCTTCAGGTTATTAGACGGCCTTGGGTTGAAAAAGTTCTAAAAAAGTAGTGACAAGAGATTGGCAATTAGTACCAAAAGGAACTAGAATCACTAGTGAGTTTGCTACTTTTTTAAAACAAATCAGTTAGTTATAATACGACCAGTACCTCTGTAGTAACTTGTTTTTATGGAGTAAATCCTAGAAAATTACAAAGACAATACAAAGATTATTTAAGTGATTTTAAGCATTGGGATCAAAAGACACATGTTAAAAAATGGTTCCTATTTCCTGAAAATATTGGAGAATACCTTTTCATAGATGAAACTGCTTTTTCGAATGGAGATTCATATACCATACTTACCAATAAAAAAGCAAAGGGAAAGAAAGGTGCGTTAATAGCTATGATTAGAGGAGCTAAGGCAGAAACTGTTATTAAAATACTTTAGAAAACCCCTTTAAAACAAAGAAAAAGAATAAAGGAAATTACTTTATACATGACTGGGAATATGGGTTTAATCGTTAAAAATTCTTTCTCACAAGCAACACAAGTTTTCGATAGGTTTTACTTGCAGAAGTTAGCTTTAGATACACTGCAAGAAATTAGAATTAAACATCTTTGGGAAGGATTAGGGAAAGAAAACGATGCCATAGAAAAATCAAGAAAGATGTCTTTAAAATGCAAGTCCAAACTATTACCAAATGGAGATACATTAAAATAGTTATTAGCAAAAAGCAGGTATCTACTTTATAAATCGAGTGGTAAATGGACTGAACATCAATACAAAAGAGCTAAAATGCTTTTTGAAATTTATTCAGATATAGAAAAGGCATATAAATTATGTCAAAACTTATCTTGGATATATAATCAGACTAAAGACAAAACTTCAGCATTAATTAGACTTGCAAAATGGGATAAAAAAGTAAGACAACAGAAATACAAATGCGTCAGCAAGAATCTTTTAATGCGAAAATTAAAGCGTTTAGAACACAGTTTAGAGGTGCGAGGAACGTAGAGTTTTTCTGTTTAGACTAACTAATATTTATGCTTAATTTTAAAATTCCAAAACTTTTGGACTTGATCCCACATCATCGCTTTTTTCTTGCCATTTTTAGGATAAAGAAAAAAGTTATATGAAACACGTTTCATATAACTTTTAGTACTACCAATAAAATGGAAGCATTGAAAGGTATTTACTAACTATTTATGACCATTGTGTCTTTTTTAAAACAATTTACAATTAAAACACTACATAAATACTAATAAAACTTTAGTTATCATGTAGTGTTTTTATTTTTTTTGAACTCGTAATTAATACTAGTTTAAAACTATTTCAATGCTGTACATATTAATTTATGGTTTGTTAAAGCAATACTGCATCCATTTCAAGTGCTATTTTTTAACAATTTTTTTATTAGTTATATTTCCAAGACTATCTTCTAATTGAAGAATATAAAGCCCTTTAGAAAGGGATCTTAAGTCTAAACTTAATTTAGTTCTATTTTCAGTTGATTTTGGATTATTTAACATTACTTTACCCAATAAACTATAAACTGTTGCATTTTTAATACTAGTTTTGCTAGTAATTACAATCTGGTCTAAAGCTGGGTTTGGAAAAACTTTAAAATCATTTGTTGCAACATCATCAACAGATAGTTGATTATTTATAACTAATTGTGGACGATCAGCTACATAAAAACTATTCATAGAATAGTACGTATTCACATTACTGCCCACAGCTATAAGAGCTAAACTTATAATACCATCTCCACTTTTTTGAGTATTTACCTCTGTTGTTACATCAAATTCTATAAATTCTCCAACAACTGGCAAAGCTTTGGTTTCTATTGGCGAACCTACTGGATTTGGAGCACCATTACCAATTATTGTGTCATCATTCCAAGTATCAATTGCAACAGAAAATAACATATTACTAACTACATCAGTACTTTTGGATTTAACTTTTAAACGTAACTTCGCAGAACTAATTGTTTGTGTAATATCCGATAAGTGAAATTTAAGATAACCTCTCTTTTGTTGATTAGCCATTTCTGTGATAACTATTTCATCACCTCTACCGTTATTGATTGTTCTATCATCTGCCAAAGGACCTAAAGTAATAAAAGCATCTTCATCTTCTTGTTTGGTTATAGGGTTGCCTAATTCACCATTGCCTTTCCAGTCAGCTAACATGTCATAGATGTTTCCTGCTTTTTGTTCTGGAATTGCAATATTATCTACGGCTTGAGTGCCCAAACGATCTTCTAATTGTTGTAAATAAATACTTCTTGGAGTCGTAACTGGTTGGTTTCTTAGCTCTATAAAACCATTTCCGGAATGTCCGCCACCAGGGCCACCACTAATGTTACCAATTCCCCAGTTTCTAGATCCTGGAGGACTCGCTACCCTTATACCACTTTTGTAGGATGCAAGGTTCCAAAACAGCGTTTGTGCACCAGCCCAACCATGACCTGTACCCGACCAACCTCTATTCCAAACTCGCATTTCACCTCCTCTAATATTGTCAAACAACAAACCTGTTGCCCATCTGTGGTGAGGTCCTATATCACTATGTGTATCTGCAGCATAACTATCTACAAAGGCATTAGGGCCCGTAACTGCTGATCCTGTAGCATAATCATGTCTACCTTCATTTGTATAACATCTTATAAACAAATTACCCGTTCCGCTATTAATAGTAAATCCATATCTTCTACCTCCAGTAATTACAGATTTATAGTCGATACAAGCAGTGTCTTCAACGGTAGTGAAATTTGAGTTATTTATCCTTACAGCAGCATACCCAAAAAACTGAGCAGTCACTTTTTTAACCCAAGAATTTTCAGTTTTATTAATGTCAATTGCTGACCAGCCATGCAATTCATCCGTAGCCGTTTTAAAATAAGATTCGATTCTTAAATTCTCAACTCCAATATTCTCGGCTCTACCATCAGCAGTAGCCTTTGAAACTGTACCACCCCCATATTTAGTTTCCATAACATCTACTATTGGCAAATCTATGGTAAGTGTATTTCCTGATTTAGCTGTAATAATACGTTTATGATCTAAGGTATAGTAACTAGTTGTCCAGCCATTACATGACCCAGCTGGGCGGCCTTTGCACAAAGTTGCTTCATCCATCCCTAACTCATTAATCCAAGTTTGATTTACAGTTCTTTTTATCGATATAAGATCTCCCACTGCAAAACCAGAGCCATCAACAACGTTAAAGCTTTTGGTACCAACGGGTACATAAGCATCTGAAATGCGTACGTCAGTACCTGAAACCTCATCCAAGCCCCTTGCTGACGGATTACCTAAAGAAAGAAAGGTATGATTATACTTTGCAGCAGCATGGAGCACAGTGCCATTTCTACCTTGCCCTTCTCCTCTAAGTACGATACCACTTTTTTGAATCGTCAATCTACCGTTAACAATGTAGTTGCCTGCCTTTAATAAAATAGTTCCTCGAAACCCATTAGCATCTGGTTCCGCACTCTCTAGGGCATCTATTGCGCTTTGTATCTGAAATCTATTATCGCCATCTAGTGCATTTAATGTGGTAACAACTGGCACATCTGGCAAAGCAACACCACCTTGTTTGTAACCAGCATGCGAAAAATCTGGTATTACATTTACTGCATTTGTTTGTCCTTCATTGGCATAAGGCGTGTAGGTTAACTTCCCATTATCCATATACACTAGGCTGCTCGTATTGCCTTGTGCATTTATCGAAGTTGTAGACAAGAAAAACAAGCCAACAACTGCACATAATTTAAAAATTAAGTGTTGTTTCATATTTATCATTTTTTATTTATTTATTCAAATTTAAAGTTATTATTCTAACCAATTGTCTGTTCTAAAAGGAGAAACGGGTAGTTTTCCAAGGCTATACAATGAGCCTTCAATACAATCTTGAAATCCATACCTAACAGCTACTGGTTCTAGAACATTTTCGCTATAAACGGTAAGTGTTTGCTTCGCATCAATAATTACTTTTGCAGGATAAAAAACCCCGTCACTAGCTGCAATTGTAAAACCATTAATTTCTTTACCGAAACTTGATAAGCCTGAATTTATATCTAATCCAAAATCAAAAGAAATTATAATTTTATTTTTTTCTACTTCCATAGATTTATAAACGGGACTCTTAAACCATATTCCTGTATAACCATATTGTTTTGCAAGGGCCCAATAAGATAATCTGTTTGCTATAGTTTCTTTTTCTGCTGGATGAATATCATTGCAGTTCCCCACATCTGAGGTTACTACTAAACCAGAGTTTGGTATTTCTTCGGATGCTTTTAATTGTGCTTCTCGAATAAGTGCTACCTTAAATTTTGACGATTTACTACGTTTTTCGTAGGCATAAGGTGCTATTTGTACAAAATAAAAGGGCAAAGTAGTATCTGCCCATTGATTTCTCCAGGATTTAACTAAAGAGTTCATGTAATTTTTATACAATTCTGGTTTTTCTTGATCACGATTAGATTCACCTTGATACCATAGAAATCCTTTTATTTTAAAGTCTTTAAATGGGTGAATCATGCCATTAAAAATTTGAGAAGGAGTTCTTCTTTTGTATGGCTTATCTTCAAGTACTTTTGAAATTTTAATATCGTCATATTCTAACAGAATCTCCTGAGACATCCAAGCTTCTATTTTTGTTCCTCCCCATGCAGATGAAATAATACCAATAGGAACTTTAATTTTCTCCTGTATATTTTTAGCAAATATATAACCAATAGCACTAAAATTTTGAACAGAAGTTGCATTCGCCTCTTCCCAAGTGCCAATCACATCAGTATCTGGTTTTAATGTACCTTTTCTTTCTGTATCAAAAAGTCTGATGTTTGGATTTTTAGAATCTAGAAGAAACTGGTTTGAATTGTTTATGGGCGAATTGTTAACTCCTTTCATAGGCATTTCCATGTTAGACTGCCCAGAACAAAACCACACTTCACCCACTAAAACATTAGTATAATGTAAAAAACTTGTCCCTTTTATTTTTAGGTCTTGTTTTAAAAAAGATCCTGCTGGTGTTTCAAATTCAATTCTCCAAGTACCATCAAGGTTTGTTGTGGTCGCTTTGTCTACGCCCCAGCTAGTTACTAATTTTACTGTAACCTCCGGTTTATCTTCTCCCCAAATAGCAACAGTGTTATTTTGTTGCAATACCATATTGTTTCCAAAAAAAGTAGGAGTAGTGGTTTGTGCACAAATAAAACCTGACACAAAAAATAGTATAAAAGCTAAATTTCTCAATTGATGTTTATTTTTAATTTATTTCTTTGTCAAAAATAAGACTATCAATCGATTTCAAAATCTTAAAAATAGTATGTAAAAATTTATCTTTCTATTTTAAACACTAATTTACCGATTGTACATGATGCATCTCATCCTAAAGAGATCTTTAGTTTAAGATCAAAATCATGAGTTTATAAATTCGAAAACTTATTAGCATATTGAGTAGGAGTTATTCCATACTTTTCTTTAAAACACATACTAAAGTACTTTGGCTTATTAAATCCTACCTTATAACAAACATCAGATACATTCATTTTATGACTCTCTAATAATTTTGCTGCAGCTTTTAATCTTACTTCAAAAATAAATTTGCTTGGGGTTAAATTAGTCCACGTTTTAATTTTTGTAAATAATATAGACCTACTCACACCTAATTCTGAAGAGAAATAAGCAACATCGAAATCTTGGTTAGAAATATTTTTCTCTACAATTTCAAAAGCTTTTTTAAGAAGTTCTTCGTCCAAAGGAGTAATTTCAATATCGCTTGGAATTAAGGTGTTTTCGCTGAAAAATTTTTGCTTCAATACTGCTTTCGATTTTAATAAATTTTTAATTCTTAGTTTAAATTCTTTTATATTAAAGGGTTTACTAATATAATCATCTGCTCCACTCTCTAGCCCTTCAAACTTATAAATCAATGAGGTTCTAGAGGTTAATAAAATTACAGGAATATGGCTAGTTAATTCATTGTTTTTAATCAAAGAGCATAATTCTGTACCTACCATTTCTGGCATAATTACATCACTAATTATTAAGTCTGGAAAGTGTTTTAGTGCTATTTTCATAGCTACTTTTCCGTTTTCTGCAACAAGTACATTATAGTCTTCTTTTAATAAGTTTTTCAAAAAAGATCGTAATTTATTGTTGTCTTCAACTAAAAGTATGGTGTTTTTATTCCCGTCTGTTAAAAGATCTTTCAAATCTTCTTTTGGTGTTTCATATTCACTAATAAGCTGATCTTCATATTGAGAAACATCGTCACTGATTATAAAGTCTTTTAAAATATCATTTCCTGAAAGATGTTCCTTTCCTAATGGCAATAAAATATTAAAAGCTACTCCTAAACCTTTATTGTTTTTAACACTAATGTTCCCTTTATGAAGGTTTACTATGTTTTTAGCAATAGATAATCCAATACCAGTTCCTTTATTATAATTTTTTTGAGAATTACTGTCTAAAGGGATTTCAAAAAAGCGCTCAAAAACTTTGTCTATATATTTTTCTGAAATACCTACACCAGTATCTTCAAGTTTAATACTAACTTCATTTTCTCCTTTTGTAATTTCTAAAGAAATATGCCCACCTTGAGGAGTATATCTAAAAGCATTCGAAATTAAATTATAAAATACTTGCTCCAATTTAGATCGATCATAGAAAACTAAAATCTCTTCATGACTTGTTTTAAAAGTATAAGTGTATTTACCATTTTTAGCAAACTCAGTAAAAGCTAAAAACAACTCTTTTAAAAACTTTACAGCATTTCCTTCTGCTGCTTGCAGCTCTAATTGATTGGTTTCTAGCTTCCTAAAATCCATTAATCTATTAATGAGTTGTAATAAATTATTCGCACTGCTTTCAATAGTTAACAACTTCTTGTATAAGATATTACTACCACGAAAATCTGATAAAATTTGTTGTAAAGGCCCTGAAATTAAGGTTAAAGGTGTTCTAAAGTCATGTGCAATATTAGTAAATAATTGTAGCTTTGCTTGATGTATTTCTTTGATTTTTTCTGATTTAATAGATTCTAATTGAAGTTGATTTTTTAATTTCTCTTTAGATTTCATAATCCAAATTAAACCATAAATTGATATTCCAATTAATAATGCATAAAGCATATATGCCCAATAACTTTTCCAAGTTGATGGTTTTACAATAATTTTTAATGTTGTTGGTTTTGTGTTCCAAATACCATCATTATTTGCGCCTTTTACCTCAAATAAGTAGCTACCCGCTTCTTGAATGGTATAAACAGCTTCTGTATTTTTTGTTGTGGTCCAATTATTATCTAAACCTATTAATCTATAAGAATATTGATTATTACTAGGGTTTATGAAATTTGGTATTGAAAAATTTATAGAAAAATTTGCTTTATCATAATTTAATGTAAGTTCTTTTGTGTGTGTAATATTTTCTTTTAAAACACCATTTTCCTTATTTATTTTTACTGAATTATTTTGTATTTTAAAATCTGTTAGTAACACTTGTGGCGCATAATCATTAATTGTAATATCATTAGAATTAAATGTTGTAACACCAGATAAACCACCAAAATAAAATTGAGAATCTCCTACTTTTGAGCTTGCATTGTTATAAAATTCATTATCTGTAGGTCCTTTATTTTGATTGTAAAGCGTACTTTCATTTGTTGCTATATTCAATTTAATTAGTCCTTGATTTGTGGCCATCCATAGATTATTCAAATCATCCTCTAAAATACTTTGAATTCCTGTTACGCGTTTATTATTTATC
This sequence comes from Polaribacter sp. IC066, assembly GCF_007997085.1. GTDB lineage: Bacteria > Bacteroidota > Bacteroidia > Flavobacteriales > Flavobacteriaceae > Polaribacter. The sequence continues at coordinate 76,711 of NZ_VORR01000011.1, forward strand.
TCTAATTTAATAGAAACAAAATCATTATTTTTCAGTTTAAAAAGTCCTTTTTCTTTTGTACCAACCCAAATAATACCATTGGCATCTTGAAGAATAGACAAAATATAATGACCGTATCCTAATTTAGCATCATTAAAATAACTAATTACTTTTCCTTTGGAGTCTAATTTTTTAAGACCTCTAGTAGTGCCAGACCAAATATTTTCTTCTTTATCTATTAAAACGGATCGAATATAATTCCCGGATAAAGGATTACTATCTATACCATCAAATTTATATTCTTTAACTTTTTTAGTAGTTAAATTATATCTCACCAAACCTTTGCCAAAAGTACCCAGCCATATATTTTGGGAAGTATCTTCCTTTATAGCGTAAACAGTGGTGGCTTTTAAATATTCATTAATTTGATCTGATAAAATGGTAGTGTCAAAACGTTGAGTATCTAGATTAAAAACAGAAATACCACCTGCTAATTTCCCTATCCAAAGTTTATTATTCTTTGATATTAGTAACGATTTTATGCTGTTACTATTTAAGCCTTTGTAATCTTCATCTTCTAAATAGGTAAAGCTATCGTTACTTGTATTATAGACATTAACTCCACCACCTTCCGTACCAAAGAAAATAGTATTTTTATAATTTTCTATTGAACTTACTACTTTATTATTTAGGCCTTTACCGTACGGTTTCTTGCTAATATTTGAAAAATTTATATTTGCTATATCCCAAATGTCTATACCTCCAAAATAACTTCCAATCCAGATAGATCCTTTTTTATCTTTAAATAAAGCTCTTACAGAATTATTACTTAAACTTCTTGCATCATCGGTATTATTTTTTAGTAGCGTTATCTCTTTGTTTCTGTTTATAACCTGAATTCCATTATAAGTACTTACCCATAATTGTCCTTTATTATCAAGCGTTAATTTTTTAGAGTTTAAATTGATGTTTTTTAAATCTTGTAATTCAATATAAGTTGTTAATTTTTTTGAGGTAGTATTGTACTCTAAAATATTTTCATCTTGTGTGGCTATAAGTATTTGATTATTTGAGCGTTCTAAAATATCAGAAATAAACAAGCCTTCACTACCTGCAACTCTCTTAAATATAAAGTCACCATTGTTTTTATTAGTTAATTCATTTAAGCCAAGTGCAGTACCAACAAAAATTACACCATTTTTGGATTCGAAAATAGTGCTAATTTGATTGTTAGAAATACTATTTTTGCTTTTAGTCTTTACAAAATTTTTAAAGGAATCTGTTGCCTTATCATAGACCGAAATTCCTAAAGAAGTACCTACCCAGATTTCACCATTAGATATTAATTTAATTGTAAAAATTTTATTATTAGTTAAAGAGGAAGTGCTATCTACACTATTAAAATAACGCTTAAAAGTATTGGTTTTTGGATTATATCTATTTAGACCACTCTGAGTGCCTACCCAAATAAAACCATCGTTATCTTCTTCTATTGCAAGAATGTCATTATTACTAATTGATAGTGGGTTATCAATTTCATTTCTGTAAACTGTAAAGGTGTTGCCATCGTACTTGTTTAGGCCATCTCTTGTGCCAATCCAAATTTGACCAAATTTATCTTGATTAAAAGCGATTACTGAACTTTGGGAAAGTCCATCTGAGTTTGATAATTTTTCAAAAATATAGTCTCTTGATTGTGAGAAACTAGTATTAAAAAAAAATATGAATAAAATAATTGAACTATAAATATTTCGCATAAAAAATATAATATATAACCGTTAATTAAAAGGAATATAATTTCTAAAAAGTTATTTAAACCTTTCCTTTTTGCTAAAAAACTGTCTTTTAAGTTCATTTTTTTGCTTTTTATTCATCCGTAGCTAGCCTATGTAAGTCAAAAAAGCCATGAAGTATACTAAAAGAGTGTAATTTCTGGTTAAAGATAAAAAGTTTAAATCACATTAATATTAAAAATTTGTAATTTTAATATAATTTCTTTTCTATCTGCAATTTACAAAAAAATACAGGAGAATAAACTTTAATTTAAAAATAACATTTGCTGTGGTTTATTAATTTTTATAGCAGTCGTTTTTTTATGGTTGTCTAAATTGATTTATGAAACAAACTCAATAACAAAGAATAAACTTGAAAGTTAATAAATAGTTTTAAAAGAATTATTTAACAACTATTCAATTATGTTCACTATTTTTTTTAGCCTAACTAAAGCTTCTAAATAGTAATAATCAGCATAATTTAAATTAACATTTATTTCAGAGTTACTAGGATAATAACCAACACTCTAAAGTAGTAAACATTGATATTTACCTTCTTTTGCTAAATATGCATCTGATGAAAGTTCCTTTAAGAGTTTAACGCCCAATTATAGTATTTTACATTGTTAGTTTGTTCGTAAAGTTCTAAAAATGCCGAGGCTATTAATGCTCCTGCTGATGTATCTTTTTCTTTTACAGGAATCATTGGAGCGTCAAAATCATAGGATAGATCAACATCTTCTATAAACCTGCTAATACATAAATCTGCTGTTTTTATTGATGCTTCTAGATATTTTTTATCTCAAGTTTGCTTATACATCATAGAATAACCGTGAATACCACAGTTTTGTCCATATGTATCCATAGTTTTATCAATATAACCTTGATATGTTCTTTTATTAATAACTGCTCCTGTTGCCGGGTTGTATACAACTCCATGATAAAAAGCTCCGTTTTTCATAAAATGATGTTTTAGAGTTGTATTTACGTGGCTTATTGCAACCTCTGCCATTTCTTTTGTTCCGTTATTTTTTGATGCCCAAATCAACAGCTTCAGATTCATCATATTATCAATTATTGTAATATGATTTGAACCTTTATCCCAAGATTTTATTGCAGCCACATTTGGGTGAAATCTACTGTTTAATGTTTGGGATGTGTTTACAATGATGTCTTTATAGTTATTATTTTTTGTTAAGCGATACCCATTTCCAAAACTACAAATACCATAAAACCAGTATTATGTTGACCAGAAAATGTTTGAAGCGAAGACAATGGCGCTGTCCACTTTTCTGCTTCCTTTTGCCATTCCTTATTATCTGTGAACTCATACAAATACAAAGGCTTCCTGCAAAAAAATCACTTGTCTAATTTTTAGCATTCACTTGTAACTATTTGCCATTAATATGACTAATTCTAGGAAACCATTTTTTAATATCTAATGAGTTTGTAGCTTTTAGAAACTGAGTTTCAGCAAAACCTATTGTTTCTGCTAAATTAAAAGTAACTTGTTCTTTCTTCTCAACTTCTATCTGCGCGCTTACCAAAATCTCAATGTTGCGCTTATTACTTGAATTTAAGAATATTTATTTTTGGATTTACCATTTTAAATCATTTAACTTTTTTGAAATGTAAATTTATAATCGTATCTTAAGCTAATAGGTTATATTTTACACTTTTATAAGTATCTTAATACCCGTATTTTATACTTAAATACGTGTTTTTTTCGGGCGACAGTAATCTTATATAATGAAAGTTTAGTGATAGGATTCCTTTTTTTAATCATTATCAAAATAAAATAATTATGATAACGAGCGCGTTGGATCAAAAAACCGTGTAAATAATTACTAATCCTAAAAATATGATTAACACAAATAGGAAAACTTCAATAAATTTAGATTTGAATCTATTATAGTTCATGTAAATCAAATCTAGTTTTAAAATATGGGTTAAAAATTTAAAAAAGGGTAACTAAAAATCCGAATAGTTATAAAACTGAGTATTGTAATTCTCACTGGTGGGGTGTGAAATTTAAATTTTAAAAAATCATTTTTTATCAGAAAATTTAATTCTAATAACAAATCAAATTATTAATTTTTAGTATTTTTTATACTGTTAAATTCTACAAAACTTTTATAATGATAAAAAAAAGAACGAAGAATTTTTTGAAAATATATTCGAACTGGACAGACCACCTTTCAGTTTTTGAAAATTTGCGAGATTTTAAGCAGGTTGAAAACTAAATGTGAATTTCTTAAAATTAAATTTTTGTAATGTATTCAAAAAAATATTTTAGTCATTTTTTAAAGCATGGTCTATGGAAATATTTTGACCAGACCAAATTTTCTTTTGTGTCCAAGGTTCATAAGGGGTACTCCAAAATGAATCTTGTGTTGGTAAGCCTAAAACCAAAAAAACCTCTGAACACAAATACAAACTTCCTGTAGAAATATAACTTTCTCCTAAATTTGGCTGCGCCCCATAAAACCCAATTTGTAACCAACCATTTTCATCAAAAGTACCTTTTGCATTTAATTGATTTTCTATGAGTAAATGCAAAGCAGAGCGGACTTGAGCTGGCTTAATTTCTTCTGGTAATTCTTTAAAAAGAGCTATTTGTGATAGTAATTGGAATGCCCCAAAGCGATATACAATGGATCTGCCAATTGGAGGATACGTGCCATCCGGAGAAATTAATCGTTCTTGTATAGTAGCATACCTTTTGGCTCGTTTTAAAACTTTATTATAATCCTCTTTGCGATCCTTATTTTTTTCAATCATTGTTTTTAAAATATCTAACAGCATCGGTTGAATTACAAAACTATTATAATAATCCCATCGAAAATAATTTCCGTCACCATACATACCATCTCCTAAATACCATGCTTCATGTTTATTTAACCCATAATCCAAGCGCTTCCTATCGGCACTGTCATCAAACTTAAGTAAGGCAGCTTCAACCATTCCAGAAAAAAGTAGCCAATTATTATCATGAGGTTTTATAATTCGGGTAGATTTTAATGCTTTTATTACGTTTGCTTTTGTCTTGGCATCTAAAGGTTCCCATAATTGGTTTGGTGCTCTAATTAATGCTTGTGCAAAAAATGCAGCATCTACTAATGGCTGCTTATCAATAGTAAAATTCATAAAATCTGCAGCTTCCGGATTCGTGGCATTATGAATACACTTTCGAGCCAAATTGATGTATTTTGCACGTAATATTCCTTCATCTGTTTCATCTGGTCCCAACTCTAACCATGGCGCCATTCCAGAAAGCAACCTCCCAAAAGCCTCTAAATACATAACATGTTTTAAATCTCTTTTACTATTTGGATTTGCTTCTGGTAATTGTATTTTTAACTCATTTTTGCTTAATGCCATTAAAACGGGATCTCCAATTTTTAGTAATGAAGCCACAAAAAAATCACGTACTTCTTTTGGCGTATATTTATGTAATTCTTGTTTTTGAGCATATAAGTTTTGGATTGTTAAAAATAAAAAACCTAAACTAAATAAGGTGTTTTTTAAAGTTCTCATACTCATTTCAATAATTATTATGGTTGATTTTTAAATTTTATATACTACAAACCAATTAGTTTTTACTTTAGCTAATTTCTTCCGGTACCATTTTATATTTGAAATGGTCTTATTTCTTTTTAAGAAAATCTGCTCCCCATTTTTCACGTAATTCTATAGACAATTGGGCAACTAACTCTTTATACTTTGGTTTTTCAGCTAAATTATCTAGTTCTAAAGCATCTGTTTTGTGGTCAAACAACATCCGTTCATACGTAACGCCTTTTTTATCTGTCCACTCTGTGTAAAATAAATTGCCTTTTATTAAAGTTACACCATCTTTAAATTTACTAACGGCCCAATTTTTTTTACTTTTTTCTCCATTAATAATAGGGACAAAACTTTTTCCTTCTACAGTATTTGGTATTTTTAGACCCGTTAGATCACACAAAGTTGGATAAATATCTATAAATTCTGTTATGTCATTTGATATTTCTCCTTTTGTTCTTCCAGGAACTTTTATGAGTAAAGGAGCTCTTAAAGCCGTTTCAAAATTAACATGTTTAGACCACATCTTGTGATCTCCAAGATTCCAACCATGATCTCCCCATAGAACTACAATCGTATTTTCTGCCAAACCTGTTGTTTCTAATTCATCTAAAACCAAGCCAATTTGCGCATCTGCGTAGCTTACAGCAGCATAATATCCATGAATTAATTCTTTTGCCAAGGATTCTGGTAAATCTCCATTTTTAGGAATATTTTCATAATTACGTAATTCTCCAAAATTATGATAGGCTGTTTCTGGAATCGATTTTGGTCGTAAATAACTTGCTGGTAATTCAATATCCTCTCTGTCATATAAATCCCAATATTTCTTTGGTGCACAAAAAGGTAAATGTGGTTTTACAACGCCCATAGTTAAGAAAAATGGCTCTTTAGATGTTTTTAATTTTTGTAAATCACGAATAACTTTTAACGCTAATTTGCCATCAACATACACAGAATCGTGCACATCTGCAGATTCAAAAGGCAAACCACGAAAGGTGTTTTGACGTATTTCTTGACTTTCTTTTAGCGCATAATTCCATAATTCGTCTGCTTTCCAAATTTCATTCCAAGCGGTGGCATCATCATTTTCATGATGGTATATTTTACCATTTGAAATAGTTTTATAACCGTTTTGTTTTAATAACATTGGAAGTGAAACTGCAGTTGGGTTATCTTTATCTTTCCTTGTGGAATAGCCCAAAAACCGATTTCGAGTTGGTCTCGTTCCTGTTAATAAACTTGCCCTAGAGGCGCCACAAACTGGAATATTACAATATGCACGATTAAAGACTAAACTGCTTGCAGCCAGTCTGTCTAAATTAGGAGATTTTATATGATTTGCTCCATAAAAATTTAATTCTGGGCGTAAATCATCAACTGCAATAAATAGGATATTTGGTTTCACATCCACCTTAATTTCTTGCTTTGCTACTTCTCCTTTGCACGAAACAAAAAAAGATACTAATATTAATACTACAATTGATTTCATATTTTATTTATCTGCTTTTACAACTTTACCGCTAGTTCTTTCTTTTTGTTCCCTAAAATAAGGTTGATAGTCATATTTTGATTTTTCATCCCACTGCACATTTACCTTTGGCAAATATTCTTTTAACTTATTTATAGTTTCTTTATACTTAGGCTTGTTTGCGATGTTAGTCCATTCATTCGGATCTGTTTTATGATCATACAATTCTTCAGTGCCGTCTTCATAACGAATGTATCGAAATTCATCTACTTTTAGAGAATGGTTGTTCATTCCATACGTAGTAATCGCTTTGGTATCTTTTAGAACTTCATTATTTGTCATCATTGATACTAAACTTACGCCTTCATTTCTAGTATACGCTGGCAAACCACATAATTCTAAAAGCGTCGGATATATTGAAAGCATTTCAACAGGTTGGTCAATTTTTTTTCCTTTTGGCAAACTTGGTGCTGCAAAGATTAAAGGTGCATTTGTTGCCGTCTCCCATAATGCATGTTTGGCAAATGTGCCTTTTTCTCCCATACGATAACCGTGATCTGACCATAAGACGATGATTGTATTGTCATTGTATTCACTACTTTCTAGCGCGTCTAAAACACGCCCTAATTCATAATCTACAAAACTGATACAAGCTAAATAGGCTTGAATAATTTTTTTCCATTCGCCCGATTCTTTTGCCCATTCTGTAGAAGGCATCATTGGGAGATCGTTTATTTGAAGCCCGATTGACGGGATATCATTTAAATCATCAGCTTGATAAGGTGGTACAGAAATGCCTTCTAAAGGATGTAAATCAAACCACTTTTGAGGAACATAAAAGGGCACATGAGGTCTCAAAAAACCCAACGCCATAAAGAAAGGCTGGTCGTATTTTTTTTGTAAACGTTCTAGTACCCAATTTGCAGATTCATGATCTGGCATTAACGAGTCTTTTTCTGGAAAAGCTCCCCAATCTGTACTTGTTTTTCCAAATTTTTCCTTCCTTTCTTTAGAAGTTCCAAAACCATCCCAAGCAAACCTTTCTTTGGGATAAGGCCCAAAACCATTTACTCGTCCTCCAGATTCATTAAATACATTTTTTGGGGCGTGTTTATGAAATATTTTTCCTATTCCCATTGTGTAATAGCCATTCTGTTGAAAATATTCAGGAAGGAAAGTAATGTCTTTTGTAGCTGGGTTTTCTGGTCTTCGGATATCATCATCATTTGTCATACCATAAATACCTGTGGTAGAAGGTCGCAAACCTGTCATTACCGACGCTCTAGATGGACCGCACAAAGGCGCTTGACTATGTGCATCAGTAAATACAACTCCTTTAGCCGCTAATCTATCGAAATTTGGAGTTTTGGTATTCGAAAATGCATTTATTGGGCTAATCCAACTATTTAAATCATCCACAGAAATAAATAATACATTGGGTTTCTCTTTTTCTGACTCTTGAACCACTTCCTTTTTTGTGTTTTTTCCACAGGAAATTACTAAACCGAAGATGACAAGAATAAAGCCTAAATTTATAAAAGAATCTAATATGTTTTTCTTCATAATACGTATTGTAAAAAATTAATTTAATTATTTTGTAAAATTTTTTATTTGTTAGTTTAAAATCAATCAACAAACTATTCAGTAAATAAAGCTGTTTCTTTTTGAAGCCATTCTTCTAATGCAATTGTCCAATCTACTCCCGTCTTCTTAAAATTTAAACCAAAGCCATGACCCCCTTTTTCCAATTCGACATATTTATAGTTTACATCATTTTTTTTTAAGCTATCACTATACAATTCACTATTTTGGGGAACTACACCTGTATCATCTTTTGCATGTACGATAAAAGTTGGAGGCGTATTTTTACTAACTTGATGTTCTTGTGAGTAATAATTTAATAAAGATTTATTTTCCTGTTTACTCCCTAAAAGGTTTTTAACTGAACCTTTATGAACAAATGGTGAATCGAAAGTAATAACTGGATATATTAAAATAGAAACTGCATGTTTTAATTCTTTTGGCTTTACATCTGGGGCTAAAATAACATCCGTTAGATTGGCTAATGAAGCAGCTAAATGCCCACCTGCTGAAGATCCAATAACTGCTATTTTATTTTCATTTACAGACCAATTCGTAGAATTTTGATGCATAATTGACAATGCCTTTTGCGCATCACAAAGGGGAACTTTTTCTTGTGAATTAACAATACGAGCATCTGGCAATCTGTACTTTAAGATAGCTACGACATTAAAACCCATTTTAAGAAAGTGTTTTGCATTGCCTTCTCCGTTATTCTTACCAACTACCACTCTAGCATATCCTCCACCTGGAATAATTAATAAAGAGGCTCCATTCTTTTTTAAGCTATCATTTTTAAAAATATAAAGTTCAGGTTTAGAAATTTGACTATAGCGCATTCCTTCTTCTCCCAGAATTTCTTCCAGAACAATATTCTCTTTATTAAAGGGTACATTTCCGTCTTTATATAGCGGAATAATCTCTTTACTATAATTTTGCGAAAAACAACAAATACTAAAAAAAAGAAATATTACTTTTAACTGTTTCATTAAACTTGTTTTTTTTAAATAATAAATACTAAAAATTTACTTAATTACCAATTTACTATTGTAGCTTTTTTGATTTTCCCCAATCACCTTGATAATATATATTCCTGCTTTAAAACTACCGTTATTAACTATTTGTATTCTTTTTGAAGCAGTTGTTTTTTTATAGATTGTTTTACCTAAAAGATTATAAATTGTAACGTTTGCTTTCCCTATTTCACTAATATCAATAGTAAAACTATCTTTAGTTGGGTTTGGATATACTTTAATACCAATTGGATTGATAACTATATTTTCTGTACTTAAAGTAGTGGTTGATTCCGCTATCCATTTAGTTCTATCATCTTGTGTGGTGCTCCATTCAATTAAATCATTTGTTTGATGCACTAAAAATCGATCACCTGTTTTTGTTTTAAAACGATAGGTTCCATCAGATTCATAAATTACGGTCCATTGTTTATCTGAATCTTCTCTTGGTGCAGTAAATATTGTATTGATAATTTCTCCCTCTGGACTTGCAGCAGCTCTTAAAATTCCTCTAGAGGTTTTACTTTCTATATTGTAATAATCTCCAGCTTTTATAATTTCCCATTCCTTATCTATACCTTCGCTAGAGTCACTAGCAATAACGTCTGCACCTTCAGAGTCAAGATATTTACCAGTAACTGCATTTTTAAATCGATAAATAGCTCCCGTTAAATCTGTATAATCCGTCAAAACAACATTTACCGCAACGGCTGTTGAGGCTACTGTTTCGTTATTATTATTGTATGCAATTGCTTGAACTGTATAAGTACCAGCCGTATCTGGCGTCCAATTTAAGATATAAGGTGCTGCTGTTGCTTCACCAAATAAAGCGTTATCAATTAAAAATTCTACTTTGGTAATACTTCCATTTTCGTCTGTAGCATTGGCAAATAATCGAATTTCTTCGTCTGTTTTGTAGGTATTATTATCTAAAGGTGAGTTCAGGGTTATTCTAAAATCATCCTTAACAATTCCTAAATCTATAATTTGAAGGTATAGTGGTTGTGCACTACCCGTTTTATTTTCCATCAGGTAGTAATAGATTTTATCATCAGCAATATAAACCACACCATGATCAAATGTTTTTCCTGTAGTTGCCTGGTAAACTCTAGTAAAATTATTTGTCCCACCTGCACTTTTGTCAACAAATACTCTACCTCCTTCTAATCCAACAACATAAATATCATTACCAGAGGTGTAAATTGATTCTGCTCCAGTAAAATCTTCAGATGTAATAAAATCCGCTGCTCCTGCTGGTTTATAGGTATGTAGATATTTTACTACTCCAAATTGAAGATCTCTAACTCTACTTATCATGTGCACATCTCCTCGGTCTGTTACTGTCCAGTCAAAACCATTTACGATACTTATTTTATCTGTTTGTGTCGTTGCTACATAATCTCCAGGCTCCATCACTTTTGTTATATCCGCATCAACTAAAGGCAAATTAAAAGATTCTCCTTTATGATTTTTCCACTGATCTAGACCATCTTGGTTATCTGAATAGGCATAATAAACGCCATTCTGGTATAAATATTTATCATCTTTATTAGCTCTTCTTTGAAAACCAACTCTAATTTTACCATTTACATATTTCATGTTGCCATACAATCCCCAATTAACGTCTCCGCCATTATTTTTGGCGTTTAAGATATTAAATTGCGTAAAGTTAGACCAAGAGGAAGTACTCGCATTGTATTTAGAAAATTTATAAGCTCCATTATCATTGCCACCTGCGCGCATGTACATAAATAAATCTCCGCTGTCATTTAAAAAAAATTGCGGATAGGTCAACGCTGCAAAATTACTGTAATCTTCTCCACCATTCAAGCTTAAATGCTTGTAGCCACCTGTTGTGTTTTTTACAAATTTATCTAATGTAAATTCATTATCAGGCAAAGAGGCTACGTCTTTTAAAGAATAAGAATATCTAAAATAATCGTCACTTAAGCTTCCATCTGATGGTAACGTTCTGCTATAAGCATGCATATCGTACAGTAAATGAATAGTGCCGTCTAAAGGACTTATTGCAACGGCTATAGTATTGTGAGATTCGCCAATCCACCATTTGTTTTGATAACCAGTATGTCTGTGCGGAAACTCAATATCTACAATTACACCTGTTTCTTTATTTAAACGACTTAACATTACATGACGATCTGTTTTATCTCCTTTATACCAAGTAAGAAATACATATTTGCCATAGGTTTTTACACAATCTCCATGTGCAGAAATATTTCTCCCAAAAAAATAGTTGTAAGGCGCGCTATCGCCATTATCAAGAGCAGTCGCATTTACTTTAGCACCATTAAAATGCAATCCAAAATCTGTTATTTTAACTTCGCTCTCTAAAGTTGCTTGTGCGTTAAAAGAAATAGTAGCAACTAAAAAAATGAATAACAATAAGTTTGATTGGTGCTTTTTTATCATTGAGGTTTGAATTTAAAATGAACACAAGAATTATGAGCTTGATACTTTCAGGATATTTATTTAGCAATTTAAGTTATTATCAATTCACAAAAGTCCTAAAAGAGGATGGTTTTTATTTTAAACTTATGTCCCGTCCTGAAATAGCGAAAATTAAGTAATTAAAACAATAGAGGTAGTAAGGTTATAATCAGATTTAGGGCAAATAAAAGACTTTTTCGAGCACTTTAGAAACAGAGGAATTATCTTGATTTACTTTCATAATATCCGCAATAAAACTCCACTATTTTTTTACTGGAGTGGCTACCTTTGATGTGACGATTTTTATAAGCTTATTAATTTTATAGTTGACATATGGCAAAAAAGTATGACAATGAATTTAAAGTTATGATAATCGAACTATTAAATTCCGGTATTAAAACGAAACAAGTTAGTGAGGATTATGGCTGAAGCATTAGCATTGTTGGGTGCTGGAAACGCAAACACAAGTTGAAATCTGTAGATTTTTCCAAAAAGAAGGAAATATCTACAGAAGCTCAAGAACTTAAAGCACTAAAGAAGGAGTTAAAGAATGTAAAGATGGAACGTGACATCTTAAAAAAGGCGAGGAACAAACAACCCGAAAACGGTGTTTTCTCATCTTAATATCAAATATCCAAGAGCGACTTATAAGATATCAATTCATTTTAGAAAACGTGAATATATATCCAGTTGAAAAGATATGTAAATCCATGAAAGTTAGTAAAAACGTTTGCTATCATTAGTTTAAAAACAACGATATTATATTTTTAAAAACACGGACAACGCATCTAAAAGAAAGGATTAATGTTATTTTTGAGCAAAGTAGAGAAATTTATGGTAGTTATAGAATTCAAAAAAACTAGAACGAGAGGGCTTGATTTATTCCTGCTCTTACATCGGACTACTGATAAAAGAAATGGGTTTAAGAAGTGTTTTAAAAAGAAAATTTGTAATTACAACTGACTCTAATCATAAATATTTAGTTACTGAAAATGAGTTAAGTAGAGATTTTTCTAGTCTTAAATAAGGAGAAAAACGGGTGTCTGATATCACTGATATTAGAGTCAATGATGATTGGAATTATTTATTAAACATCGTATATAGTAATGATATAGAGGGTGTTGTATTTAAGTGAGGATATGACTACACAAAATACGGTAATGAAAGCTCGGATTGATGTTCGAAAAACAAGAAACATTAGTAACAGACTTATTTTTCATTCAGATAGAGGCGTACAATATGCATCAAACAAAATGACTAATCTCTGTAACTTTAACCTTAAAATAGCCCAAAGTATGAGTAGAAAATATTTGATATTAAGAACAAAAGCGTAGCTTTTAATAAAAAAGGAATGCTGTAGCTGAAAGTTTTTTTAAAACAATCAAATACGAATGGCTATATCCATTTAAATTCACCTCATATAACCAATTATATGACCCGATACAAGGCTATATTCTTTGGTATAATAACGTAAGATTACATGCTAGTTTAGGATATCTCTCACCTCTATAAATGGAAATAAAATTGAGAGGATTTATTAAAAAAGTAGCTTCATAAAATAGTCACAAATTTACTAGGTAGTCCAATGAAGCGTATCCATACAAAAAAAGCTTATTTTTACCGAAGGTTGCAATGAAGTATACGATTTAGAAAGATTAGAAAACGAAGATCCGAAATTAGAAGAACGTTATGGGAACGCTACGATTAATGATTTTAATAACGGAACCGTGGCTTGGACAGATTGGACTATTTTATTAGATCAAACAGGTGGCCCAAATCATGTTGGCAATCTATGCTTTGCACCAGTGCACGGAAATACAATTACAGATGAATTTACTTTTACCAATTTATTTTACTATATTGGCCACTTTTCGGAATTTACAAGACTTGGTGCAAAAAGAATTAGTAGTGCTACAAGTTCAAATAGTATCATTTTTACAGCTTTTAAAAATCTAGACAATAGCATTATAATTATGACCATGAATAGTAGTGATGTACCTTTAGAATATTCTATTACTATGAATTCGAAAACATCAAAATTAAATTCAAAACCACATTCAATACAAACAATAGTATTCAATTAATTGATCACTTATGACGAAGAAACTTACCCTTATTGCTTTTGTAGTATCACTCGGAGGATTCCTTTTTGGTTTTGATGCGGGTATTATATCTGGTGTAATGTCTTATGCCAGTCCTGAATTCGATTTAAATGATATTCAATCGGGTTGGGTGGTAAGTGCTCCTACATTTGCAGCAATGTTTGCAATGTTATTTTCAGGAAGATTAAGTGATATTTTGGGCAGAAAAAAAACCCTCATTTTTGTAGCTTTTTTATACGCTATTTCTGCTGTTTTATCTGCGATAGCAGGCTCTTATGAAATGCTTTATATCGCAAGAATTATTGGAGGTGTTGCTTTTGGTGCAGCGTTGATTATAGCGCCAATTTATATTGCAGAAATTTCTACAGCAGAAAATAGAGGTAAGCTAGTTTCTTTGCAACAGCTAAATATTGTTTTTGGTTTTTTTGCTGCTTTTTTAAGTAACTATTTTTTTAACAAATACAATACATCAGAAAGTACGTTTTTAACAGATGAAAACGTTTGGAGATGGATGTTAGGGGTCGAGTTAATTCCTGCTTTATGCTATTTTGTTTTCTTGTTTTTTATTCCTAAAAGTCCGCGTTGGTTGTATTTAAAAGAAAATTATGAAGAGGCGAAGCAAGTTTTAAATCAGATTCATAATTCTAAAAGGGGTGGTGAAGAGATTGCTGCTATTGAAAGAAATATAGATGCGAATAAAAATAAAACGACCGTAAAAGTTAAAGATTTATTAAAGCCATCATTGCGTTTTATTTTAGTGATTGGGCTAGTTATAGGGGTATTGCAGCAAATTACGGGTATAAACGCTGTGTATTTTTATGCAACCTCTATTTTTGAGCAGACGGGTATTGGTACAGACGCTGCTTTTTCTTCAGGCGTTTTATTGAGTACAATTTCAGTTGTTTTTACTTTTGTGGCTATTTATTTAATTGATAAAATGGGTAGGAGACCTTTGTTATTGTATGGTACCGCTGGTATTGCAATTAGTTTATTATTGTGTGCTTATGGCTTTAATCAAGCAACTTATCAATTATCAATAGAAAAAATTAATCAATTAGAATTTGCGGAATCCCAGAAGTTATTGCCCTTTGCAGATAAATTATATGACAGTGATGTAGCCTTTAAAAATGATCTAAAAGCTGCTTTAGGAAATAAAGTTTATAATAAAAATGATGGTGCTATTTTAGAGGTAGCAACCACTATTAACGCCAATTTAATATTAGCAGGTATTTTAGGTTTTATAGCGTGTTTTGCGTTTTCATTAGGCCCTGTAATGTGGGTGTTGCTTTCGGAGTTATATCCAATAAAATATAGAGGTTTGGCTATTGGTGCTATTGGGTTTGTGAACTCTTTTGTAAGTTGGTTTGTACAGCAAGTTTTTCCGTGGGAATTATCTAATTTAGGAAGTGCCTTAAGTTTCTTCTTATTTGGATCAATCTCTTTGGTTGGCTTTTTTGTGCTTTTAAAAATATTACCAGAAACCAAAGGAAAATCTTTAGAAGAATTAGAAATGGAATTAATTTCAAAATAATATCTTATATTGTAAAATACTTGAAATTTGTGAAATAGTGTAAATAGGATGGTTTTAATGTTGGTGTCTGGATCACCAGTAATGGTCATTTTTTTTTGCTTGTTGCTAGCATTGTTGTGTATTAAATGTTGCGTTTTTATGGGTGAGGATTTTTCAACGGAAAATTAAAGTGTCTAAAAATGCAATTGACTTTGATTAAACATTAAATTAGCGATTTTTTATACACGGTATTGTTATTTCGTTATTTTTAATTCAGTTCTCATTTTTTTAATTCATTGTTAATTTGAGAAATAAGTTCTTTACATTTTTTTTTCATTTTAAGAAAAGTTCCATTCATACTTCCAAAGTTAAGAGATGCAAAAGCAAAACCATTCTTTTGTTTTTGGTCATTAAATATACCTCCAAAGGATTCTTTTGTTAAATTTCCACGAACTCCCATTTTTCCATCCGACAGTTGAAATACATAGTTTTTTGACATAGAATTGATATCGTGTTTTTCATAACTCCCTGGATGAAGTGTTTGTTCAGCATCATTTCTCCAGTGGTTTTCAGTATTTTTTAATTTTTTATAGAGTAAATCTAAATTCAGTACACCATTTTTTATCGAATCATTTGAGATAATTGCAAAATTCCCTGAATTTTTAAGCTCTTGGTAAGTGTTGTCAATTAAATAAAAACTTTGCCACGAGTAGATGTCTACAAGGTGTTTGTTGAATGAATTCCAGCTATTCACTGGCTTGCCATTGAAATGCTCCATTACTGTGTTTGCTGAATTAATTAGTTCGTTTCGTCTATGAACAAATTGATCAATTTCTGTAATTGATAGTTTCAAATCCCTTTTAATATTATTTAGATAGACAACTTCGTTTTCTCTTCCTTTCCTTTCTTCATTCCAATTATTAATAGATTAAGCAATCAAAATTCCAATAACAACAAGTACAATTTCTCCAATGGCATACTTAAAATATTTTCTAGTTTTATTTTTCCCTATAAAGTCGTAGCGTATTTTTCTGAAGAATTTTATCATTGGTTAGCGGTTTCTCATAATGAAGCACAACATTTTGCTTTAAGTAAAGTTGCGATATTTACTGCATAAAGTTAGTAAATAAAATACGAACCAAGAAAGTCCGTTTGGACTTTCGTAAGTAGGCGAGAAGCCAGCAATTAATTTTAACCGTGTTGTGTTTAGTGCTTTCTAACATAGTAATTGAATTCGAACTAATAATTTTTCCGAATTTCTCCATTTAATCCATCCAGTTTTTCGTTCAGCATTATTTTCTGGGTATGCTTCGCAATTAGTTGCAAAAGAAATTTCAATCCAAAATTTTCCATTCTGTTCAATTATATCTATAACTTTCATAGATTCGTATTTACAGCTGTTGATAATAATTTTTTCATCTTTTTCTTTTGGACTATTCCGTATTAAGTTTTGTTTGTCAATTCGTTCAACTGAAGCAGACATTAAAATTGTTTCCCAAGTTTTAAAAATATACTTTTCATTATTCGGTATAAATCCAATTTCCGAATTGTTAATTAGTATTTTATAATATTTGCTATTTTTCTCAAGACATATAAAATGATAAAGTCCATAATCTGGTTTATAGAAATAAGGAAATATTTTGTTTGTCTGAATTTTGTTTGTCAATTTATTATTTGAGAAAATATCTTTCGGATGTGACAGATTTTCATACAAATATGGATTTTCGGCAACAGCAAATCCAATTCCTGATTTTTTCGGTTGTTTATTTTGCCCGTAAATTACAGAAATTGATAAACTTAAAATTAATATTATCCAAATTTTCATTATAATTCTAAATTTCGTTTTGCATTAAACGTTTAGTATATGAAAAGTAGGCGATTTCAAAGTACGGAACTTTCGTTTAAGCACGTACTTTGGTGCGAGCCGCAAACTTTGAATTCAGTACCATTTCGCCTATTTTTTATATACATTGTTGTACATCGTTTATTCCGTTTCAAATTTCACCTAATTATTTGATAACGCCGGTTGTTGCATACTAATACAATGAATTCCGCCACCTCCTAAATTAACGGCAAGGGCATCAATCATAATTACTTTTCGGTTAGGGAAAACAAATTGTAATATTTGGGCAGCCTTTTCATCTTTTGATTTTAACTCTAGGGGCATTCCTTCTCTCCAACAGGTCTGACCAATAATTACTTTATTGGTAATAATGAAGTTGAGATAGCTTAACGCGGCTATAACTTTTACACTATCCCCATTAGGGAAAGTACTTCCATCTTCATAATCAAGGGTTTTAATATATTCATATACATAATCACCAGGACTCATTGTATCGTAAATTGTCCCAGGAAGTGGCATTCTAATGATAGTAAATGGTTTTCCATCTTGGTCAGTTGCTTTGGATAATATTTCATAATTCTCCTCAATTCGTTTGTTGTTTTCAAAAGCGATTGGGTCATTCAATTCCGTGCTGTCTATTTTTGCCAAAAGGATTGTGGAATCATTTACAAAACGAACAAATTCATCTACGTGACCATTTGTAGTAACAACTGTATAAGCTTTTGTTCCGTCTTTTGTAGAAATTGGGCCGAGGAAGGTATGGTCATCTTCAACCAAACCTTGGTTTAACCAGATTACTTTTTTTGTTCCCAGCAACCGTTTATATTCGGCCTCCATTTGCAATTTGCTCATATTTGGATTTCTGCCTTTTTCGACAGCTTCTGTAGTAATCAAAGTGCCTTTTCCATTGACTTCTCTATTTCCACCTTCACTAATCATTGAACTCGAAATAACAGGTAATTTAAAATGTTTAGCAACCCGAACATCATACATTTCTTCCGTTTTGGTGTCAACGTCCAATGTGTCCGCATATCCCCAAGAATTAAAATTGAAGTCTGCAATAGCAACTGTTTTTTGATTAGTTTCTACAAATATGGGTCCCATATCTCTTGTCCAGATTTCAAAAGATGGTATTTCCAATAGCTTCAATCGTTTCTGTGCTCCAAAACGGTTTTTTAAAGTTTCACTCGCTTTATTAAGAAGTTCTTTGTTTTTACAGGTTACTACGATGTCTGTATCGTTAATTAAAGCTTCAATAATTGAAAGTGTAACATTTTCTACAGATTCACTTTCTTTGTGATTGGTGGATGGCCATATCAACCAAATTGCTTCTTGAGCTTCAAACTCGGCTGGTTGATTTATAACCACTAAATCACTATTTTTTTTTGGCGATGCACACGAAATTATTAGTAGTGCAATTATAAAACTGCTTAGGATTGATTTCATAATTTGTGTTTTAATGATGTACAACGTTGTTGTGTGTTGAAAGTTGCGTGTTTTAAGCAGTGAATTTAGTAAATAAAACACGAACCAAGAAAGTCCGTTTGGACTTTCGTAAATAAGCTAAAAGCCAGCAATTAATTTTGTACGGTGTTGGCAACTATAATTTTTAAATCAGAGAATATTTTTCAAATCCTGTCTTCCAATTATCGCCATAATTTCCACAATATTATTATTTACTTTGTAATAAATACTTTCTGAATCAGAAACGCAACGTCGATATCCTTTTTTTATATAGTCAACCGATTCAAAATAAAATGGATTTTTCGCTATAATTTCAAAGTTTTCAAAGAAAGAATCGAAATATTTATCAGCCTGAATCATTCCGAATTTTTCAACCCCGTATTTGTGGATTCTTATTAAGTCTTCCTTCGCTAAATTACTTATTTTATAATTAGCCATTAAATCAACGACTTTGATTCCGCTAATATTTGTTCTTTGCTCAAATCTGTAAATCCGCTATTTTCAGCTTTCTCCAATTTAGCACTAATCCAGTCAATTTGTCTTTGTTGTTTTCTTGCTTGTCTAATTAAATCGTTTACAAGTTCACTTTTAGTAGAATATTCTTTCTTATCAACTTGATTTTTTAGCCATTCATCATTTGGTTGAGTGAACGAAATACTTTGCCTTCCCATAATATTTTATTTTGGTGCTAATTTACACCAAAAAAGTCAATTTAGCAAATTTAATGTTCAACTTGAGTTTCGCCATTTTTATAGTTGCCAACGTTGTTGTGTATGGTTTATTGCGTAAATTTAACGAAAAATTAATTAAAAATCACAGACTTTCAAGTGCGCGAGGTTTTTCGCAAGAAAAACGGATAAAGCAATAAATTATGCACGGTGTTAGCAAATGCGTGTTTAATTTTCCATTTTTATTATTTCGCAATATTATTTTTCTTTTTTGTTAAATTTGATTTCACTTTTTATATTTTTCAAACTGTTTTCTGTACTGTATAAAAAGGTGAATTTCCACAAAAATTTGCAACTTTTTCCCCGGCATGGCAATTCCGTCTTATTGTAAATTCATATTTTTTCGTGAGAGTAGAAATTCCACTTTTTGCTCAATTCCGCCAACTTTATAAATCCCACCTTTTTGTAATCCAGCTAAAAAGTTAAATTCCAAAAAATTGAATAGCTAAAGAGTGTTCCATATTTTCAGAATTCTAAATATTTTTTCCGTTTTTCGGTTTTCAAACTTTTAAATCTAAATGTTTTTTTAAATAACTTTTGGTGTTAAATTATACTTTGTGCTAGTTTTTGCTAACGTGTTTGTACAAGATTAGTTGCTGTGGTTAAGCAATAAAGTTAATAAATAATAACTGACTAGAAAGTCCCAAAGGACTTTCGTAAATTGGCTAAAACCAGCAATTAATTTTACACGGTGTTGCCCACAGTACTTTTTTTATTATGCTATTTCAATATTCAACTGTCTGCCAAGTCCTAATTCAATTAGTTTGTAATAAGTAGAAATCTGAATATCACTTAAACCACGTTCAATTCTTGAAATGTAGCTTTTTTTTGTTCCAGTTCTTTCAGCAAGTTCCTCTTGTGTTAAGTTAGCTTCTTTACGAGCTTCTTTTAGCATAATTCCTAATCGAAAAGCAAGAGAATCCGCGTCATATTTATCGCGCTTTTCAGTTCCTTTATTTCCGTATGTTCCAATTAGTATGTCCTCAAAATCAGTTACGTTTTTCATATTAGTTATTTTTATCTTGTAAGTATTCCTTTTTTAATTTTTCCGCAAGTTTGATTTCCTTTTTCGGCGTTTTTTGAGCTTTCTTTACAAAACAATTTGCAAGAACAACTAAATTTCCATCATCAAAAAAGCACAAAATTCTTATGCTTTTAAAGGTCGTAATCACACGCACTTCATAAATTCCGTCTGTATTTTCGAGATATTTAAAGAATTTTTTAGGGACTTGTCTTTCAAATCGAACCAAATCTAAAACATATCCTATTTTTGCTCGAACTTTTTCGTCTTGAGCTTTATAAAATTTCGCGAAATAATCTTTGTATCCAATTACTTTTCTTATCACACTGCAAAGTTAACTAATTAGTTTACTAAATTCAACTAAAAATTACAAAATTTAATTTAAATGACGATTTTTTTGTACTGTGGGCAACGTATTTGTGTTATGGAAAGTTGCGTTTTTGTGTGCGAGGATTTTCCAACGGAAAATTTGAAGTACGCAAAAATGCAACTGCCTTTGGTAAAGCACTAATTTAGCAATTTTCTATACACGGTGTTAGCAAA
>NZ_VORR01000120.1 GCF_007997085.1 Polaribacter sp. IC066
TGGCCGCATTAAACCCTAATCAAATAAGAACAGCTTTTTTTACGGATAATAATCTTGCTATTAATTTGCAACTATCAGATGGGGAAGCTGGGGTGAATACGCAAATATATTACCTTGAAGGAAAGACGGCAGGCTTAGATCCTGGTTTTGATATTGGTACTTTTGACGGAGTATCTTCTAATTTAAATGTTTTCACTCAGTTAGTTGAAGATTATAAAGGCATAAATTTCGAAGTGCAATCTTTACCAAATGAAAACTATGCAGCGTTAATAATTCCTGTTGGTGTAAAAGTAGCAGCTGGTAAAGAAATTATTTTTTCGGCAGAAGTATTGAATTTACCATCAGATATAAAAATATTTTTAGAAGACAAAGCAACCAAAAAATTTACGCGTTTAGATGAAGCAAATAGTGAATATCGAGTTACTTTAGAGAAATCTCTAACCGGAGTGGGCCGGTTTTATTTGCACACAACGTCTAGTGTTTTAGCAACTGCAGCTGCCGATGTTTCAAATATTTCTATATATAGTTCAAATCAAAAAGTATATTTTTCTGGTCTTTCTGCAGACAAAACAAAAGTTTCCATATTGAATGTTTTGGGAAAAAAAATACTAGAGAAGTCTTTTGAAGCAAAGGGTGACCATACTATTTTTTTAGCAAATATAGCTACGGGTATATATTTGGTACAACTTCAAACTGAAAAAGGAAGAGTCACTAAAAAAATTATTATTGAGTAGAATTTCTAGCGAATCATAACTGTCTAGAAATAAGTAATTTTTAAAAATTTTCTAGGGTACACAAAATATATTTTTAACGCTATATTTTTGTTAATAACAGTTACTTTTATCAAAAAAGTCAATCGGAAATGTAGAACAGAAAACAATAAATTAACAATTTATTTAGAAGGATTATAGTTGATCTATGTTTGAATGATAATTTCCAAAAAGGAAGTTTAAGAAGTATGAGACCAATTTAGTTTTATACTGCCGCTTAAATAAATTAAATTATGTTTTGATTGGTTGAAATTAAAAATAAGGAGCATAGCATCGTTACGGTACTTATTTAAGATGAAAAGTAAGCAAACCTGCCTGTTCAGCAAGCAGGAAAGAAGCAATTTATTACGGCATTATAAAACTAAACTGATGTTTAATGCGTTTGCGCATACAAACGGTAGCAAAGTTTAGATATCCTGACATTACTGTGCTTAAAAAGAAGAGTGATTGGTTATATTTCATTGGCTGAATTTTTAGAAGAAGATAATCTTTTCTTTGT
Source organism: Polaribacter sp. IC066 (assembly GCF_007997085.1). Classification (GTDB taxonomy): domain Bacteria; phylum Bacteroidota; class Bacteroidia; order Flavobacteriales; family Flavobacteriaceae; genus Polaribacter. The sequence continues at coordinate 1,270 of NZ_VORR01000120.1, forward strand.
TCCATCAGTAATTAATCTTTTTAGAGGTCAGTAGATAAATGCTTTTCTTTAACATAAAGAAACACTGCAAATTATGGACCTATTTAAAGGTTGAAATCTCCTAAAGTTTTCTGATCGGTTTAAAACTAACTGGGTCTGCAAAGAATAGCTATTTGGTTTAAAGGAATAACATACTTAGAATTGTATGAAGTGTAATCATAATGCATGTCAGATTAAAAACGATTTTGAAGTTCAAGATAATGTTTGTGGGCACAAGGTAAGCGTCTGGTTATGCACATCTTGTGAGGTTCCTAATTTCTTTTGATTTTTGTAAAAAATAAAACCATGTTAGGATTAGGAACAGAGCACAGCTATTACTATTATCTAAATTCAGTAGATATGCGTAAAGGATTTAATGGATTGAGCGGTATTGTGAAAGAACACATGGATCAAAACCAGAACACCAATGTAGTGTATGCTTTTATCAATAAAAAGAAAGATAAACTAAAGCTACTTCATTGGCGAGTTGGGGGCTTTGTTCTTTATTATAAGCGATTGGAAAAAGGGATTTTTGAGCTTCCAGAATATAATATAGAGGAAGGTTTAG
>NZ_VORR01000121.1 GCF_007997085.1 Polaribacter sp. IC066
TTCAAATTCCGCAGAGATTTTCTATTCAACATGCTGGCAAGAATTCAGATGTTATATAGTTTAAATTCTTGTTTTTCATTCAACTTTAGTTAGCCTTTAGATTTTCCCGAGCAATGAAACATAACGTGTTTGTACAAGATTTTTTGCTGTGGTTTAGCACTAAATTTAATAAATAATAACTGAATAGGAAGTCCGCGAGGACTTTCCTAAATAAGCCAGAACCAAAGCAATTAATTTTGTACGGTGTTGCCCACCGTTTTTTATTTCCATCATTATTTTAAAATTCAAAATTATGTTAAAAAAAGATAATTCAAATAAATTCGACATTCAGTTTTATTCGCTTTATAAGAATGGATTAATTTCCGAAAGTTCATATTTAACAGGACGTGAATATCATACTATTTTTGTTTGTCATTCCATTCATCAAATTTCCCGTCGTCCATCGCCTCTAAAATTTTTCGGAAATTTTCAGCGTTTTTTGGTAGTGTTTTTAAAAAAGCTTCTCTTTCTTCCCAGTTTTTGTCTTTCAAAATTGCAAGTGGTATTGAAATTACTTCGTCGTATTGTTCATGAAAAGTTTTATTCGCCTCCATAAACCTTTCCATACTTTTTTTTGATATGCCATCAATCTTTTGAGAAACTAATAATTCCATTTTATGCTCATTTCCTTTTTCAATATATTCTTGAGCTTGTTTCAGTTTTTCAGGTTGATATGAATCAATTGCAGCTTCCATAAATTTCAAGCTGTTATTCTGAATAAAAAAAGCAACTGTTAATACAATTAAAATGACTGAATTTATAATTTCAATATATTTCATAGTTTTGAGTGAGTAATGGTTGGCAACGTGTTTGTACAAGATTTTTTGCTGTGGTTAAGCACTAAATTTAATAAATAATAACTAAATAGAAAGTCTGCGAGGACTTTCCTAAATAAGCCAAAACAAAAGCAATTAATTTTGTACGGTGTTGCCAATAGTATTTTGTTTTCAGTCTTTAAAATTCCAATTTATTAACGGAAATTTTCTTTTTTCGTTAACATTCCAAATTCCGATTTGTATTCCTTTTGTTTTTTTACTTTTATTAAATATTCCTATTTGTATTCCATACATTTCTTTTCCATAGTTAAATCCTCCAATTTGTAAACCATTCATAATTATTGATGAATTTTGTATTGAAATTTGAATTCCATTACTATACAATGTTTCATTTAATAATCCAGAAATTTGAATTCCATTAGATTTATCCATTGCATTCCAAACTCCAGCAATTGCAATTCCGTTATTCATTATTCCAAATTGAGCAATTGCTCCAATTGTAATTCCGTTAAAACTTACATCTCCAACTGTTCCTGTTGATATATTTATTCCATTTATTTTTTCATCAAATTTGTATTCTTTTCGATTAAACTTTCCGCTAATACTGTCTATTCTTGAAATTGGACTTCCATTTCCTATTGGTGCTAAAATTCCAATTCCTGGGATTTCTAATCTAATTCCATTTGTTTTTACAAATCTACTTTCATCATTAAATTGTGGAAAAGCACCAAATGCAATTCCGTTGATCGTAGTGTTTTGTGTGTGAAATGTTCCAATTAAATATCTTGTCTTTTTATTATATTCTTGACTTGAAATTTTGATCGAAAATAAAATTATAAAAATCAAAAAGATGTTCTTCATATTCGTTTTTTATATTATTGGCAACGTTTGTGTATAAGGAAAGTTGCGATTTTGTGTGCGAGGAATTTCCAACGGAAATTCAGTAGTACGCAAAAATGCAACGAACTTTGATAAAGCACTAATTTAGCAATTTTTTTTATACTTTGTTA
>NZ_VORR01000122.1 GCF_007997085.1 Polaribacter sp. IC066
CCTGATTTTACAATTCCAAGGTCTATTATTTTAATACATTATTTGGTGACCACATTTGTGTTGATCATGAGTCGCTATGTGTTTAAGGCATTTTATGATGTGCTTTCAACAGAATTACGGACTATTACCAATGTGTTAATTTTCGGCGCTGGCGAAGCAGGCATCATTACCTACGGCGCATTGAACAATGATAAAGCAAGTTGTTTTGATGTTTTTGGTTTTATCGATGATGATGAGTATAAAATAAATAAAAAAATTGATCGGATTAAAATTTATGCGTTTTCAAAGATAACTAAAGAGTTTATCGAAAAGAATGGGATTAGCGAAGTAGTAATTTCTACTCAAAATATTAAATCTGGGCGCATATTAGAAATCACAGATACACTATTAAGTTTAAACTTGAAGGTAAAGATCGTTCCCCCTTTAACGAAGTGGATCGACGGCACTTTAGAAGTAAACCAAATTAAGCAGGTAAAAATTGATGACTTATTAAATAGACGGCAAATCAATATAAACAACCCTATTGTTAAAAGAGATGTGAATGATAAAGTGATTCTGGTAACGGGTGCCGCGGGTTCTATTGGGAGCGAAATTGCTAGACAAATTGCATCTTACGGCATCAAACAATTGGTTTTAGTGGATCAAGCAGAATCTGCTTTGTATGATTTACAACAAGAATTGCATCAAAAAGGAATTGAAAATTTTTCTGCTTTGGTGGCAGATGTACGCGATAAAAAAAGAATGCGTGAAATTTTTGAACACTATCAGCCTCAAAAAGTTTTTCATGCGGCGGCTTATAAGCACGTTCCACTCATGGAAGATAGCCCGTATGAAGCGTTTAAAATTAATATACTAGGGACTAAAAATATGGTAGACTTGTCTATAAAGTACAAAGTTGAACGCTTTGTGATGATCTCTACGGACAAAGCGGTGAATCCTACCAATGTAATGGGGGCAACCAAAAGAGTGGCAGAAATGTATATTAGCTGTGTGAGCAAGCAGCAAGAAACCACAAAGTTTACCACTACGCGTTTTGGAAATGTGTTGGGTTCTAACGGTTCTGTAATTCCGCTATTCAAAAAACAAATAGAACATGGTGGACCATTAACCGTAACCCATCAAGATATTACACGTTATTTTATGACCATACCCGAAGCCTGTCGTTTGGTTTTAGAAGCAGGTACGATGGGCGAGGGTGGCGAGATTTATATTTTTGATATGGGGGAATCTGTTAAGATTTTTGACATGGCGAAAAGAATGATTTCTTTATCAGGCTTAAAATATCCTGAAGATATTGATATTAAAATTACAGGCTTACGACCTGGAGAAAAGCTCTATGAAGAATTGTTAGCAGATGGGGAAAATACCGTACCAACCTACCACGAGAAAATTATGATTGCAAAAACACAAAAAGTAAACAATGAGCAAGTGGTAGCGCTGATAGAAAATTTATCCTCCAAGAAAAATAAATTGACCAATGTTGAGATTGTGGGACTAATCAAAGAAATCGTCCCAGAATATGTTTCGAACAACTCTAAATATGAAAAATTAGATAAAATTAGTTAGTGTTTCTATAAAATACTATTTTCGCAAAAAAAAAACTGAATTTATGAATAATGTAATAAAAAATACATTCTTTTTACTGATACTTTTGATGCTGGCATCCTGTGTGTCTAAAAAAGAGATTATATATTTTCAAAATGATGAAATAGACCAATCTAGAGTTTCCAATTCTTATAAGACGATTATCAAGCCAGATGATGTATTGCAGATTAC
>NZ_VORR01000123.1 GCF_007997085.1 Polaribacter sp. IC066
TTTTGATGCTGGCATCCTGTGTGTCTAAAAAAGAGATTATATATTTTCAAAATGATGAAATAGACCAATCTAGAGTTTCCAATTCTTATAAGACGATTATCAAGCCAGATGATGTATTGCAGATTACGATTACTGCGTTAGATACGGAAGCGGTAAGGCCCTTTAATCTGTCGGCAGTGACCTATTCAGCAACCTCAAATTCGGCAATGGGCGTTGCACAACAGCAGACCTATTTAGTAGATACCAATGGGGAAATAGATTTTCCTGTGCTAGGCAAACTAAATATTGGTGGCTTATCAAGAGATGAGTTTATTGCGTTTTTAAAAGATAAATTAGCACCTGATTATATTTTAAATCCTAATGTGAATGTCAGAATTTCAAATTACAAAATTACGGTCTTAGGAGATGTACGCTCACCAGGGAATTATCCAATACCCAATGAGAGAATAACGATTTTAGAAGCCATTGGTTTGGCAGGAGATTTAAACATATCTGGCGAACGAAATAATGTTTTAGTGCAAAGAGAAGAAAATGGAGAGAAAATCCAATACCGCGTAGATTTACTTTCTAAAAATATATTTACTTCACCCGTGTATTATTTACAACAAAATGATGTGGTGTATGTAGAACCCAATTACGCTAGGATTCAATCTGCCTCCGCCAATTCAAATACGAGTTTAATTATTTCCATTTCATCAGTTATAGTGGCACTATTAACTTCGATTTCTCTATTAAACAGATAAAAATGCAAGAACAAAAAGAAAATTCAATGGCTAGTCAAATAACAGAAGATGGTGATAGCCTCAATATTAGAGAAGAGCTTGAAAAATATTTAGTCTATTGGAAATGGTTTGTGTTCTGCGCGGTGCTTTCTTTATCCCTAGCATTTATTTATTTAATATATGCTACACCTCAATATAGTGCGGCTGCTTCTATTATGATTAAAGACAATAATAAGTCGGGTATTTCTTCGGAGTTAGCTGCCTTTGAAGATCTAGGGATTATTGGAGGTGGGTCTGCTAATAATCCTGATAATGAAATAGAAATTTTAAAATCGCGGAAGATTATAGGGAATATGGTCGATTCTTTAGATCTGACCATTTCTTATTTTATGGAGGGAACCATAAAGAAAAGTGAAGTTTATAATAGAACCCCGATCGTCTTAAAGTTTATCAAAAAGAATTTTTTAGCAATCGAAAAAGACACTGCTTTTGTAGCTTCTAGGTTGGATGAAAACAGGATTGAATTTAAAACGTTAGAAGGTGATTTGATCTCAACTTCAACTTTGAATACCGTTATTGAGAGTGAATTAGGGCAATTCAAAATACAAGCTATAAAACCTTTTGATAAAAATTCGGAGAATAATGAGGTAATTATTTTACTTAGAGGTCGTAATAGAATGATTGATACCTATAGAGCTAGAATTGGCATTAGTACCGTGGATAAAAACTCTAGTGTATTAAGTCTTAATTTGCAGGATGCAGTTAAAGCAAAGGCAGAAGATGTTTTAAATGAATTGGTAGGTCAATACAATTTAGATGCGATTAAAGATAAAAGTATTGTTTCAGAAAAAACAAAAGATTTTATCGAGGAGCGGCTCACCAATGTGGGGGCTTTTTTGGCGTTGGCGCAGGATAATGTACAAGAATA
>NZ_VORR01000124.1 GCF_007997085.1 Polaribacter sp. IC066
TATTCTTGTACATTGTCCTGTGCTAAGGCCAAAAAAGCCCCCACATTGGTGAGCCGCTCCTCGATAAAATCTTTTGTTTTTTCTGAAACAATACTTTTATCTTTAATCGCATCTAAATTGTATTGACGTACCAATTCATTTAAAACATCTTCTGCCTTGACTTTTACTGCATCCTGCAAACTAAGAGTTAATACACTAGAGTTTTTATCCACGGTACTAATGCCAATTCTAGCTCTATAGGTATCAATCATTCTATTACGACCTCTAAGTAAAATAATTACCTCATTATTCTCCGAATCTTTATCAAAATCTTTTCTGGGGTGTATTTTAAATTGCCCTAATTCACTCTCAATAACCGTATTCAAAGTTGATCTTGAAATCAAATCACCGTCTAAAGTCTTGAATTCAATATTATTTTCATCCAACCTAGAAATAACAAAAGCAGTATCTTTTTCAATTGCTAAAAAATTCTTTTTGATAAATTCTAATACCAATGGGTTTTTATCATAAACTTCACTTTTCTTTATGGTTCCCTCCATAAAATAAGAAATGGTCAGATCTAAAGAATCGACCATATTTCCTATAATCTTCCGCGATTTTAAAATTTCTATTTCGTTATCAGGATTGTTAGCAGACCCGCCACCAATAATTCCTAAATCTTCAAAGGCAGCTAACTCCGAAGAAATACCAGACTTATTATTATCTTTAATCATGATCGATGCAGCCGCGCTGTATTGCGGTGTAGCATATCTTAAATAAATAAATGCTAATGATAAAGAGAGAATCACACAGAAGACAAACCATTTCCAATGCACAAGATATTTTTCTAATTCTTCTCTTATATTAATAGTGTCAGCGTTTTCAATCTGACTACCACCAAAATTTTTGTTATTTTCTTGCATTTTTATCTATTTAATAAAGAAATCGAGGTTAACAGTGCCACTAAAACTGATGAAATAGAAATGATTAGCCCCGTATTTGAATTGGCTGAAGCAGATTGAATCCTTGCATAATTGGGTTCTACATACACCACATCATTTTGTTGTAAATAATACACGGGTGAGGTAAATATATTTTTAGAGAGTAAATCTACGCGATACTGTATTTTTTCGCCATCTTGCTCTCTTTGAACTAATATATTGCTTCTTTCTGCCGATATGTTTAAGTCTCCTGCCAAACCAATGGCTTCTAATATGGTTATTCTCTCATTGGGTATTGGATAGCTACCTGGAGAACGTACATCTCCTAAAACCGTAATTTTATAATTTGAAATACGTACATTCACATTAGGATTTAAAATATAATCAGGTGCTAATTTATCTTTTAAAAACGCAATAAACTCGTCTCTTGATAAACCGCCAATATTTAGTTTGCCTAGTACTGGGAAATCTATTTCCCCATTGGTATCTACTAAATAGGTCTGCTGTTGTGCAGCGCCAATTGCCGAGTTAGATGTGGTTGAATAGGTAACCGCAGATAGATTAAAGGGTCTTACCGCTTCTGTATCTAAAGCAGTAATGGTAATCTGCAATACATCATCTGGCTTGATAATCGTCTTATAAGAATTGGAAACTCTAGATTGGTCTATTTCATCATTTTGAAAATATATAATCTCTTTTTTAGACACACAGGATGCCAGCATCAAAA
>NZ_VORR01000125.1 GCF_007997085.1 Polaribacter sp. IC066
GAAAATTTTGACGAGCGAAAAAGTGTTCCGAAAATTCGAATTTAAAAGACCTTAAAAATTTAAAATTGAAATTATTTTCCAATTATTGAATAGAGTTTTTAAATTTTTGAGCAATTGAGCCTAACGTGTTTGTATAAGATTACGTTGCGTGGCTAAGCAACTAAATTAGTAAAAAGGGAATGAACTAGAGGGAATTCCGAAGGGTTTTCCAAGCAGGCTAGAACCAAGCAATTAATTTTATACGGTGTTGTGGGTAGTTTTTTTAACTCGGTTCCCAAAAGTCAATTCGTTTTAATTTTCCATTCAAAAAGAAAAACAGTAATTGATTATCTGTTAATTTTCCGTTTAAAGTTAATGAAACTCCACAAGTCTTGTATTTTTCAATCTCTCCAAATATATCAATAAATTCAGTTGAGTTACAATTAGGTTTGAAATATTCAGAAATGTCTTTTTCGGTTGTTTTATTTGTCAATTTTAATTTTCCAATATTAAATTCCGTTATTTTCTCGTCAAAATATACCACGTTCAGTGTGCATTTTTTTGAATCGTTAAAATATTCAAAATATGTTTTCCCAATATAAATTAATGAATCAGCGGTCGACATGTCCATTAACTCAGGAATTGATTTAATACTGTCAATTTTTCTTATCGAGGATTTTAATGTGTTGATATTAATTTCGTAAGGAATTTTTCCGTTCAATTTAATGTCATTCAATTCAACTGATTGAGCATTAACTGTAATTAAGATTCCAGTAAATATTATGGTTAGTATTTTCTTCATTTTTTTTAATTACCCACAACGTGTTTGTATAAGCTTTGTTGCGATGGTTAAGCAGTAAAGTTAATAAATAATTACTAACCAAGAAAGTCCGCGAGGACTTTCGTAAGTAAGCTATTACCAGCAATAAAGTTTATACGGTGTTGCCCACAGTATTTATTCCTTTTTTATATTCGTAATGGTCTTAAATTCATTTTTCGAACTTTCCAAATCTTTTAGGAATTTAGACATTTCATTTGTAAGTAATAAATACTTTTGTTTATTCCAGAAATCTGCATTAAATGACTTTTTTAACTTAAAAATATCTTTCTTAACAGATACATTTTTATCAACTTCTTTTTCAGTTTTATTTAAGGTTATCCATAAATATTCAACATTGTAAAACACTTTTTTGTCTTCTTTCAATACCTCCATTTGAGCTTTTATTTTTGTTTTATCTACATAATATAGATTGTCTATATTATTTTTTTTAAACGAAACAAATGTTTCATAAGAAGTAGTTCGGTATTTAATTCCTTTTTTTTCAGTAAATGAGCCATTATTTATAATTCGTTTTACTTTAAATTCAATAATAGCTTTGTCAATATTTTTAACTAAATAATGACCTTCGTTTTTTAACTTTCCATCTGATTTTGGAGAAAAGAGATATTTCGTGTATTCTTTATTTTTTGAATTAGTCTCCTTAAAATCATATGATTTATCTGTAATTTTAACAGAAGAGCTAATGACAAGAATTTGCTTAAAATTAAACATTTGAAAATATATATTTTGCCCGTTTATATCATCTTCTATCCCTGCTTTACGCATATTTAAAACCTCTATTTTGTAATTTTTTTTAGGTAGTGGCTTTTTCGA
>NZ_VORR01000126.1 GCF_007997085.1 Polaribacter sp. IC066
GTAACTATTCAGCGGATGTTTAGTGGTTGTTAACAATTTGATTTATTTTATCCACAATTTTTTATTTTTAGTCATTCTATTTCAAAAAAAGCAGTTGTTTATGCACATCGGTTGATAAGTGTGTGATACAATATTTTATTATTTTTTGTCATTTTATAATTTGTTTTAGACCTTCGTGAAAACAAATTATTTTGACTGACAAACAACTCTTATTGCATCTAGAGAATGAGTTTTCGCTCTTTAAAAAAGAGATGCTTAAAGTTGTTTCTAATCTTGAATGTCAAGTAAAAACATTACAAGAAGAGAATGCGATGTTAAAAGTGAAACTATCAAAATACGAGCATCCAAAAAACAGTGACAATAGCAGCGTTGCTCCTTCACAAGATCCTTTTAGAAAAACGAAAAGTTTACGCACAAAATCTAACAAACCTCAAGGTGGACAAAAAGGACATAAGGGCAGTAAATTAAAAATGGTTGAAACTCCTGATAATCTTATTTTTCATACGATGACACAATGTAATTCTTGCGGTACTGATTTACCTGATGATGGTGTCAAGTATAATGCTCGGCAAGTTTTTGATATTCCAGTCATTAAGATGCAAGTTACAGAACACCGAACAATACATAAAAAATGTAGCTGTTGTGGAAAGATAAATAAAGCAGTGTTCCCAAAAGAGCTTACTCAAGAAGCGCAATATGGGGTTGGATTAAAATCACTTTGTGTGTATTTACAAAATTATCAAATGCTTCCTTTTGCACGCTGTAGCGAATTTATATCCGATTTAACAGGACATACTATTTCTACAGGAAGCTTGTCTAATTTTCAAAAACAATGTTTTGATGATTTGCAACAATATAATGAAAATATAAGACAACAATTATTACAAAGTCCAATTTTACATGCCGATGAAACAGGAGTTCGCTTAAATGGAAAAAATAGTTGGATGCATGTAGTAAGCAATAAAACGACCAGCTATTTTGCACATCATCTAAATAGAGGCAAACAAGCAATGAACGATATCGGCCTTTTAGAGCACTATAAAGGAACGCTTGTTCACGATCGTTTTAGTAGTTATTTTTCGTACTCCTGTGCCCATAGTTTATGCAATGCTCATATATTAAGAGACCTCATTTATGTCGAAGAAACATTTGATTCCTCATGGGCTAAAGAAATAAGAAAATTACTTATTCAAGCTAAAAAAGATAAAGAACAAAATCCTAATTTAAAGGCGGCTTACTACTCCAAAATCTTTGACAAATATGTAAATCTGATTCGACCTGTGATTCAAAATTATGATAAAAAGTTTAAGAAAACCGATGAGCAAAGACTTGCTTTTGGCTTAGAAAAACACAAATACTTATTTCTGAAATTCATTAAACAACCCAACGTCCCTTTTGATAATAATCAAGCGGAAAGAGATTTAAGGATGATTAAAGTGAAGCAAAAAGTATCTGGTTGTTTTAGGTCAGAAACCCATGCACAATATTTTGCTAGAATTAGAGGATATATTACAACGCTCAAAAAAAATAAACAAAAAGTACTAGAAAATATTCAGCTTGCTTTTAGCAAAAATCCGTTCCTACCGGAAATGGCTGAATAGTTAC
>NZ_VORR01000127.1 GCF_007997085.1 Polaribacter sp. IC066
TGGCCGCATTAAACCATAATCAAATAAGAACAGCTTTTTTTACGGATAATAATCTTGCTATTAATTTGCAACTATCAGATGGGGAAGCTGGGGTGAATACGCAAATATATTACCTTGAAGGAAAGACTGCAGGCTTAGATCCAGGTTTTGATATTGGTATTTTTGACGGAGTATCTTCTAATTTAAATATTTTTACTCGGTTAGTAGAGGATTACCAAGGCATAAATTTCGAAGTGCAATCTTTACCAAATAAAAACTATGCAGCGTTAATAATTCCTGTTGGTGTAAAAGTAGCAGCTGGTAAAGAAATTGTTTTTTCGGCAGAAGTATTGAATTTACCATCAGATATAAAAATATTTTTAGAAGACAAAGCAACCAAAAAATTTACGCGTCTAGACGAGCCAAATAGTGAATATCGCGTCATGCTATCGGAATCTTTGAATGGCGTTGGTCGTTTTTATCTGCATACATCTTCTAGTACTTTAGGAACTACAGATATTGCGTTATCAAATATTTCAGTGTATAGTTCTAATAAGAAAGTATACTTTTCTGGACTTTCAATAGGAAAAACAAACGTTATTATATACGATGTTTTAGGGAAAAAAGTGATAGAAAAAAATATTACAGAAACTACAAAATCGATATCAGTAGAGAATCTAATGATCGGAAATATTTATGTAGTAACGCTTTTGTCAGAAAAAGGGAAAGTAACCAGGAAAATATTGATTGAATAACAAATCGTTTTCTACTAATATTAGCACTAGACTGTCTAAAAATAACTAATTTTTAGACAGTTTTTTACATTGTGAAAAATCCAATTGGAATGATATTGTTATTGGTTACAACCGTTGTTTCCTTCTAAAAAAAATAATCAAAAAATTTACATCTACTGCAAAAGAACGCACTGTTTTTACAGAGGGTTTAGAGGATGTTGTGCTAGAAAATTCAAAGACAGATTTTATAGAAATCACATTATTTGCAGAAAACTCTAATGAGCAACATATTGATGTAAAACAAGAAAATAATGAAATTCAAATAGGGTTTCAATTAGATGAAGTTCAGGAAAAAGAAATTATTTTCAGAAAATTTATTACAAAAAGATTGCAGCGAGCAAATGCTATAATTAAAGTGCCAAAAGGAAAAAAAGTAACTATTATTGGTAAGGATATTGATGTTGAGTCAAAAGATTTTAAAAACCCTTTAGAAATATATATAGAAAATGGTATTGTAAAATTGAATACTATAAAAGCAACCACTGTTGTAAAATTATATTCAGGCAATGTATATGCAACCAGCAAAGGTTCAACGATTAAGGTCATTTCTAATCAAGGTAACATTAAAGTTGATGCCGTTTTTTATCAAAAAGAATACAAGAAAGAAGAAGTTTTAGCAACAAAAGAAATTTGGCTCTTCGCTAAAAACAATGGATTTGTTAAAAATGATTACATTTCAGGATGGAATTAAACGGTTTATCAGACTTATTAGGAATTAGTAACCCCTGGGTTTTAATGGATATTAAGACTCAACCCAAGAATAAAGTTATAGATGTATTTATCG
>NZ_VORR01000128.1 GCF_007997085.1 Polaribacter sp. IC066
GCATTTTTAGCGTATTGGAATTACACTTTTAAGGTACTGAAATTTAGAAACTTAAAGGAATAAAAATGCTACTTTTTTTATTCCTTTTCTCTTTGTTTTCAAGGGGTAGTGACCTGCGAAACTTGAGTTAGATAACTCAATATCACTTTCCTTGTCTTTTTCTAACCTTTCGTAATAACTATTAAACCCTCCTTTATTTTTAAATTTAATATGGTCATTTCCTTATCTGTCATTTTATATTACCTCTTAATGTATGCCAACGTTTGTGTATAAAAATAGTTGCGTTTTTTGACAACGAGGAATTTCCTACGGAAATTCAGAAGTTGGTAAAAAAGCAGTAAACTTTGCTAAAGCACGAATTTAGCAATTTTTTTTATATTGTGTTATGTTTTGTTGCGAGACACTTGAGTAAGCACGTTTTAATTCCGCTTTCAAATTTTCCGCAATTTTGTAAATTCCTACATTGTTAATTTTAAAACACTAATTTATGAAAAATTTTCCGAAAAAATTCCGCTTTTTAAAGTTTGAGTAATTTCACACGTTTTACTTCCGGCAGATTCTCAATTCCGCACTTTGCTAAATTCCGTTTCATTGATAATTAGCGAGAGACTGTTCAGCATGCAATTCAGTTTTCATAAACGGTTTCAAATTCCGCAGAGATTTTATATTCAACATGCTGGCAAGAATTCAGATGTTTTATGGTTTAAATTCTTGTTTTTCATTCAACTTTAGTTAGCCTTTAGATTTTCCCGAGCAATGAAACATAACGTTTGTGTATAAAGAAAGTTGCGATTTTGTGTGCGAGGAATTTCCAACGGAAATTCAGTAGTATGCAAAAATGCAACGAACTTTGATAAAGCACTAATTTAGCAATTTTTTTTATACTTTGTTAGGCTCTTTTGCGAAACATAAGAGTAAGCACATTTAGATTCCGTTTTCAACTTTTCAGCATTTGAGTAAATTCCTGCATTTTAACTTTAAAACACTTTTTACAAAAAAAAAATCGACTACAAATTCTGCTTCCGAAATTCCGCAATTTTGATTTTGAGTGAATTCCAACATTTCCGTTCCGCAATTTTGGAATTCCGTTTTAATTTTTGTGCGATTCAAAATTCCGCAAACTTGCCAAAATTTATAATTTTCACAAACTTGCTAAATTCCGCAATTTTGAAAATTTTGACGAGCGAGAAAGTGTTCCGAAAATTGGAATTTAAAAGACCTTAAAAATTTAAAATTGAAATTATTTTCCAATTATTGAATAGAGTTTTTAAATTCTTGAGCAATTGAGCCTAACGTTTGTGTATAAAGAAAGTTGCGATTTTGTGTGCGAGGAATTTCCAACGGAAATTCAGTAGTACGCAAAAATGCAACGAACTTTGATAAAGCATTAATTTAGCAATTTTTTTTATACTTTGTTAGGCTCTTTTGCGAAACATAAGAGTAAACACATTTAGATTCCGTTTTCAACTTTTCAGCATTTGAGTAAATTCCTGCATTTTAACTTTAAAACACTTT
>NZ_VORR01000129.1 GCF_007997085.1 Polaribacter sp. IC066
TACTCAAGTGTCTCGCAACAAAACATAACACAATATAAAAAAAATTGCTAAATTAGTGCTTTAGCAAAGTTTATTGCTTTTTTACCAACTTCTGAATTTCCGTAGGAAATTCCTCGTTGTCAAAAAATGCAACTATTTTTATACACAAACGTTATGGGCAATTAAAGCCGACGTTCAACCATATCCGAGAATAGACTCTACTTGGAAGAAAAAATAAAAGAGTTAAATTCTAAATTGCCTATAAAAAAGAGTTTTCTTGAAAAAGATGGCAAAGTTGCAAGTATTCAAAACTCAAAAAAAAAATGAATGCGTGAAAGTTTAAAAAACAATAAAATGAAAAATTATAAGAATTATTTATTAACATTAATAGTGTTTGTTTGTACATCAGTTGTTATCATATCTTGCAGTCAAGATTCAAAAGACGAAATACAAGAATATACATACACATCTGGTAAATTAAGTTTAAACGAATATTTAAATTCTTCAAATACATCTTCGAAGAGTACCAATAATTCAGAAGATATTACAGTAGAAGCAATATTTGTTTCAAATATCGAGATACCAGAAAACTTAAATGATGAAGATTTAAATATCTTTCTTGAAGAAAACTCTGAATTAATAAATGGTACATTTACATACATAATGAATGACGAAATTATTTATAATTCGGAATTCAATAATGGTGAAGAAGAAGTTTCCGCAATTTTTAATACTAATAATATTAGTTCAAAAAATGGAAATTGTTCATATGAAGGAGTAAGACAATGTACTATTCAAAAAATTGACGAGTTAAGTGATTGGAAAAAAGTAGTTTGTGCATTTAGAAGAGGATGCGTCTTAACAAAGATAGCTGCTTGTATAGGAGAGAATTGTTAATCTTAAAAATTATTAAATTATGAAATATTATTTTTTAGCGTATAAGAAAATGTTTGACTTTAAAGGAAAATCTTCAAAAAAAGAATTTTGGAATTTTTTTATTATTGATATGTTAATTTTTATAATGATTGGCTTTTTCGAAGGTTTAACATCACACAAATTATTAGCAGATAACTTATTATTTATATATATAGGTATTTCAATTATTCCTTTTTTTGCATTAGGCTTTAGACGGTTAATTGATGCTGGTTATAATAAGTATTTATTTTTTATACCATTAGCGAATTTATTATTTGCAAGTATGGAAAGTAAAAAATAACTGCCCATAACAAGGTATATAAAAAATAGCAGTTAAGTGCAAACTACAAAGTTTGTACTTTTCTGCTATCTTTAATAATAAATTGAAAATTATAGCATTTTTATTCTGCTACTTTCCATATACCAACACGTTAGGCTCAATTGCTCAAGAATTTAAAAACTCTATTCAATAATTGGAAAATAATTTCAATTTTAAATTTTTAAGGTCTTTTAAATTCGAATTTTCGGAACACTTTCTCGCTCGTCAAAATTTTCAAAATTGCGGAATTTAGCAAGTTTGTGAAAATTATAAATTTTGCCAAGT
>NZ_VORR01000012.1 GCF_007997085.1 Polaribacter sp. IC066
ATATTCTTTGCAATTTTTATCTGTTTTAAACCGTTCAGTAAACTCTAAAAGGTTTTGTCCTGTAAATAAATCCATAATCACCCTATTTTATTGACTTACAAGATATGAAATTATCTACTTACCTCAATAAAATTTTTCCGATTATAGCAGCATCAACTAATTCTTTTACTTTTTCAAAAGTAGGTAGTTTCCTTCTATAATGTATAACGACTAGTTTATCTGTTTTTATCTTTGAATGTATCCAATTCTATTACTTTAGAGAAGTTTAAGATTATAGGTTTTTCTAAATAAATAAATTTTTGCAGGCAAACATTTTTTGGCGATTTCTAAATGAGTAGAAGGTGGGTTGCAATATAAACAGCGTTTATCTTGCTGTTTTCTAGCAACTCACCTACAGAATTATACCAAAAAGGAACTTGATGTCTTTCTGCGAAATGGTGCGCTTTTGCCGAACTTCTTCTCATAACTGCAATTAGTTTTGAGTTTTTTACTTTCTGAAAAACCGGTCCGCTTTTTATTTCAGCAACGTCTCCACAGCTAATTATACCCTAATTAGTTGTTTTTATACTAGAAAAAACTTATTTAAAATTAAAATAATTTTGAGCATTGTAATAACAAATATCACTTATGATACTACCTAAAAATTTTTCATCATTTGGTAGTTCACCGTTCTCAACATCAGTTCCAATTATATTGCATAAAATTCTTCTAAAATAATCGTGTCTTGGAAACGATAAGAAGCTTCTAGAATCGGTTAACATGCCAACAAAACAAGTTAATAAACCTTGATTAGAAAGTGTGTTAATTTGTTTTTCCATGCCGTCTTTTTGATCTAAAAACCACCAAGCCGCACCAAATTGTACTTTTCCTTTTACAGTACCATCATTAAAATTACCAACCATAGTAGCAAAAACTTCATTATCAGACGGATTCAAATTGTAAACAATTGTTTTTGTCAACTGATTTGTACTGTCTAGCGCATTTAAAAATCCGCTTAATGCTTTTGCTTGCGAGAAATCTCCAATAGAATCAAAACCAGTATCCGGGCCTAACTCTTTTAATAAACGTTTGTTATTATTTCTGATGGCACCCAAATGCAATTGCTGCGTCCATCCTTTTTTATGATACATTTTTCCTAAAGCAATCATTGTTTTTGCTTTAAAAAATGAGACCTCTTCAGGCGCTAATTCTTGGTGTGCTTTTACTTTATCAAAAAGGTCTGCAATAGCATATTTTTCAGTTTCAAAATAGTACAATTGTTCCAAACCATGATCGGACAATCTACAGCCGTTTTCATTAAAAAAATCAACTCTATTTTCTAGGGCAGCTAATAAATCAGTATAAGAATTAATAGAAATTGCACTCGCTTTTTCTAGTTCTAATAAGTAAGTATTATATGTTTTTACATCTTCTACCCCAAAAGATTTATCTGGTCTAAAAGTAGGGAAAGTTTTTACTTTAGAAGCATCCTTTTGAATGGCAATATGATATTCTAGAGAATCTATTGGATCATCTGTTGTGCATAAAGATTCTACATTTTGCATTTTTAATAATCCGTTTGTAGAATGCGTTTTTTGTTGTAAAAGCTCCGATGTTTTCTCATAAATTTCTTCGGCGTTTTCTGGGGATAAAATTTCATCAATTCCAAAATAGGCTTTTAGTTCTAAATGTGTCCAATGAAATAATGGATTTCGAATGGTAAAAGGAACCACTTCTGCCCACTTTAAGAATTTTTCTTTATCCGAAGCAGTACCTGTAATGTACTTTTCATTAATTCCAAAAGCACGCATTGCGCGCCATTTGTAGTGGTCTCCAGACAACCAAACTTGCGTAATGTTTTCAAACTGTTTGTCTTCTGCAATTTGTTGTGGTGCTAAATGATTGTGGTAATCTATAATCGGCAACGACTTTGCATAGTTGTGGTATAATTTTATTGCGAAATCGTTTCGTAATAAAAAATCGTTTGTTATAAAGCTGTTCATGGTATGAATCTCTTATTTTATAATAAATACTTATGGTATTCTTATATTGGTTTATTATGATAACAATATGGAGTAAAAAATTAGGTAAGTTTAGAAGAATCTCTAATAATTAATTCCGCGTTTAATATAATTTTATTTAAATTTTGTTTAATATTTTTTTCATTCTGATAAAATAAAAATCGTTCTGCTGCTTGTTTTCCGATTTCCTCGCTATGTTGATTAATACTAGATATTGTAGGCGTAACCATAGCAGTAAAAGGCTCATTTCCAAAACCAACTAAAGCTATTTCATTAGGTACTTTTATGGTATTCTCTTTCAAAATTTGCAGGGCACCCAGAGCAGCGTAATCTCCTGCAACATAAACGGCATCTGGTTTGTCTTGCAAATTGATCAGTTGTAACATATATTTTCTTCCATCTTCAATGGTCAAATTACACTCTATTAACAATTCCTCTTCCAATGGTAAATTATGTTCTTTTAATGCATCGATATACCCACGAATTCTATTATTAAAGATTCGTGTACGTTTGTAACCGCCAATATGAGCTATTCTTTTACAGCCTTGTTCTGCAAGATGTTTTACAATTAGATGACTGCTTGCATAGTCATCTATACCCACATAGTCTACGTTTAAATCGTTTTCTCCTCGGTCAAATAGAATCAAAGGAATTCCTTTGGATTTTATTTTTTCATAAAAAGATAAATCTACGGTTTCATTCGCCATAGAGGCGATAATACCATCAACTTGCGTAAAAAGTAACGTATCAATACTATCGCATTCTTTCTTATACGATTCGTTAGATTGGGTTATAATAATATTATATCCTTTCTTATTTAAAACTTCTTCAATATTTTGAATAACTGATGAAAAAAAACTACTATTTGTTCTTGGTACAATGACACCAACTAAATAACTCTTTCCACTTCTTAAGGCACTTGCCAAATGATTTCGTTGGTAATTTAATTTTTCTGCAACTTCTCTTACTGCTATTTTTGTTTTTTCACTTATTCTAGAATCGTTATGTAACGCTTTAGAAACAGCTGCTGCAGAAATATTTAACACGTTTGCAATATCTTTTATCGTAGTTTTTTTAGTTTTTATCAAAATATTTATATATTTGCTTAAACGTTTAAACAAATATAACTTGTTTTCACTTTATAATCAAAACAAATAATAGAATATATGTTTTGATTTTATTTTAACAAGTTGCTTAAACGTTTAACTAAATAATTAAAAACAATTAATTTAAATAAAAATGGGTAAAGTAGTAACATTTGGAGAAATCATGTTAAGATTAGCTCCTCAAGGATTTTTAAGATTTTCACAAGCCAATAATTTTGATGTTGTTTATGGTGGTGGAGAATCTAACGTAGCAGTTTCATTAGCAAATTACGGAGTTGATGTTGATTTTGTAACACGCTTACCAAAAAATGATATTGGTGAATGTGCTATGATGGAAATGAGAAAACGTGGAGTTGGCGTAGATAAAATTGTATATGGTGGTGATCGTTTAGGAATTTATTTTTTAGAAACAGGTGCAGTATCTAGAGGTTCTAAAGTTGTGTATGACAGAGCACATTCTGCAATCGCAGAAATTGAATCTGGAATGATCGATTGGGATACTGTTTTTGATGGAGTGGAATGGTTTCATTGGACCGGAATTACACCTGCAATTTCTCAAGGAGCAGCAGATGTTTGTTTAGAAGCTGTTAAAGCTGCAAGTGCAAAAGGAATTACAATCTCTACTGATTTAAATTACCGAGCTAAACTATGGAATTATGGCGGAGATAGAGAAGCAATTATGACAGAGTTAACATCTTATTGCGATGTTATTTTGGGAAATGAAGAAGATGCAGAAAAACATTTTGGAATTCATCCAGAGGGTTTAGATGTTCACAAAGATGGTCATGATGTAAAAGCAGAAGCATTTTTATCTGTATGTAAACAAATGATGGAGAAATTTCCAAGAGCTAAAAAAGTAATTACAACTTTAAGAGGTTCAATTTCTGCTTCTCATAATACTTGGGCTGGTGTTTTATATGATGGAACAAAAATGTTACAAACGCGTCAATACCAAATAACAGATATCGTAGATAGAGTTGGCGGTGGTGATTCTTTTATGGGTGGTTTAATATATGGATTATTAACATATCCAGAAGATGATCAAAATGCTTTAGATTTTGCCGTAGCTGCTTCTTGTTTAAAACACACTATAAAAGGAGATGCAAACTTAGTAACCGTTGCTGAAGTAGAAAAATTAATGGGAGGAGATTCTTCTGGTAGAGTAGCAAGATAATACATAACTCTTCTTTTAAAAAAAATCAAAAGATGTTAGAGCCTAAAATGTCTGTTTTAATTTTATGTGGAGGTGGTCCTGCACCCGGAATAAATGCTGTAATCAGCACGGTGGCAAAAGTCTTTTTAGAGGATGGCTATCGCGTAATAGGTATTCATGAGGGCTTTAAAGGTCTTTTTTCTGAAGAACCTAAATTAAAAGAATTTGATTTTTTTCATGCAGATAGAATATTTAGTAGAGGTGGTTCGACTTTAATCATGAGTCGCTTTAAGCCTAATAATGAAGTATTGAATACGTCTATTTTTAAGGATAATAATGTAAAGTTACTTGTTACTATTGGAGGTGATGATACGGCGTCTACAGCCAATAGAATTTCACAATATTTAAAAAAGGAAGCTATATTTATATCCAATATTCACGTACCAAAAACAATAGATAATGATTTGCCTTTACCTGATAGGAATCCAACGTTTGGATTTCATTCGGCCAAAGACGAAGGTGTTAAAATAGGAAACACAGTTTATGAAGACGCGCGTACAAGTCAAAACTGGTTTGTGATGTCTGCGATGGGAAGATCTGCAGGACATTTAGCATTTGGAATCGCGGCAAGTTGTCATTTTCCAATGACGGTTATTCCTGAAATGTTTGCTAAAACTGAAATCACGATAGATAAAGTTGTCCGCTTAATTGTGTCTTCTATCATAAAAAGGAAGTTAAAAAACATCCATTATGGTGTTGCCATGGTTAGTGAAGGGATCTTTCATAATTTAAAGAAATCAGAACTAGATAAGATAGGAATCAATTTTACGTATGACTCTCATGGACATCCAGAACTAGGAAACGTTAGTAAATCTCATATTTTAAATGTACTTGTTCAAGATCAACTAAAAAAGATTGGATTGGTTATAAAAACACGTCCGAGTGAATTGGGTTATGAACTGCGTTGTTGCAGACCTATTGGTTTTGATTTAACTTTATGTACTCTTTTAGGAATAGGTGTAAAAAAACTTTTTGATCAAGGAAAGAGTGGTTGTTTGGTCTCCGCAAACTCCAAAGGTGAGATATCGCCTTTGTATTTAAAAGAGTTACAAGATAAAGAGGGTAAAATCAAACCTCGTTTAGTAGAGATTGATTCAGAGTTTGCACATTTATTTTTTCAAAACCTTCATTACATAAAAGAAAGTGATTATAAAGATTTAAAGGGTTATCATATAATCCCTGAAGCATATGATTTTAATAAAATACTAATAGAATAAAATGGCACAATTTACAAGATTAGAAGTAGCACAAATAATGAAAGATACAGGCATGGTTCCTTTATTTTATCATAAAGATTTAGAAATCAGCAAAAAAGTAATCACCGCTTGTTATAAAGGGGGTGCAAGACTTTTAGAATTTACAGCTCGTGGAGACTTCGCACACGAAGTTTTTGGAGAATTAGTGAAATATGTAACTAAAGAATTACCAGGAATGGTCATGGGTGTTGGTTCTGTAACAGATGCAGCAGCAGCTTCTAGATTTATGTCTTTGGGTGCAAACTTTATTGTTACACCGGTTTTACGTGAAGATATCGCAATTGTGTGTAATAGAAGAAAAGTTTTGTGGTCTCCTGGATGCGGAACGCTCACAGAAATTGCAAGAGCAGAAGAATTAGGCTGTGAAATCGTTAAATTATTTCCTGGTGATATTTATGGTCCTCAATTTGTAAAAGGAATTAAAGGTCCTCAACCCTGGACAAGTATTATGCCAACAGGTGGGGTATCGCCGACCAAAGAAAATTTAGAAGCTTGGTTTAGCGCAGGTGTAACTTGTGTCGGTATGGGATCTCAATTAATGGCAAAAGATGCTGATGGTAATTTTGATTATGTTAAAATTGAAAGTTTAACTGAAAATGCCATTAAAATTATACAAGATTTAAAAAAATAGTTTTGTGCAGTTGATTAGTTTATAACACGAACAAAAACCCGAAATTCATTGTAAATTCGGGTTTTTTATTTAAATTTAATTGCGGTAAGTAGATAAATATATTCATTGAAGTCAATAAACCTAATGAATAATGGATGTATTTTAAGGATAAAAGCTTCTTGGAGTGTCTACCTTTGATGTGACGATTTTTATGAGCTTATTAATTTTATAGTTGACTTATGGTAAAAAAGTATGACAATGAATTTAAAGTTATAATCGTAGAACTATTAAATTCGGTCATTAAGACAAAACAAGTTAGTGAGGATTATGGTTTAAGCTTTAGTATGGTTGGGCGTTGGAAACGCGAATACAAGTTAAAATCGGGTGATTTCTCAAAAAAGAAGGAGTTATCAGTTAAGTATCAATAAATCAATACTTTAAAGAAATAGTTAAAGAATGTAACAATGGAGCGTGAAATCTTAAAAAAGGCGGTAATCAAACAACCCGAAAACGATATTTTCTCCTCTTAATATCAAATTTTCAAGAGCGACTTATAAGATATCAATTCATTTTAGAAAATGTTGATATATCTAGTGGAAAAGATATGTAAATCTATGAAAGTTAGTAAAACGTTGATTAAAATTGATTTAAGAACAAATACATTGTGTTTTTAAAAACACCAACAGCACATCTAAAAGAAAGAATTAAAATCGTCTTTGAAGATAACCGAGAAATTTATGGTAGCTGTAGGGTTCAAAAAGACTGGAAAGGGAAGACCTGTTTTACTCCCAATCTTACATAGGATTACTAATGAAAGAAATGGGTTTAAGAAGTGTTCTAAAAAGAAAATTTGTAATTACAACAGACTCTAATCATCAATATTTAATTGCAGAAAATACGTTAAATAAAGAGTTTTCTAGTCTTAAATTAGCAGAAATATAGGTGTATGATATCACCTATATTTGAGTTAATGACGATTGGAGTTATTTAACAACCATCATATATCTTGCTGATAGAAAAGTTGTTGAATGGTCTTTGAGTGAAGGTATGACAACTCAAAATACAGTAATGAAAGCTTGGATTAAAGCTCGAAAAACAAGAAGTATTAGCAATAGACTTATTTTTTATTCTGATAGAGGTGTCCAGTATGCATCAAAAAAAATGACTAATTTCTGTAACTTTAACCTTAAAATAACTCAAAGTATGAGCAGGAAAGATTTGATATTAAGAACAAAAGCGCAGTTTTTAATAAAAAAGGAATGCTGTAACTAAAAGTTTTTTTAAAACAATCAAATATGAATGGCTATATCGATTTAAATCCACCTCAAATAACCAATTATATGACTCTATACAAGGCTATATATGCATTGGTATAATACAGAAAGATTACATGCTAGTTTAGGGTATCTCTCACCTCTAGAAATGGAAATAAAATTGAAAGGAATTATTAAAAAGATAACTTAAGAAAATAGTCACAAATTTACTAGATAGTCCATGATACCGCACAGAGTTGGATTGGGGTAATATTCTTTATAATGAATTTAATAACATCAAAAAAAATAGCTAAGGAATATGCTATTTTTTGTGCGATGTTTAAAGATTGGAAAATAGTAAGATTTATTAAATTATTTAAAGTGATTTTCCTTCAAAGTGAAACAAGAGCCTATAGACGAAATCAAAAATACTTAAAGTTAAAGCTTAAATACGTTTGTTAAAATCAGCATGTCCTAAATAGTATTTAAATAAAAACATATATTTTATTCATTTTAAAAAACCTATTTAATCTTTTTTAAGCTGTTCTTTGAATTACAAGAACAGCTTTTGTTTTAGTTAATATTAGCTATTTATTCTCAATTTCCCAAGAATCAGTTCTAAAGGAAGAAGCTGGTATACCCGCAGTATTATAGAGTGATGCATTGGTGCAGTTTTTAAAACCATAACGAACTGCAATAGGCTTTTTTATTTTATTAGACCAAACTGTAATTTTATTCTTTCTACCGAATTTTATTTTTGCGGGATAAAAAACTTTATCCTCTCCACAAATTTCAAAATCAGTAACTTTCTTTTTAAAATTTGTTAAGCCATTTTCAGCATAATCAAAAGCAATTTCGATTTTATCCTCTTTTACTTCCATCGACTTGTAAATAGGTCCAGAAAATGAAAATCCTTTGATATTATAGGTTTTTGCTAAAGCCCAATATGCCAATCTTTCGCCCGCAATTCGCTTATTAGGAGGATGAATACCCTTACACCAATCTGTATCTAAAATCGTTGCCATTCCTGTATTTTCAACAGTTTGCATTACCTGCATTTGTGCTTCACGTAACAAGGCTGAGTTTGGTTTATGCCATTCATAAGGTGCAATTTGAACGAAATAAAAAGGTAGTTTTCCTAAGTTCCATTGTTTACGCCACGTATTTATCAAGGTTGTAAATCGTTCTTTATATTGATGGGCATTCTTCGTATTTGATTCACCTTGATACCAAATAAAACCTTTAATATTAAAACCTAAAAGTGGGTAGGTCATTGCATTATATAGTAATAACGGAGCTTTTTGAGGTACACTATTTGGCATTTCTGTAGGAATATCAATATCATTAAATTGAGAAAGGGTCTTTTTATCCATCCAAGCTTCTACTGGAGATGAACCCCTTGAAGAAACAATAAGTCCAACAGGTACATCTAAATTCATTTGTAACAATTTACCGTAGAAATAAGCTGTAGCACTAAATTCGCTAACTGCTAATGGGTTCGCTTCTTTCCATTGACCACCTTTTATATCATTTAAAGGGGTTGTACTAAAATTTTCCTTAACTGTAAATAAACGGATTTTAGAATTTTTAGAATTTAAAATGGCTTCATTATTTCCCGTTATAGGTTGATCGTGCCCACCTTTCATTTTCATTGCCATATTAGATTGCCCAGAACAAAACCAAACTTCACCAATAAGCACATTTTTTAAAATAATTTTTTCACTTCCATTTATGCTAACTTTATAAGGGCCACCAGCTTTTGGAGTTTGGATTTTCAATTTCCACTTTCCATCTTCTTTAGTAATTGTTTCTTCTTCTGCTCCCCATTCTCCAGAAACTTTTATTTTAGTTCCTTTTGAATCTGTTCCCCAAATTGAAACTTCTTGATTCTGTTGCAAAACCATATCACTACCAAAAATTTTTGACAGTTTAGTTTGTGCCGAAATTTGAATAGCACATATTGCTAAAATTAAAAATGTAATTAATTTATGTTTTTTCATAATCTATGATGGCTTTTAAATAATCGTATTTGTAATTTGTTGAAAAGTTAATTTCCTAATTATAACCAAACGCTGAATTCAAGGCACAAAAGTAACCTTCTGTTTAAATAATAATTGTTCCATAACAAATATAGGATTTTCAAATTTATACCTTTTCCTAGGTTTGTTATTTAGTTTATTTTTCACCTGTTTGATTGTTTGTTCAGTTATAGATGAGAAGTCAGAACCCTTTGCAAAATACTGTCTAATTAAGCCGTTTAGATTTTCGTTAGACCCTCTTTCCCATGAATGATAAGGATGTGCAAAATAGGAATCAATATCAAGTTTTTCTAGCACTTGTAGATGCCCTGCAAATTCTTTTCCGTTATCCGCTGTAATAGTAAACAAATAAGGTTTCTAGTCCTCTTATAGTTTTATGATAGCTTTGGTTACGACATCGGCTTGTTTGGATGCAATTTTTTTCATTTTAAGCATTCCAGAAGCGCTATCGTCGACGGTCAGAATAGCTTAATGATGATTTTTACCTATAATTAAGGCCACTACAGAATGTTGGTTTTGTGACTTGAATTTAGCAAACGAAAAAACTACGAGAGTAAATGTATGCTTAAAACTAAAATTAGCGTAAATTTTAATTGAAATTACCCTCGTTTATATATTTAGCAATTCTACACAGGTTGCTTATATAGACGAGCGATTGGAAAGTAGATGTAAATATTAAACTAGAAAGCAATTTAGAATTATGAAGCCTTATCTAGCAGAAGAAAGCTCTTTGGAAATAACTTTATCAAATATAAGAATTAGTAAATAGATGTGAATTAATAGAGGTTTTCGTTAATGATTTTTTCTTCTAGATTTTTTGATTTTACTAAATTTTAAAATCTTACTAAAAGATTATAACTTTTCTAATACTATTTAATTTTAGCTGAATAACCTTTAGAGTTACAATAAATAAATAGTATTAAAGATTTAGTTAGTGAGTTAAAAAATTGCATCATAGAAATTATGCGGTAAAAAAACTATAAATTTAAAATATTTTACATATATTTGCATCGTACTAATTATGTATGTAAAATTATGCAAAGTAAAACAGTTATTCTAAAATCAATTTTAATCTATGAAGGTCTTTCCTCTGGACATTCATTTAGAGGAAAAATAAAACACGTCCATAAGGGAGGAGTTCGTGTTATTCAACTTAAAGACTTTGAAGAAAACTATACAATTATTGGTAATAACTGTGTTTTAGTAGATAGCGAAAAAATTAAAGCTAAGAACCATTTAAAAGAAGGAGATATACTGTTTACGTCTAAAGGAGCGAATAATTTCGCAGTGCCTTATAAAGAAATAGATAGAATTCCCACAATAGCTTCTTCTGCTCTTTTTGTTCTCAAAATAGATGAGAATCTTGCAAACCCAGATTTTATTGCCTGGTACATTAACCAATCGAAAGCTCAAAATTACTTTAAGAGTAATGAATCTGGCACATATACAACAAGCATCAATAAAACAGTGTTAGAGGAAACACCAATAGAACTTCCATCTTTAGAAAAACAAGCTAAAATTGCTAAAATAGCACAACTTCAAAATAGAAACTTAATAATTAGCAACCAATTAATCGAATTAAATAAAAAACTAACAACAACCCAACTTATAAATAGCTTATAAAATGACAAATACAGTAAAACCAACACAAGATCAAATAAACTCTGCATTATGGAATGCTTGCGACACCTTTAGAGGTGCTTTTGATTCATCAGAATACAAAAACTACATTTTAGTTTTTATGTTCATAAAGTATTTAAGTGATGTTTGGAAAGATCATTACAATGAACTGAAAGAACGTTTCGGAGATGATGAAGAATTAATTCAAAGAAAATTAAATAGAGAGCGTTTTGTATTGCCACCTAACAGTTCTTTTGATTTTATTTTTGAACATAGAAATGATACAGATATCGGTGAGAAAATTGACACTATTTTTGCAAAGATTGAAGAAAAAAACATTGAAAAATTAGACGGTGTATTTAGAAACATCAGTTTTAATTCAGACAAATTAGGGCAAACTAAAGACCGTAACAGAAGATTAAAAAACCTAATTAACGATTTTGCAAAACCAGAATTAGATTTTCGTCCATCTCTTTGGGATAAAAAAGAAGATATTTTAGGAGAAGCTTATATGTTTCTTTTAGAAAAGTTTGCTTCTGGAGCTGGTAAAAAAGGAGGAGAATTTTTTACTCCAAAAGAAGTATCCAGCTTATTAGCAAAATTAGTAGCACCAAAAGAAGGTGATCGTATTTTTGATCCAACTTGTGGTTCTGGTTCTCTGTTAATAAAAGTTGCCGAAGAAACAAAAGATAACGCAGGGAAACCTACCGATAATTTTGCAATTTACGGACAAGAAAGTAACGGAGACACCTGGGCATTAAGTAAAATGAATTGCTTTTTACATAAAATGGATTCTGCTCAAATTGAGTGGTGTGATACTATTAATAACCCGAAATTAATAGAAGGTGATGTTTTGATGACGTTTGATATTGTAGTAGCAAATCCGCCATTTAGCTTGGATAAATGGGGACACGAGAACGCAGAAGCAGATCGTTACAAAAGATTTCTTCGAGGTGTACCTCCAAAATCTAAAGGAGATTATGCTTTTATCTTGCATATGATTGAAACTACAACGCCAGCAGGAAAAGTTGGTGTAATTGTGCCACACGGAGTCCTTTTTAGAGGAAGTGCAGAACAGAAAATACGCCAGAAATTAATTGAAGAGAACTTACTGGAAACTGTTATTGGTTTGCCAACCAACTTATTTTATGGTACAGGAATACCTGCTGCAATTCTTATTTTTAACAAAGCGAAAACAACAAAAGATATTTTATTTATTGATGCCAGTAAAGATTTTGAAGGTGGAAAAAAGCAAAATGTTTTAAGAGCGCAAGATATTGACAGGATTGTGAATACACATCAAGATCGAAAAACAATCGAAAAATACAGTTCTTTAGTAAAACCAGAAGAGGTTGCAGAGAATGATTACAATTTGAATATCCCACGTTACGTAGATACATTTGAAGAAGAAGAGCCAATTGATATTGCAGCAGTGCAGAAAAATATTATACAATTAGAAACTGAATTGGTGGTAGTTCGAGAAGAAATGGATAAGCATCTAAAAGATTTAGGATTTTTCCCATCCTAATACTTCCCGAAAGGAAGGACTTTTGGTGGATAAAATAGAAATAGTGGTTGTTCGAAAAATTCGACTAACTGTATGAAAAAATAATATAATTTATTAAGCAATCAAGTAATCCTTGACAACTTAAAATAAAAATTTTATGAGTAACCAGGAAGAAAATAACATTATCATTTATACTACACAAGATGGTAAAAGTTCCGTTGCACTTTTTGCCCGAGATGGCAATGTGTGGATGAATCAAAAACAACTTTCAGGACTTTTTGACACCTCTGTACCAAACATCAGTATGCATATTACAAGTATACTAAAAGACAATGAGTTAAACTCTAATTCAGTTGTTAAGGATTACTTAACAACTGCGGTAGATAATAAAGAATACAAGGTTACTTTTTATGCATTAGATATGATCTTAGCGATTGGATATCGCGTGCGTAGCAAACGTGGTGTACAATTTAGGCAATGGGCAACCAGAAACCTAAGTGAGTTTATTATTAAGGGTTTTGTAATGGATGATGAGCGTTTAAAAAATCCTAATGGTCGTCCAGATTATTTTGACGAATTATTAGAACGTATTCGTGGTATCCGCGCTTCAGAAAAACGCTTTTACCAAAAAGTACGAGACTTGTTTAGTTTAAGTAGCGATTATGATTCCACCGATAAAGCCACACAAATGTTCTTTGCGGAAGCTCAAAATAAATTGTTGTATGCTACTATAAACCAAACAGCAGCTTCACTTATTGTAAAACGTGCCGATGCTAAAAAACTAAATATGGGATTGTCTACTTTTAAAGGTAGCGTAGTTAGAAAACAAGATATTACAGTAGCTAAAAATTATTTAACAGAAGATGAGCTAGATAGTTTAAACAGGTTAGTTGTTATTTTTTTAGAAACTGCGGAACTGCGTGCAAAAAATAAGCAAGATTTAACGATGCGTTATTGGCAAAATAATTTAGATAAAATTATTGAATTTAACGACCTAAAAGTACTAGAAAACGCAGGGAAAGTAAGTCACAAACAAATGGAAAATAAAGTGCGGGCACATTATGAAGTATATGACGAGAAACGAAAAAAACTGGCGGCAGAAGAGGCAGACCGTATAGATTTAGAAGATTTGAAGATGTTGGAAGCTAAAATAAAAAGGAAAAGTTAAATATGAGGAATACACAAGCAAGTAAAGAAATTATTCAACTTTGGAAATTTACAGTTGACATAGCGATTAAGCTTTGTGAGCTATTGGAGCAAGATCATAATTATAAGAACATACGATTGCTATATGAAAATGGTCAAATGATGGTTTCTAATAATTTTAAAAATCAAAAAGAATTACTATATCCTATTTCTAGTGAATCTAAAATAAAATCACTTTGGATAAATGCGAATAATCCCAATGATTTCGAAAACCCTATGCAAATCCAAGCAGTTTTGCATTTTCAACCAAAACTTAAAAATACGGTTTGTCTGATATGGAAAACAGATGAACAGTTTGAATTCTCATTACAAGATAATTTGGATTCAGATACATTAGCACAAGACATATTTGCAAAAGTAGAATCAAAATTCGCAATATGAATTTAGAAAAAAAAGAAGGTTATAAAGAAACTAAATTGGGTTGGATTCCTGAAGATTGGAATACGCCAACGATAATAGAAGTCTTTGATTTTTTAAGAACAACATCTTTTTCAAGGAGCCAATTAAATTACGAAGAAGAAAACGAAATCCTATATATTCATTACGGCGATATACACGCTACTTATAAAACACCAATTCTTGATTTTGATAAGGTTAAAACTATACCAAGGTTAAATAATGATGTAAAATTATCATCAACCGTTCAATATTTGCAAGATGGTGATGTAATTATTGCAGATGCTTCTGAAGATTATGAAGGCATTGGCACTGCTATAGAATTGCAAAATGTTGATAAAAAAAAAGTAATTAGCGGTTTACATACATTTGCACTTAGAGATAAAGAAGATTTAACTTTAGAAGGATTTAGAACTTACATCTTTAAAAATCCAATTGTAAAAAAAGCTCTAAAAACGATTGCTACAGGAAGTAAGGTTTTTGGCATCTCTAAAGGTAATGTTCAAAAATTTGAAATCGTTTTACCTACACTTCCAGAACAACAAAAAATAGCCAATATTCTAAATACTTGGGATAAAGCCATAGTTGCTCAAGAAAAACTCATTGCGCAAAAACAAGCGCTTAAAAAAGGCTTGATGCAACAGTTGTTGACTGGAAAGAAACGGTTTGCTGGGTTTGAGGAGGAGTGGGAAGTAAAATTCATATCTGAAATAACTTCAAAAATTGGAGATGGACTTCATAGCACACCAAATTATGACGAAAAAGGAACTTATTATTTTATAAATGGAAATAATTTAGTTGAAAATAAAATTATAATAACTTCAAATACCAAAAAAGTTAATCATAAAGAATTTCTGAAACATAAAAAATTAATCAATAATAGAACAATTTTACTTTCTATTAATGGAACAATAGGCAATGTAGCTTTTTATAATAAAGAACCTGTAATTCTTGGAAAAAGTGCGGCTTATATTAATATTCTTGAGAATGTTTCAAAAGAATATATTGCTTTTCAGTTACAGGCTGAAAATATTAAGAATCATTTTAAAAAGGTTGCAATAGGTTCAACTATCAAAAATTTAGGACTAAAAGCGATTGGTAAAACAAAAATTGCGATTCCTACTAATACTGAACAAGAAAAAATTGTAGAGATTTTGAAAAAATCAGAGGATGAAATAGTATCATTTCAAAAACATTTAGAATCATTGAAACTACAAAAACAAGGATTAATGCAGCAGTTGTTAACTGGTGAGAAACGGGTTAAAATTTAAAAGAAAAAGTTATGACAGAAAATAGTGAATACGACCAAAAATCCTTGCGCCTTGTAAAAGGCAAAACAGCAGATTGGGATGAGTTAGCAAAAGACTGTGTTGCTTTTGCCAATGGCAGAGGTGGTTTTATCTATATAGGAATTGAAGATGGAGAAGACGAACCGCCTACCAATCAAATAGTTTCAGATGATTTATTAGAGAAAGTGCGCAAAATAATTCCGCAACGGAATATAAGTGTTGCTATTTTTGTCAGTAGAATTATAAGAGAGAACAGTGGGCAGATAATTAAATTAGAAATAATGCGTAGTGTGCAATCTATAGCAGCTACAACTAATGGGAGATATTATATTCGTATTTCGGATGAATCGAAACCAATTATGCCAGACGAATTATCTAGAGTTGCAGCAGAAAAGCAAGCATTTATTTGGGAGGAAAAAGTAGTGCGTAAAGTTCCTTATCAAAATGCTGAACCTAATAGAATTCAACAATTTATTAAAGATTTAAAAAATTCTAATAGAGTAAGCGAATTTGTTAAAGAAATGCCTCTTGAAGAGCTATTGGAGTATTATTTTTTTATTAGCGATGGCTTACTTACTAATCTAGGAATTTTATGGTTGGGTGAGCGAAAAGAAAGAGCTAGCATATACTATGCACCTTCCATACAGTTTATAAAGTATGACGAGAACGAAAAAAAAATCAACAAAATTATTTGGGATGATTTTACGTTAAATCCTAAACAGCTTCTTGCAGAAATAATTGCTTTATCAGACTGGAAAGAATCTATAGAGATTTCAGATGGTCTTTTTCGAAAAAACATTCCAAACTACGATGTTGAGATTATTCGTGAACTAATCGTAAATGCTTTAGTTCATAGAATATATACGATGCGTGGTGATATTTTTATCAATTTATATCACGACAGGTTAGAAATTCACAGTCCTGGATTATTACCACTTGGAGTTACTCCTAATAATATCATTAGTAAATCTATTTATCGAAATACACATTTGGCAAAAGTATTCTACGATTTACAGTTAATGGAAAAAGAAGGAAGTGGCTATGATAAAGTTTATGAATTACTTCTTTTTAATGGAAAACCAGAGCCTTTAGTCGAAGAATGGGATGACAGAGTAGTTGTTACTGTTAAAAAAAATATTATTAGTAAGGAAGTAGTTCACTTGATGAGTAAAATTAATAATGATTATTTATTAACACAAAAAGAAATTATCGCTTTAGGGTTAATTGCTCAAAGTAATTCGATGCCAACCACGTTTTTAAGTAAAAAGTTAAGCTTAAGAAATGATGACTCTTTAAAGTATTGGATAGGTGGATTAATTAAAGAAGATATTATTTTGTCTAAAGGAAAAACCAAAGCTACTGAATACTTTGTGAATCCAGAGTTATTAAAACAACTCGATTTTAAAGGTAAAACTGACCTTAAGAATATTGAATCTCATCGTCTTGAACAATTAATTTTAGAGGATTTGAGAATCTATCAACCATGTTCTATTAGCGATTTACATCAAAGAATTGGTAAAGAAATTAATCAAAAGAAAGTTAAAAGACAATTAGATAAAATGATTGAAGAAGCTAAAATAGAAGGAGTTGGAGAAAAAAGATGGAGAACTTATAAAGCTTTAAAATAATTCTATCGGACATTCTATCGGACATCTATCGGACATTCTGTAGTTATTTATCAATATTTGTCTTATAGGGTATTTAATAATAATTCTTGTAAAAAAAAGATTAAAATAATTTACTCAAAAGATGTTGAAACAAGTTCCCCAAAAACTGATAAAGTTTCCCCAAAAACTAATAATGGAGTTAGTGATAGAAGGAATGATTTATTCATTAAAACTATTGATTAATATAGGTATTATAAGGGATTTAGAACATTTTAGCATCATAAACACTAAATTTTATAGTAAGTTTCAATTGCCTAAAAGCGAATAATAGTTCCCCGAAAAAATATCAGATTCCCTAAAAAGTAAAAATAATACCAAGAGAAATAATGGCAGCAAATTATAAAGAGTACAACGACTCACAAAAACCGGCTTTAGATTTACTTCAAAAAATGGGTTGGGAATACCTATCACCCCAACAAGTATTTGAAGCACGTAATGAAATATACACCAATGTTATTTTAGACGCTGTTTTAGCACAACAATTGTCTAAAATTAATGCTTTTGATTATAAAGGTGAATCTTATAAATTCTCTACAGGTAGCATTCAGGGCGCTGTAAATGCACTTAAAAATGTACCAAACGAAGGTCTGATACAAACTAATGAACGTGTTTATGACTTAATTACTTTAGGAAAAAGTTTTAACGAAACTGTTCAAGGAGACCGTAAGGCTTACACGGTGAATTATATCGACTGGAAAAACCCAGAGAATAATATATTTCACGTTACTGAAGAATTTGAAGTAGAAGGAGGTAAAGGTAAACGCAGACCAGATATAGTACTTTTTGTAAATGGTATTCCGTTTGTAATTATAGAAAACAAACGCAGAGATAAAAATAATTCTATAGACGAAGCTATTTCTCAAAACATAAGAAACCAAAAAGAAAAAGAAGGAATTCCGAAGCTATTTTATTATTCACAATTACTTTTGGCTGTGCACCCTAACGAAGTTAAATATGGCGCTACAGGAACGCTTGCTAAATTTTGGTCGCTATGGAAAGAAGATACAGAAAAAGAAGTTGCTAAACTTTTAAAAAAGAAAACAAAAAATACGGATTCGGAAGATCGTTTCGTAACCGAGCAAGACAAAGGTATTTATTCTTTATGCAGACCAAACCGTTTGTTAGAATTGGTTTACAAGTATATTGTTTTCGATGGCCCAGATAAAAAAATATGCCGTTATCAACAATATTTTGCAGTTCAAGACACCATTAAACGAGTAAAATCTCGAAATAATGAAGGTAATCGTCAAGGTGGTGTAATTTGGCACACTACAGGTAGCGGTAAATCTTTAACAATGGTGATGTTGTCGAAAGCATTAGCTTTAGACACAAGTATAGAATCTCCAAGAGTTATTATTGTTACAGATAGAATAAGTTTAGATAAACAAATATTTAAAACATTTGTTAATTGCGGTAAACACGTTAAAAAAGCAAAAAGCGGTAATGATTTAGTAGAATTGCTGCAAGACAAGGGTAATGAAATCATAACCACTATTATAGATAAATTTGAAATTGCCACAAAGCGTGCAGCTTTTAAAGACGAATCGCAAAATATATTTGTTTTAGTAGATGAAAGCCATCGTAGTCAATACGGTTCTGCACACGCCAATATGAAACGTATCGTTCCAAATGCATCTTATATTGGTTTTACAGGAACACCATTAATGAAATCCCAAAAAAATACATCGAAAAAGTTTGGTGGTTTCATTCATAAATATACCATAGATCAAGCGGTAAAAGACGGTGCAGTTCTACCGCTATTGTATGAAGGAAGATCTGCCAAATTAAGCATCAACAAAAAACAGATAGATAAAGGTTTTGAGCGTTTAGCTGCTCCTTTAAGTGAAGAAGCTCAAAAAGATTTAAAAAAGAAGTTTGCAACTATTGCCAAAATTTATGAATCGGATAATGTAATTGAAGAAATTGCTTTCGATATTTCTAAACACTTTTCTGAAAATTGGAAAGGAACAGGTTTTAAGGCGCAATTAGCAGTTCCAAAAATTGATACCGCTATTAAATATCAAAAATATTTTGAAGAGCAGTCCAACGAGTCACTAAAAATAAATACCAGCGTGGTTTTTACACCACCAGATAGCAGACAAAATAATGATGATGTTTGGTCTGAAACTACAAGCGAATCTCAAAAATATTGGGCAAAAATTTTAGAACGCTTTAATGATCAAGAAGCCTATGAAACTTATGTCATTGACCGTTTTAAAGAAGAAAGTAATGAAGTAGAAATTATTATTGTAGTGAGTAAGCTTCTTACGGGTTTTGACGCACCTAGAAATACCGTACTTTATTTAGCAAAACCTTTGGTTGCACATAATTTACTTCAAGCCATAGCAAGAGTAAATCGTTTATTTAACGGTAAAGAATACGGTCATATTATTGATTATGTTGGCGTATTAGGAAAACTCGATGAAGCACTAACAGAATATAGTGCTTTAGAAGATTTTGATGAGGAAGATTTAAAAAACACCGTTGTAGATGTTAAAGAGGAAATTCGAAAATTGCCTGTTCGTCACGAAGAAGTGTGGGATATTTTTAAAGAAGTTTACAATAAAAATGATATTGAAGCATTAGAAAGACACATTTCAGAAAAAGACTTGCGAGATCAATTTTATGATCGTGTTTCTATTTTTGCAAGGTTACTACAGACAGCATTGGCGTCAGATGATTTTTATGCGGAATTCAATACCGAACAAATTGGTTTTTATAAAAATGAATTAAAGAAATTTCAAAGCCTGCGGTTATCAGTCCAATTTAGATATGCTGAAAAAGTGTCTTATAAAGAATATGAACCAAGAGTTCGTAAATTATTAGATACTTATATTAATGCTGAAGAAGTTCAAGTTTTAGCAAAAGATGTTAATATATTTGATAAAAATATGGTTGAGGAAGCTCTCGAAACCTATGGTAAAACCCCAGCTTCAAAAGCAGATTTTATTGCTAATCAGATGAAAAGAGTGATTACCGAAAATATGGAGAAAGATGAAGCTTTTTATAAGAAGTTTTCCCAGCTCATTGAAGATACCATAAACGATTTTTATGACGAACGAATTACGGAGAAAGAGTATTTAGAAGCGATGCAAAAAACTCGTGAAGATTTAGCAAATGGATATCAAGACGGAATTCCAGAAGATTTACAAAACAACCCAAGAGCACGTGCCTTTTATGGAGCTTTAAATGAAGTGTTAATTAAAAAATTAGACAAAGAAATTAGCAAAAATAAAGTAGCTAAAGCAGGTTTAGAAATTGAAACAATCGTGAACAATCTAATAATAACAGACTGGAAAAAGAATGTAGATATTCAAAACCGAATGGAAAATGAAATAGAGGATTATTTGATCGGAAAAAGAACCCAATTAGGTATTGAGATAAGTTTTGATGAAATAGATTCTATTTTGATTAAATGTTTAAGAGTAGCAAAAAATAATTTTTGATGCATAAAATACAATACGGTAGTCAGGAAATTTTTTATGAACTCAAACGATCCAATAGAAAAACATTAGGAATTGAAGTTCACCCCGATAGTTCAGTTCATATTATAGCACCAACTTCAAGTTTATTTGAAGACATTGAACAAAAAGTTGAGAAACGTGCTAAGTGGATAATAAAACAACAGGCTTATTTTGAACAGTTTTTGCCACGCACACCAGAACGCAACTATGTTTCTGGAGAAACGCATTATTATCTAGGTAAATCCTATCTTTTAAAAGTTAGCGTCGGAAAAGAGAATCAAGTGAAGCTAAAAGCAGGAAAGCTTGAGGTCGTTTGTAAAAATGAAATAAAGCAAGGACGAGCAAAAAAACTATTAGCACATTGGTATTATGTGCATGCTGAAAAAAAGTTTAGGAGCATAGCAATTGAAGCGTATTCTAAATTTAAGGAATATGATTTTGAAATGCCTGAAATTGAAATTAGAAGAATGGCAAAGCGATGGGGAAGTTGCAATACAATAGATAAAGTAATATTAAACCCTGAAATTATAAAAGCATCCTCAAAATGTATTGAATACGTTCTAATCCACGAAATGTGTCATTTAATAGTAACTAACCATAACAAAGAATTTTATAAAATATTAGATACTATAATGCCAACTTGGAGAAAATGGAAAGGTAAATTAGAAAATAAATTGTCTTAAATAGGTTAATCTGTTTATACGATAAATCAAAATTAGTAGCCCCTTTAATAGCCCCAAAAATTAAAAAACCCTGAAAATCAAATGATTTAAAGGGTTTTACAGTACTCAAGGCGGGAATCGAACCCGCACTTCCGAAAAAACTGGATTTTGAATCCAGCTCGTCTACCAATTCCGCCACTTGAGCATTTATTTAGAATCCCGCAAAGATCGTAATTTTTCTTTGCCAATTCCAGATTTCCAATATTTTTCTTTTTTTCTTGCTTCTATTCTATTGATAGCTTCTTCCATGTAAATTAGCTCAAAAGGAGCATAAGCTTTAGTTGTTTTCTCTCTCAAACTGTTATGCCTTTTAAATCTTTCTTCAAAATTTGATGTTAAACCAACATAAATATAATTTCTAACAACGCTTGAAATAGCATATACAAAGAACATAATTTCTAATTTAGCGCGCCTGCCTGTCGGCAGACAGGTCTACCAATTCCGCCACTTGAGCATTTATTTAGAATCTCGCAAAGATCGTAATTTTTCTTTGCCAATTCCAGATTTCCAATATTTTTCTTTTTTTCTTGCCTCTATTCTATTGATAGCTTCTTCCATGTAAATTAGCTCAAAAGGAGCATAAGCTTTAGTTGTTTTCTCTCTCAAACTGTTATGCTTTTTAAATCTTTCTTCAAAATTTGATGTTAAACCAACATAAATATAATTTCTAACAACGCTTGAAATAGCATATACAAAGAACATAACTTTTAATTTAGCGCGCCTGCCTGTCGGCAGACAGGTCTACCAATTCCGCCACTTGAGCATTTATAAAGTTGTGTATATAAATACATCACTTTTTTGATAGCATCTCTAAAATGTTGAATTTTACTTCTTATTTTAAAGACTGCAAAGCCACTAAATATTTTTAGTTTTTAAACTGAAAATTTTAACTTCAAACTTAATAAATAAATTCTACTTTTGCTATCGTATAAAAACACAACAAAAAATCTTATTTTATGACAACCAGCCAACTTGCACCAAAGCTTTTTGCTTGCAGGCAGAGTACCGTTTTAGCAGAGAAAATAGCAAAAGAATACAATATAACGTTAGGTAAAGTAGACACAACATATTTTAGTGACGGTGAGTTTCAACCAGCATTTGAAGAGTCTGTTCGTGGAAGGCGTGTTTTTATCATTGGTTCTACGTTTCCGAATGCAGATAATTTAATGGAAATGTTATTAATGTTAGATGCTGCAAAAAGAGCTTCTGCAAGACATATAACTGCTGTGATGCCTTATTTTGGTTGGGCAAGACAAGATAGAAAAGATAAGCCAAGAGTTGCAATCGGTGCAAAATTAGTAGCTAATTTATTGCAATCTGCGGGTGCTACAAGAATTATGACCATGGATTTACATGCAGATCAAATTCAAGGGTTTTTTGAAAAACCAGTAGATCATTTATATGCATCTACTATATTTATGCCATACATTAAAAGCTTAAAGTTAGAAAACTTAACAATTGCATCACCAGACATGGGAGGTTCTAAAAGAGCTTATGCATATTCTAAACATTTATTGTGTGATGTGGTTATTTGTTACAAACAAAGACTAAAAGCGAATGTAATTGAGCACATGGAATTGATTGGAGATGTGCAAGGAAAAAATGTCATTTTGGTTGATGATATGATCGATACAGGCGGAACTTTGGCACATGCGGCAAATTTAATGATGGAAAGAGGTGCAATAAGTGTACGTGCAATCTGTACACATCCAATACTTTCTGGAGGAGCTTACGAAAAGATTGAAAATTCTGGACTAACAGAATTGATTGTTTCTGATAGTATTCCGCTTAAACAAGAGACCTCCAAAATAAAAGTTGTATCTTGCGCGCCATTATTTGCGGATGTTATGCATAAAGTGCAAGACAATACTTCAATTAGTGGACAATTTTTAATGTAAATAATTAATAATAAAAAAGTAATGAAATCAATTACAATTAAAGGATCAAAAAGAGAAAGCGTAGGTAAAGTAGCAACAAAAGCCTTACGTAATGCTGGTATGGTTCCTTGCGTTATATACGGAGGAGAAACAGCGATACACTTTTCAGCACAAGAAAAAGCGTTTAAAGACCTGGTTTATACTCCAAATGTATATACTGCAACAATTAATGTTGATGGTCAAAAAATAGCAACAATCTTAAAAGACATACAATTTCATCCTGTTTCGGATAATATTATTCATGTAGATTTTTATCAAATATTTGAAGATAAAGAAATTACAATGAACATTCCTGTAAAATTAACGGGTACTTCTCCAGGAGTTTTAAACGGTGGGTCTTTGCGTTTTACAAACCGTAAATTAAAGGTAAAAGCATTACCAGCTAATTTGCCAGATTCTGTATCTGCAGATATTTCTAAATTAAAAATTGGAGGTAAATTAACAATAGCGTCTATGAATACAGACGGATATACATTTATGCACCCAGATAATACTGTTGTTGTTCAGGTAAGAACTTCTCGTAATGCAACTGTTTCAGAAGATGAAGAAGAAGCTGCAGAAGCTGCTGCAGAATAAACTTTGCAACTATAATTTATTAAAAGCGTTACAAATTTGTAACGCTTTTTTCTTGTCTTGAATTCATTTCAAGATCACTCTGAATTTATTTTAGGGTCTTTATAAATATTCTTATAGTTCTAATTGAATTTATTTCAGGGTCTTTTTTATGAGCTTTCTTAAAGTTTTATTCAATTCATTTTAGAGCATCATATTATTTATTTCTTCTTATTTTTGAAGTATGAATATTGTTGCGTTTTTTAAAAATCTTACACGCTTTCATAAAGAAACTAAAGAAGAGTTGATGAAGAAATTTTTAATTGTTGGATTAGGAAATATTGGTGATACTTACACAGATACGCGCCATAATATAGGTTTTAAAATTCTTGATGAAATTGCTGAAGAGCAAAAGAGTACCTTTGAAACAGATACTTTAGGCGATGTTGCTAGTTTTCGTTCTAAAGGACGAACTTTTATATTGTTAAAGCCTAATACGTATATGAATTTAAGCGGAAAAGCGGTAAAACACTGGATGCTTAAAGAAAATATTCCCGTCGATAATTTATTAATTGTTACAGACGATTTAAATATCGATTTTGGAACCATCAGAATTAAAGCAAAAGGCAGTGATGGCGGGCATAACGGACTCAAAGATATTCAAGAGAAATTAAACACAAACGTATATCCAAGATTTCGATTTGGCGTAGGATCAAATTACTCAAAAGGGCGTCAAGTAGATTATGTTTTAGGCAAATGGAATAAAGAGGAAACTAGTTTGCTAATTGAGCGTTTACCATTAGCATCAAAAGTAATTACTTCTTTCGGCACTGCTGGTTTAGCCAATACGATGAACACTTTTAACGGAAAATAACGATCTATTGTTTTTATCATAAGTATATCCCTTTAAAATATTTTAGGTTTATACATATTTTTTAAAATAATTTCATTAAAATAAAGCAGATAATTTTATTTTAATTTTTAGCAAATGGTTAGAATATTTTACTGGTTTTTGGTTCTAAAAGTGAAGTGATTTATCTATTGTATTCTACACTAATGATTCTCTATCATTAGTGTCCGATTAAAAAATATTTTTAGTTTGATAAACCCTAATAAAATAAAGGACTGAACAATTTTTTTAAATTACACCTTGCTTTTTTGAAAATAGTTTCATGGGGATAAACTAGACAGTTTTATTTTAAGTTATGTGAGTTTATCAGATAGTTAGGGTCAAGTCCTAGTTCCCTGCCGGCAGGTAGGTTGGTTTTGCAAACATAGGAGCAATCTTGCGTCTTTTATCATACAATAATGATTTTTTATAGTAATTTATCGCAACCATTTCATAACTTGGGCATCTATGAGATATAAACTTCATTTAAATATCTTTAAAAAATAACACCATGAAAAAATTAATTGTACTCATTTGCTGTTTTTCTTTAAGTAGTTGTTTTTTTAATTGGGAGGACAATACAACAACAGTAGATCCTGTTTTTTCAAGATATGATCCTGTGGTTTTAACAGTAGCAGCTTTAGAAAACTCAATTGAAATACAAGACAAAAAAGAAGTAACAGAAGCTTCTAAAATTTACATTATTCACGATTTTATTTTTATCAATGATAAAAGAACTGGTTTTCACATTTTTGACAATTCAGATCCTTCAAATCCGATTAAAAAGAAATTTTTAAAAGCACCAGGAGCCACAGATATCGCAATCAGAAATAATGTACTTTATATCAATCAGGCAACAGATTTGGTTGTGTTAACCTTCGATTTTACTGCATTTACAACAATTGTAAGTAAAAGAGTTAAAAATGTATTTCCCGAATTACGTTCACCTGACGGTGAATCTTTTTATGAAGAGGATAAAGTTGTTGTTAATTGGATTCAAAAATAAAAATCATGATAAAAAAAATAATTACACTATGCACCATCGTTTTATTTTTGGTTGCTTGTGGTCAAGATTCAAATGATACGAGTCAAAACTCAGAATTTTCAGATGGGCAAGGAGGTTCTTTAGCTACATTTTCTTTAAAAGGAAACTATTTGTATACGGTAGATTTTAGTAATTTATCTGTTTTTAATATCGATAACCCTACAAATCCTATTAAAGTAAATACTATTAATGTGGGTTTTGATATCGAAACCTTATTTAGCTACAATGATTTCTTATTTATTGGCTCGCAAAATGCCATGTATATTTATGATATTACAAATGCAGAATTGCCTAAAAAAATGTCGCAATCAGATCATTTTAGAGCCTGTGATCCTGTGGTTGCAAACGGAACAAATGCCTATGTTACATTGCATAGTAATGCAAACTGTGGTGGTTCGGTAAATGAATTAAAAACCTATGACATTACCGATATAGAAAATCCTATATTATTAAACACAAGAGGTTTAACGCAGCCTAAAGGATTAAGTTTATACGGTTCAGATTTTCTTTTGGTTTGTGATGGTAGTGTAAAGATTTTTGATGTTACAGACCCAAGTGATTCAAAATATTTAGAAGAAATACCTACAACAGGTGCTATTGATATTATCATTAGAAATAATAATGCTTTCATTATTTCAGAAAACAGTATTTCTCAATATCAATTAGTCGTTACTGATATTACAAATTTTAAAAAGATTAGTGAATTTACTTTTTAGAAGTAAAGTAAATTGCACAAAAAAAAGTCATCTAATCTAGAGGGTCTTTTTTTTTAAAAATGTACAATTATTTTCTTACAAGGCTAATATTTGCTTTAAGCGTAGTTGTAATTCCACCATCTACATCGGTTTCTTCTTGTGTCATTTTTATAGAGGTTTCAGTAAAAGTAATTACGGTAAATAGACCTT
Source organism: Polaribacter sp. IC066 (assembly GCF_007997085.1). GTDB lineage: Bacteria > Bacteroidota > Bacteroidia > Flavobacteriales > Flavobacteriaceae > Polaribacter. The sequence continues at coordinate 26,677 of NZ_VORR01000012.1, forward strand.
CAATAAAATCACCAGTACTAGGATTAAAAGTAATCGTATTGTCTATATTGTTTATTTGGTAAGAGCCAGTAGCATCAAAAACAGCAATTTCAAAATCGTTTACAGGAGTTCCACCATTTGGTGTTTCTGTAATTACAATTCTATATTTTCCAGAAGCAGTATAAGTTCCGTTTGCATTAAGTATAAAATTAATGTCATCAAAAGAATCTCCTACAAAGGTGGTTGTAGAAACGTTTACAACTGTGCCAGAGTTAGAGGTAGCAGTTTCTTCCTCTTCTTCGTTAATGGAATTAATAGTATAGTTTCCTGCTATATTTGCCGAGGATAAAGTAAAAGGTGGTGCACTTGTATCATCACCACAGCTACTAATTGAAACACAAATAATCAGTGTTAAAATAAATTTAAGGTTTTTCATAAAAATAAAACTTTTACCAAAGATACCTTTTAATTTAAAATCACCTCGTTTAAATAGATTGTTTTTGCATCCATATTAGTTCTCACTAGCAAACCATTCTGCGAAACTAGTATCTGTTTCTTGTAATTTTATTGAATGTAATTTGATCTTTTTCGGTAACCTTGTTTTTATTTTTTCAGCAAAATCAATCACCATCATTTCGCTGGTTGGCTGGTAGTCTACTAATAAAACATCATGACCTCTGTCCATTAATTCTTTTGCTAACTCTACGTGAGGCGTGTTTTTATTAAAAACGGTTGCATGATCAAAAACGTCTACGATCTCTTCGTTTACAATTTTCTTTAAATCGCCAAAATCAATGACCATCCCGAATTTTACGTTGGTATTGTCTTTTATTGGGTTTCCTGAAACGGTTACAGAAAGTTTGTAAGAATGGCCGTGAACGTTCTTGCATTTGCCATCATAACCATATAAAGCATGTCCTGTTTCAAAACTAAATCGTTTGGTAATTCTAATTGTGCTCATTTGTTTTTTGTTGATAATGCCAATTCGAGAAATGGAGATATTTATAATAAAAAATCTTCATTATTCTAAATTCCGAATGGCAATTAATACTGCGTGTGGTTTGTTTCTAAATTCGATGCAAAAATAGAGATTCTCCTCTTATTTATGCTGTTTTATACGTCTAAAAAGTCTTGCAAAACGTCTGCAATTTTTCTGTTATCAGATAATTGCGGAATTTTATTTTGTCCGCCAAATTTACCAATAGATTTCATATATTCATGAAAACCACCTTTTTTTACTTTTCGAATCACCAACGGACGTAAAACTTTTCCTGTGATCAAATCGAAATAATAAATATTTTGCGCTTGCATAGAAGCATCAATCAGTGTAGAAAATTTTTCTAGATCTTTTGGTTCATCTGTAAACTCTATAAACCATTCATGATAAGGTAAACCACTTTCAGGATTTACTTGTGGTGCTACTGTAAACTCGCTAATGTTTATGTTTGTTCCTGAAATGGAATCTTTTAAAGCTTTTTCTACTTCTTTGCCAATAACGTGTTCGCCAAAGGCGGATATAAAATGTTTAATTCTACCGGTAACTTTAATTTTGTAAGGTTTGGTTGATGTAAACTCTACAGTATCGCCAATATTATAGCCCCAGAGGCCTGCAGTTGTATTTAAAATAATAACGTAATTCACACCAATTTTTACATCCTTTAAAGAAATTCTTGTGGCATTTTCATTATAAAATTCGGTTGCAATTATAAATTCATAAAAAATACCAGAATCTAATTGCAATAACATTCCTTTTTCGGTTTGCGAATCTTGGTAGGCTATAAACCCTTCGGATGCCGGATATAATTCTATATAATCTACTTTTTTACCAATTAAAGCTTCAAACTTATTTTTATAAGGTTCAAAATTTACACCCCCGTAGACAAAGAAATTAAAATTCGGAAAAATTTCTGAAATAGACTTTCCTGTTTTCTCAATTAATTTTTCGAAATACATTTGAACCCAAGAAGGGATGCCGCTTATTACCGATAAATCTTCATGTAAAGTTTCTTCTACAACTGCATTCACTTTGGTGTCCCAATCTTCAATACAATTCGTTTCCCAACTAGGTAAACGGTTTTTGAGCAAGTAATTTGGTACATAATGTGCAGCAATACCACTTAATCTGCCCAATTTAACGCCATTTTTATCCTCTAAAACAGGACTTCCCTGCAAAAAAATCATTTTACCATCTACAAAACTAGCATCATTTTTTTCTACAATATAAAATAACAAGGCATTTCTAGCAGCTTTTATATGCGTTGGCATCGATTCTTTAGAAATCGGAATGTATTTTGCCCCAGAAGTTGTGCCAGAAGTTTTTGCAAAATACAAAGGTTTCCCTTTCCATAAAACATCAGATTCGCCAGCAACCATTCTATCTACATAAGGTTTTAAACCTTCGTAATCAGTCACTTTTACACGCTTTTTAAAATCATCATAAGAAACAATATTTTTAAAATCGTGGTCTTTACCAAAGGCAGTTTCTTTTGCTTGTGCAATTAAGTTTTTAAAAACTTTTTTTTGGGTTTTATGGGGTTTCCTTGCCCATTTATTTACTTGTTTGGTGGCAATTTTGGCAAACGGAATCGCGAAAATAGATTTTATACTCATTATTTAAAGTCGATCAAATTTGTAGGATTTACGGCATAACCATCACTCCAAAGTTCAAAATGCAAATGAGGTCCGGTGGTTAACTCACCTGTAGAACCCACGCTGGCAATTACTTCACCAGATTTTACAAAGTCTCCTTGTTGTTTTAGCAAGTTACCATTGTGTTTATAAACAGAAATATAGTTGTACGCATGTTTTAAAATAATTACGTTTCCTGTTTCTGTGGTCCATCCAGAAAAGATAACGGTACCATCTGCAGTTGCTTTTACAGGCGCATTTTTCTTGGCAACAATATCTACTGCTAAATGCTTTGTTTTAGAATCAAAATCTTGAGAAATTATACCTTGTAAAGGAGCAAAAAAAACAATTTTAACATTGGTTGCTGTATTATTTTGAATAGGAAAGCGATCTTGACTTTCAATTCTTTCTCTAAAAATAGAATCTTCTTTAGAAGCATTTAACAAACTATCTTGTATAATTATTCTTTCAGACTCTAACTGAACCGAGTCAATAATTCCTGCTTTAATATCTCCTCTTAAAATTGGTTGTAAGGCTATTGTATAATCATGTAAAATAGCTAACTTTTTCTTTAAAGAATCTGCTTGTATGGCAAGTTTTGTTGCTTTTATTTTTAAATCTGTAGAGGAATATCCGGGAATAAATTCTTTAATAGGTGTAAATGTAATGAAAAAAGTAGTCACTAAAATCAACAAGAAAGAAAGTACACCGCCTAAAACAAAAATGTTAAGCAATGATAGTTTTAATGAGAAACGCTCTTCGAAAGTGTCTTCATTTAAAACCACTAATCTGTACTTATCAGTTAGTTTCTGTTTTAGTTTTCCTTTTTTTTTGTTTGACTTTTTCAAAAAAAATGTTTTTGTTAATGTTGTTTTATATAGAACGTAAAAATAGCGAAACTATTTTTTATAAAAATTCATCTCATCGATATATTCCCAAACATCTTTAGTTAACATGGGTTTTACGTTCTTTTTATCTTTAATTCCTTTTCTAATCATGGTCGATGAAATCTGAACAATTGGCGCATCCATCTTATGAATTTTTGGGTGCTTTTTAAATTGATGGTCTATTTCTCTTTGCGTAATTCTTGGATATACATACAGGTGATGATGTTCTAAAATGGTTTCATAATTTTTCCATTTATGAAAACTTTTTAAGTTGTCTTCGCCCATAATTAGGCAAAATTCCTTTTCAGGATATACTTCAGACATATGAGCCAATGTATAAACGGTGTAGTTTGGTTGCGGTAATTTAAACTCAATATCAGAGGGTTTAATTTTCTCGTATCCTTCAGTCGCTTTGAGGACTAATTCAAATCTATCGTGATTATCTAGCAACGAGCTTTTCTTTTTAAACGGGTTATGAGGTGTTACCACCAACCAGATTTCATCTAAATCTGAATGCTCTACCATGTAATTAGCAATGATTAAATGCCCAACATGAATTGGATTGAATGTGCCAAAGTATAAACCAATTTTACTCATATTTTTTTAAATAGATATTAGAAAATAGCGTGTAGAAAAAAGACATCTAACTCTTCTCTTGTTCTATTTCCCTTTGTTCTTTTCTCTTGTTTTCTTTTTGCCTTGTCTCTTGGTTCTCTTTCTTCTATATTCTTTTAGCGCTATTCTTTCAACTCCAAAAAATCACTCATTAAACTTTCTGCTTCTTTCAAAGCAACTTCTAAATCGTAGTTTTTGATAATCTTATCAAATTGAGGCGCAGTTGCTAATTCTATGGAAGCTTTTGCAATGCGCATATTTATTTTTTCTTCACTTTCTGTTTTGCGCTTTTTGAGTCTTATTTTTAGCTCGTCTACACTTGGTGGTTTTACAAAAACAGACAAGGTTTCATTCGGGAATTTCTTTTTAATTCGCAAACCTCCTGCAACGTCAATATCAAAAATAACGTGTTTTTTCTGCGCCCAAATTCGTTCAACCTCTGTTTTTAAAGTACCGTAAAAGTTATCTCTGTAAACTTCTTCCCATTCTAAAAAATGATCAGTTTTAATGTGGTTTTTAAATTCTTTTAGTGATATAAAATAGTAATCTATACCATTTCTTTCATCACCTCTTGGGTCTCTAGAAGTGGCTGAAATTGAGAATTCTAAATTAAATTTTTCTTGTTTTAATAAATGGCGAACAATCGTTGTTTTACCAGAACCAGAAGGTGCTGAAAACACAAATAATTTTCCTACAAAATTATCTTTCATACTTAATTTTGTTATGCTAAACTTGATTCAGCATCTTTAATTTATAATCAGAAGCTGCATCAAGTTCAGCTTACTTTAAACGGTGTTTAAAGTACATTTAAAATTTGCTCTTTAATTTGCTCTAATTCATTTTTCATCTGAATTACTGCTTTTTGCATGGGTGCATAATTGGCTTTAGAGCCTGTAGTATTTATTTCTCTACCCATTTCTTGCACTATAAAACCTAATTTTTTTCCGTTAGAATCTTCTGTTTTTAAGGTTTGTAAAAAATAGTCTAAATGGTTTGCCAAGCGTACTTTTTCTTCGTTAATATCTAATTTTTCTAAATAATAAATTAACTCTTGTTCAAATCTATTTTCATCAGTATCTACCTTTAAATCGTCGATCGCTTTCTTTAAACGCGTTTTAACGTGTTCAATTCTATCGGCATCTAAAGCTTTTACTTCTTCTAAATAGTTCTCAATGTTGGTAATTCTTTCTTTAAAATCGATTTCTAAAGAGGCTGCTTCATCAACTCGATACTGAACAATCTCTTTGAGTGCTTTATCAATATGTTGGTTAATGAGGCTCCACTCATTTTCATCTAATTCTTCACGTTCCGTTTTTAAAGCATCGGGCATCGTAATAGCCATTTTTAAGAACGCTACATCATCAGAACTTCCTGTTTGTACAACATTTCTTAATTGCTGAATGTATTGTTTTACAACGCCATGATTTACGGTTGTAGAGGTTTCATCCGCAGTCATTTCTACAAAAATAGAAAAATCTACTTTTCCTCTCACCAAGGTATTTGCGAGCTTTTTGCGAACATTTAATTCCTTTTCTTTATAATAAGAGGGAATTCTGACATTCAAATCTAAATTTTTACTATTTAAAGATTTTATTTCTATCGTTACTTTTTTTGTTGGCAACTGCAATACAGATTTTCCGTAACCAGTCATAGATTGAATCATACAAATTTCGTTTTAAATGAAGGGCAAATATACCTTTTTATTTTGTTGATTTTAGTGTTGTTAGCTATTCAAATATCGGAAATTAGGGAAAGGTGAATTTTTGGTAATTTCAAATTTTTTGAACACCTATTCTTTGGGGACTTTCTGCTTTTCTTCTACCTGTTTTGTCACAAGATACACGCCTAAAAAGATAAAAATAGTAGCAAAAACTTTTACCATATTTAAAGTATCACTCCCAACAATTAAGGCGTAAACAGTCGCAATTACGGGTTGTAAATAAATAAAAACACTTACGGTGGTTGGTTTTAATTTAGATAAACCATATAAATTAAAAAGATAGGTAATACAGGTTGTAAAGATGACTACAAAACCAATATTCCAATAAATGTTTGTGGGTATTTTATGCCAAACAACTTCTGTTAATTCAACAAATCCAAAAGGTGTTACTAAAATTAACCCAAATAAATAAAACCATTTGATAAACGTAATAGGATGGTATTTTTTACTTAAGTCTTTTGCTAATACTAAGTACAAACCATAAGAAGTTGCATTTATAAACACCAAAAAATTGCCCCAGTTACTATTGGTTGATGTTGCGGTAGCAGAACTACCATACGTAATGAGTAAAACAGTGCCTATTAAGCCTATAAAAACGCCTAAAATTCTTTGCCTACCAATTGGTTTTCTAATTAAGATGCTCGAAAAGATAAGCACCATAATTGGCGACATTACCATCATTACAGAGGCACTTATAGGTGTTGTTAAACTCAATCCTTTAAAAAATGAAAGCATATTTAAAGCCACACCAAAGATTGCTGCCACAAAGATTTTCTTAAAATCGGCCTTGTCAATTTTTTCTGATTTCATAAACAAACTAACCAACCAAAAAATAGCAGTTGCACCAAGAACTCTAATTAAAATGAATCCGAAAGGTTTCACATATAAGGGCATTACCTCTTTTGCAATGGTATAATTTAAACCGTAAATTAGGGTTGCTATAGAAACAGCGATGAGGGCTAATGTTCTTGTATTCATTACAAATAAACTCTAAAAATTAATCTGCAAAGTTGGGGTTTTATTTTAGATTGAAAACAAAAAAAGAGTCCCAAAATTAATTGAAACTCTTCACTAGGTTGGTTGTCTAGCTTTTGGTTAGTCCACCAAAGGTGGTATTCTTAAAACCTGACCCGGATAAATCTTATCTGGATGCGTTAACATTGGTTTGTTTGCTTCAAAAATTACTGGGTACTTCATAGCATTTCCATAAAATGTTTTTGCTATTTTCCCTAAAGTGTCTCCACTTTCTACAGTGTGAAATTGTGCCATTTCAGCTTCTTCAATAACTTTAACTTCTTTTACTGTTAAATTATCTTCAACAGAAGCAATCCCTTTTGTATTTCCTGCAACAAGTACAGCCTTTTCTTTGGTTGCTAAATCTACAGCTTCTCCCCAAAGTTTTACAGCATCATCATCTACTTCTATAGATAAATCTGCAACTTCTAAATTATGAGAAGCAATTGCGTCTCTTAATTGTCCAGATTTTTCTGCATTTTCTTCTTCTGTGGTTTTTCCTATACCGAAAACCTTTGCGCCTGCATTTTTAATAAATGAAAAAATTCCCATTTCTTTTTTTGATTTAAAATTAATATTTCGATTTAATGATGATTCAATATACAAATTTTTAGTTTTTCTTAAAAATAATTTTATGATATGATGACTGGCGGAAATTTGTTTAAAATTTATAAAAAAGTCAAGATCTATGAAAAATTTAGTAAATTGGTAAAAAAAAATATATGAATAAAATTAGCTTTGTTGTTTGTTGTTTATGGCATTAATTGCTTGTAGTAAAGACGATTTAGATTTTAGAAATACTAATAAAACTAATTTGCAAGAACAAATTAGTTATGATTTTGAAAATAATAATTTAAAAATTAATTCATCCACAACATTAAAGAGTCTTTATGAAAATATAAAGGATGGTAAAGAGAATGAAATAAATTTAATTAAAAATTATTATAAGGAAGGTTTTTTTCCTATGGAATTAGTTTATAATGCTTCAAATGCAGAAATAGATAATTTTAAACAGCATATAGAGAAGAAAAAACTATTATCTGGAAATTTTCAGAAAAATGAAAATGAAGAGAAAATTGTTATAAATAATGATAATTTCGCTTCCATTTTAAGTTCTAATGGAGAGGTACAGGTTGGAGATTCTATATACAAATACACTAAAAAAGGTTTATTTATTGCACACATTGAAGACCGAAATATACTTAACATAGGGAATAAGTCAAATTTTAAAAATTATGCAAAATCTAATTTTAAGTTATCTTTGTATGTACCGAATAAAAGTAATTTATTAGATTTTAGTATTGAAAAAGTAGACGAATGTAATCCAGATAATGTTTTTTCTGATGAAATTCAGCTAGTTTCTGAGTTTTATGGATGCAACGCAGGCGGTGCTCCAGGTTCTTCTAGTAATTCAGGCTCAATATCTAATACCTCAAATTATAACGAATGTGTAAATAGTAAATCAGGTTGGGTAGATAATATTTTTTCACAAGTAATAAAAAGTTAAGAACTATTTTTGAAGCTGCAGATTTCTACTTTTTTCAAGACGTGCATGCACAAGCTAAATTTAAAGATAAAACTTTATTTGGTTGGTTTGCTGATAGAGGTGCAGACAAAGTTTATTTACTAAACAAAAAAGTGATTTTAAATACAAAAACTGAAAAAAGAGGTTTTGATTTTGCCATAGATTGGGGTAAAGTTGTTGAAATATTTAACAAAATATATACATTTTTCTTATCTAAACCAGAAAGTAGCACTATTTATATTTCTAATGAGTACGATTTTAAAACTAAATTAATAACAAATTATATAGTAGATCCAGATAATTTACTTTCATTAGCATCTAATATTCCAAATCTAATAATACCAACAAATAAAGTAAATAAACCTTTAGTGGATATAGATTTTAATTTAGAAAACTTTTTTGGTAAAAAAATTGATAAAGCTATTACAATAAATGTTATGTCTTTAGAATATAAACTAAGCAATGATGACATAATTAAACTTTCTTATGAAGCTTTGTCTGGTAAAAAAATTAAATTAGATGAGGGAGAAACGGGTGCAATAGTTTTTATTTATACAGATCCAAAAACTATGGAAGCAAAACCTGTTGCATATAGCTTATTTGGTGAAAAAATTACTGTTCAAAATCTTGCAGTAGCTTCTCGAGATTTTGATGTTCCACAAAATTTTAAACTAGACGATTTATCTTTCTTATACAAATATAAATTAGACCACGCAACTGGTAGTTCAAAAGAAATTTTTGGTTTGAAATTCAAGTTTAGAATAGATATTGTTAGCTCTGTAGATGTTGAGTTAGAATCAGGTGCATATTATCTTGGTAATTGGGGTGGATCAAAATTTAAAGTTAAATATTAAATTTTACATTTATGAAAAAAGTTGCTTGTTTATTAATATATTTTTTTGTCGTAAGTCTATTTTCCCAAGAAGAAAACCTACAGAAACAATTTAAAGCTGAGTTTAATTTTTTAGGAATTGGTGCTTCTTATGAATTACCAATAAGTGAAAATTGGCTTTTAGATATAGGTGCTGGTGTTGGTGGAGGTGTAGAAGATGGAGATGGTTATGTTTGGGAATTAAATAGTTCTTTGTCTTTTTATTCTAAAGGAGAATTAAGATATTACATCAATAGAAAAAAAAGAGCAAAAAAGAATAAAAATAACATTAATAATTCTGGTAATTACTTTGGTTTACAAACTAAATATTTTAGCAAGCGTTTTACGGAAAATTCAGGTTTAGATCCCTTAACAAATAGTTTACTAACAGAGTTACATTGGGGTTTGCAACGTTCGCTTGGCGATAATTGGTTGTTTAATTTTCATGTTGGCTTAGGTGCTTTAAGAAAATTAGACGAAGATAGAGGTTTAATGTCTCCTGCAATTGGTTTGAAATTCTCCTATAAATTATTTTAGAAATTAATTATGAAAAAAATATTTTATATAATTATTTCAACAATTCTATTTTCTTTTTCAACATTTTCTCAAGAAAAAACCTACAGTGTAGAAATCTCAATATATGGTTTTCAAACAGGTTTATTTGGAGCTTGGGTTTATAATGAAACAAAATTAAATAACGAATTCACTTTAAAAACAGAAATTGGTTTGGATGCTGGTTATTCTTATAGCGATTTCGATTCGCCAAAATCACAATATATTTTGATTCCTTCTTTATCTTTAGAACCAAGATGGTATTATAATTTTTCGAAAAGAGATAAAAAAGGAAAATCGCTTTCAAATAATGCAGCTAATTATTTAAGTTTAAAAACAACTTATAATCCTGATTTGTTTGTTATTGCAAATATTATAAATCCAGATCTCACTAGTATTTTTAGAATTATCCCTTCTTGGGGAATTCGTAGAGATTTAGGCTCTAATTTCGATTTTGATTTAAGACTTGGTTTTGGTTACGTTTTTGCCTCCAATAATACAGCTACTGCAAATGGTTTTGCACCAGATTTTTCTGTACGTTTTGGGTATATTTTTTAGCTACAAAAATTACTTTAAATCTTAAAACGCAATGTACTTTTTAAATTGCGTTTTCTTTTTTTGTAAGTTTGATAAAATTCTTACACAATGACAATTCATCATATAGCAGAAAATAATTCAGTTTTAAATACTTTTTTATCAGAAATAAGAGATAAAAACATTCAAAAAGATTCTTTACGTTTTAGAAGAAATATCGAACGAATAGGAGAAATTTTAAGCTACGAATTAAGCAAAACACTTACTTATAATAAGGTTGATGTAAAAACCCCTTTAGGGACTAAAGAAATAGAAATAGCTTCTAACAATTTGGTTTTATGTTCCATTTTAAGAGCAGGTTTGCCTTTACATCAAGGACTTTTAAATTATTTTGACAAAGCAGAAAATGCCTTTATTTCTGCATACAGGCATCACCCAAATAATGATGCCGATTTTGAAATTGTTGTAGAATATTTTGCATCACCAGAAATTGAAAACAAAACCTTGTTATTGGCAGACCCAATGTTGGCAACTGGGCAAAGTCTAGTGGCTGTTTATGAAGCTATTAAAAAACACGGAACTCCAAAAGAAATCCATATTCTTGCTGTAATTGGCGCAAAAGAAGGTGTAGATTTTGTTGCTGAACATTTTCCTGAAAACACGCATTTATGGATTGCCACAATCGATGATTCTTTAAACGAAAAAGGCTATATTATTCCGGGTTTAGGAGATGCAGGAGATTTGGCTTTTGGTCAAAAATTATAAGAAAAAACTGATGATAATTCCGCCAATCAGACTCACAGATAAAATGATGTTTTTAAGTGTTTTTTTCTGAACGAGTTCAACGCCATTTGCCAAAATAATAGAAATAGGAAACAGAATAAAAATAAGTTCTGATCCATTTTTTTGAGGTAGAAAAAGTAAGAAAAAAACAAGAATTATAAAATTTGCAATCAATAAAATCCAACTTTTTCTAAACGTATTATTGACCGAAAGCGCTTTTATCGATTTAAAAAATATAGCGAAAACGGTAAAAAATAAAACACTACAAATTAACCAAAAATACGATGTATTTGTGTATAATTGAATATCAAAAATAAGCTCAAAATTAAAAAGATTGGTAAACTCTTGTGTTGCATCAAACCAAAAAAAGTAGGTAAAATAAACAAATAATGGTGCTGCAAAGCCAACTATAGGAACAAAAATTGTGTGGACTGTTATTTTTTTATGCAGATAACTAGCCATATAAATGAGTAAAAAGAAGATGCAAAAAAAAGGCTCTAATAGGCATAAAACACCAAGCCAAAAACCACTGTCGAACAATTTTTCTAGTACTTTTTTTTCTGAACGTAAACTATAAATTTTTCTTACAAAAAGTAGGTAAATAATAGTTAATAGTAAAGTTTGATAGTTTATAAAGTCAGGTAAAAAAACCATTACTAACAGCGTAAAGAAAAAATAGGCGTAAGAATTGTCTGAAGTAAGTTTGTTTTTACCGATGATAAAGTTGTAGAAGAAAAAAATCACTAAAAAAAGAACGAGTAAAATGGCACTTTCTAGAAGATGATTGCCAGTAAAACTAGCTGTAAAAAGCCTAAAATAAAGGTTTGTTATCAAAGCAACAAAGAAAAGAATCAGTAAAGTAATGAAGTTAATCGGTTTAGATTTGTTTAAAAAATTGGCTAGCATTGATTCTTTTGTTATTTTTGCAGTGTAAAGATAATTAAGTTATGATAGCAGGCAATATTTTCAAATGGATTGGTAGTTTATTTACTGATATTTTATTTCTACCTTTTAATTGGGTTCGTACAGAAATCGCTTCTGCAGATTTAGGTTGGTGGATTTCTAACATACCAAATTTTGGTTTTTTACTGATACTTATTGTTCTTTTTGCTTATTGGATGAAAGAATCAAAGAAGTTTGCAAAAGAAGGTACAGAAGACAGAGCTTAAAACTACATCTTGGGAAGTAAAAATAAACAAAAACGTTTCACAGAAAATGAAGCGTTTAAAAATGTCGTTCAACCTACTAGAGAAGAAGTTGTTACTAACTTTTCTTTAAAAGGCGAGTGGCATTCTTTTTTTAAAAACAACAATCCTATTGTTGTTGAGTTGGGTTGTGGTAAAGGCGAGTATACAATAGCCTTAGCCAGAAAAAACCCGAATAAAAATTATATTGGCATCGATATTAAAGGAGCTCGTTTTTGGCGTGGAGCAAAAACTGCCATTGAAGAAAACCTTGAGAACGTAGCTTTTGTAAGAACTCAAATTGAATTGGTCGATTTTATTTTTGCAGAAAATGAAGTTTCAGAAATCTGGATTACTTTTCCAGATCCTCAAATAAAATACCAGCGCACAAAACATAGAATGACAAATGGTAGTTTTTTAAAGAAATATCATCATATTTTAAAAGAAGATGGTATCATGAATTTAAAAACAGATTCAGAGTTTATGCATGGCTATACTTTGGGCTTGTTACAAGGTGAGGGGCATGAAATTTTGTATGCAAATCATAATGTATATCATAATGAAGGTGCGCCAATAGAAGTTACAGAAACACAAACATTTTACGAAAATCAGTATTTAGAGGTCGATAAGTCGATAACCTATATTCAGTTTCGTTTAAAGTATTAGTTCTTTAGGAGATCTTTTTTTTAAAACGTTATCCACAAAATTTGTCATTCTGAAAGAATTCTACGTTCTGTTTTTTAGGTTAAATTTTGTCTAAAATGGTTAAGTGTAACAAACTAAATAAGAAATTTAACTTTTTATTTGTGAATCTTTGAGTTTCCTCCGTGAATCTCTGCGTAATAATTTATTCTATCATAACCACTAATTTGCAGAATGAAAAAAGAACACGTTCTACTTTTTAGGTTAAATTTTGTCTAAAATGGTTAAAGTGTAACAAACTAAATAAGAAATTTAACTTTTTATTTGTGAATCTTTGAGCTTCTTCCGTGAATCTCTGCGTAATAATTTATTCCATCATATCTACTACCTTCACAAAATGAAAGAATCAGATAATTTTTTCGATAAAGTATACATCATTGCGCGCAAGATTCCTTTTGGTAGAGTTACAAGTTATGGGTCAATAGCCACGTATTTAGGAGCAGCAAAATCTGCAAGAATGGTAGGTTGGGCAATGAATAATTCTCACAATCAAACAGAAGAAGTGCCTGCACACAGAGTGGTTAATAGAAAAGGATTATTGACAGGGAAACATCATTTTAAGGGTACAAATTTAATGCAGCAATTATTAGAAAATGAAGGCGTTGTGGTTGTTGAAAATCAAATTCAAGATTTTGAAAATATTTTTTGGAATCCTTTAGAGGAATTATCCTAATATTTCTTTAGCAGTTAAAAATCAGGAAATAATTACAAAAATAAATAAATTATTGTGGAGATAAATTTGTCAAATTTTTCTTCAAAATCTTAAATTTTTCATAAATAATTGGTTCTATAAACTCCAACTATCAATCTATAAATAATCACAATTTATTCGCCTTATTTTCTTGTTGCTAAAATGTATCTTTGTAGTCTAGATTAAATAAAAATAATCTTAAATACAATTTATGAGTTTTAATAAACAAGACATATACAAAGTATTAGATACTATTACTGCGCCTGGAGAAGGGAAAAGTTTAATAGAAAATAATAACGTTACAAACGTAGTTACTTTTGGTAATGAAGTTATTGTAGATGTAACCATCAGCAATCCTACATTACAAGCAAAAAAGAAGATTGAGTCTGAAATTACCAAAGTAATTCAAACCAATATCGACAAAAATATTGATGTTAAAATCAATTTAAAGGTAGAGAAACCAGCAGCAAAAGAAGATCCGAATTTAATAAGAGGAAAAGAAATTCCGAATATAAAAAATATCATTGCAATCGCATCAGGTAAAGGGGGGGTTGGTAAATCTACGATTACAGCAAATACAGCCGTTTCATTGGCAAAAATGGGCTTTAGTGTGGGTGTTTTAGACGCAGATATTTACGGACCATCACAACATATTATGTTCGATGTTGAAAAAGCAAAACCACTTTCTGTAAATGTAGATGGTCGTTCTAAAATGAAACCCGTAGAAAATTACGGTGTTAAGTTACTTTCTTTAGGATTTTTTACAGATCCAAACCAAGCGGTAATTTGGCGAGGACCTATGGCATCTAAAGCATTAAAGCAATTAATTTTTGATGCAGATTGGGGCGAGTTAGATTTTCTTTTGATAGATTTACCTCCAGGAACCGGCGATGTGCATTTATCAATTGTACAAGCCTTGCCAATTAATGGTGCGGTTGTGGTAAGTACGCCACAAAATATTGCATTGGCAGATGCTAAAAAAGGAGTTGCAATGTTTCAACAAGAAAGCATTAAAGTTCCCGTTTTAGGAATTATAGAAAACATGGCCTATTTTACTCCAGAAGAATTGCCAGATAATAAGTATTATATTTTTGGTAAAGACGGCGCTAAAAACTTGGCAAACGATATAGACACTAAATTTTTAGGTGAAATTCCGTTAGTACAAAGTATTCGAGAATCTGGTGATGTTGGGCATCCTGTAGCATTGCAAAATGGTACTGTTTTAGAAGAATCTTTTAATCAAATTACCAAAGAGATGCTATCTCAATTATTAATAAGAAATGAAAATTTACCACCAACAGAAGTGGTAAGAATTACTACAATGAGTGGTTGTAGTGCGGTAAAAAAGAAATAGTTCAGATTTTTCTTCCCAAATGGAAGGAAAGTGTTGTGGGAAAAAATGAGAAAGTATTATCATACTTTTGAAATATAAATAAAAACGCAAAATACCCGTTTTGAGTTTCTCCCCTCGAGGGAGATTAAGAGGGGCCTTAAGATATGACAGCACAAGAAACACATGATAATGTAGAGAAAGCGTTAGAAGAAATTCGTCCTTTTTTAATGAGTGATGGTGGCAACATTAAGTTACTTTCTATAGAGAATTTTATTGTAAAAGTACAATTAGAAGGCGCTTGCACAGGTTGTTCCGTGAATCAAATGACCTTAAAAAATGGCGTTGAAGCCACTATTAAAAAATACGCACCACAAATAGAAGAAGTTATAAACGTGGCATAAACTGATAAAAATCAGCTTTTAAACCTTTATAAAAATATATTTTTGGGCGTTCCCACGCAAAAAAAGCGTGGTCGGGCTTTCCGTTATATCTTTTTTGAAAAAACAAAAAAGGATGTCACTTCAATCCCTAACACGTTCACCAGAATGAAAAAAGAATTTTAAAGTTCAATAAATTTTTTAAAGTAACGTCTTTGCGAGGAACGAAGCAATCTCATCTAAATAAATAGATTGTTGCGTTCCTCGCAATAACGAAGTAAAGAAAATAGAAATGATTACAACAGATATCTTAATTATTGGTGCTGGTCCAACAGGATTATTTACCGTTTTTGAAGCAGGGTTGTTAAAACTGCGTTGTCATTTAATAGATGCTTTGCCACAAGCTGGCGGCCAATGTTCAGAAATTTATCCGAAGAAACCTATTTATGATATTCCTGCATATCCAGAAATTTTAGCAGGAGATTTAACAGAGAAATTATTAGAACAATCTAAACAATTCGAACCCGGTTTTACGTTAGGAGAACGTGCAGAAACCATCGAAAAACAAGAAGATGAATCTTTTATCGTTACGACCAATAAAGGCACAAAGCATCAAGCAAAAATAGTTGCTATTGCAGGCGGTTTAGGGTCTTTTGAGCCAAGAAAACCACCAATTCCAAACATTATAGATTTTGAAGATAAAGGGGTAGAATATATTATTCGTGATCCAGAATTTTATAGAGATAAAAAAGTAGTAATTTCTGGTGGTGGAGATTCTGCTTTAGATTGGGCTATATTTTTAACAGATGTTGCGGCATCGGTAACATTAATTCATAGAAGAAACGAATTTAGAGGCGCTTTAGATTCTGTAGATAAAGTTCAGGAATTAAAAGATTCGGGTAAAATTACCATGATAACACCCGCAGAGGTAAAAGGAATTGTCGGAACAGATAAAGTTACAGGAGTTTCTGTAGTTCAAAACGGAGGAGAACCTTTTACTATTGAAACCGATCATTTTATTCCGCTTTTTGGTTTATCACCAAAATTAGGACCTATTGGTGATTGGGGATTAGAAATCGAGAAAAACGCCATTAAAGTAAATAACGCATTAGATTATCAAACCAATATTCCTGGAATTTATGCTATTGGAGATGTAAATACCTATCCCGGTAAATTAAAGTTAATTCTTTGTGGTTTTCATGAAGCAACCTTAATGTGTCAAAGTGCTTATCAACGTATTTTTCCTGATAAAAAATATGTAATGAAGTACACTACCGTTGGTGGTGTAGATGGTTTTGACGGTACAAGAAAAGAAGCGCCAAAAGCAGTTATTAAAAAGATTGAGTAAGAAATTACAGCCCTCACAGGTTTTTAAAACCTGTGAGGGCTTGTTAAGATTTTAATTTTAAGTTGTATTTTAGATGAAAATATAAAACTATGCTCGCTTTTAATGCAACACCCAGTTTTTATGATGAGCTTTTATCGGGCTATGATATTTTACTATTTGCCTTAGGCTCATGTATAGTTATTTCAGTGCTACTTTTATATTATAGCCAAATCCCAGAAAACAAAAACTCTAAATCAGCATTAGACAAACCATTGTATCAATCAAAAGATGTTTTATTACAATCTAATAATTTAGAAGCAAATTTTATAAATACCAAAAAATCAGCATCAACCTTTACGAAATTATTTGTATTTGTTTTGGTTTTTTGGGTGATTTTTATACCACTTTATCAGTTGTTAGGCGTAAATCATTTCATTTGAAAGAATTTATTGAGATGAATTTATTTTTCTCAAATATTATCTTTATTTATTCTAAATAATAATTATATTTGCAGCATGGAACTATTAAGTGATGTAACTTTCAATATTCAGCTTACAAAAATTACGTTTTGTAACTATCAACTAAAGATAGACGAAAAAATAATGACACTCACTTTTCCGCAAGTACTTCAATTAAGAAATAAAATAAATCTATTTACATCTGCACAAGGTATAGAAGACATTATTCAAAATGAAAATTTTGTATTGTTATTTATTGCAGATAAAAAGCATTTAGTATTTCTAGATATTCCGAAGTTATTAGATTTAAAAGAAGAATTAGCCTATTGTTTTTCTGATTTTTAAAAACCTGTTATCTTTATTTAGATTGCTTTTAAATTTTTTACCTGCTTAAAATCAACTCCTTTTTGACGTACCTTTGTTTCAAACAGGTTTAGATATGAAAGTAGCAATAAGAAGACAAATGACAATTCATCCAGAAGTAATGGATGTTTTAAACGAACAAATAGCATTAGAAATGCACGCATCTGCCTCTTATTTAGCAATGGCATCTTGGTGCGATCAGCGTGGGCTTGTAAACAGTAAAGCTTTTTTTTACAAACAATCACAAGAAGAAAGAGAGCACGGAATGAAAATTTTCGAGTTTATAAATAACGCAGGTGGCGCAGCTTTATCTCCTGCAGTTGCAGCAGTTAATCATGATTTTGAAGAATTAAGAGAAACGTACGAAAAATCTTTAGATCAAGAAATTAAAGTAACACAATCTGTGTATAAGTGCTTTAAAAAAGCAAGAAGTGTAGACGATTTTGCATCTGAAGTTTTCTTACAGTGGTTTGTTTCTGAACAATTAGAAGAAGAAGATGCCGTAAGAAGTATTTTAGATATTTTTGATTTAATGGCAGATATGCCAGCAAAAATGGTCGATGAGCGCTTGCCAACTGAATAAAAGTAGAAACACGTATATAAAAACCCGAAACATTAATGTTTCGGGTTTTTTGTTACTTTCTAGTTATATAAATTCTCTTTTCTTATATTTGTGCAAGTCACTAAATCGATTGAAATGTTTGAAGAATTATTAATTCAATTAAAATTTTTGATAAAAAGAAATCCAGAATAATTTCTTTGGCTACTATTTTATCTAACTTTTAAATAAAGTTAAGGTAGGGATTTCATCAAAATTAAACGATTAAACAGTTTAACAATTAAACATTTTCATTATGCCTTTCTATCATAAATTAGGGAAAATTCCACCCAAAAGACACACGCAATTTCGTAAGAAAGACGGAACTTTATATTCCGAGCAACTTTTTGGTACTATTGGTTTCGACGGAATGTCTACCAACTCTTACCACGAGCACAGACCAACCATGGTTAAACATATTGGAAAGCAATATTCTGTAAAACCAGTTATTGCGAAAGCTAATAATATTCAATCGTATAAATTTATCGGATTTCAAGTTCCGCCTGAAAACGATTATTTAGAAAGCAGAAAAATTGTGTTGACAAATACCGATTGTAACATTATTTTATCAGCTCCAAAAAAATCTACCACAGCATATTTTTATAAAAATACAGATGCCGACGAAGTTATATTTATTCATAAAGGAACCGGTAAGTTAAGAACACATTTAGGAAACATCGATTTCAAATACGGCGATTATTTAGTAATTCCGAGAGGCGTTATTTACAAGTTAGATTTTGATGACGAGAATAACAGACTTTTTATTGTAGAATCGTATTCGCCAATTTATACACCAAAACGGTATCGAAACTATTTTGGTCAATTGTTAGAGCATTCGCCTTTTTGCGAAAGAGATTTAAGAAGACCGCACGAATTAGAAACCTATAACGAGTTAGGCGATTTTTTAATCAAAGTAAAAAAACAAGGCGAAATTATAGAAATGACTTATGCTTCACATCCTTTTGATGTGGTTGGTTATGACGGATATAATTTTCCGTATGCATTTTCAATTCATGATTTTGAACCTATAACGGGCAGAATTCATCAACCGCCACCTGTGCATCAAACGTTTGAAACCAATGCGTTTGTGATCTGTAGTTTTGTGCCGCGTATGTATGACTACCATCCAGATTCAATCCCTGCACCATACAATCATAGTAATATCGATTCAGACGAAGTAATTTATTATGTCGATGGCGATTTTATGAGCAGAAACGATATTGATCAAGGTCATATTTCTTTGCATCCGTCAGGTATTCCTCATGGGCCGCACCCCGGAGCTGCAGAGCGCAGTATTGGTAAAATAAAAACCGAAGAATTGGCAGTCATGGTAGATACTTTTAAACCTTTACAGGTTACAGAAGAAGCTATGAAAATTGCCGATGAAGAGTATTATAAATCGTGGTTAAGCCAATCCTAGTCTTCCCGAAGGGAAGGGAAACTCGGCTGGAATCGTTTTGTTTACATAGCTTATTAAAATAATAATTATTTGAAGTTATGTCCTGCTTTTCACTATATCTTTTTTGTGAAAAACAAAAAAGTATAGAGCCTGTTTTGAGCGAAGTCGAAAGGTTTCAATCAGGACCAAACTTGTTTGATCATACATCGTTTATAATAGAGAAATAGTTAATTTAGAAACACAAAGATCTCACAGGTTTTTAAAACCTGTGAGATCTGCAAAATCATCAAAAGATGGATAAAAAAATAGAATCAGTAAATTACAGTTTAGAAAAAATATTTGAAGGAGCACAAGATTTTCTTCCCCTTTTAGGAACAGATTATGTAGAATTTTATGTGGGTAACGCCAAACAAGCTGCACATTTTTACAAAACAGCATTTGGTTTTCAGTCGTATGCTTACCGCGGATTAGAAACAGGTTCTAAAGACTCCGTGAGTTATGTGTTAACACAAGATAAAATTAAAATTATCTTAACAACTCCGCTAAATAGTAAGTCAGAAATAAACAATCATATTGTAAAACATGGTGATGGCGTAAAAGTGATTGCGCTTTGGGTAGAAGATGCAAGACAAGCCTATGAAGAAACGACAAAACGTGGGGCAAAATCGTACATGGAGCCGGTTGTAGAATCAGACGAACATGGCGAAGTTGTGAGAGCAGGAATCTATACGTACGGAGAAACGGTGCATATGTTTGTAGAGCGTAAAAATTATAACGGAACATTTTTACCGGGTTTTCAAAAATGGGAATCAGATTACAATCCGCCAAGTGCAGGTTTAAAATACATCGATCATATGGTTGGTAATGTTGGTTGGAATCAAATGAATACTTGGGTAAAATTTTATGAAGATGTAATGGGTTTTGTTAACTTTTTGTCTTTTGATGATAAGCAAATTCACACCGAATATTCTGCATTAATGAGTAAAGTAATGTCGAATGGAAACGGCCGTATCAAGTTTCCGATAAACGAACCAGCAGAAGGAAAAAAACGTTCTCAAATAGAAGAGTATTTAGATTTTTATGAAGGTTCTGGAGTGCAACACATTGCAGTAGCAACAGATGATATTATTAAAACAGTTTCTCAATTAAAAGCAAACGGAATCGAATTTTTATCGACACCGCCAGAAGAATATTATAACTCGGTACCTGCAAGATTAAAAGAATTTAGTCACGAATTAGCTGAAGATATCGAAAAATTAAGGGGTTTAGGAATCATGATAGATGCTGATGAAGAGGGTTATTTATTACAAATTTTCACGAAACCAATCGAAGACAGACCAACCTTATTTTTTGAAGTAATTCAAAGAATGGGCGCAAAAGGTTTTGGCGCAGGAAACTTTAAAGCATTGTTTGAATCTATAGAAAGAGAGCAGGCGAAGAGAGGAACGCTATAATTTAGGAGACAGTTTTCAGTATCAGTTCACAATGAAATACGCGTCATTGCAAGGCACGAAGCAATCTTTGAATGAACCAACAGATTGCTTCGTAGCTCGCAATGGCTTATGAATAACAATTAAAATGAAAAATCAATTAAGAAAATATATATATTTAATTGAAAAACGCACACAAGAAAAGCCTATTTTAAGATTACTCATATACGCTATTTTAATAGTATTCGCTTTATTACTCATAGCATCCATAATCGTAAATTAAAAATTACAAGGATTAAAGAATCAAACATCAAAATACATTGAATGGATTTCTAATTCTATAAATCTAAATTTGAATAGTTCATTTTAAGCAGCATAGAAAACTTACAATTTATCTTGGTTTTGACGCTATCTTGGTTCTTGGCTCGAATCATCTTGATTCTAAAGTTTATCTCGAATCAAAAAAAATACAAAGAGAAGAAATTCAATTTGAAGGATTCTTATGTGTGCTATTTTAGTTTTATATCGAGTTTTAGTTTTACTTCAAATGTTATGCTAGGTATCCGCTAAAATATAAGTAAGATTTACAGATACCAGACGTATTGAAGGGGCTTCTAATTCTATAAATCTTAATTTTTGTGGTAAATTGCACTCAATGTCGAAAACCTAAAATTCACCTTGTTTCTTGGCGCTAATTACCTTGAATCTTAAAGCAAAAATGGAAAGAGAAGAAATTTTAAAAGCAATAGAAGAAAAGTACGATAAACTAGGCGTTCCTGTAGATGCCATGTTAGAGGGGTTGTTGTGGAGTACACCAATTACGTATTGGGATTATATTCAGACAGATGCACTTTTAGGTCTGCAAATTCCAAGAACTACACAACCCGATGAAATGGTTTTTATCATGTATCATCAGGTAAATGAATTACTTTTTAAAATGATTTTATGGGAAATAGATCAAGTTGCCAAAACAACAGAGGTTTCTGCGGATAAATTTTCTTTGCATTTAGGAAGAGTTAGTCGGTATTTTGATATGCTGTGCAATTCTTTTAATGTAATGGCAGACGGAATGGAGAAAGAGCAATATTTAAAATTTAGAAACACCTTAACACCTGCAAGTGGTTTTCAGTCGGCGCAATACCGTAAAATTGAATTTGCATCTACAGAGTTAATCAATTTAATTGATGCTCGTTTTAGAGAGGATATCGATAGAAACTCTTCTTTTAAGAACGCATACAACCATTTGTACTGGCAAGCCGCAGGTAAAAATTATACTACGGGTCAAAAATCTACGCTATTAAATCTTTTCGAAGAAAAATACATGGGCATATTTATTGACTTTATGGAAGATTATGAGGATATTAATTTGTCTTTAAAATTTAAACAACTGCCTAGAGAAGTTCAAGAAAATGAAGATTTAATAAAGGCAATGCGCCATTATGATTATACGGTAAATGTAAAATGGGTCATGGCGCATTACAATGCGGCCGGTAAGTATTTAGGCGGAAAAGAGAAAGATTTAGAAGCTACCGGGGGCACTAGTTGGCGTAAATACATGCATCCAAAATTTCAACGAAGAATTTTTTATCCCTATTTATGGAGTGAAGAAGAGTTAAAAAATTGGGGGAGCTTTTAAAAGCACTCATTTTGGTAGCAAATAAGTATAAATAGCACTCATTTAAAAATTATATTTTACTAATGTAGGTTGCAAAACCTAAATTAATCGTTAAAAAGTAGTTTACATAACGCTTCAAAGTACTTTTTTTTGTTTTCGGAACGGTAATTGTCAATACTTTTTTATAAGTTTGATTTTTATGAAAAAACTCGTCCTATTATTTTATTCCTTATTTTTTTTAACGCTGACTTTTAGTCAAGATAAAAAAGATGCCTTTAAAGGAGGAGAATCTCTTCGTTTTAAGATGAGCTACAGTGGCTTTTTAAGAGCCGGTACAGCAGTTTTAGAAGTAAAAGAGACCGCGTTAAACGGCAAAAAAGTTTTTCATACCATAGGAACTGGTTGGACTTCTGGCATGATAAAATGGTTTTTTGAGGTCGATGACGTTTATGAGTCTTATTTTGATAAAGATACTATTAAGCCGTATTTGTTTAAGAGAAAAATTGATGAAGGTGGTTATCTAAAACATAGAATTACCTCTTTCAACTACAAGGCTAAAACAGCGTATGTACAAGATTTTACTACGCAACAAGACACTTCTATCGCTTTTAACAATGTGCAAGACATGCTTTCCTCTTTCTATTACTTAAGAACGGTAGATACAAAAGGGCTAAAAAAGGGAGATGAAATTAAATTAGATATGTTTTTAGATTCGCAAGTATATCCATTTAAATTGCTGTTTTTAGGAAGAGAAGTTTTAAAAACAAAATTTGGTAAGGTTAACTCTTTGGTATTTATCCCTTTGGTGCAGTCAGGTAGAATTTTTGAGGCAGAAGAAAGTGTTAAAATATGGATTACCGATGACGCTAACAAAATTCCGATTAAAATGACTGCTTCTCTAGCAGTAGGCTCTTTAAGAGCAGAGCTAGAGGCCTATAAAGGTTTGGCAAATCCTTTTGGTGAACTTTAGAAAACTTTAACGAAACCTTTTTATGAACTTCTCTTATTAGGTTTAAAATAAATCAATTTTATTTGTACTTTTGAAAATCGATCCAAAAGTAACAACTTCTTGAAAAAAATTTTAATTTTATTCGCTTTTACGCTCTCCTTTTTATCCTGTAAAAAAGAAGAAAAAAAACCAATTTTGCCGCCGGTAATTATTGAAAAAATACCAGAAATAAGGTTTGGTTATAAAATTGATGATTATAGAGTAATTCACGACACCATTAAAAATGGAGAAAGTTTTGGAGTAATTTTAGACAGGCACCATGTTTTATATCCTAAAATAAATCAGATTGCCATTACTGTTAAAGATACTTTTGATGTTAGACGTGTAAGAGCCGGAAAGCCTTATACCATATTAGCAAGCAAAGATTCTACGAAGAAAGCACAGGTTTTTATCTATAAGCATGATAAAATAAGTGCCACAATTGTAGATTTTAAAGATTCTATAATCACGGCAACACGTTATAAAAAACCAATTAAAATTATTGAAAAAGAAGTAGAAGGTGTTATTTTAACAAGCCTTTCTGCTACGATGGATAGTTTGGGGTTGAATACAAATTTAACATGGACAATTGCAGATATGTATGCTTGGACTTTAGATTTTTATAAACTTCAAAAAGGAGATTCTTTTAAATTTGTCTACGAAGAAAAGTTTATCGATGATTCTACTTTTGCTGGATATGGTAAGGTGAAATCAGCAGTTTTTAAACACCGAGGAAAAGATTTATACGCATTTCGTTTTTTGGCAGATTCCATTTTAAATATTCATGAATATTATGATGAAAATGCAAAAATGCTGCGAAGTCAATTTTTAAAAGCACCTATTAAATTTCAATACAGAATATCTTCTAGGTACAATTTAAAAAGAAAAATAGCGTATTATGGCAATAGAGTTAGACCTCATAGAGGCACAGACTTCGCTGCTAGAATTAATACACCAATTATAGCCACAGCAAATGGTACTGTTTCAGAATCTGAAAGAAGAGGTGGTAACGGTAATTACGTAAAAATAAAACACAATAGCACCTATTCTACGCAGTATTTGCACATGAAGAGACGTAAAGTTAAAAGAGGAGATTTTGTAAAACAAGGAGATGTCATTGGCTGGGTTGGTATGACCGGCAATACAGGTGGACCACATGTTTGTTATCGTTTCTGTAAATATGGCAAACAAGTAGATCCTTTAAAAGAGAAATTGCCAGATGCAAAACCGATGGAGAAACACGTGAAACCAGTATTTTTTGATTTCATCAAACCTTTAAAATATCAGCTGGATTATAAAAAAATACCAGTAAAAAAACCAGAAATTGTTACAGAAACAATCGCACAAAATTAAAAAATGGCTTTAAAAAACATCAACCCGACTTCAACAAATGCATGGACAGCATTAACAAATCATTTTAATGATATTAAAAATATCAATATCAAAGATTTGTACAAAGATGAACAGAGAAAAGAAGAGTTTTCTTTAGAGTTTGAAGATTTGCTAGTAGATTTTTCAAAAAACAGAATTACAAAAGAAACCATTAATTTATTAGTTGATTTAGCAAATGAGGTTGACTTAAAAGATGCTATTGAAAAGCAATATTCTGGAGCAGTAATTAACGTAACAGAGGGCAGAGAAGTTTTACATACCGCATTAAGAAGTACTTCGGATGATCCTGTTTTAGTAGATGGCAAAAATGTGAAGCCACAAATACAAGCAGCTTTAAGAAAGATAAAAAGTTTTTCTAATAAAGTAATTTCCGGCAAATGGAAAGGGTATACAGGTAAATCTATTACAGATATTGTGAATATTGGTATTGGCGGTTCTGATTTAGGACCAGATATGATTGTTGAATCTTTGCAATTTTATAAAAATCAATTAACAACACATTTCGTTTCTAATATTGATGGTGATCATGTTTCAGAGGTGATGAAAAAACTAAATCCAGAAACTACCTTATTTGTCATTGTATCAAAAACATTTACAACGCAAGAAACAATTACAAATGCAGAAACGCTAAAAAATTGGTTCTTAAAATCAGCCACTATCTTTGATATTCCAAAACATTTTGTTGCGGTTTCTACAAATTTAAAGTTAGTTGATGATTTTGGGATTGATAAAAAGAACGTTTTCACGATGTGGAATTGGGTTGGGGGTCGTTTTTCTTTATGGTCTGGAGTTGGTTTATCTATTAGTTTAGCAGTAGGTTTTGATCATTATAAGGCACTTTTAAACGGTGCAGAGGAAATGGATATTCATTATAGAGATACACCATTCGAAAAAAATATTCCTGTAATTTTAGCTTTGTTAAGTATTTGGTATAACAATTTCTATTTAGCAGAAACAGAAGCAGTTTTACCGTACTCACAATATTTAAAGAAACTTCCAGATTATTTGCAACAGGCAATTATGGAGAGTAATGGAAAAGGTGTTGATAGAAATGGCGATAAAGTAAACTATCAAACAGGGACTATTGTTTGGGGAAGCACAGGTACTAATATGCAGCATGCTTTTATGCAATTGGTGCATCAAGGAACAAAGTTAATTCCTGCAGATTTTATTGGCTACAAAGAATCTTTATACGGTTTAACAGATCATCACAAAAAATTAATGGCAAATTATTATGGTCAAATGGAGGCTTTAGCTTTTGGTAAAACGAAAGAGGAAGTACATTTAGAACTAAAATTTTCTGGAGATGAAGATAAAATTGCAACACTATTACCTTTTAAAGTCTTTGAAGGTAATAGACCTAGCAACGCCATTCTTTTTGATAAGTTAACGCCAAGGTCTTTAGGAAAATTAGTCGCTATGTATGAACACAAAATTTTTACCCAAGGTATTTTATGGAATATTTATAGCTATGATCAATTTGGAGTAGAATTAGGGAAGGAGCTTGCTAAAAAATTACTAAATGCTTAGGGCTTTTAATAAAAATAGCATAAAAATTTAAGGAAAATTAATATTTTAACTTTTTATTCCTTTTTTATGAACCAAGATAATGTATTTTAAAACACTCATTAACAATTTGTTATTTATATTTTATTGAATTTAAATGTCTTAATTTATTGTTAAAACTTAACATTAACTTAACATACCAATCGCGCAAAAGTTCCAATTTTGCATAACATTTAAAAACATAAAATGAAATAATGAAAAATACCATGAAAAAAATCATTCAATTTTTATTTTTACCATTAGCGTTATTACTGTCTACTGTAATTACGGCGCAAATAACTTCATCTAGTATGAATGGGCGAGTTACAGATGATTTAGGAACTGTTATGGGAGCATCAGTAGTAGCTACTCATACACCTTCAGGAACAAACTATGGTACTACAACAAATGAAGAGGGTCGTTACAATTTACCCGGTATGCGTGTTGGAGGACCTTATAGTGTAAAAGTATCTTTTCTTGGTTATGGAGAAAACGTTACGTATAATATTATGATCAATTTAGGGGCTTCTTATGTTCATGATGTAGTTTTAACAGAAGAAAATGTTTCTTTAGATGAGATTGTCATTTCTTCAAAAAGATCAAAATTTTCAGCAGATAAAACAGGTGCTACAACAAATATTTCTAATGCAGATTTAACAATTATGCCAACAGTCAGTAGAAGTATTACTGATATTGCTCGTCTTTCACCTTATGCAAACGGTATGAGCATTGCAGGTGGCGATGGAAGATCTACCAACTTTACCGTAGATGGTGCTAATTTTAACAATAACTTCGGATTAAGCTCTAGCTTACCTGGTGGCGGAAGTCCTATCTCAATAGACGCCATTGAAGAAATACAAGTAGTAATTGCTCCTTTTGATGTTCGCCAAACAAATTTTATTGGAGGAGGTATCAACGCAATTACGAAGTCTGGAAATAATAAATTTAAAGGTTCTGCATATACTTATTTTACCAACCAAGATATGCGTGGTAATAGAGTGGATGATGTAGATTTTGGAGTACGTCCAGAAGAATCTACTACAACCTATGGTATGACTCTTGGAGGTCCGATTATTAAAGATAAATTATTCTTTTTCTTAAATGCAGAGGCTATCGATCGACCAAATCAGGTTGTTCTTTGGAGAGCGTCTGAAGATGGAGTTGCTAACTTAGATTTGTTACAATCAAGAGCAAGTATAGCAGATATGGATAGAGTTAGAACCCATTTAAAAGATAACTATGGTTATGAAACAGGTTCTTATACTGATTTTCCTGGTGATGAAACAAACAGAAAACTTTTAGTTCGTTTAGATTGGAACATCAATGATGCACACAAATTAAGTGTGCGTTACAATCACACCAAAAATCAAGGTTGGAATCCTACAAATGGGAATTCAAATGACGCCGGTTTCCGTAACCGTAGTATGAATCGTATTTCAGAAAATTCTATGGCTTTTTCTAATTCTATTTATTCATCAGATAATATTGTGAATACAGTATCATTCGATTTGAATAGTAGATTTTCTGATAAGCTTTCTAATCAGTTTCTTGCTACGTATTCTCAAATTAAAGATTCACGTGGCTCTACGTCTTCTCCGTTCCCTTTTATAGATATCATGAATGGTGTTACTCCAGCCGGAAATCAAATTTTAGAACCTTACATATCTGCAGGTTATGAATTATTTACATGGAACAATGCCGTAAATAACAATACTTTAACACTTTTTAATAATTTAACGTATTATTCAAATAATCATAAAATTGTTGCAGGTGTAAGTTTCGAGCGCCAATTAGCGAATAACTCATTTATGCGTAATGGAAGAGGTTATTATAGATACGCAAGTATAGATGATTTTTTGAACCAAGCTGCACCACGAGATTTTGCGTTAACTTATGGTTATGATGGCGAACAAAACCCTACTGCCGAAGTTGCTTTTAATCAGTTAGGTGTGTATGCGCAAGACGATTGGGATATAAATGAAAACTTTAAATTATCTTATGGTATTCGTGCCGATTATTTAAGGTACGACGATAATCTTATTGGAAACAACGCAATTTCTGACCTCGATTTTGGAGGTAATAAAATTGATGTAGGTAAATTTCCAGCAGCAAATGTTTTATTTTCACCAAGAGTTGGTTTTGCATGGGATGTAAAAGGAGATAAGTCTATGAAATTACGTGGTGGAACAGGGGTCTTTACAGGAAGATTACCATTAGTGTTTTTTACAAATATGCCAACCGCTTCAGGAATGGTACAGGGTAGTTATGCTGCTGTTACTAGATATAATGGAGATGGTTCTGTAAGATCGGCAGATCCAGCTTTAGAAGGTTTAGCGGGACCCATCATTACAGATGTAGATGAAATGATTCAACGATTAGGATTACCGAACACAATAACTCCAGAAGATGGTGTTTTACCACGTGATATAAATTCTGTAGATCCTAATTTTAAAATGCCACAAGTATGGAAATCATCTTTAGCTTTAGATTATCAAATTCCAGTTTCTTTTCCATTCTTTGTGACTGTAGAAGGAATTGCTACAAGAAATATTAACGGTGTAATGCTTAAAAATTACAACTTACAACAACCTGATGAAACTTGGGAACGTTTTTCTGGTCCTGATAATAGATATATTTATCCAGATGAAGATGATATCGCTTACACGTCTAGAGATGCTTTTGTGCTTTCTAATAATAATGAAGGTTGGGGAGCAATCGGTAACATCACTGTAAATGCAGAGCCAATAAAAGATTTAAAATTATTAGCTGCATATACCTATACCGAATCACAAGAAATTTCTGGGATGCCAGGTAGTAGTGCACGTTCTGCATATAATGGACTCGTTTCAATAAACGGACCACACTTACCAAACTTAGAACGTTCGCAATTTGTGGTACCAAGTAAAGTAATTGGGTCGGTTTCTTATAAAATTCCTTGGGCAACAGAAAACTTAAAATCATCTACTTTAATCAACGTATTTTATTCAGGTTCGGCTGCTTATACGTATAGCTATACCTATTCTAATGATATGAACAATGACGGTATTTTTACAGATTTAATATATATTCCTTCGGGAAGAGGAGATATTAATTTTATATCACCAGCTGACGAAGACGCCTTCTTTAATTTTATGGAACAAGACAGCTACTTAAAAGCTAACAAAGGTAAATATGCAGGAGCGAATGAAGCTGCTGCACCATGGGTTCATAATTTTGACTT
Organism: Polaribacter sp. IC066; assembly: GCF_007997085.1. Lineage (GTDB taxonomy): Bacteria > Bacteroidota > Bacteroidia > Flavobacteriales > Flavobacteriaceae > Polaribacter. The sequence goes on from NZ_VORR01000012.1 coordinate 56,407, forward strand.
AAGAATACTACGCGAATATTATATCAAAGCAGGTGAAACCAAAAATACTTTACAATTTAGTTTTGATATTATTAATGTGGGTAACCTTTTAAATTCTACATGGGGTGTTACTCAAAGTAACAGAGTATCAGATAGAGGACAAATTTTACGATATGAAGGTGTAGACACTAATAATGAACCTACTTTTTCTTTTACTAAAGTTGGGGGTGAATTTATAACTGATACATTTGACTATGATTTTAACTTTAACCAAACTTGGAGATTTCAAGCTGGTGTTAAATATTCTTTCTAAAAACACTAATCCTAAATTTTAGGCTATTAAATTTTATGTACAATACAGTATAATTTAAAATTTTAAAGGTCTTAAGATTATAATCCAACCATCTTTTCCGAAGTTTCGGAAGAGGTGGTTTTTTTGTACGTAAAAATCAGGAACTTTGCTAGATGTAAAAAATCAACTATTATGATGAAAGACATCCATTCGTATTGAGCATATTTAGTGCTTGCTATTTTGCTTTAGTAAATGCTAATTTTGGTATAACTCAAAGAAATAATTTACAGACAAAGATGAATGTATTGGTTTATTTACGCTAATAGTTAACCATGTACAATTGTTAATAAAGGTAGTTTGGTGTTTTATGTTTCTTTGGTTTAAATTATTAATTACAAATGCATTCACCGTTATAAAAACAAAAGATGAAGTACATTTAGAATTAAAATTTGCTATTGATGAAGATAAAATGGCAACCTTATTAACTTTTAAAGTTTTTGAGGTTAATAGACCTAGCAACGTCATTTTTTTTGATAAGCCAACGCCAAAGTCTTTAGGCGAGATAGTCGGTTTATATGAACATAAAATTTTTACGCAAGGTATTTTAAAAAATAGGTATTGCTTTGATCAATTTGAAGTGGAATTAGGCAAGGAGCTTGTTAAAAAATTATGAAATGCAAAAGGCAATTAATTAAATGTTTAAATATTAAAAATTTAACTTTGTATTAATCAAGTTAATTTTGAGTAAAATAGTCATTACGAGTTTATCAACCTTTATTTTATTGAATTTGAATGTCTTAATTTCTTGTTAAAACTTAACATTAAATTAACATGTCAACCATACAAAAACTTCAATTTTGCAGAACATTCAAAACACAAAACTAAATAATGAAAAATTTTAAAAACTTATTATTTGTAGCTTTATTTTTTGCGACGGCTGCAGTATTAGGACAAACTACAATTACAGGTATAATTATTGACGAAACAAACCAATTGTTACCTGGAGCTAGTGTTCTTGAAAAAGGAACAACAAACGGAGTCTCAACAGATTTTGATGGTAAATTTACCTTAAACACAAAATCAAATTCAGGAACTCTTGTAATATCCTTTATTGGGTATAAAACGAAACAAGTTCCTTTTTCTTCGGCAAAGAGAAAAGTTGGTACCGTGGTTTTAGAAGAAGATGCAACGCTAGATGAAATAGTTGTGGTATCAAACTCTTTTGCAATCGACAGAAAAACGCCTGTTGCGGTTTCTACGATTAGAGCAGAAGAAATTGAATTTAAATTAGGAACACAAGAATTTCCTGAAATTTTAAAATCTACTCCAGGAGTATACGCTACTAAACAAGGTGGTGGTTATGGAGATGGTCGTATTAACTTACGTGGTTTTAATTCAGAAAACGTAGCTGTAATGATTAACGGAGTTCCTGTTAATGATATGGAGAACGGAAGAGTATACTGGTCTAACTGGGCAGGATTAGGAGATGTAACTAGTGCAATGCAAGTACAAAGAGGTTTAGGTGCTTCTAAGGTAGCAGTGCCCTCTATTGGAGGAACAATAAATATCTTAACGAAAACTTCTGATGTTGAAGAGGGTGGTAACTTTGGGTATTCTGTTGCAAATGATGGTTACCAAAAATTTGGTTTAACGTATTCTACTGGATTAATGGATAACGGTATTGCAGTATCAGTTTCGGCCTCACAAACCACAGGTAGAGGGTATGCCGATGGTACTCCTTTTACAGGTTTTAATTATTTTGTAAATGTTACCAAAGAGTTTAATGACCAACATACGTTGTCTTTAACTGCTTTTGGTGCAAAACAAACGCACGGTCAAAGACAAAACAGACATTCAATTGCAACATTTAGAGAAAGTGAAAGAGGTAGAAAATACAATTCAGATTGGGGTTACAAAGATGGGCAGTTAACAAGCTCTGAAGATAACTTTTACCACAAACCTCAAATTTCTTTAAATCATTACTGGAATCTTAGTGATAGAACATTCATCTCAACAGCAGCATACGTTTCTTTCGGATCTGGTGGTGGTGGTGGATTTCAAGGAGTTAATAAATTCCGTTTTAATGATGAGAATTACAGAATGGGATCTTTTGGTACCATCAATTTTGATAAAATCGTTGATGAAAATATAGCTTTAGGAACAGATGGTTCGGAGTCTGTTTTAAGAGCATCAAGAAATGATCATAATTGGTACGGTGTTTTATCTACTTTAAAAACAGATTTAACAGAAGAGTTAACGTTTTTAACCGGTTTAGATTATAGAGGTTATACAGGTCTTCACTTTACAGAAGTTACAAATCTTTTAGGAGGTCAGTTCTTTTTAGATGACAGTAACGCTAACAACCCAAACAATGAGGCGCAAGTTGGCGACAAAATACTTTATGATAATGATGGTTTAGTAGATTGGTTAGGTGGTTTTGCACAATTAGAGTATTCTAAAAACGATCTTTCTGCCTTTGTTTCTGCAAACGTTTCTAATACCTCTTACCAGAGAGTAGACCGTTTTAATTATTTAGATTCAGATGCAAACCAAACTTCAGATAAATTTAGTTTTATTGGTTTTGGTGTTAAGGGGGGCGTAAATTATAATTTAGATGAAAAGCATGGTGTATTTGTGAATTTAGGTTACTTTGAAAGAGCACCTTTCTTTAATGCGGTTTTTGCAGATCGTAATAGTAATACAAATACAAATGACGATGCTCCAAATCAAAAAATTATTAGTTACGAATTAGGATATACATTTAGAAGCGCAAAATTAACCGCTAATGTGAACGTATACAGAACTAATTGGAATGACAGATCTGAAACGGCAAGCTTTCAGCAAATTGATGGAACTCTAGCATTTGCCAACATTTTAGGTGTGAATGCAATTCACCAAGGATTAGAAGTAGATTTCACATACAGAGTTACAGATAAATTTAAAGTAACAGGTATGGCTTCTTTAGGAGACTGGAGATGGGCTAACGATATAGAAAATGTAGAGGTTTTTGATGAAAACAATGTTTTAGTAGAAACGGTAGATTTATTTATCAAAGACGTTCATGTTGGTGATGCTGCCCAAACTACATTTGCTTTAGGAACTACTTATAAATTAACGCCAGAAACAACTTTTGCTATTGATTACAATCATTTTGCAAATTTATATGCAGATTTTGATCCAAGTGATAGAGGTGAGCCAGGACCAGATGCATGGAAAGTTCCTGCATTTAACCTATTTGATGCTTCTATAAGACACAAATTTAAATTCGGTAATTTTGATACTTCAATCATTGCTAGAGTTAACAATGTTTTCGATACAACATATATAGCAGACGCGCAAGATGGTGCAGGTTCTGTTGCAACAACTGCACTTGTGTATTATGGTTTTGGTAGAACGTTTAGCGTTGGAGCAAAAATTAACTTTTAAACTAAATTAAGATGAAAAAAATATTTTATTTATTCGCAATAACTGCGTTCGTTTTTACTTCATGTAATCCTTTAGAGGATGTAAATGCAGAGGTAGACGCCTTAAAATTGGCAGAAACAGGAAATGATGGTCTTGTAGAAGATCTAGTAATTACCTTAACAGAAGATGATTACACATCATTAGACTTAAATAACTTTTATTTTAGTACTGAAGATGAAGCTAAAAATGGCCTGCCAGGATTTTTATCAACAATGTATCCTAAATTAGGGGTTGATTTTGATGTGAATGGTGTTGTACTTACTGCATCATCTGCTGTAGTAACTTATAATTTGTTTAACCCAGAAAGCGCAATTACTAAAAAGTCTTACACGCTAACAGCTGCAGATTATACAGATATTGGTCTTACTGCTTTAAATGATAACAGTGATGTTAATACTTTTTTTAGTGCTAAATTTTCAAGTGAAATTAAAGGGACTATTTATGATTTAACATACCTTACAGATCCTACAATAGAAGAGTACACGTTTACTGATGAAGATTTTGATTTAGTAGGAAATGGACGTTTTGATAACTTTGATATTAGAGCTGGTAGAGCAGAAGAAGATCTTGAAGTAAGAAGAGCTAAAATTCAAACAGTTTTACAGAATAATTTTCCAGCTGCAGAATTTGGTACAAAGTATAATGTAACGTATGAAGCTTATAATGGTAGTACGGTTAATTTAGACTTATTAGTTCAATTAGAAGAAAATCCTACAGATCCATTAAAAACTACAAATTATACACTTGTAGATGAAGATTATGAATTAATAGGTAATGGAGCTTTTAATAATTTCGATATTAGAGACACAAGTCCAGATTCAGACGTTCAAGTTAGAAGAGAGAAAATTCAAACTATTTTATTGAACAATTATCCAGATGCGCTAGCAGGAGATTTCTTTGTAATCACATACGATACTTATGATGGAGCGGGTAGACCAGTTTTAAATATGATTCTTCAGTTTGATGGTACAGATTATACTATTTTCGATGTAAAAATATATGCTTTCTATGACTTTACTTTAGAGGCAAATACAAATAGATTTGTATTAACAGACAATTGGAATGCACCAATTACATTTACAGCAGAAGAATATGGTATCATGGGCGGTAGTAGCCGTTATTCTAACTTTAGCGGAAACGCTGAAGAGGCAGAGCGCAAAATAAAAGTGTACATGAAAACGTTATACCCATTTGCGGCTGCAAATGATTTTTTAGCTGTTCAGTATAACTTCTTTAGTGGAGGTGTTTCTGCAATAAATATGAACTTAACTTTTGATGGTACTAATTGGACTTCTTTATCAGAAAGTACAGAGATTGTATTACAATTTGGTCATGACGGAGTAACATGGGTACCAGATAATACAATCAAATATACCTTATCACAAGCAGATTATGATTTAGTTGGTAACGGATTCCGTGCTAACTTTGATGTGAGAGCAGATAAAGGTGAATTTGAACTTTCAGTTAGATTAGAAAAAGTAAATACTATTTTATCAACTAACTATCCTCAATATGGTATTGATCAAAAGTTCTCTGTTTCTTATAATGTTTGGGAACCAGGAGATGCAGTATATATCATGAATGTTATTAATAACGGAACAGCATACGTTTTACAATAAATAGTAAGTTTTTAAATAGACTTTTAAAAAACCACCTCAATTGAGGTGGTTTTTTTATTTTTAAAATTAGTAACTTTGCAATAGGTAAAAAATCAACAATCATGATGAAAGACATACATTCATATTGGGCATATTTAGTCCTCGCTCTTTTAGTTTTTGCAGTGGCAAATGCTATTATAGGAATGGTTCAAAAAAAACAATTTACAGACAAAGACTTGCGTATTGGTTTATTTACACTAATCGTTTCTCACATTCAGTTATTAATAGGATTGGTTTGGTACTTTATGTCTCCTTGGTTTGATTTATTAGTGTCAGATACAGCTACGGTTATGAAAACCAAAGAAGTTAGGTTGTTGGCGGTAGAGCACCCAATTACAATGATTTTAGCCGTTGTTTTTATTACGATTGGTTGGTCTAAACATAAAAATAAAACTACAGATGCAGCAAAATTTAAAACATTTGCTATTTTTTACGGAATAGGATTGGTTTTAATTCTCTCGAGAATACCATGGAGTAATTGGTTTTAACATATGAAATTTATAAGCTACATACTATCTCCAATCTTTGCATTTGTATTCTTTTTAATATTGATTCTTTTTCATCCGTTTCAATGGTTATCTTATAATCTATTTGGACCTAAAGGTCACGATAAAGTGGTAGCCGCATTAAACTTTAGTTTAATGAAATCGATGTTGTTAATAGGAGTTTCTGTAAAATTAATAAATAAGTATAAATTACCAGAAAACGCTTCACTTATACTTGTTTCTAATCACCAGTCTACCTTTGATATTCCGCCGATGGGTTGGTTTTTTAGAAAATACAATCCGAAGTTCGTATCAAAAATTGAGTTAGGTAAAGGAATACCAAGTATATCGTATAATTTAAAATATGGAGGCGCTGCACTTATCGACAGAAAAGATCCAAAACAAGCCATAACCGAATTGATTCGGTTTTCTAAAGCAATCAATAAAAATAAATGGGGTGCCGCAATCTTTCCTGAAGGTACAAGAAGCAGAACAGGAGAACCCCAAGTTTTTGCCGGAAACGGATTAAAGATCATTACAAAGTTCAATAAGGACGGATATGTCGTACCTTTAACAATTAACAACTCTTGGAAAGTTTTTAAGTACGGAAAATATCCATTTGGTATTGGAAACCCGATTACAATTACGGTACACGAGCCGATAAAAATCGACTCGCTACCTTTTAAAGAATTATTAGAAAAAACAGAAACAATTATTAAGGAACACATAAAATAAAAAATTATGTCAATAAAAAATATTAGAAAAGAAGTAATGCAAACTTTAGAAAAAAGAATGCAAAGCTTTGTAGATACCTATTTAATTCCTGCCGAAAAAATTTGGCAGCCAACAGATTTTTTACCGAACTCACAAAAGGATACTTTTATAAGCGAGGTAGAAGAAATTCGCGAATTATCAAAAGAATTACATGATGATTTTTGGGTGGTTTTAGTAGGCGATACGATTACAGAAGAAGCACTACCAACCTATGAATCTTGGTTGTTAGATTTAGATGGAGTAGATCAAGATCCAGATAATGGCTGGGCAAGATGGGTAAGAACCTGGACTTCAGAAGAAAATAGACATGGAGACGTTTTAAATAAATACTTGTATTTATCGGGTCGTGTAAACATGCGAGAAGTAGAAATTTCTACACAGCATTTAATTGCAGACGGTTTTGATATTGGTACATCTACAGACCCCTATAAAAATTTTATTTACACTTCTTTTCAAGAATTAGCAACCTACGTTTCACATAATAATGTTGCTAAAATTGCAAGAAAAAAAGGGCACAAAACATTAGCTAAAATGTCTAAAATTATTGCTGGAGATGAAATGCGTCATCACCAAGCATACGCACATTTTGTGAAAGAAATTTTTAAGATCGATCCTAGTGAAATGATGTTAGCTTTTCAGCACATGATGAAATATAAAATTGTAATGCCAGCGATGCATTTAAGAGAATCTTTTGGAGAAAAAGGAAGTCTTTTTGATGATTTTTCTACGGTTGCACAGAGAGTTGGGGTATATACAGGTTTCGATTATGTAGACATTTTAAAGAAATTAAATGAAACTTGGGAAATAGATAAGATTACAAACCTTACTCCAGAAGCAGAAAAAGCAAGAGACTATTTAATGAGATTGCCAGAAAGAATGTATAGAATTACAGACAGAATTGTTGTTCCCGATACAAAATTTCAGTTTAAATGGATGATACCACAGTAATTTTTTAGCTACTTGGTTTAACTTTAAATTTACAGACCTTTCAGGTTTTTTTTACTGAGCTCGATTCAGTATCAAACCTGAAGGGTCTCTTTTTACATAAGAAACCTGAAGTTTCTATTTGGTAAAATCAGATTTGAATAAATCGATTTCAAATAAACAAACGGGTGCAAGTTGATAATGATCAGGTAAACGATCTGTATTTTTTAAATTAAAGAGCCCCAGAAAATCAAATCCAGCGTTTTTGTAATGGGCAATTAGTTTTGTGTTATTTCCCAAAGTGTCTAATCGTATAAATTGGATATTTTTTTGTTTCACGTATTCTTTAGCCCAAGTTACAATGTAAGCAACAAAATTATTTCCTCTAAATTCAGGATTGGTTGCAATGCGATGAATGTACACAGCAGTATCTTTATTTCTTTCTTCCCAAATTTGTTCGTCACTAAAGGTAATTGCCCAAATACAAGCAATTTTATTATTGATGATAAGTTTAAACTGCCTGTTTTCTGTTATTTCAGTTTCCACCATTTCTTTTTTAAAGTTGGGCCATGCAACTACTTTTTTCTTGACTGTTTGATAGTCGGACGCAATTTTATAGAATTTAAATACTTCTTCTATATCTTTAATTGTTACATTTTTAACGATCATAATTTTTATTAGTGAAACACAATTTTTACAAACATAGGAGTTATGAATTCAAAATTGTAAGTTGAACCTGCCTGGTCGGTAGGCAGGCTAATCCCGCTCCGTGTGCTGAACTTGTTTCAGTATCTAGCAGGATCTCGGGTTTAATATCCCAACGCTCTACTTCGAGGTTGTTCATCTAGAAAATTAAATTTTAAATGCATCCTGATCATTTAAAAATCCTAATTTCTTTCTTATTTCATTTTGATTGGCTTTGCTAATAGTAGCGGTTACGATGCCAACTTCGCTCTTTTGCAAAGAAGAAAGTTCTTCACCTAAATAATCTACAACTAGAGAATTTCCCGAGTATTCATAGTTGTTTTTATCGATACCTGTTCTATTGACGCCGATAACGTAGCTCATGTTTTCTATAGCACGCGCTTTTAAAAGTGTTTCCCAAGCTTTAATTCTTGTAACAGGCCAGTTTGCCATAAAAATTAATATGTCATAATTTTCCGTGTTTCTAGCCCAAACGGGAAAACGTAAATCGTAACAAATTAAAGGGCAAATTTTCCATCCTTTATAGGTAACTATTAATCTTTGATTGCCAGAAGTATATACTTTATCTTCGCCAGCGAGTGTAAAAGAGTGTTTTTTATCATAAGTTTCTGTTTTTCCTGACGGATGCACAAAAACCAATCTATTATAATAGTTGTTGTTCTGTTCAATCACTAAACTACCCGTAAGAGCAACTTTCTTTTCTAACGCTATTTTTTGCATCCAAGTAATCGAAGGTCCGTCCATTTTTTCGGCCACCTTTTGTGGGTTCATGGTAAAACCGGTTGTAAACATTTCAGGAAGCACAATGAGATCTGTATTGGCTGGTAAACTGTTTATTTTTTCGTCAAAAGAAGACCTATTTTTTGATGGATTTTCCCAAAATAAATCCGCTTGAATTCCGACAATATGTAATTCATTTGGCATCAAAATAAATTTAAAGATTAGAGAGGTATAAAAGTAAGTTTTTGTAATTTAGAAAATCAAATTAAGTCTAAAAAATCTATGCAATCTTTTATTTCTGAAACAATAGATGATATCTTAAAAACTACAAATTCTTTTGAAGATGCGGTTTTTATTTTACCTTCACAAAGAGCAAAAGTGTTTGTAAAACAAACCATTAAAGATAAAATTTCTGTTGGTTTTTTGCCCGAGACGATAAACATAGAACAGTTTATTCAGAATATTTCTGGCGTTCAAAAAGCCGATAACATTCAATTGTTGTTTCATTTTTATACGATTTATAGAAGTGTTGAGAAAAATCCGGATTCTTTTGACACTTTTTCTTCATGGGCATTAACAGTATTGCAAGATTTTAATGAAATTGATCAGCACTTAATCAATACAAAAGATATTTTTATTTATTTAAGAGATATTGAGCGCTTAAAAAAATGGTCTGTAAACGGTACTTTTAAGGAAACGACACTCATAAAAGATCATTATTCATTTTTAGAAAAATTGAATACGTATTACAATGCTTTTTACGAATTCTTAATTAGCGAAAATATAGGGTATCAAGGTTTAATGTACAGAGAAGCCTGTAAAAAAATTGATGATTATCTAGAAAAAAATAAGAATAAGAAATTCTTTTTTATCGGTTTTAATGCTTTGAACAAAGCAGAAGAGCGCTTGTTTCAAAAAGTTTTAGAAAGCGGTAATTCAGAAATTTATTGGGATTTAGACGAAACCTTTTTCAACTCAAATCATCAGGCAGGTAAATTTATTAGAAAGTATAAAAGTAGCTGGCGCTATTATGAGAAAAATCCTTTAAAATCTCTCGGAAATACATTTTCAGCACCAAAAAAGATACAAGTTATTGGCGCTGCAAAAAACAATACTCAAATAAAGTATATTGGCGAAATATTAGAAGCTACTGCTAATTTTAAGAATACGGCATTGGTTTTGGCAGATGAAACTTTGTTGCCCGTCACCTTAAATTCTTTACCAAAAAACATTAGCGCTATAAATATTACCATGGGATATCCTCTAAAAGATATACCAACCACAGGTTTATTGTTTTCAATCTTCGATTTATTTAATTCTCAAGAAAAATTACAAAAAAGCACTTTAAATGAGTTTTATTATAAAGACGTACTTCGTTTTTTTAAACATCAATCTATGTATGGTTTAATTGCTACGATTGATGATTTTACAGCGGCAATAGCAAAAGATAACCAAACGTTTATCAAAGAAAGTCATCTTGAAGAGCTGTTAAAAGAGGAAACAACCGAGATTAAAACGGTTATTTTAAATGTATTTAAAACATTCGATACGGTTGGCGAGTTTATCGATAGAATTTTGGCATTGATCAACCTTTTAAAAGAGGAAGTAAATGCTTTAGAGAAAGAATATCTTTTTCGTTTTTATACTGTTTTTACGCAATTACAAACATTACAAAATGAGTTTCAATATTTTGTAAATCTAAAAACCTTAGCATTATTTTTTAAGCAATTAATTTCTTCAGAGAGTTTATCTTTTCAGGGAGAACCTTTAAAAGGATTGCAATTAATGGGGATGCTAGAAACACGTGTTTTAGATTTTGAAAATATTATTTTAGCATCGGCAAACGAAGGCGTTTTACCGGCAAGCAGTCAGCAAAATACATTTATCCCTTTTGATGTTAAAGTGGAGTATGGATTGCCAACCTACAGAGAAAAAGATGCTATTTTTTCGTATCATTTTTTTAGGTTGATGCAAAGAGCAAAAAACGTTTTTATTGTGTACAATACAGAACATGATATTTTTGGAAGTGGAGAAAAAAGTAGGTTTGTAACACAATTGGAAATGATGAGAACAGATATTGTTCAGAAAATTATTTCTCCGAGGGTAGTTGCTCAAAACGCTGAATTAAAAATAATCTCAAAAAATGAGTTGGTTTTTGAGCGATTAAGAGAAATTGCAAAAGCAGGGTTTTCTCCTTCATCGTTAACCAATTATTTATACAATCCTGTTGCTTTTTACAAACAAAAAGTTTTACGAATTAAGGAGGTTGATGATGTAGAAGAAACCGTTGCTTACAATACTTTAGGAACGGTTGTGCATGAAGCATTAGATGAATTGTACAAGCCTTTTATGGGGCAATTTTTAACGGTAGATGCCATTTTAGAAATGGAAAAAATCGCGAAAGATTTAGTGATTAAACATTTTAAAATTCAGTTTAAAAACGGAGATTTATCCACAGGAAAGAATAGATTGATTTTTGAAGTAGCGAATCGATTTGTAACCAACTTTTTATCCCAAGAAAAAGAACTACTAAAGGACGAGAAGAATCAACTAAAAATTATTGCAACAGAAGAAAATTTATCCGCAGAAATAGTTATTGAAGGCATCGATTTTCCAATTAAAATTCATGGAAACGTAGATCGAGTTGATGAGTTAAATGGCGAAATCAGAATTATAGATTATAAATCTGGAATGGTACAAGCTGCGGAGTTAAAGGTGCTGGATTTCGAAAAGTTACGAGAAAAAGAACAGTACAAGTCTATTCAGGTTTTAATCTACGCATATCTGTATTCAAAAGAGAAAAAGTTCGACTTTTCTAAAAATTTAAAAGCAGGTATATTTTCATTTAAAAATCTGAACAGCGGGTTTTTAGCAATTAATTTTTCAGCAAACTATAGAAAGCCAGACACTATTATTACCGAAGAAAAATTAGATGAATTTATGGAGGAATTGAAGGTTTATATTAAAGAAATTTACGATCCAAAAATTGACTTTATTGAGCCTGCTGATTTGAGGTATTAAGCAAAATTTAAGCCTTAATATGCTCTTAAAAATCATTTAAAATTTCTTTTTTAGATATTTCTTTAATAACCAATTTAAAACATCAGAAACAGAAATTTTAGTATCTATAATCATAGGTTTTAAAAATCTTTTGCTTGGTTCAATTAACTAATGTTTTCCGTAGTTAATCATTTTTATATTTTAGTAGTCTATCGACAGTGTCACATCGAGTGAAATTCTTTTTTCAAGAATTTTGTATCGAGATGTTTTTTAGATATTGAATTGTAAACAACAAAAAACACAACACTTTGTAATTTCTATTTTTGGAGAAACTCTATTATCTAAAATTATATAGCTTTATGTGATTTTTCCCTTTGGTCGAAATGACAAAATTTAGGAACATCAATTTCATTCGTGAATTCTTGGTATTATTTTACTTCCCTTTCAAAATCAATAAAGGTACATTCGTGAAAAATTCCTCTTTAAGAATGGTATTCTTTTCCCATAATTTTTTAAAGAAACCTCTTTTACGGGTAAAAACACATAGCATATCTGGATTATGTGTTTTTATATGCTCTAAAACTCCTTGAAAAGCAGTTGCATTTTCGGTAACGGTTAAGGTACTTTGTAACTTTTTTAAATCTTTATCTATCGTTAAATCTTCTTGTGTATAATCAGGTGTTTTTACCAATAATAAATTTACGTCAGATTCAAATTTTTTGACCAAAAATTGCAAAGGATGTAAGGCTGTTTTGCTTTTAATAATACCAGATTTAAAAGCCATTAAAATACTTTTAAAAGGTATATAGGTGTATCCTTCAGGAATCGTTAATACAGGTAATTCAGTCTGTTTTACAATACTTCCTGCAGTTTTACCTAAAAATATTTCTTCTTTTATTGAGTTACTTTTAGCGCCAACAATAATTAAATCAATACCTAATTCTTCGTCAATCGCGTTTACACTATCTACTACAGATCCTTTGGATGAAATTAATTTAATTTCCACATTTTTTTTATCGACAGAATTTACCATTGTCCTTAAATACAAATTGGTTTCACGCGCAATTATTTTATCAATATTTATAATAGTGCCTGCTTTAGAATGTGCGCTGTAAGCCCTAAAAACAAAAACTTTTGCATTAATTTCTGAAGCAAAATCAATAGCATATTGTAACGTATTTTGAGCGTTTTCTGTAAATCCGATAGGGACTAAAATGTGTTGCATAGTAAATTTTTTTTAAGGACACAAAGTTACTCAATTTTCAGTAAGTAAAGTATTTTGTCCTTTTTTAGATATGTACATTTGCAAAAATATTTTTTTTGACAGCCGATATAAGTTTTAAAAGGATTAACAAATTAGCGATTCCTGCACTAATTGCAGGGATAGCAGAGCCATTATTATCAATCACTGATACGGCAATTATAGGGAATATAGATGAAAATGCTACAGAAAGTTTGGCAGCTGTTGGTATTGTGGGCGCTTTTATTTCGATGCTTATTTGGGTTTTCGGACAAGTTAGAAGTGCTATTTCTTCAATTATTTCTCAATATGTAGGCGCCCACAAACTAAACGAAATTAAAAATTTGCCTGCACAAGCAATTGCCATTATTGTTACGGGAAGTGTTTTCGTTTTGGCAATCTCGTATCCTTTTGCAGAAAATATTTTTCAATTCTACAATGCGTCGGGTAATGTATTAGCATATTGTGTTGTTTATTTTAAAATCAGGATTTTTGGTTTTCCATTTTCCCTTTTAGTATTTGCTATTTTCGGAACATTTAGAGGTTTACAAAACACTTTTTATCCGATGATTATTGCGATTACCGGAGCAACTTTAAATATCATTTTAGACATTATTTTAGTGTATGGCGTTGAAGGCTTTATTCCTGCAATGAACGTAGAAGGTGCAGCCTACGCAAGTGTTATTGCTCAGGTAAGTATGGCGGTTATATCGGTAGTTTTGTTACTTAAAAAAACCACCATTTCTTTAAATATGAAATTACCTTTTCATAGAGAAGTTCCTAAATTATTAAATATGATTGGAAATCTTTTTATAAGAACCATTGCTTTAAATACTGCGTTGTATTTTGCAACTTCGTATGCCGCAGATTACGGAAAAGAATATATTGCTGCGTATACAATTGGCTTAAATATTTGGTTGTTAGGTGCTTTTATGGTAGATGGCTATTCTAGTGCTGGTAATATTTTATCGGGTAAGTTATTAGGGGCTAAAGAGTATGAAACACTCATAGCTTTGAGCAATAAATTAACCAAATATGGTTTTATTACAGGTGTTCTGATAGCTGGTGTCGGGTTTGTTTTTTATGATTCTATCGGTCGTGTTTTTACCAAAGATCCTCTGGTTTTAGAACAATTTTATCATGTTTTTTGGATTGTAATTTTAACGCAACCTCTTAATGCAATTACTTTTATTTATGACGGAATGTTTAAAGGAATGGGCGAAATGAAATATTTACGAAACGTTTTATTGCTTTCTACAGGATTTGTATTTATACCAACATTACTCTTTTTTGATTGGTTAGAGTATAAATTAGTGGCCATTTGGGTTGCTTTTACATTTTGGATTTTAGCAAGAGGCATTCCGTTAATTTTTAAATTTAGAAACAAGTTTTTACCACTTGTAAAGCACAAGTGTTAAAATGATCTTTTTAAAAAAAATGAGCTGAAATTCTTGTTAGCTTACTTTTGTGAAACTGTCTGGTTTCGCTTGCTTCGCGGTCTTAACAAAAAACAGGAAAATTTTAAAAAAATGATCTTATGATTTTAGGTTAACACTTCACCCGCTAAGTGTGCTTCTGATTACAAAATAATTAGCCCAATTAAAAATACTTTTTAATTCATAAATGTAAGAAGTCATTACTCAGGTTGTAATGGCTTTTTTATTTGTTTATCTTGTACCTTTTTATCTTGGATGATAAAATGAAGACAGCATCTTATTTTTTTGGAACACTTATTGGTGCTAGTAAAAATTGAAAGTTTATTTTGTGCCCTAAATTTAATCGGTATTGTCTTTAGTTGTTCGATGATACGAATTTAGATACATTTTTTAAGATTACTAAAACCTATAAAACCTCATTAAAAGTGTTAAACTTTAAAAACGTTTCCTTAAAAATAAGAATCTTTTTATCTATGATTTTATTGGTGTTATTAGCATCAATTTTAATTTTAGTAGTTACTGTTTATCAGTACGATGAGCAAACACAAGACTATAATATTCAGCGTTTTGAAAGAAAAGAGGCTACAACTCAAGAAACGGTAGCGCTTGAGTTAAGTCATAAAACAAGTTATCCTGTAAATACCCAAAATTTAACTAAAATATTTCAAGAACGTATTTACGAAATTTCATCGATTAATAAATTAAACATCTCAATTTTTGATATGCATGGCAATTTATTGGTTTCTTCAAAAACAAATGCGTTTGAAAAAAATACAATTCAACCTATTAGTTACAATCTTTTAAATGAGCTGTCTCAAAATTCTAACCATAGAATACTTAAAACGAGACGAGAAGAAGGAGTAAGTTACCAATCATCCTATGCTTATATTAATGATCCTAGATTTAAAAGAATTGGTATTTTAGAATTGCAGTTTACGCAAGATAATTCAGAAGTCGAAAAAGAATTAAAAGAGTTTATAGCGCGGTTAAGTTTGGTGTATCTTTTAATGTTGATGATTGCTATTGCGTTGGCTTACTTTTTATCTACCTATATTACAAGTTCTATTCAAACAATTTCTGATAGAATGCAAAGAACTCGCTTAAATGAGCGTAATGAAAAAATAATGTTGGGTTCTGCGAGTTCAGAAATTGAAGTTTTGGTAGATGCATACAATAGTATGATTGATCAATTAGAAGAAAGTGCTGTAAAATTAGCAAAAAGTGAGCGTGAACAAGCCTGGAGAGAAATGGCCAAACAGGTAGCACACGAAATTAAAAATCCTTTAACGCCTATGAGATTAACGGTGCAAAGTTTTGAAAGAAAATTTAATCCTAAAGATGAAAACATCAAAGAAAAGTTGGCAGAATACAGTCAAACACTTATTCAGCAAATAGATGTGATGACTTCTATTGCGTCTGCTTTTTCTGATTTTGCAAAAATGCCCACTCAAAAAAAAGAAAAAATTAATGTGGTGAGTGTTGTAAAATTAGCGTTAGATATTTTTAACGAAGATTTTATTTCTTATTTACCTAGAGAAGATGAGGTGTTCGCTAATTTAGATAAAACACAACTAATTCGAATTGTAACTAATTTGATAAAAAATGCAATGCAAGCTTTAGAAAAAGAAGAAAACCCAAGCATAGAAGTAGAAGTGATATCTGAAGGCAAAAATATAAAGATTTTAGTTTCTGATAACGGAAAAGGAATTCCAGAAGAGGTAAGAGATTTAATTTTTGAACCGAAATTTACCACAAAATCAAGCGGAATGGGTTTAGGCTTAGGGATGATAAAAAATATTATTGAGGCGTATGATGGTACAATTTCTTTTACCTCAAAATTAGGAATTGGTACTGTTTTTACCGTAATTTTACCAAAGAAGTAATTAATAATGGTCTTATACATAAAGACTTTTAAAAATAGAGAATATGAAATTCGATACTATTTTAGTAGCAAAAAATAATGCTTTAGCACAAATAACAATCAACAGGCCTAAAAAGCTAAACGCTTTAAATAGTGCAATTATTCATGAATTAAGTGAAGCTTTTAAAGTTTTAGAAGAAGATAAAAACATTAAGGTTATTATTCTTACAGGTGCTGGCGATAAAGCTTTTGTTGCTGGCGCAGACATTTCTGAATTTGCTCATTTTTCGGTGGATGAAGGAGGAAGCTTGGCAAGAAAAGGACAAGAAATATTATTTAATTTGATAGAAAACTTATCGAAGCCAGTAATTGCAGCCATTAATGGTTTTGCTCTGGGTGGCGGATTAGAGTTGGCAATGGCGTGTCATTTTAGAATTGCATCAGACAATGCAAAAATGGGTTTACCAGAAGTTTCTTTAGGCGTTATACCTGGTTATGGGGGTACACAACGTTTGCCACAACTGGTTGGTAAAGGAAAGGCGATGGAATTAATTATGACGGCAAGTATGATTCCTGCAGACGATGCTAAAAACTGTGGTTTGGTAAATCATGTAACCACACTAGAAGAGTTATTACCATTGGCAGAAAAGTTAGCAAGCAAAATAATGCGCAATTCATCGGTAGCAATAACTGGAGCTATTAAAGCGGTAAATGCAAATTTTAAAGATGGTGTTAATGGTTTTGATACAGAGATTGAAGAGTTCGGTACCTGTTTTGGTACGCAAGATTTTAAAGAGGGTACCACTGCTTTTTTAGAAAAAAGAAAAGCTAATTTTCCTGGAAACTAAAAATTAAACTTAAAAAAAACGAGCCAATAGAGGCTCGTTTTTTTTAAGTTTAATTTGTTTTAAGTTCAAGAGGCAAGTTTTAGAGTTTAAACTCATTTATATAACTTCTTCCGTTATTACGAACAATCACTTTATAATTTCCTTTTAACTCTTTGTCTAAACGATAGACTTTATTTAAAATAGTATCGCTATTAGCGGTTTCAGAATATATAATTTCTTCATTGTAGTATAGATCAACTTTTAAAGGCATTTTATCAAAAGTAATTCTTGTAATCATTACCTTATTTTTCTCGTTTCTTATAAAAGGCTTAAAAATAATTTTATTGATATCCTCATTAAATATCACGGTGTTATTTTCGACTTTTATTGTTTTAATAACAATTTCAAAGTCTTTTTCTAGCTCTAAAGTATAATTTCCGTTTTCTAATTTAGAAAAATCAAACGTTTTAACAAGTTTACCTTGCTGTTTTACGTTTTCTGAATGCAGTACTGCGCCACGATCATTTCTAATAGATAATTGATGCCCTTTTTTGGCACTATTAAAAACTACTGTTACTTTGTTAGCGTCTAATACGTTTTTTAAATCTGTGTTGGCGAAGTTTATAAACGTTGTCAACATAAAAATTGCTACTAGTATTCTTCTTTGTATTGTTTTCATCTTATTTATTTTTAATTAATACTTTTTGTTTGGGTGCTTACAGATCTAACATAAACTAATTGGTTTACCAAAAGAATCTTAAAATTAGCATTGCCGTGATACATTAAACTTTGTCTTTGTATAATTTGTTATTTGTTTGACACTGCAAAGTTATCGTTGAAATAGGTATTTAAAAACAATAGAATTGGTGAATTTGTATGCTTAATTAACAGGATATCTAATGTTCAATTGATGTTGGGTTAATTTAGAGTATAAAATTGATAATTTTAAATAGGTAGTTCTTTTTCTGTGTCGTATTTTTGCAGTATGATGCAGAGAAAACCTACTCTTGAAAAGATTACCCCAAATTTCGGGAGCTCGTTGTTGGTTAAAAAACATATTGAGTTTTTAAAAACAAACACACCTTTTTGGCATTTTCATCCAGAGATAGAATTGGTTTATGTAAATAAGGGCAAAGGAAAAAGACATATTGGTACTCATATCAGCTATTTTAATAATAGTCAATTAGTATTAATTGGTTCTAATTTGCCGCATATTGGGTATATGGATCGTTTAACAACCAACGGTTCTGAAACCTTAATACAGTTTCTTCCTAATTTTTTAGGAAAAGACTTTTTTAAAATTCCAGAAATGGCTGCTATAGATGGTTTGTTTGAGCGAGCAAAAAAAGGAATTCGATTTAATTTAGAAATCAAGGAGAGAATTGGTGCAAAAATAGAGCGACTCGTAGATTTAGAAGGGGCAAATAGAATTACTTCTTTTATAGAAATTTTAAATGATTTAGCTACCACAGATGATTATACATTGCTAAACGCAAATGGTTTTGCTTTTGAAGCCATTCATCAAGATAGCAATAAGATTGAGGTTGTTTACAAACATATTAACGAGAACTTTAAGGAGCATATTTCATTACACGAAGTTTCTAATCTAATAAGTATGACAGTGCCTGCATTTTGTAGGTATTTTAAAAAATCTACGGGAAAAACATTTACAAAATTGGTCAATGAATATCGAGTAGTGCATGCCACGAAATTACTAGCCGAAAGTACCATGAATATTACGGATATCAGTTTTGAGTGTGGTTTTAATAACTTTTCTCATTTTAACAAGTTGTTTAAAGAGTTTACGGGAAAAAGTGCTTCTATCTATAGAAGTGAAATGAAAGATTTAATACAATAAATTATGGAAATTATTTTAGAAGACAAGATTGAAAAAGCATTAGAATATTATGTTTTTAAAAGTAAGCAATTAAAAGATTTTGTAAATTCAAGCAAAGATTTAACGGTAGAGCAAATTGTAGAGTTTGGTGAGGAGTTGGCTGTGTTAGAATACAAGATTACAGCATTAGAAGTAGCGAAAGAGAGTTAAGCTATAAATTTTTTTTGATGTTTTTATTTGATTTCGTGGATTTTTAGTTCGAATAAAATGTGAACTATCGTTTTCAGATAAATTGTTTGTTTATGTCATGAATGCCACTCTATCTGTTATTCAAAGAGAATTACGGTCGTAGCGTTTCCCCAGCTAAAGCTCGTCGCAAAGAAGAGGGTAATTTTATAGGATTCAAAAAACAAATAGCATACACTTTTTAAGGAATTAGAAAAAGAAAATCATGAAACTAGACTTAAATAATCTTCGATGATTTATCGTTTTTAGCTTGTTATAATTTTTCTTTAACAACCTACAAAAGCTTTTTTTAGGTTATTTATAGATTAAAGGAGGGGCTTAAAAAAGAACAATAAGTACTTTATTTTTTTTTAGCTACTTTTTGAAAACTATCTATTTGCGATATTGCTATTTTTTTTCCCAAAAAAAAGGATTTATTGTTTTAAACACGCTTATATTAAAGATATTCATAAAAAAAATAGGTATATATTTTATAATATCAATTATATATTTTTTTTTACTGTTTAAAGGTTTACTTTTGAGTGTCTAAAAAAATCTATGAAAAAAATCACACTATTAGCTGTGTTATCTTTTGCTACGCAATTAATTTACACACAAGAAACCAACCCTGTTTCTGGAGGAAAAGTTACCGGTGTTGGCGGTTCCGTTAGTTATACGGTAGGCCAAACTTTATATACTACATATACAAGCGAAGCAGGCTCTTTACATCAAGGCATCCAACAAAGTTTCGAATTTGTTACGTTAAGCAATCCAGCGTTAACGGCAGTAACCCTCAAAGCGGTTACCTACCCAAATCCTGCTACAGACTTTATTATCTTGAGTTTAAAAGACGCGAATTTAACCGGTGTAAGCTATGCAATGTATGATCTATTAGGTCGCTTTGTAAGCAAAGAAACGGTAACACAAACGGAAACAAAAATAGCAATGAAAAATTTACCGATAGGCGTTTACATGCTAAAAGTAAACCAAAACAACCAAGCATTAAAAACTTTTAAAATTATAAAAAACTAGATTCTATGAAATTCACACACGCAATACGCACTTTTTTGTGCATGACCCTAGTCGCTTTATTACTAACGATTAGCAGTTTTGCACAAGCACCAGAAAAGATGAGTTACCAAGCGGTAGTAAGAAATGCAGCTAATGCGCTTTTAACCAATCAGCAGGTAGGGATGCAAATAAGTATTTTACAAGGAGCAACAGCAGTCTATGTAGAAACGCATACACCAACCTCTAATACAAACGGGTTGGTAAGTTTAGAAATTGGCTTAGGAACGGTAGTTTCTGGTTCTTTTACTGAGATAGATTGGACTTCAGGTGCGTACTTTATAAAAACAGAAACCGACCCAATAGGCGGCACTAATTATACGATAACAGGCACCAGTCAATTATTAAGTGTGCCGTATGCCTTGTATGCAAAAACAGCAGCCAATGGAATTTCAGGAGCACAAACAACTGCAATTACAGACAACACAACTGCAATAGGATTGAATACAGCAAAAGACACTAATGTAAGTACGGATTTAACGATTACAGGAACAACAGGAGCTAGAGTACTTGTTTCTTCAGATGGTACAGACGCTACCATTCCTGTAGCAACTGCAGCAGTAAGTGGTGTAATGTCAAAAGCTACTTATGATGAACATTTAGTAAACAATAACAAAACTGGAATTACTTCAGATCAAACATCTGCCATTACAGCAAACACTACAAAGGTTACTACTCTGGTAGCCACTATAGCAGGATTAGAGTCCAGAATAGCAGCTTTAGAAATACCACCAACCACAGTTCCAGATCCTCCAATAATAGTAAACGCCACAACGGAAAATGCAAAATCAACTGTATCTTTTACAGCACCAGTTTCCGATGGGGGTTCAGCAATAACCGAATATACAGTAACTTCTAATCCAGGTGGTCTTGCTGCAAAAGCAGGTATTAGTCCTATTACAATAACAGGTCTATCCAATGGAACAGCTTATACGTTTAGCGTCACAGCAACAAATGCAAAAGGAACCAGTAACCCAAGCTCGGCTTCTAATTCAGTGACGCCTGCAAATCTTGAAGCAAATATAGGAGACTTAAGAGAGGGCGGTATAGTGTTTTGGGTGGATCCAGAAGATAACACCAAAGGCAAAGTATGTGCGCTTTCAGATGCCCCAACACTACTCAACTGGGATGCTGCTGTTACATATTGCAACGAGTATACTAATCCAGGCACAGGTGGCTATGAAGGCTGGTACCTTCCAAGCAAGGATGAGCTTCAACTTATGTATGCAAACCTTCAGCGTTTTGGTTGTACTACAAACACACCAGAAGGCAGGGATAATGATAGTTGTAGTACCAAGAAAGGCGGTTTTATTGATTATTACTACTGGAGTTCTACAAAGCGCGGTACCACTATGGCGCATACTCTTTATTTCAAGGTTGGTTTTCAGAACTACAGCCTTTTTGCCACCCCACTCCATGCGCGTGCAGTTCGAGCTTTTTAATTATTTAGTTATTTAACAATTTAATTTAGTTTGGCGTAGCGACCGGTTTTTATTTTTTAAAAATGGCATTATACCGAGTTATCTGTATATAGAGAATCATTTAAAATCCTTTTAGAAATTTTTGTATTGCCTTAAGGCTTTTAATATTTACTAAATAAAACCTTGCAAATTTGCGAGGTTTTATTTGTTAAAAGAATAAGGTGGCGCAGGTAGCATTTAAAAGTAAGGTCTTTTTGCAGTGCCTGTAAGCGGAAATTTGGTTTTCGTATAAACAATAATGAATAATAAAAAGCCATAAAGCCTATTTTATTCCATTCCACTCATCATAAAATTGATTCAGATATATTTCCATAAAATCGTGTCTTTGTGCAGCAATTTTTTTTCCAGTAACCGTATTCATTTGTTCCTTTAATAACAATAGTTTTTCATAAAAATGATTAATTGTTGGCGAGTCAGAATTTTTATATTCCTTTTTCGTCATATTCAAATTCGGAAGCACTTCAGGATCATACAACGCGCTGTTTTTAAATCCGCCATAATTAAAGCAACGTGCAATACCAATAGCTCCAATTGCGTCAAGTCTGTCTGCGTCTTGTATAACTTCTAGTTCTTTAGAGGTAAATTGTTTTTGGTTTGCATCCAAAGAATTTTTAAAGGAAACATACTTGATAATTTTTACCACATGCAACCCAGTTTCTTTTGGTACTTTTTGAGCAATTAAAAAATTGGTTGCTTTTTTGGGGCCGATAGTTTCATCACCATTATGAAATTTAGGATCTGCAATATCATGCAATAAAGCTGCTAAAGAAACGATAAGTACATCCACTTTTTCTTCTTTGGCTATGAGTAAAGCATTTCTAAAAACACGTTCTACATGAAACCAATCATGACCACCTTCGGCATTTTTTAATTCTTCTTTTACAAAGGCAATTGTATTCGGAATAATTGTTTCTTGATTCATATTATGTTCTAGAGGTAAGTTCTTTTTTTATTTTTTTCAGTTCGTACACCATCACAAACAACATCGGAATAAAAAATAAAGGCAAAAAAGTGTGAAAAGACATGCCGTTTTCTACCGTAGAAAAAACGCCAAAAATAAACATCAAAAGAATTACAACACTTTGAATACTTAAAAACAGTTTTTGGTTTTTAAGCTTTTTTAAAAGCTCTTCTTTTGTGTAGGTAGAAAATGTAGATGCCATATTTTTGATTTAATAAGAAAGAATTTTAAAGCAAAACCTTACGAATTCTTTTAGATTATTGGTGTTTAAAAATTTGAATACAACCAAAAAATCCACTAAAAAAGTGGATTTTTAAGTCCTTTTTTTTCAAAGGATGTAAGATAAGGTTCTAGCAAAACTCTTCGTAAGCTCCTGCTAAATTCTGCGCAATCATTTGTGCAGATCTTCCTTCAATATGATGACGCTCTAACATATGCACTAAATTACCATCTTTAAATAAGGCAATTGCAGGTGATGATGGAGGAAAAGGAATCATAAATTCTCTCGCTCTTTGCGTAGATTCTTTTTCAACGCCAGCAAATACAGTCGTTAAATTCATTGGTGTTTTATCAGCTTGTAAAGAAGCAATAGCTCCAGGTCTAGCAGTTCCTGCTGCACAACCACAAACAGAATTTACTACCACTAAAGTTGTACCTTTTTTAGCCATCGCTTTTTGCACGTCTTCACTTGTAAATAATGCTTCAAAACCAGCGTTCACTAACTCGTCGCGCATTGGTTTTACTAATTCTTCTGGATACATAATTGTTGAATATTTAAATGCAAAGATAAAAATAAATTAGGCAAAATTCAAATTGAAAATTAATTCTTGTATTGATAGATATATCAATAAAATTGATGTCATAAAACACCTTTAAAATTAGGATGTTTCTGTATATTTGACGTAAAATAGGTATATTTTATGGGTAGTTTTTCTAAATGGCTAGGAGCCGGTTTGGGCTTTACTTTAGGAGGGCCAATTGGCGCAGCGATAGGTTTTGCAGTAGGTAGTTTTGTAGACGGATTTGATATAGAAGATTTCACAAAAGAAAGTGGTAATTATCAGAGAAGAGTAACAGGTAGCGGCGGAAACGCGAATACGCAATCTGGAGATTTTGAAATGAGCCTGCTTGTTTTGGCTTCTATTGTCATTAAATCTGATGGTAAAGTAGACAAACGTGAACTCGAGTTTGTACGCGCCCAATTTTTAGGCATGTACGGCAAAGAGCGCGCTAACAGCGCCTTTAAATTATTTAAAGCAATGGTGGGTAAAGATATTTCTGCACGCCAAGTTTGTATTCAAGTAAGAGGTCACATGCCGCACGCATCTCGTTTACAATTGTTACATTTTTTGTTTGGTGTCGCTAAAGCGGATGAGTTTGTGACTGAAAAAGAAGTTGATGAAATAAAAAGAATTGCAGGATATTTATACATTAGCACTACTGATTTCGAGTCGATAAAAGCCATGTTTTATGATGTTTCAGACAATGCGTATAAAATTTTAGAAATCGAAAAAGAAGCTACGAATGACGAGGTAAAGACTGGTTATAGAAAAATGGTTAAAAAATACCATCCAGATAAATTACAAGATTTGGGCGAAGAGCATTTAAAAGGAGCTAATGAAAAGTTTCAAAGCATTCAAAATGCATATGAGAAAATAAAAAGCGAAAGAGGACTTTAGAGAAAAGTTTAAAGTGTCTTACGCGATGTTGAAAGTTAAGCGTATTTGTGAAAGCTAAAAAACTCTTTTTGATGACTTTTTATTTCCCATAATGATACCGACAAGAAGCGATCATAATTTGTTCATTTTCATATGTATAAACCAATCGATGTTCAGAGGTGATTCTTCTCGACCAATAAGATTGTAAATCGCCTTTTAAAGCTTCGGGCTTTCCGATGCCTTCAAAAGGAGTTCTCATGCAATTTTTAATAAGTTCATTAATTCGTTTTGCTATTTTCTTATCAACTTTTTGCCAATACAGATAATCGTTCCAAGAAGAAGAAGACCAGGTTAATTTCATTTATTCAATGATGTCTTTCTGAATTCCTTTACCGGACTCTAATTCTTCAATAGATTTCAATAAAAGATCTCTATTTTTTCCTGTTAACAAATACGTTGTCTCCTTAAGAGAATTATATTCGTCTAAAGATATCAAAACAAGGTCTTTACTGTTTTTTCTTTTGATGACAATATCGCTCACATCATTCACAACTTTATCAAGCCAATGCTTTAAGTTTGAACGAAAATCGGTGTAATTTACAGTTTCCATAAAACAAAGATAAGTTAAAAGTACCTTTTTACGTACTTTTGTTTTTTATTTGTTAAGTGAGTTTACTCCATTAAGGAAAAAACTTTGGGAATTTTTTAAAACCTTAAAATTCTTTATGTTTAAAACCAAGCAAAGTTTTAAACGTTCAAAAGTTAAAAATTACTAGAAAATTCTTAATTTCGCAACCTTATCAGAAAAGAGACAGAATGAAAGCGAAATTTCCTGAATATAAAGGACTTGACTTACCAAAAGTAGCAGAAGAAATTCTAGAGTATTGGCAAGAAAATAACATTTTTGAAAAAAGTGTTTCTACAAGAGAAGGTGCAGAGCCTTATGTTTTTTTTGAAGGACCTCCTTCAGCAAACGGACTTCCAGGAGTTCATCATGTTTTAGCACGTGCTATTAAAGATATTTTTCCGAGATATAAAACCATGAAAGGCTACCAAGTAAAGCGTAAAGCGGGCTGGGATACGCACGGATTGCCAATAGAATTGGGTGTTGAGAAAGAATTAGGAATTACCAAAGAAGATATTGGTACCGCTAAAATTTCTGTAGAAGATTACAATGCTGCTTGTAGAAAAGCGGTAATGCGTTATACAGGTATTTGGAACGATTTAACAGAGAAAATGGGCTATTGGGTAGATATGGAAGATCCGTACATTACCTATGAGCCAAAATATATGGAAACTGTTTGGTGGTTGCTAAAAGAGATTTACAATAAAAAATTAATTTACAAAGGCTATACAATTCAGCCCTATTCGCCAAAAGCAGGTACGGGTTTAAGTTCTCACGAATTAAATCAACCAGGTACTTACCAAGACGTTACCGATACAACAGTTGTTGCGCAATTTAAAGCGATAGAAAATACCTTGCCAGATTTTTTACAAAATGAAGGCGCAGTTTACTTTCTTGCCTGGACAACCACACCTTGGACGTTGCCAAGTAATACAGCACTAACGGTTGGGGCAAAAATTGAGTATGTTTTAGTAGATACTTTCAACCAATATACCTTTGAGCCAACAAAAGTTGTGTTGGCAAAAAAATTGATTGGAAAACAATTCGGAGGAAAAAATAATTTTCAAGTTGCAGATGCAGCTTCTTTAAAGGAATATAATGCTGGTGATAAAAAGATTCCTTTTTACGTTATCAAAGAATTTATAGGTAAAGATTTAGTCGGCATAAAATACGAACAACTTTTAGATTATGTGCTGCCAAATGACAATCCACAAGACGCTTTTCGAATAATTACTGGAGATTTTGTAACGACAGAAGACGGAACAGGAATTGTACATACCGCACCTACTTTTGGAGCAGATGACGCCATTGTTTGTAAACAAGCAGTTCCGCCAATTCCGCCAATGTTGGTAAAAGACGAGAACGATAATTTAGTTCCGTTAGTTAACTTGCAAGGAAAATTTAGACCAGAAGTTGCTGAATTTGCTGGCAAATATGTAAAAAACGAATATTATGCTGATGGTGAAGCACCAGAGAAATCTGTAGATGTAGAACTTGCCATCAAATTAAAAATAGAAAATAAGGCTTTTAAAGTCGAAAAATACAAGCACAGTTATCCTAATTGTTGGCGAACAGACAAACCAATTTTATATTATCCGTTAGATTCTTGGTTTATCAAAGTAACCGATGTAAAAGATAGAATGCACGAGTTAAACAAAACCATCAACTGGAAACCTGAATCTACAGGAACTGGTCGTTTTGGAAACTGGTTGGCAAATGCAAACGATTGGAATTTATCGCGTTCCCGTTATTGGGGAATTCCCTTACCAATCTGGAGAACAGAAGACGGTAAAGAAGAAATTTGTATCGGTTCTGTAAAAGAACTAAAAGAAGAAATGCTACGTGCCGTAGACGTAGGCATCATGAACGAGGATATCTTTGCAAGTTTTGAAATCGGAAATATGTCTGAAGAAAACTATGCGAAAATAGATTTGCATAAAAACATTGTTGATGAAATTATATTAGTTTCGGCGTCAGGGCAACCCATGAAACGAGAAAATGATTTAATTGATGTTTGGTTCGATTCGGGATCTATGCCGTATGCACAATGGCATTATCCGTTTGAAAATAAACAAAAAATTGATGGGAATGAATCTTTTCCTGCAGATTTTATTGCAGAAGGTGTAGATCAAACGCGTGGTTGGTTTTATACTTTACACGCAATTGCAACCTTAGTTTTCGATTCTGTTGCCTATAAAAATGTAGTTTCTAACGGTTTGGTTTTAGATAAAAACGGACATAAAATGTCGAAACGTTTAGGAAATGCAACCGATCCTTTTACAACATTATCAACCTACGGAGCAGATGCAACACGTTGGTATATGATTGCAAATGCAAATCCTTGGGATAATTTAAAATTCGATTTAGACGGAATAGAAGAGGTTAAACGTAAGTTTTTCGGAACTTTATACAACACCTATTCGTTTTTTACTTTATACACCAATATCGATGGTTTTTCTTATGAAGAGGCAGATATACCTTTAGAAGAAAGACCAGAATTAGACCGATGGGTTTTATCTGAATTACATACTTTAATCAATAAAGTTGATACATTTTACGCAGCATACGAGCCAACAAGAGCAGCGAGAGCTATATCAGATTTTACACAAGATTATTTAAGTAACTGGTACGTTCGTTTAAGCAGAAGACGTTTTTGGAAGGGAGATTATCAAACAGATAAAATTTCTGCTTATCAGACTTTATATACCTGTATGATTACGATTGCGAAATTAGGCTCGCCAATTGCACCCTTTTTTATGGACAGATTGTACCAAGATTTAAATGCTGTAACAGGTAAAGAAACATCAGAAAGCATTCATTTATCAGATTTTCCTGTTTACAATGCAAGTTTTGTTGATAAAAGCTTGGAGCGTAAAATGGAAAGTGCACAAATTATATCTTCTCTAGTTTTATCTTTAAGAGCAAAAGAGAAAATTAAAGTGCGTCAGCCACTGCAAAAAATTATGATTCCTGTTGATAATGAGCAACAAAAAGAAGAAATTTTAGCGGTTGCAAGTTTAATAAAGCACGAGGTAAATATTAAGGAAGTTGAGATTTTAGAGGATGCTTCCGATATTTTAATCAAACAAATTAAACCAAATTTTAAAGCTTTAGGTCCGAAGTATGGCAAAGACATGCGATTGATCGCTGCAGAAATTAAGAAGTTTACCAAAGAAGATATTAACAAAATAGAAAAAAACAAAAACATTTCTATTGAGGTTAATGGAAAAAATATTATTTTAGATTTTGAAGATGTAGAAATATCATCAAAAGATATAGAAGGTTGGTTAGTTGCAAATGAAGGCGGGTTAACAGTAGCTTTAGATGTTACTTTAACAGAAGAATTACGAAAAGAAGGCGTTGCCAGAGAATTGGTGAATAGAATTCAGAATGCACGTAAAGACACTGGTTTAGAAGTTACTGATAAAATTAAGTTAACGGTTTTAAATTTTGAAAACTTACAAAATTCTATCAACGAGAATAAAGAGTACATTATGAGTGAAACATTAACCAAAGAGTTGGTTTTTGTAGATGTGTTAAGTAATGGTACAGAAATTGAATTTGATACCATTAAAAGTAGAATATTAATAGAAAAAATGTAACATTATGTCAAATGTTAGAGTAAAGTACTCCGAAGAAGATTTACAAGAATTCAAAGCAATTATTGATAAAAAAATAGCGAGAGCAGAAGAAGATTTATCCTTGCTAGAGGCTGCATATAAAAACGATTCTGATAATGGTACCAACGATACCTCATCATCTTTTAAATCTTTTGATGAAGGTTCTGAAGTGATGAACAAAGAATCAAATGTACAGTTGGCAATTAGACAAGAAAAATTTATCAGAGATCTTAAAAATGCGTTGTTACGGATAGAAAATAAAACCTATGGTGTTTGTAGGGTTACGGGTAAACTGATTCAGAAAGAGCGTTTAAAAATTGTACCGCATGCAACGTTAAGTATCGAGGCAAAAAGAAAACAATAAATAATTAATAGATATTATTTCATAAAATCTTCTACTTTAAATATCCAAGATATTTAAAGTAGAAGATTTTTACATTTATATTTCAAGAATTTATAAATGAGATATTTATCTTATTTTTGATGTTATGAGAAAAAGTTTAATGCTGCTGCTTATTTTAATTGGAGGTTTTATCATGTATAAAGCTTTTTCCACTCAAAAAGAAGAAGCATCACTGCAGCAAAAACATGAAAATTTTCTTAAAACCCATGTTTTGCAAAATACTTTAAAGCTTTCTAAAAAAGAGAGATTAGCAAAAGGTGTGCCGCCAAATAAATATTTTGAAGAAAAATATTTATTGGAAATAAACCCTTATACAGGCAGAACGCACCCAGAAAATACGTATAAAGTTCAACAAGATTTAAAAGAGAAAAAATTATATCAACAAAGAACTCCAGGAGATGCTATTGATAATCAATGGATAGAAAGAGGTCCTAACAATGTTGGCGGTAGAACAAGGGTTTTACTTTTTGATCCTAATGATGCTACTCATAAACGTGTTTTTGCAGGTGGTATTAGTGGAGGTTTGTGGGGAAATGATAATATTACAGATGAAAATTCTTCTTGGTTGCGGGTTGGAATTGATGAAAACCTGTCAATTAGCTGTATGGCCGTAGATCCAAATAATTCTCAAATTATGTATGTAGGAACGGGTGAATTGTATGTTGCGCAACAAGCTTTGGGCAACGGAATTTGGAAATCTATAGATGGTGGGGCAACTTGGACTAATATTTATAATATAAGAGGAGCTACCGTTATTTCTGGAAGCAGTGCAACGGTGCCCGGAACGTATTATGTGACCGATATTATAGTACGTGACGCAGATGGCGATCATCTAACAGCAGATGATTCTGAAGTTTTTGCTAGTATAGGCGCCTCTTTTTATTCTGTAAACCCTAGAGATACTTTTGTAGGAATTAATGAATATGGTCTTTATAAATCTACAGATGCTGGTACAAGTTGGTCTAAACTTATAGTAGAGGTGGACGGGAGAAGCGTTTCAGGGAATGATTTTGAAATAGGATTAGATAATGCGCTTTGGTTGGCAACAACTAGCAATATTTACGGCAAAGGTGGCGGAAGAATCTATAAGAGTGCAGATGGCAATATATTTACCTTAAAACATACCATTCCAAATGCAAGAAGAACAGAGATTTCGGTTTCAAGACAAAATGCCAATTCAGTATATGTTTTAGCGAGAGTGGTAACTATGGATGTTAATGACGATTTAATAGCTCCTTTTGTTTCAATATTAAAAACGGTTGATGCATTTGCAACAATACCAACAGCATTAACTTTACCGAATGACGCAGACACAAATATTCCTCCAGATGATTTTACAAGAAGTCAGGCACATTATAATTTAACGGTTGAAGTAGATCCAACAAATGACGCTATTGCTTATGTAGGAGGAATCGATTTATTTAGAACTACGGATAGTGGTTTAAATTGGTCACAAATATCAAAATGGTCTAACAATAATAATTTGGCAACTTTAGATGTTTCTTTGGTTCATGCAGATCAGCACGAAATAGTATTTCATCCAACAGATGCGAATACCGCAATTTTTGGGAATGATGGTGGTGTTTATTATTCTTTAAATTTATCTGACTCCGCTAGTCGTAGCTCAATTATCAATGAAAGAAATAAAGATTATAATACGGTTCAATTTTATAATGCTGCTATTAGTCAGTCTTCAACTCTAGAATACTTAATAGGAGGAACACAAGATAATGGAACTCATTTTTTTAATAATTCTTCTGAAGGGATTCAGAATTCTGAACGTATTTTTGGGGGCGATGGTACTTTTTGTTTTATTGATAAAGACGGCACTTATATGCTTGCTACTTATTTGTATAATAGAATTGTACGGTTTAATTTACCATATACAAGCGCAAGCGCATTTACAATTTCATCAGACAAAAGTACAGGTAGTTTTTTAAATGCAATGGATTTAGATGAAAATTTAGATATTTTGTATTCAAACGGAACAAACCATTTAGCTCGTTTTTCAGATATTACAACAAGCACGCCTATTAGAACAAATATTACGAATGCGCTGTTAAGCAATATTACTGCCATAAAAGTTTCTCCTTTTACAACAACTTCTTCTAAAGTGTTTGCAGGCACAAGAGCTGGCAAGCTCGTAAAAGTTGAAAATGCAGACACCGAAACACAAACAATTACAGATATTTTTGATGCTTCTTTCTTAGGAAGTATCTCTAACGTAGAATTTGGCGCAGCTGAAAATGAAATTATGGTTACTTTTTATAATTTTGGCGTAGAAAGTA
Source organism: Polaribacter sp. IC066 (assembly GCF_007997085.1). GTDB lineage: Bacteria > Bacteroidota > Bacteroidia > Flavobacteriales > Flavobacteriaceae > Polaribacter. The sequence continues at coordinate 87,939 of NZ_VORR01000012.1, forward strand.
TCTGGTTTACAGATAATGGTGGAGCAACTTGGGCAAATAAAGAAGGCGATTTCCCTGATATAACTGTAAGAGATATTTTAATGAACCCTTTAAACAACGATGAAGTTATTATTGCGACAGAATTAGGTGTCTGGAATACCAATAATTTTAAAGATGCTTCTCCAAAATGGAATCAATCTTACAACGGCATGTCTAATGTTGCTGTAACCTCTTTAAGTTTAAGAACATCAGATGATACAATTTTAGCGTCTAGTTATGGTAGAGGTTTATATACGGGTAAATTTAGCGGGAATGATTTAACGGTTTGGACAGGGAATATAGATACAAATTTTGCAAATACAAACAATTGGTCTAATGGTTTGCCAACAAGTTCTATGGATGTTAAAATACCAGCAACTACTATAAATCCGATGATAAACACAGCTATTAGTGTGGCAAATATTTCAATAGAAAAAAAGGCTTCTTTAACGGTAGGCGCTTTTGGCGCTCTTACTATAGAAGAAAATTGCACAAACGAAGGCGTATTTACAATCAACTCTAGTATCGCAAATTCTGGGAGTTTAATTTTAAAAGGAACATCCGCAGGGAATATAACCTATAACAGATATGTTTCTGATAATTGGCATTTAATAAGTGCTCCTTTATGGAACGAAGTGTATGATAATGATTGGGTTGCTGCAAATTCAATTCAAGCTAGCTCGCAAAATATAAATTCTAGAGGTATTGGAACTTATAATAATGATACGGGTAAATGGCAATATATGTTAGCTGATGATATCTTACCGTTTACAAAAGGAAAAGGTTTTGCAATAAAAAGAACTACTGAAGGGAATACTAGTTTTACAGGAACCATCCCTGATAAGGCTGTAAATATCGCTATTGATACCGGAACGTCTAATTCTTTCAATCTGATAGGAAATCCATTTCCGTCGTACGTCGCATTAAATGAAAAGGTAGATGGAACAGATAATTTTTTAACTATAAATAATGTTGCTTTAAGTGAGATGACAATTTGGTATTGGAATGGAAGTAGTTACAAAACTTTAAATCAAGCTTCTTCGGCTAGATATTTAGCGCCAGGTCAGGCCTTTTTTATAAAATCTATTGAAGCAGGTGCAACGGTTTCTTTTACAAAAGCATTGCAACAGCATCAATCAGAAACATTTTTAAAGAAGGTACACGTAAGGCCAGAAATAAGATTGATTTGTAAAAAAGGAAATGAAGAAAAATATACTGATATTTTTTATATTAAGAATGCAACAAAAGGTTTTGACAATGGTTATGATAGTTCTTTGTATACCGGAGTGTCTTCTAGTTTTGAAATTTATACCCAATTAATAAACAGAGAAGATGATAAAAATTTGGCCATACAATCGATACCAAAAGAAGATTCAATTATAATTCCTGTAGGCATTACTGCCTCAAAAAATTCAGAAATTGAAATTAGTATGACCTCAAAAAATTTAGATGCGAATTTAAAAGTGTATTTAGAAGATAGAGCGTTAGAGATTTTTACACTTTTAGGCACTGAAAAAAGTACGTATACGTTTACGTCAGATGCAAATATTTCGGGTTCAGAGAGGTTTTTTTTACACACATCTTCTAAACCACTAAATACTAAAAAAGAAATTTTTGCAGCGGTACGATTATTTTCTTCGGATAAAAAAATACATTTTAAAAATTTACCAAGTACTACGAATACAGTAGTTACCGTATACGATTTAAAGGGCACAGAAGTTTTAAAACAAAAACTTTATAAAAATCAAGAGTCTATGAATGTTGCAACCTTATTGAGCGCAATTTATTTGGTTACGGTAAAAACAGATAAAGGAGTTTTTAAGAAAAAGATACTTGTTCAATAAATTTTTTAGTTCAATGAAGAACGTTGTTCTGGTTATTTTTTTATCGATTTCTTTGGTTAGTTTTTCACAGAAAAAATTAATTAAAAAGTTTACTTCAACCTTAAATGAGGTCCTCATTTCTACAAAAGGTTTAGATGATTTTGTGTTAGAAAATGCAACGACCAATTGTATAGAAATTATACTTTTTTCAGAAAACTCTCATGAGCAAGATATTCTTGTAGCGCAAAAAAATAATGAAATTCAAATAGCTTTTCAGTTAGATGAGGTGCAGGAAAAAGAAATTATTTTCAGAAAATTTATGACCGAAAGATTGCAGAAAGCAAATGCCATTATAAGAATACCAAAAGGGAAAAAAGTAATTATTTTTGGAGATAATGTAGATATCGAATCAAAAGATTTTAAAAACCCTTTAGAAATATATATAGAAAATGGCATTGTAAAATTGAATACTATAAAAGCAAACATCCTCCTAAAATTATATTCAGGCAATGTGTATGCAACGGTTAAAGATTCAAATATTAATGTACTCTCAAAAAAGGGTACCATTAAAGTAAATACTAGTGTTTATCAAAAAGAGTATAAAAAAGTGGCTGTTTTAGCGACAAAGAAAATTAGTATTACTTCTTTAATGGCTAATATTCTCTTAACAACTAAATAAACATAATAATAGTGTTATTTTTGCAATTTCAAATTCTAAATAAATGTCAAAGAAAAATCTTGCTATTTTAACAATTATAATTGCAATAATTTTAGATCAAGTTATAAAAATTTATGTAAAAACAAATTTTGTTTTAGGTGAAGAAGTTGTTGTTTTTGATTGGTTTATAATCCATTTTACAGAAAATAACGGCATGGCTATGGGCTTTGAGTTTGGCGGAAAAGGGGGGAAACTTTTTTTAACTTTATTTAGGCTCGTAGCGGTAACGGCTCTAATGTTCTGGTTAATTGGCAACATAAAGCGTAAAGTTCATAACGCAGTTATTATCGGAATTTCACTTATTTTTTCTGGTGCTGTGGGTAATATTATAGATTCTGTGTTTTATGGAGTTCTTTTCGATCATCCTTCTCATAAAGTAGCCACCATGTTTCCTGAAGTTACTAACGGACAATTCTTTTTTGGTAAGGTTGTAGACATGTTTTATTTTCCTATTTGGAGTGGAGATTTGCCTAGTTGGATTCCTTTTATTGGCGGTGATCCTTTTACTTTTTTTCAATATATTTTTAACCCAGCAGATTCTTTTATAAGTATAGGTGTGGCTTTACTTTTTATTTTTAGCAAGCAAGCTTTTCCTAAAGAAGAAAAAGTAGTGGAGCAATAGTTGATTTCTTTATAACATTTTTTGAAGTTTAGAATATTGTATTCATTTTTACGAAAAAAAAGTTTGTTTTTAGATCATCTTGCAAGAAAAATAGAATTACGATTTTAGGAAAACAATTGATACCTAAATATTTTAGAAAAAATTAAGTTTTTAATCTTAGATAGTTATTTAGTGAATCTTTTAACTTTAAAGCTTAAGTGCAATTAATCAAACATAAGAAGTCATTACTATCAAACAACTTATCATGCGAATCAAGAGTTAAACAATAGTGTTATAAATGCTGCTGCCAGTCGACCATAAACATGTAGATTTAACCCTTTAGTAGATCTTACTTTGCTAGCTTTTTGTATGTCTGATTTTTCAATAAGCCAACTAAATAGCGCTTCAATTGGTTGTCTAATTTTGGATACAGCTCTTGAATATAAATCGTTTGCAGCATGATCAAACTTTTTTAAAACATCAGGCATTCCTTTTACAGCCTTCACTGGTGTTAACATTTCCGAATTAAAATTAGCATGCATATCTGTGAAAAAACTTTTAGATTGATATGTTTTATCACCAAAAAACGTTCGATTTTCTTTTTCTGACCAAGCTTCTTTAAATAGCGCAAAGTCGTTTACAGAAGCCGCAGTAAATATAATTTGTTCTGGATGTGGTAATTTAGTTGGGTTACAAAACCCTAAAGCATGCAATTTCATTCCATAATAATACATGCTTTTTGTGGAGCAAAATCCTTTATCTGTAATCTCGGGTGCAACTTTATCCGAGCGTTTTCCAGAGCAAGTGACAATAGGCATTGAATCTAATACGCTAAATTTTGCCGAACACTCCTTTGGGGTGAATTCAGTTAAAAGCATGCTTACAAGAGTATTCATAACATTAGAAAGCCTATTTATTCTGCGGTTAAAAGGTTGATAGCTACCTAAATCTGGAAACCAACTCAATAAATACTCACTTGCAAATTGATGTATTTTATTCATTTTAAAAATCCCTTGATGCTCCATTACAAATAGATAAATCGTGACGATTTCTTGATCTGTAAGTTTTGGAGTATTATTATTGCTAAAACGCATCGAATCGAATTGTAGCTGTTCATCAAACTTTTTACATACATAATCATATAATTTTACTAACTTGAAATTCTTGTTATTGTTCTTTGTATTCAAAATAATCTCGTTGAAATTGACTATTAAGATACTGAAAATCAATAACTTAAACAAGTTTAAGAGGTTGTTTTTCAACTAATTAAACTTGTTTTTTATCTTTATTTCAAACCTTGATTCGCATTTATAATGAATATTGCGTTTTAACTATTTCATTAGTGCGCTATTGAAGTAGAATAAATCTATTTATATTATCTAAAATTCCTTAAAATTTTTAAACTTATTTCTTGTTAAATATATTTTTAAACAATATATTTAACATTTTTTAATAGCTTATTTATTTTTTCTGATTTAAAAACGTTTTTTTATTTTATAAAAGCTTTTTTATTTTTTAATCGATAGAATTCCCCGACGCTCTGCGTCGGTGGTCAAGAGGAAAGTTTGAAAACCTGGGTTTTCATCAAACTAAAAATAAGGTTTTTTTCAGCTTGATACCTCGATGGCTCTGCCTCGAGGTTGTTCATTAGTGAACAGTGTAGTAAGTCAAATCCTTAATAAGTGCGCTTTAATTTAAGTATCTCTCTGTATTTGTAAACAATATTTTAAACACCATAATTTAAAACTAGTATCATCATTAAAATTAATAAAAAATGCATTTGAAAATTAAAAGTACGTTATTACTACTAGCATTACCTCTAGTAATGTTAAGCCAAAATGGCAATTATTGGTCAAAAACTAGTGCTAAGAGTATTGCCCAAAAAGATGTTATTCAGTATTTATCCAAGGCAGAAAATCCGGTATATTATAATTTGGATAAAGCTTCACTAGCTACTTATTTAGCAAATGCACCAGATAGATTTGAAGCAAGTAGTTCTGCTGTCGTGCTTACGATACCCAATCCAGGAGGAGGAATGGATCGTTTTGAAATTTTTTCTACGCAAACCATGGCAGAAGGATTAGCGCAAAACCATTTAACAGTAAAGAGTTATGTAGGTAGAAACGTAGTAAATAAGTCTCATACATTAAGAATTACACTTACCACGCAAGGATTTTATGGAATGACCCTAGGCTCAACATATGGTCAGACACTTATAAATCCTCGTGTTAAGGATACAAATATGTATATGGTATTTAGTTCAAAAGAAGCTATAAATACTAGGAATTCGTTTAAGTGCGAAGTGGAAGAGGTTGGAAATACTTTTGAGAGTAAATCGACTTTTGAATCTCAAAAATTTATAAATGGTGAAATATTGAGAAGATATCGTCTTGCCATGGCTACAACAGTTGAATATTCTAACTATCATTGGCTTGCGGCTGGTCTTACGGCTTCTGACACTGATACGGCTAAAAAAAATGCTGTATTAATTGCTATTATGGTAAAAGTAGATCGTCTCAATCAAATCTTTGAAAGAGATTTAGGCATTACCTTACAATTAATAGCAAATAATGACCTATTAATAAGTTTAGGAGATACTGCGAATGATGGTTATACAAATGGCAACCACAGTGCATCTATAAACGAAAACCAAACAATAACTAATACTAAAGTTGGTGCTGCGAGTTATGACGTAGGTCACCTTTTATCTACACTTGGTGGTGGTCTTGCGCAAGTTTCAGCGGTTTGTGGTAGTGGAAAAGCTAGAGCTGTAACAGGTTCACCAGCCCCAGTTGGCGACAATTTTACGATAAGTATTCTTGCGCACGAATTTGGGCATCAATTTGGTGCTAGGCACACCCAAAGTAGTAACGTTAATGAAAACCGAGCTACTGCTGTAGAACCAGGTTCAGGAAGTACAATTATGAGTTATGCAGGCGTTGCAGCACCTAATGTTCAAAATAGGAGTGATGCGATGTTTCATTTTACAAGTATTTCAGAGATTAGCGCTAGATTTGGTTTTACTAATACTGGTAGTTGTGCAGAACAAATCACAATTGCAAATGCTGCACCAGTTTTAACTGCAGTGCCAAATTATACCATTCCTGTAAATACCCCTTTTAAATTAGATGTTACTGCTACAGATGCAAATGGAGATGCCCTAACCTATAGTTGGGATCAAATAGATAATGAAATTGTGCCCAATGTACCCATGCCACCTGAGTCTACTTCAACAGCAGGGCCTAGTTTTAGATCTTTTTTACCTACAACAAATTCTGCTCGTTATTTTCCTGGATTAAGTACCTTAGTAACCAATGTATATGCTAGTACTTGGGAGGTATTACCCACAGTAAGTAGAACGTTAAATTTTGGCGTAATTGTAAGAGACAATAATGCGCTTGGTGGTCAAGTTTCAAATACAACTACAACATTGACAGTAGATAATACTGCAGGACCTTTTAGAGTTACCTCTCAAGCAGGAGCAGCTATCATTTGGGGTGTTGGTGACACAGAGACCATTACTTGGGACGTTGCTAATACAGATAATGCTGCAGGCGTGAATTCGCAAAATGTTGATATTTTAATCTCAACAAACGGTGGACAAACCTTTAATACCGTTTTGGTAAGTAATACCCCTAATGATGGTTCTGCAAATATAGTAGTACCAAACAATTTAACTGCCAACGCTAGAATAATGATTATAGCTGCAGATAATGTATTTTTTGATATTAATGAAGCCGCTATTGAAATTACAGCCACACCACCTAGTTGTATTAACGCGCAAAACATAGATGTAGATAATATTTTAGCGGATGCTGCGGTACTATCTTGGACAGGCTCACAATCTAATCCTTCTAATGGCTATGATTATATCGTAAATACTACAGGAACAACGCCTACTGCTAGTGCAATGCCAACAGCAACCTTAGCCCAAGGCGCTACAACAGTTACTCCAAATGGTTTGGCAGCGAATACCACTTATTATTTTTACATTAGAGCAAATTGTGGAGGCGGTGATTTGAGCGATTGGTCTACTGCAGTATCCTTTAAAACAACTTGTACTGTTTTAACAGCCCCTTTTATCCAAAATTTTGATGGTGCAAGTTGGGTAAATAATGGAAGTATTGATCCTTGTTGGCGAAGAAATCCAGAAATTTTTGTTTCAAATTTTACTTGGGGACCAAGGAGAGGCCGAGCCCTACAAAATCATGCTACAGGGCCAACAAGAGACGTTACTGATGAACAAAACGGTGGAACTGTCGGAAAATATATCTATGCAGAAGCATTAGGAAATAATACATTTCAAAATGGTGATGTAGCAATTTTAAGCACACCGCCTATTGATTTAACTGGCTTAGCTGTACCTAGAATGAAATTTAGTTACCACATGTTTGGTTTTACTATGGGTACCATGAAAGTGGAAATTAAAGAGATTAATGCTATTACCTACACTACCCTATTCTCTATTTCAGGACAACAACAAACTACAAGTGCTGCTCCTTTTATAGAACAAATTATAGATTTGAATGCGTATGCAGGTCAAAGTGTTCACATCCGTTTTATAAGTATAAGGGGAGAAGATTGGGGTTCTACTGTTGCTTTTGATCAATTTGTAATTGAAGAAACTACAGGATGTGCTAATCCAGAAAATCTAATGGTATCAAACCTGGCAGTAAATAGTGCTGACTTGTCTTGGGGAACCATCGGTACTGCTGTAAACGGTTACGAATGGGCAGTTATGGCAGATGGTGTTGCCGTAAATCCTGCCAATGCAGTTGCCACAGGCACTGTAGCTGCAGGAACAACTACAACCCAAGTTACGGGGCTTAATTCATCAACAACTTATGATGGGTATGTAAGATCCAATTGTGGCGCGGCAGGTCTAAGCAGTTGGTCACTTGTAACTAAATTTAGGACTATTTGTGGCGTTATTACAGCTCCTTTTACAGAAAATTTTGATGGCGCTCAATGGACATCAGGATCAGGAGGTTCCTCTAATACTGGAGATGCAATTGATTCTTGTTGGAGTAGAAATCCTGCTAACGCTTCAGAATTTCAATGGAGTGTAAGAGCAGGTGCTACAGGATCAAGAGATACAGGCCCATCAAATGATGTTACTGGTGGAGGGAAATATGTATATACCGAATCAAGTAATCCAAGTGGAACTACTATTAGCACTGGTGATGTAGCAACTATAAGCACACCTGCTATCAATTTAAGTGCTTTAGCAGTACCCAGAATGAAAATTAGCTATCATATGTATGGTGCTTCTATGGGTACATTCAGGGTTGATGTTAAGGAGATTAGTGCATCTACTTATACTACTGTATTTACTAAATCTGGGCAAGAACAAACGGCAAGTACTAATTCTTTTACAGAGCAAACAATAGATTTAAGTGCATTTGCTGGAAAAAGTGTTCATATTCGTTTTATAGGTATAAGAGGGAATAGCTTTAATTCTGATATTGCTATAGACCAATTTATTGTAGAAGAAACTCCAGGGTGTTTTGCGCCTTCTGGGTTAAGTGTAGCTAATATTTCTGCAACAACAGCAGACTTATCTTGGAATGCTAGGACTACAGCAATTAACGGTTATGAATGGGTGGTAATGGCAGATGATGTTGCACCAAATATAACCACTGCAATTGCCACAGGAACGAGCGCTATGGGAACTTTAACTGCTCAGGCTGCAGGTCTTAGTGGATCCACAAATTATGATACCTATATAAGAACAAATTGTGGTTCGGGAGTTTTGAGTAGCTGGTCTAGTGTTTTTAATTTTACATCAGCTGCAACATTTATTACATGGACAGGTGCCATAAATAATAATTGGACAACAACTGGCAATTGGAACACATCTGTTGCCCCTTTGTTAGATGATAATATTGTCATACCAAGCACAGCTGCAAGACAGCCAGTAATTGGAGCTTCAAGTGGTGTTTCATTAAATAATTTAAATATAGCTAATGGCGCTTCTTTAAATATTACCAGTGGTGGTTCTTTAATTGTAAAAGGAACCTCTACAGGAAATATTACTTATAATCTAGCCATTCCCGACAATAATTGGCATTTGGTATCGAGTCCTGTTGTTGGTGAGCAATATAATAACGCTTGGGTAACCGATAATTTGATAACAATCTCAGCAAATGCGAATAGAGGAATTAGTACCTATGATAATAGTGTAACGTTGGCTTCAGGCCGCTGGAAGTATTTTAAAGGCGGAACTACAGAAACATTTAATACAGGTATCGGTTATTCTATGTTAAGAAATACTGCTGGTAATTTTAGTTTTACTGGAAGTTTTCCAACTACAAATGAAATAAGCCCAGCCATTTCGCAAAACGATAATAGCTGGAACTTACTAGGAAACCCATATCCTTCTTATATAGATATTGCTAAATTTATTGATGCAAATACTTTAAAAATAGCACCCGCTT
>NZ_VORR01000130.1 GCF_007997085.1 Polaribacter sp. IC066
AGCTATCATCCTAGTCATCATTTTTCGAGAATCTACCTCGGGAAATAGTTCTTCCACAATGGTAAGAATAGCAATAAGTAATGCGATGAGCCTTTGATGTAATCTTACTTCAAGACATTCTGCCTTAGTGTTTTCAAAGAGTTTTCCTAAAGTTTGATAACTTTCTATTCGCTTTTTTATGGATAGAAAAATATATTGAACCATTACAATAGTAGTATCTGCTACTTGTACATCAAAATCAGTACTTTGGCTTTTGCCTAAATTTAACAACTGTTTTGTTTCCTTAAAAAACACCTCGATAGACCAACGTAACTGATAGATTTCTACTGTTTTGGTGAAATTAGCTGACAGGTCTGTACTTAATAACACTTTCCATTTACCGTGTTTTCCTTTTCTAGTAAAGTACAATACCACAGGCATTCCGTTCCATTCTACAACGGTTCTAATATAATAGAGATTAAATTTCTTGTTTCTTTTAGTCTGTTTTCTATTGTATACTCTTATTTCTTTGTAAGTCATTTTTTTTGCTCTAAAGACAAAATTTGTCTTTATTTTAGAAAACATTCCTACATATTTTAAACCATTATCGATCGTTGTTTTCACCATTTCCCAGCAGGTAAACCAACTGTCTGTTAGCACATAATCTGCTATAACACCTTTTTTCACAGCCCTTTTTATCATCTTAACAGAAGCGGCTATTTTACTACTGTTCAACTCTTTTCTTCTTTGAAAACCAGCACTTTGTTTACAAACCTTCTTTTTATATTGTTCTCTATAGTGTTTTGGTTTTAAACCATATAGATTTTTACTGTTATTTCCTTTTTCCCGATGGAATGAAAAATCAATAGGAATAAACAAAACGCCATCATAATACCCCATTACCAAAAGCTGATAGCCTAAAATACTGCGACCAATAACATGATTCCAAACCCTGGATACACCTTCTATTTTATGCCCTGTTTTAGCGATAGGGGTATCATCAAAAATAAGAGCCCTCACTGTGTTTTCAGAATCACTTTGAGAAACCTTTAGTAGCATTTGCTTGACCACACCAAAAAGGAAATTACGCCAATTAATCTTTGGATTCTTTTTTAAACGATAGTAAGCATCTTTTCCATAATTTGCAAAACAATGCCATTTGCTACCTATAAAGCGATGCACATTCTGGGTATCTATAAATGGAAAACAGATTAAAATATTTAAAAGCGATAAACTAGAAATGCCTTTTTGTTTTACCGATTGGAAAATAGCATGTAATTTTCCTAATTTTAATATCGACACATAGTTGGTGAAAAATTCTGACTTTTTATGGGTATCACAAAAAGTAGCACTAAGTTCTGATAAATTTTTAATATCTTTGGTATGTAGCATTTTTAGCGTATTGGAATTACA
>NZ_VORR01000131.1 GCF_007997085.1 Polaribacter sp. IC066
AATTTACTTTATCAAGAAATTTTAATGCTTAAATTAGCAGAGGATACTCTTTTTTGGTATACAATTTTAGGATATTTTGTCTGGAATGGTATATCCATTTAAATGGAACCACTACAAATCTAAAAATGAACTTTTTTAGTCTGTATGTTGTTTTTACAAAAGATACTTTTTCTGAAAAAACAGTGAGTAAATGCAAGAAGAAATTTCTGCACATTGCCATAACCATCATAAAGACCGTATTTTGTTCCAAAAATGAAAAAGGTAATTTTTTCCAACCAAAATCATTATTCATTTCATCAAAAATCTTTTCAGCAGCACCTCTTTGATTGTAATATTCAATAACCTCTTGGTCTGAAGAATCGGTATCTGTGGTTAAAATGGCTCGATAAATGAAATTATCTTGATATTCAATATCAGTTTGTCCTGTTTTATTACGCTCACGACTTACCACATAACGGTAGGTTTTATCGCCTTTAAAGGGCGTGTATTTTACACTGCAAACTTCTATATCAAAAAGACCTATCCGTACAGTTTTCCAGTTTTTTACTGCTCTAATTTGGCAAGAAAGTTCTGCACAACGTTGCGCTCTTATATAAAGCAAATTACTGTTTTTTTCCACCACGTCAATAATGTCTTTACTGAAAGAACCACAGTCCATTCGGCTTCTATTTATTTTTATGTTCTTGCTTTTTAGCAGTGAATACGAACTTTTTAAGGTATCAGCTTGCTTATATTTTACGTTCGTATTTCCATTTCTATTTTCGATATGAACAATGTATTTTCCAATAGTAGAAACGCCAGGGAAGTAGCCACGTTTCATTTTATAACTCTTTTTTGAGTCGTATTTTTCACAGGGGATAAACTGATGATCGAAATCAAAATCATAAGATTGTTTAGGGGCTAAAACTTTTGTTTTAAGGAGCATTTCTAGATTTAAAACATTCAGGTTTTCATGAGTACTAAACTCATGTTCAATGCCCGTATCACTAATGTGAACCTCTTTTTGCTGGGCTAAACTTTTTAAAACCCGACCTATAGTATCTGGTGAACATACTTTTAAATTTGGAATTTGAAGAAAGTCTGACTTTAAATGTTGCTCGATATCTTCGGCGCAATCCCCTCCAGCTAAAAATAGCATCCAAAGATTTTTAATCACATCTGAATAGCTAAATTCTGACTGTAAAGGTCTCTGTCCGAGATGCTTTTCAATCAATGAAGAGAATTCAAGATTATTAAATATTTCGGATATAAAATTTAATCCGCCGTAAGCACTAATATTTTCTGTAGTTGTTGTAATTTTCACCTGTCAGGGTTTTCACCCAAGTTGGTGAAAATTATTGAGATGGAAAAGTCTTGTAACTACTATTTTTA
>NZ_VORR01000132.1 GCF_007997085.1 Polaribacter sp. IC066
TAAAAATCAAACATGTAATTGTTACCTAGTAACTAACAAATGTTAACAAGAACGTTCTTTTTCCTAAAAGCAAGGATAGAATTGTTAATAACTAGCTCTTTTTTGAAATCTAGGCTGAATAGTTACCATTTTTCTTATTAACAGGAACTGACCATTCAATTAGTATTTCTCCTTTTTTTGATAATATTGACTTTTCCTTATTATTAACGCAGTATTCAGCGAAGTCTTTAAGTCCATCGTTATCTAATAATTTCTGTTCCCATTTTTTTAATAAACTATCTTTTTTTGCTTTATCAAGTTTTGGGTTGAAAATTATACCTATTGTACACCATTTTTCTTTATCTCCTTTACATAATTTATCATTTCCGTTTTCATTACTATTTTCCGCATTTGATAGTTGTTTTGCTTCTTTAAGAATATCCTCAAATGTTTTTATTTCTCTGTTTTTAAATGGAAGGATATATGCTGTTCCTAAATTTTTATTTTTTTCTAAATCTGAAGAAAATACCATTGTATGATTTTTTTCGTCTTTTTCCCCAGATTCTCGTCCATAACAAATTGGTGCAAAAACGTGTATTTTTTCATTTATTAGTAATCTGTTTTTTCTCCATTCAATTCTATGTTCCTTTTTATCCCATAATAATGAACCTATAATTAATACTGCACCCCTCATATAAACTTATAGTTTAATGTAATCAAAAGTGTTAATTGTACCATCACTTCCTTTTGAATGGTATCTAATAGTATTATCGTCAACTTTAGTCCATTTCCAATCTGAACTAAAAGTAAATTGTTTTTCACAAGTTTCTTTATCCCATAATTGCATATAAATTTCATAAGTATCATTTGATTCAGATACTTCATTAATTAAATAAGGCGATTCTCCTGATGTTGACTCTAAATCGCTAAATGGGCTTTCATTAGTTCCTGATACATTATAAATATCATTTGATGTAAATCTAAATCCTTCATCAGTATTATTTGGGTCAACCCAATATCCTTGTATCCAATCTGGTGGCGTTAAAAAAATTCCTGATTCAATATCACATAAGTTTTCTTGTTCATCACTATTATTATCAGAGCAAGATGAGAAAATCATAAGTCCGATTAAAATTCCATAAAATAAATTAATTTTTTTTTTTTGTTTTTTTTTTTTTTTTTTAGGTTATTGATTGGTTTTTAATTGTTTACAACGTTTGTGTATAAAAATAGTTGCGTTTTTTGACAACGAGGAATTTCCTACGGAAATTCAGAAGTTGGTAAAAAAGCAATAAACTTTGCTAAAGCACTAATTTAGCAATTTTTTTTATATTGTGTTATGTTTTGTTGCGAGACACTTGAGTA
>NZ_VORR01000133.1 GCF_007997085.1 Polaribacter sp. IC066
TTATCTAATGCCTTCTCAAAATATCGCCTAGCATGCGCCATGCAACCTAAAAGAGAAATAGTTCCTTTAGTTGTTAAATTGTGATAGGCTTTATAGCCATCAGACTGTAATGTCCCTGTAAAGTTTTCAAGGAATTCTTCAGGAACTTTTTTACTTCGCCCCTTGTTGTAATCGAATAGGATTAATTTATCATCAGGCTTTCTATACACCCACATATAGCCTTGATGTAGTGCTTTTTTCTTGTCTCTGTCTTGCACTTTTATTGGCGATTCATCTGCCTGAATATAAGCTGCATTTTCTAAAAACTTTTCTTTAAAGGTGTCATATAAAGGTTGCAATAACTCGGAGACTTTACGCACCCAACCCCCTATTGTGGATTTACTGATAACCAAATCTTGGCGTTTAAATAGCTGTAGTAATCGATAAAGAGGCAGGTGGTCAACAAATTTAGAAATCAGAATAAAAGTTAATAAACTGGCTGATGCATTCCCTTTTGGAATCGGTAAGCTAGGGAGTTCTGCAATAATAATCCCTTGCCCTTTTGGTAAAGCATATTTTGGTCTTACGATGCGCCTCACAAAAACAGTTAGCGGTTTAATTTCTAAAAGCTCTGTAACTTCTTCGCCTATTTTTACAGCTCCTTGAGGTATGTTTTTAGGTTCTATAACTTCTTCTACCCTTGGAAAATGACTTGGAATAACTGTACGAACAGGTTTTTCTTTTTCTGGTTTCTTTTTATCTCTTTGATAGGTAATGGTGTGTTTTTCTAACGATGCTTCCTTTTGTTCTATTAAGTTTTCAAAAAGGGCTAACTGCGCTTGATCAACAGGAATAAAACGTTCACTCTTTGACCCGAAAATCATTCGTTTGAGTTCAGCTAGTTGCCGTTTTAACTCGTCTCTTTCAGTGGCTAACTCATCTCTTTCAGTGCTTAACTCATCTCGCTCATTTGTTAATTTAACGAGTTCGCTCTGTGAACCAATTGAGTTGTTTTCTATATGTAGTTCCTTGTTTTTGATGTAAACAAGATACAAAAAAACAAGCGAAAACTTGCTAAAATTATGACTTTTGTTGCCTATTAATTGGGTTGGTAGCGCTCTTTTTTATGGGTATTTACAATGCTTATTCCATCCAATATCATAATCATTTCGGTATAGGTTAAAACAACTAAACCTTCTTCTATATTATATTCTGGAAGCTCAAAAATCCCTTTTTCCAATCGCTTATAATAAAGAACAAAGCCCCCAACTCGCCAATGAAGTAGCTTTAGTTTATCTTTCTTTTTATTGATAAA
>NZ_VORR01000134.1 GCF_007997085.1 Polaribacter sp. IC066
CTAACGTTTTTGTATATGGTTTGTTGCGTGTTTTAAGCCACTAATTTAGTAAATAATTACCGACCAAGAAAGTCCGCGAGGACTTTCGTAAGTAGGCGAGAAGCCAGCAATAAATTATATACGGTGTTAGGTGTAGTTTTTTTATTCAAATAGGTTTTCTTTATCTAAATTCTTAATTGATGATTTTCTGACAGAGAGATAATAAATCAAGTGTATAATTAAAAAGACTGACCAAATTAAAGCTGTGATATATATTACTTTAATATTCTCATATTTTGATTCAAAAGCAAATACGAACCATAATACTGAAACTAAATTATGAGCCAAAAATGTAAATAAGTGAAATCTAAATCCAATATCATAAATTGGAAGATATTCATATTCTTTTCTCCCGAAGTATTTTCCGTTAGACCACATTAGAATTCCATAAACTATTGAGCATAAAATTACAGCTAAAGTCATTTTGTTAGTAATTGAAGTACTTAATACAATTCGGAATAATATTGTCAGTATAATTGTTACAAAAGTAAATTTCAGCAAATTATTTGTTATAAATGTTTTCATATATTTTTATTATTTTAAAAGGTTTTTTATTTCGGTTGAAAAGAACAGTTCTATATTCCTTTCGATAAATTTTTCAAGTAATTCAGTTCCCATTTTGGTCAAGAAATAGTATTTTCTATCAGGTCCTTTATTTCCTTTTTTATTTTCAAATGTTACTACGTCAATATGTTGATATTTCCGCAAATTTCTATAAAGGCTTTGTTCTTCACAGCTAATTGTGTTTTTAGATTTACTTTCTATAAATTCCTTGATTTCGTCAACATATTTTTGCCCATCTTTCAACGCAAGAAATATCCATAAAGTTAATTGTCCTTTTTTATAAGTTTCTTCCCAAGAAGAGAGTAATTCAGGTAGTATGTTTTTTGTCATAATCAAATAGTATTATTCAACTTGTATAATACAAATATATAACTATTTTTTGATTTTCCAAATTCTGTTCAATTTTCAGGGTTTTGTGGTAAATTACACCTAACGTGTTTGTACAAGATTTTTTGCTGTTGTTAAGCACTAAAGTTAATAAATAAATCACAGATAGAAAGTCCGCGAGGACTTTCCTAAATAAGCCAGAAACAAAGCAATTAATTTTGTACGGTGTTGGGCGTAGGCTTTTCTTTCAGCTTATTGATTTCAGTTATTAATTCCGTTTTTTGGTTTTCAGTCAATTCATTAAATAATTTCACTTTTTTCCCCTT
>NZ_VORR01000135.1 GCF_007997085.1 Polaribacter sp. IC066
GGTTCTTCGCCAAAAGTTATGGATTAGTGATTCCCTAAGAAATATATCATATTACAAAAATTATCAATATTCCTGAAACCTCTAGCTCTAGATCGTGCTAATTGCATGACACTATTTAATCCTTCCGATACGGCATTTGTAATTCCTGTTTTAATAGCGTTCATGATACCATTCATATTGTTTTTAACCGACTTAACAAATCTGTTAATTGGTTTTAAATTAAGCCTTAAAGCTTTCTCAATCCAGCTTTCCATTAGTGGCTCTATTGCTAAACTTTGTACTTTCCATAAATGATCGAATCCGCTTTTAAGTTGAAAAGCTTTCACAGTATCTAAAGAACAATCGACAAGAAATTCTTCTAGTGTGTTTTTCTGATTTTCAGTAAGATTCTTTTCATTTTTTAACCAAATATATTTTGTCTTTTTCAGTTCATCTACCGTTTGAACTTCATTTTTTCGTACAGTATTAATTGCCTCATTCAATCCTTTTTTAATGTGAAATCTATCAAATACGACTTGTGCACTTGCAAAATATTCTCGTTTTCCTGCTTGATAAGATTTCGACATATCCATACTAAAGAGTTCTATTTCTCCAGGATGTCCTCCGTGATCCCATAGCCAACCATAAAACATAGAAAACACCTCTTTTTTTCTACCTTCGACAACGTAAATAACTGTTCCTGTGTCATAATCTGTAAATATGCTAACGTAATTATGACCTCGCTTAGTTGCTGTTTCATCTACGCATACACGTTTTACGCTTTGTAAATCAAGGGAATTCTTTATTTTTATATTTACATAATAATTGAAGACTCTCCATAGATTATTGTCGGGTTCACCTAACTCAACACTAACTGCTTTCATAGACATTTCTTTACATAAACGAATACTTAATGCTTCAAATTTAAGACTGTAATGACTTGACTTTCTACTCCATTTATCTACGTGTGCTACTTTAACACCATCTTTATTACAGTCTAAACGAGGTGTCTTTATATTCAGATAACAACGATAGTCAAATAGATCTAAATAGCGTATACGTTTATAGGAACTGTCATAAACAGCAGTCTGTTTACCACAAACACTGCAAGGAAATTTGCTGCCTCGTTCAAAATCGATAAATACATCTATAACTTTATTCTTGGGTTGAGTCTTAATATCCATTAAAACCCAGGGGTTACTAATTCCTAATAAGTCTGATAAACCGTTTAATTCCATCCTGAAATGTAATCATTTTTAACA
>NZ_VORR01000136.1 GCF_007997085.1 Polaribacter sp. IC066
GCCACTTATAAATTGATTTTGATATGAAACCGATTTATTAGGCACAAAAATATAATCATAACTAAAAGCTTCTACTATTTTTGTAGAAAATATATCAGCTCTTTTTAAAAGCGCATATTTTATATAGACCGTAGTTACATCTAAATATGTATTTACAGTATTTTTACTGAGTCTTTTTTGAAGCAACCATTTTCTGAACTTTTGTAATTCTATTTCATAAGCATCAGGTTTTCTGATATTTTCCTTTAACTCTAATTTAAACCGAGTATAGTAATCCTTTTCTAACTTTATGTCTTTCGTATATTTCTTCCAAGATTTTATTTGCAGTGTGATTAAAATCCCAATCATTACAAGTACATTTTCTCTATCAGCTCAAAGCGTATTTTTCTAAATAATTTTATCATTTTTTTGCTCGCTGGTCTAATAAAGCGAATTACATTGATATAGATCGTTTTAATGTTTTACATCATAAGTTAAATGAAATTTGCTTATTTTTTTTCGGAAGTTATGTTTATAAATCTTTAAATTTATTTTTAGATGAATATTAGAAGTATTTAGTATGTGGTTTTAATAAATCAAAAACTAATTTAAGCTATGTAAAATCACCAAAAGAATTAGGATAAGAATTTTGGCAAGCACATTTTTTAAATAAAAAATGTTTGGGTATTCTAATCAAATTGAATATGCTTTTTTATCGTTATATTTTTTTGCAGAAATAAAGAAAGTGTAAACGACGCTTGTAAATATAAAAATACGGAAGCTATTAAAATGTATATAAGGGTTTTATGAGTTAAGCAATCGCTGCGATACGGCAATTTACTTTATAGTATATACCTAAAAAATAGCAAGGCTAAAGGTGTTATTGCTCTTTAAAGTAACAATGGTATAAAACTCGCATCAATAGAAGTTTACTTTTTAAAGAACCTATTTTGTTAAAGGACATCATCAGTTCCGTGCGTTAGATGACAGATTTCTACTCCCGAAGTTTCGGAATATAGCATTCACAATCTAAACCCGGCATCCGATAATTTTAGTAAGAATTCAAAAGATAGGAAGCGGTTACCTGTCCTACAGCTCTTTTGCGGTCTGGACACGATAGCGAAATATACTCATTACAAATAGGATCCCGAAAAATTAGGTTTAATAATTTGAAAATTATCTGTTAGGATATTTTTGAATTCCTCATTTTTCCAAGAGTGACTTTCTAAGAATTCGATTACCTTTTCTCTAA
>NZ_VORR01000137.1 GCF_007997085.1 Polaribacter sp. IC066
AACAAGCATCAACATAAAACAAATTTTAATTTTAAAGCGTATTTGTGCGTTTGTGAACTAATTTCATCTAATTCATAATCTTAAGAGCGAGCTGTCAGTTCGAGTGGTCCCGCTTTGGATGGGATTGTATCGAGAACATTCTGATTAAAATTACATACTATTTTCCGATTTCTAAAGTTAGTATAAATCTAGATTTCAGCAAATCCTGTGCTCAACAAGCATCAAAATAAAACAAACTTTAGTTGTAAAGCGTATTTGTGCGTTTGTGAACTAATTTCATCGATAGATGCTCCTATGAGCGCGCTGTCAGTTCGAGTGGTCCCGCTTTTGGGCGGGACTGTATCGAGAACATTTTGATTAAAATTACATACTATTTTCCGATTTCTAAAGTTAGTATAAATCTAGATTTCAGCAAATCCTGTGCTCAACAAGCATCAACATAAAATAAATTTTAATTTTAAAGCGTATTTGTGAGTTTGTGAACTAATTTCATCTATTCATAATCTTAAGAGCGAGCTGTCAGTTCGAGTGATTCCACTTTTGGATGGGATTGTATCGAGAACCTTTTGATTAAAATTACAAACTATTTTGCGATTTCTAAAATTAGTAGAAATCTAGATTTTAGCAAAGCCTTTGCTTAACAAGCATCAACATAAAATAAATTTTAATTTTAAAGCGTATTTGTGAGTTTGTGAACTAATTTTCCTTATTCATAAAATTACGAGCGCGCTGTCAGTTCGAGTGGTCCCGCTTTTGGGCGGGACTGTATCGAGAACACCACAATTAAAATTACAAACTATTTTGCGATTTCTAAAGTTAGTATAAATCTAGATTTCAGCAAATCCTGTGCTCAACAAGCATCAACATAAAACAAATTTTAATTTTAAAGCGTATTTGTGAGTTTGTGAACTAATTTCATCTAATTCATAATCTTAAGAGCGAGCTGTCAGTTCGAGTGGTCCCGCTTTTGGATGGGATTGTATCGAGAACATTTTGATTAAAATTACAAACTATTTTGCGATTTCTAAAATTAGTAGAAATCTAGATTTCAGCAAATCCTGTGCTCAACAAGCATCAACATAAAACAAATTTTAATTTTAAAGCGTATTTGTGCGTTTGTGAACTAATTTCATCTAATTCATAATCTTAAGAGCGAGCTGTCAGTTCGAGTGGTCCCGCTTTGGATGGGATTGTATCGAGA
>NZ_VORR01000138.1 GCF_007997085.1 Polaribacter sp. IC066
TCATACTTTGACACTAAGTACTTTTAATAAATATTTTTCATTCCAAGCAGCTTTAAGTCTTTTACCAGGAATTCCCTGTTTTTCTGATGTTTCATTTCTTAATAAGTTCAGAGCTATTTTTAAAAGAACGGAATAGTTTTGAGTAGCATTTCCTGCTCTTTTCCTAGAAGCATCCTCAGAAAAACCTACATCTAAAGTCCAATGTAATTTGTTTTCAACACCCCAATGTGAGCGAATATCTTGTTGATATTTATCGGCTTTGTTTTTTAAACTTGATATGTAATAGCGAGTAGCCTTCTCTGTAGGTTTATCAGAGTTTTTAAACGCTCTAGTGCTATCAATTTTAATAATTTGATTCAAGTTTCTCCATTTATCATTTTTATTTTCAATAAATGAAAAATTAGATATGACACTACATCTTCTTGTCTCTATTCTTCCATGCCCCATATCAATATCAGTATGAATCTCTACTTCTTTAGAAAATTTAAATTCATCTTCAATTTCTTCTAAAAGTTGCTTTTGATTTCCTTTTACAGCCAATATATAATCAGCTCCATTGGTAATGATTTTCTCGGCGATGTTTGTTTGTGTCCCCATAGCATCAATAGTTATAATGTTCCCTTGAATCATTAATTTATCTAGTAACTCTGGAATAGCAGTAATTTCATTTGATTTATTATTGACTCTTACTTGTCCTAAAACTAAGTTACTTTCATTTGCCCAAGCACTTACCATATGAACAGGAGACTTTTTTCCTTTTGATTTTGCGCCTCGTAAAGTTTTACCATCAATTGCTATAACTTGTCCTTTGCTAAGTTCTGAAATGGAATTTACCCAATCGATAAAACAGTTTTCAAATTGATTGCTGTCTATTGAAGAAAACACCCTATTTATAGTATCCTCAGAAGGAATTCCGTTTTTAAGATTTAGAAACTTCTTAAGAAATTCTTCTTTTGAGCTGGCAAACTCAGTCATTTGTTTCCAAGTTTCTGCCCCACAAATCACTGAAATTATTCCGATAAGAAGGATATCAACTAAGTCATGTAATTGATTTATATGGCTTCTAGGGTCTTCTAACTTACCAAAAATACTTATTATTTTACTATCTGGATTCATACTGTTAATGTATTGATTATCAGTATAATATACGGTTTTAAAACAACTTA
>NZ_VORR01000139.1 GCF_007997085.1 Polaribacter sp. IC066
CCATAAGACTCAGGTCGCTTATTCAGAAACATTCCTTAACGCTTTCACCTCCTTAAAAGACCCTCGAAGAATCAATAAAGGCAACATTAAATACCCGCTAATAGAAATTTTGTTTTTAACAATTTCAAGTGTATTGTGCGGTTATTCGGACTATGTTCTGATAGCGGATTTTGGGAAGGCAAATTTACAATGGTTGCGTAAATTTTTCCCTTTCAAAGAAGGGGTTTGTTCCCATGATGTAATAGGAAAATTATTTCAAAGAGTAGATTATGAATTATTTGAGTCCTTGTATTCTGATTGGGTTAAAGAAAATTTTAAACTTACTCAAGATGAACTTATAGCTATAGATGGCAAAAGAATTTGCGGGTCATATGATAATTATTCTGGCAAAGTAGCTACTCATATAGTGTCAGCTTATGTTAGTTCTAGTGCCATTACTTTAGGACAAGAAGCCATAGCAGAAAAGAGCAACGAGATTACTGCAATTCCAAAGCTACTAGACAAGATAGATATTAAAGATGCCATGATTAGTATTGATGCCATGGGGTGTCAGAAAACAATTGCAACTAAGATAGTAGATAATGGAGGCAACTACTTTTTAGCCGTAAAGGGGAATCAGAAAGAATTATATCAACAAATGATCTCTCTATTATCGCTCAACTTACCAACTCATACAGATACTCATATTTGGGAGCAATCAGATCATGGTCGTGTCGAGAAAAGAACGGCTACACTTTTAACAGATTTAACCCTTTTAGACCAAAAGGAAGATTGGACTAACTTGAATTGTATTGCAAAAATTGAGACCCAACGCTACTGCAAGGTAAAAAAAACAACCTCCAAAGAGTCTAGATATTACATTTGTAGTAGTACAAATATAACCGCTAAAAAAGCAAACGAATATGCAAGAGGACATTGGGCAATAGAGAACAAACTACACTGGCAATTAGATGTGAATTTTGATGAAGATAAGGCTAGAAAAAGAAAAGGGAATTCCGACAAGAACTTCAACCTTATTTTAAAAACAGGATTAACCTTACTTGAAAGAGATAAGACAAATAAATTATCCATAAAAAGAAAAAAACTAAAAGCTAGCTACAACCTAAATTACAGAGAATCGCTAATGAAAGTTTAAAGGCGATTGCCCTG
>NZ_VORR01000013.1 GCF_007997085.1 Polaribacter sp. IC066
GCACAATATTTTGCTAGAATTAGAGGATATATTACAACGCTCAAAAAAAATAAACAAAAAGTACTAGAAAATATTCAGCTTGCTTTTAGCAAAAATCCGTTCCTACCGGAAATGGCTGAATAGTTACCTTAAAAATATACTAAAAGAATTAGAATAATAAGAGAATCAATAGAAAATTATGAATAAAAAAAGAACACATTTGCATTTTTAAATGAAAACAACTACATTTAAAAAATCATGGATTTGAGAAATTAAAAACTCCATGTAAATCTTTTTTTACTAAAAACTATCAACCTATTTTATCACAACTTAAACGCTAAATAAAATATTTAATTATGAAAGGAATCATATTAGCAGGCGGATCTGGAACCAGATTATATCCTCTAACAAAAGGAACATCCAAGCAGCTGCTTCCCATTAACGATAAACCGATGATTTACTATCCATTATCAGTTTTAATGTTGGCAGGAATTAAAGAAATCTTAATTATATCTACTCCTATTGACTTGCCTAGATTTGAGCATTTATTGGGCGATGGAACTGATATTGGAATGCAATTCTCTTATAAAGAACAACCATCACCTGATGGATTAGCACAAGCTTTTATTATTGGAGAAGAATTTATAGGAAATGATAATGTTTGTTTAGTACTTGGGGACAATATTTTTTATGGCTACGGATTTTCTAAAATTTTAGCCAATGCCGTTAAAACAATAGAGGAAACTAAAAAAGCTACGATTTTCGGATATTACGTGAAAGACCCTGAACGATACGGGGTGGTAAAATTTGATGCTACCGGAAATGCGCTAAATATTGAAGAAAAACCTACAAACCCTCAAAGTAATTTTGCCGTAGTTGGTTTGTATTTTTATCCCAATAGTGTTGTGGAAATTGCCAAGAATGTGAAACCTAGTCATCGTGGTGAACTAGAAATAACAACCGTTAATCAAGAGTATCTGAAACAAGGAAACTTAAAAGTAGAACTTATGGGAAGAGGTTACGCTTGGCTAGATACTGGTACGCACGAAAGTTTATTAGAAGCCTCAAATTATATACAAACTATTGAAAATAGACAAGGATTAAAAGTTGCTTGTTTAGAAGAAATAGCCTTTGAAAAGGGATATATTTCAAGAGAACAATTACTTAAATTGGCAGAACCCTTGAAAAAAAATGGATACGGGCAATATTTATTGCAAAGAGCAAACGAAAAAGGTGCACATGAAATTTATTAGAACATTAATACCAGATGTAATTATTTGTGAGCCCAATGTCTTTGGTGACGATAGAGGTTATTTTGTAGAAACTTTTAGAGAAGACAAGCTAGAAGAATTTTTAGGATTTAAAATTAATTTTTGCCAAGACAATGAATCTAAATCTACTTTTGGAGTTTTAAGAGGCCTACACTACCAATTACCACCATTTTCGCAAACAAAGTTGGTAAGAGTATTAACAGGCAGCGTTTTAGATGTTGCCGTTGATATTAGAAAAGGTTCGAAAACTTTCGGAAAGCATGTTACTGTTGAATTAACAGGCGAGAATAAAAAACAAGTACTTGTACCTCGAGGATTTGCTCATGGATTTTTAGTGTTGAGTAAAGAAGCTACATTTGCCTATAAAGTAGACAATTATTATAGCCCTGAATGTGACCGAGGAATCGCTTTTAATGACCCATCTTTAAATATTGACTGGAAGATACCGGTTGAAAAAATGCAATTATCAGCTAAAGACAAAAAACAACCTCTATTTGAAGATGCGACGCATTTTGAAGATTTAATTTCATTATATGATTAATATACTAATAACAGGTGCTAACGGACAATTAGGTTCTGAACTTAAAGCATTAGAACAAACATATGCTACTTATAATTTCCATTTCACAGATTATAAGGAATTAGATATTACAAATCATGCTGCTGTTGATGCTTTTGTAAAAGCAGCTAATATTTCAGTTATTATAAACTGTGCAGCACACACAGCTGTTGATAAAGCAGAGACTGACAAAGAAATGTCAACTAAACTGAATCATTTAGCTGTTGAAAATTTTGCAAAAATTGCCAAGACCAACAACATTCAATTAATCCATATTTCAACGGATTATGTTTTTGATGGTACCAATCATATTCCATATTCAGAAGATGATAAGACAAACCCTCAAAGTGTATACGGTAGTACAAAATTAGCGGGCGAACAAGCGATGCAAAAAATTAACCCTGCAAACTCAATTATTATCCGTACCTCTTGGGTGTATTCTAATTTTGGAAATAATTTTGTAAAAACAATGCTCCGTTTGGCGAATGAAAGAGATGAATTAGGAGTAATTTTAGATCAAGTAGGAACACCAACTTATGCCAGAGATTTGGCAAAACTGCTTTTAGAAATCATTCCAAAAATAAATAATACAAATGTAGAGGTGTATCATTTTTCTAATAAAGGTGTTTCAAGTTGGTATGATTTTGCAAAAGCAATTTTCGATTTAAAGGAGATTGATATAAAATTAAATGCGATTGAAACATCACAATATCCAACCGCTGCAAAAAGACCATTTTACAGTGTTTTAAATAAGAATAAAATAGAAAACACGTTTCAATTAGAAATTCCTTATTGGAGAGATTCTTTAAAAGAGTGTTTAAAAAAATTATAAAAATAGTATTCTAGGTTTTTCAAAGAATTTATTTTAAATAAAAAAACAAAAAAGATGAAGAGTAAAAATATTTTAGTGACTGGCGGAGCCGGTTTTATAGGCTCACATTTAGTACGTTTATTAGTAAATAAATATCCTGAATGCAACATTATAAACATGGATGTATTAACGTATGCCGGAAATTTAGCCAATTTAAAGGATGTGGAAGACAAACCAAACTACACGTTTGTAAAATGTGATATTTGTGATTTTGAAAAAGTAAAAGATGTTTTTACAAATCATAAAATAGACCATGTTATTCATTTAGCCGCAGAATCTCATGTAGACCGCTCCATTATAGATCCGTTTTCATTTGCCCAAACCAATATTATGGGAACTTTAAGTTTGTTACAAAATGCAAAATTTGCTTGGGAAGGCAATTTTAAAGGCAAATTATTTTACCATGTTTCTACCGACGAAGTTTATGGTTCTTTAGGTGATAAAGGTTTCTTTTTAGAAACAACAGCCTACGATCCACACTCTCCTTATTCAGCTTCTAAAGCATCTTCCGATCACTTTGTAAGAGCTTTTCATGATACTTACGGACTACCAACTGTTATTTCTAACTGTTCTAATAACTATGGATCCTACCAATTTCCAGAAAAATTAATACCGCTATTTATCAATAATATTTGTAACAACAAACCTTTACCTGTCTATGGCAAAGGAGAGAATATTCGTGATTGGTTGTTTGTAAACGACCATGCAAGTGCTATTGATACTATTTTTAGTAATGGAAAATTAGGAGATACGTACAACATCGGTGGTTTTAATGAATGGAAAAATATTGATTTGATCAAAGTATTAATTGAAACTACAGATCGGTTACTAGGCAGACCAAAAGGTACTTCTGATACATTAATTACCTATGTAACCGACCGTGCTGGCCATGATTTACGTTATGCTATTGATGCGACCAAATTAAAAAATGAACTAGGATGGGAACCCTCTTTACAATTTGAGGAAGGGATTGAAAAAACGGTAAAATGGTATTTAGAGAATAAAGAGTGGATGGAAAACATTACTTCAGGAGCTTATGAACAGTATTATGCAGATATGTATACTACATCCAAATAAGGTAAAAAAACACTCTGCTTAAGAGCATGAAGTGTCGAGCAACCTCAATTATAAAGAGTGTGTTTTCTTGCTATATTTTTGATTTTCTTGCCTTTTAAATACTTTTTTACATCTTATTCATAGCATACAGTCCAACTGAATTAATAACTAAATTCAAGTTATAAATCATTAAAATACTTTAAAAATGAAGCACATAAAGAATTTAGTTTTTGATTTAGGAGGTGTCATTATGAATTTAGATGTTCCTAAAACCATTGCGGCTTTTAAAGAATTAGGCATTACCGATCTTGTTAATAGTACTGGTCATGCGTATCAGCATTCTTTTTTTTACGAATTTGAAGTTGGTGAAATCTCTGAAGAATCGTTTTTGGAGTCATTACTTCAATTATCAGATCAAACTCCTAGTTACCAAGAAATAAAAAAAGCTTGGAATGAGATGATTTTAGAAATGCCAGCAGCGCGTATCGCTTTTTTAAACAACCTAAAACCAAAGTACAATCTTTACCTTTTAAGCAATACCAATAGCATACATCAAAAAAAATATTTAGATCATTTTAAAAATCAACATAAAACCTCATTTAATAAGATTTTTAAAAAAGCATACTATTCTCATGAAATCGGAATTAGAAAACCAGACGCAGCTATATTTCAATACATTTTAAAAGACAGTAATTTAAAAGCAGAAGAAACACTTTTTTTAGATGATTCTATAGCAAATGTAAAAGCTGCCGAAACATTAGGCATCAAAACATTTCATGTACAGAATTATAATGTAACGAATGTTTTAGAACTTTTAAAGAACTAAAAACTACTTAAACCATTATTTAAAATGTAAATTAAGTTGATTTTTATCTATTGTTTCATATTCCTAAAACCTTGTGAACGAACACAAAACATGAAATTAAAAGACAATATTAAGATGACAAGTTTTCGAAAAGCCCGAGTAATTTAAATTAAGAACCTATATTAATTTTAGAAAATATTTTAGCATTCTAAAAATGAAACAAGCAGCAAATACGTATGTTTTTGCTCTTACTACTTTTTAATATCGATGTATCTTCAGAAATAAACTGTTGATTGATGAAACAATAAAGCGATTCTTTAAAATTAGACTTGTTTAAGAGTCCAAAAGAATATAAATTAGCTTCAGTTAAAGAAAATTTATTCAAAACAGATCTATTTTTTAATTCATTGGGTTTGATGCAATTTGAAAAAAAGTTACATAATGAAGCTTAAAAATTTAAAAAAAACGAGTGCAAATATGTTAATTTTTATATTTTCCATTTTTATTATTAGTCTATTTATTAGTTGCAGAGCATCCAAGAATGTTTATTCAGGAGAAATTTCTGATCATTTTAATGGCAAGAAGTTTGTAAATACCAATGGCAGTAAAGTAAACGGACTTAAAGATGTTTTTAAATTTCTACGAACTAGAGAGCCCGGAGAGTGGATTAAAAATTATGAAACCTATTCTAGAGACACACTCATAGAAAATAATAATACCGACAGTATCAAATTAATTTTCGTAAATCACAGCACATTCCTTATTCAGCTAGATACTTTAAACATTTTAACCGACCCAATTTGGTCAGACAGATGCAGCCCTGTACAATGGATGGGACCTAAAAGAAATAGACCTCCAGGAGTAACCTTTAAAAGTTTACCAAAGATAGATTTGGTCTTAATTAGTCATAATCATTATGACCATTTAGACAAAAACACAATTCTACAACTGCAAAAGGAACACGCTCCTCAATTTGTTGTTCCACTAGGAGTATCACATTTCTTTAAAAAATTAGGAATCGATAATGTCATTGAAATTGATTGGAACGAAGAAATTGAGTTTAAATCTATCAAAATTAAAGGAACACCCGCAGTGCATTTTTCTAGCAGAGGTGCATTTGATAAAGATAAAACACTCTGGTGTGGCTACTTAATTGAAGGATCTAAAAAGATTTATTTTGCAGGAGATACCGCCTATGATGAACATATTTTTAAAAAAATTGGCAGTGAGAATCCGAATATAGATGTGTCCATTATTCCAATAGGTGCTTATAAACCCAATTGGTTTATGTCTTCAATTCATACCAATCCTAGTGAGGCAGTACAAATACATTTAGATTTAAAATCGAGAAAGTCTGTAGCTACACATTTTGGAACCTTTGCTTTGGCTGATGAAAGTCAGGGTGAGGCAGGCAAAGACCTAAAAATAGCACTACTTAAGAATAAAATTACCAACAATCAGTTTATAATTCCGGATGAAGGAATTTTCTATGAATTCTGATTATTTATAAATACTTTTAATTTCAATATATTTTACTTAAAAAAAGAATCTACAAACTCCACTTTATTAAAAACTTGCAAATCATCAATCCCTTCTCCTACTCCAATATATTTTACAGGAATTTTAAATTGATCAGAAATACCAATAACAACACCACCTTTTGCAGTTCCGTCTAATTTAGTAACGGCTAAAGAAGTAACTTCTGTTGCTAAAGTAAATTGTTTTGCTTGTTCAAAAGCATTTTGACCTGTAGAACCATCTAAAACTAGTAAAACTTCATGAGGAGAATTATCGACCACTTTTTGCATTACACGTTTTATTTTAGTCAACTCGTTCATTAAATTCACTTTATTATGCAAACGACCTGCAGTGTCGATAATTACGACATCTGCATCTTGATTTACTGCCGATTTTAGGGTATCAAAAGCCACAGAAGCAGGATCTGAACCCATTTCTTGACGTACAATTGGCACATCTGTTCTGTCTGCCCAAACTTGTAATTGATCTATTGCTGCAGCTCTAAAGGTATCTGCTGCTCCTAAAACTACTTTTAATCCTTGTTTTTTAAACTGACTTGCTAACTTACCAATGGTAGTTGTCTTCCCGACTCCGTTTACACCAACAACCATTATAACATAAGGCGTTTTGTTGCCTTCTTTCGTTTGGGGTAAATCTGGAATTGTAAATTCGGTTTCATTACCTTTATTTGTTTCAGATAATAAACCTGCAATTTCTTCACGAAGAATAGAATTTAGTTCTTCTGTACCAACATATTTATCTTTTGCAACGCGCTCTTCAATTCTACTGATAATTTTAAGAGTTGTATTTACACCAACGTCGGAGGCTACTAAAACCTCTTCTAAATTATCTAAAACATCTTCATCTACTTTAGATTTTCCGGCAACAGCTTTTGATAATTTACCAAAGAAACTTTCTTTAGATTTCTCTAAACCTTTATCTAATGTTTCCTTTTTTTCTTTTGAAAATATATTTTTTAAAAAACTCATAATTCGAGTTGTTGGTTTTTAGTTATTAGTATTTCCTTGTCTAATATGATGCCAAATTAATAATAGTCAATTTGGCAGATATTCAATTTATTGGCAAACAAGCTGCGTTAGGGATTGAAACGACATCCTTTTTGTTTTAAGATTTCTTTTTCAGAAATCTTAAAACAAAAAGATATAGTGAAAAGCCCGACCAAGCTTTTTCTGCTTGGTAACGCCCAAAAATACGTAATTAAAAGGTATAAAAAAAAGCTACTTTCTAAATTAGAAAGTAGCTTTGATTTATTTTGTAAGTAAATGCTTATTTTTTTGCTAAAAAAGCGTCTACTGCTGTTGGATCCATGATTGATTCTACAAAAGTGTAAGCACCAGATTTTGGAGACTTTACCATTTTTATAGCTTTACTTAATCTTTTAGAAGATGTTTGTAACGATGCTACTGTTTTTTTTGCCATTGTGTAAATGTTTTAAATCTATGTGCTCTATTCGGAGTTCTAGATAATTTAATTATTTAATTTCTTTGTGAACAGTCATTTTCTTTAAGACAGAATTGAATTTCTTAATTTCCATTCTATCAGGACTGTTTTTCTTGTTCTTTGTAGTAATATACCTAGAAGTACCTCTTTCTCCTGAAGCTTTATGCTCTGTACATTCTAAAATTACCTGAACTCTGTTTCCTCTTTTTGCCATCTCTTTATAATTTTATGAGCTTTAACTTATTTCGTTAAAAAACCGTTAGCTCTAGCTTCCTTTATTACTGCGGAAACTCCTTTTTTATTGATATTTTTTAAAGCAGATGCAGATACTTTTAAAGTAATCCATTTATCTTCTTCTGGTATATAAAAACGCTTGGTCATTAAATTAGCGTCAAATTTTCTTTTTGTTCTATTTAATGCTTTGGAAACGTTGTTTCCAACCATTGCTTTTTTACCTGTTAATTCACAAACTCTAGACATCTTCTGGACAGTTTTATAGTGTTATCTCTAAACGAGGTGCAAACTTACAAATAAATCTCAT
Organism: Polaribacter sp. IC066; assembly: GCF_007997085.1. GTDB lineage: Bacteria > Bacteroidota > Bacteroidia > Flavobacteriales > Flavobacteriaceae > Polaribacter. The sequence continues at coordinate 8,062 of NZ_VORR01000013.1, forward strand.
TGTGAACAAAACTATTTTATGAATTTTTTAATATTTTTTTTTGTAATATTTCTAATGACTTGTTCACTGTTTTGTCAATAACCCTTCCTCGTGGCTTTCCGAAGTTAAATTCTTCTACAAAAACTTCGGTATCTGTTACCAAAGCGATAAAAACAACACCTAAACTTTTATCTGTATCATCTATTGTTGGCCCGGCGTTTCCGGTTACGGCAAGTGCGTAATTAGTTTGTAATTTCTCTTTAGCCCCCTTTGCCATCTCTATAGCCACCTCTTTACTTACCACAGAATACTTTTCTATGGTTTTTAAAGAAACCCCTAATAAACTTACTTTTGTTTCTGCTGAATAGGCAACAAAACTGCCTTTATAATAGACCGATGCACCTGCAACAGAAACTAATATCGATGCTATTTTTCCGCCAGTTAAACTTTCTGCCGTGCAAATCGTTTTTCCGTTTTGAGTTAAAAGGGCGCCTATTTTATCCTCTATTTTTCCGCCCTCGTCAAAACCAGAGATAATATCTGGAATGAGTTTATACAGCGCTACTATTTGTTCTTGCAGTGTGTCTTCTAGTAATTTCTTATCATCGCCTTTGGCGGATAATCGCAACCGAACTCTACCGTAATTTGGTAAATAAGCCAATTTTATAATGCTAGGTAAATTGTTTTCGAACTCTTCAATTCTTTCTGCTATTAAACTTTCTCCTTGCCCATAGGTCATTAATGTTTTATGAATGATAAATGGCAGCTTAAATTGCTCTTGAATTCTTGGTAAAATTTCAGCAGTCATTAAACCTTTCATTTCATTTGGCACTCCTGGAAGCGACACAAATACAGTTTCATTTTCGTAAAACCACATTCCTGGCGCTGTGCCGTACTCATTTTTTAAATAAGTAGCTTTTGTGGGTATCATGCCTTGTAGGCGGTTTAATTCACCAAAAGGGATGTCATATTTTGCGAACAACGTTTTAATATGATGCACAACGTCTTCGTTTAATGTTAAAGTGTCATTAAAATATTCCGCAATGGTATGTTTTGTAATATCATCTTTTGTAGGGCCCAATCCGCCGGTAATAATAACAAGATCTGCTCTTTCTTGTGCTTCTTTTAACGCATTTAAAATATGCTGCTTATCATCTTGAATCGAAGAAATCTGATAGACAGAAACCCCAATTTTATTTAATTCAGTTCCTATCCATTGTGAATTTGTGTCTACAATCTGACCGATTAAAATTTCATCTCCAATGGTTATAATTTCTGCTTTCATTTGTTTGTTTTGAATTTTAGAACTGGCAGGTTTTAAAAGCCTGTCAGGTTTAAATATTTGCTTACACTAGTATTAAAGGATCATTTAGCTCCATTATTAAATGGAAAAACCTTCCAAAATGAGTATTCATTTCCTACCTGATTCCTCATAGATTTTTTATTTCTCTTTTTAAACGTATTCTCTAAAAACTTATAATATATTCCTAAAATGATCATCGCAAAAGGGATTGTAAAGCACCCCATCACAATCTCATTAGAAAAAGATAAATTATCAAAAGCCAAAGAAAATAAATTTATTGATGATAAGGAAAACACAAAATAACTCCCTAAAAAAGATAAAGCTCCAAAAAGCGTGTTTAAAAATAAATTTTTGTTATGTTTTTTTTGCTAAAAAGAAAAAAAGTATAGCTACAAAAAAACAAATACTATTAAATTTGTAAACACGACTGTCTTTTTATTTCTATTGCTTGCCTATTTTATCTATTAAATTACTTTCTATTTTCTTTTTTCTGGTCCAAACAAAACTTATTATTTGAAATAGTATGATTGATAAAATTAATCCTGCAAAAAATGCTTCTATCCCAATTGAGGCCAAATTATATATATTGTACTCTTTTGAATTTAAAAATCGACTGAAAAGTAGATACAATACAACGCTTGTTATAAAAAACAAAATTCCTAAAGAACCAAATAACCATTTATTTTTATTGTGATTTTCCGCAAGTCTGTAAAAGTAAAAACCGATATAAAAAACAACTATGTATCCTAAATATTCCAATAATTTATTTCGTTTAAAATCTATTAGATTTTATTTACTTCACTCGAATACTAAATGCTTCTCTATCTTCAATAACTCCTTTTAAAACATCATTTTCTAGCACTTTGCCAACACCCGCAGGTGTTCCTGTAAAAATAACATCTCCTTTTTTAAGGGTAAAATATTGAGAAACATAAGAAATTAGTTCATCAACTTTCCATAACATTGCGTTTGTATTTCCATCTTGAACGAGTTCATCATTCTTATATAACTGGAACTTTAAATTGTCTAAATCGAAATTTTCCTTCGGATAAAATTCACCAATCACAGCACTTCCATCAAAGGCTTTTGCTTTTTCCCAAGGCAACCCTTTTTCTTTACATTTTGCCTGAATGTCTCTTGCCGTAAAATCGATTCCTAAACCAATTTCATCATAATATTTATGGGCAAACTTGGCATCAATATGTTTACCTACTTTATTAATTTTTATCAAAACCTCTACTTCATAATGCACATCATCAGAAAAAGGCGGAATGAAAAACGGATTTTTTCTTGGTAAAATTGCAGAATCTGGCTTTAAAAAAACAACAGGACTTTCTGGTTTTTCATTAGCTAATTCTTCGATATGTTTTGCGTAATTGCGCCCAATACAAATTATTTTCATAAAGCCTCTTTTAATTTCCCCTGAAGAGAAAACACTCTTCTCTTTATTGTTGCAAAAAAAAATTGAATAATCTCTTGTAAGATACACTTCTATTTTTTTTCGTTTCTATACTTTTATTCACTCTACTACTAACCCAATAGTTTCTTCCCTCCGGGAAGATTAAGATGGACTTTACTCCCCAGCTTCAGGAAAAACGATTGCTCTATTTCCTGATACAATTATTTGATTGTTTAAATGACATTTTACAGCATTTGCTAAAACCAATTTTTCGATATCTGCGCCAATTCTTTTTAAAGTTGTTGGCGTACTTTCATGTGAAACAGGTTTTACATCTTGCTCAATAATCGGCCCTTCATCTAAATCTTCTGTGGCATAATGCGCTGTTGCTCCAATTAATTTCACTCCACGTTCGTAAGCCTTCTTATAAGGATTTGCTCCTTGAAAAGCGGGTAAAAAAGAATGATGAATATTGATAATTCTTTCTGGATAATGATTGATAAAGTCTGAAGACAAAATTTGCATATATCTTGCCATGATCACCAAATCAACCTCATTAGAGTCTAACAACTTGATAACATCAGCTTCTTGCTGCAACTTTGTTTCTTTTGTAACGGGCAAATAATGAAAAGGCACTTGAAACATGTCGGCAATATGCCTTAATTTATCGTGGTTACTAATAATCATTTTGATGTTACCATCGATACTTCCTTCTTTAAAACGCTCTAACAAATCGTATAAATTATGACTTGTATGCGATACCATAATAGCCACATTTTGTTTTTTATCACCATAATTAACCGCCCATTTAAACCGTAAAGGCGCCGCCAGTTCTAAAAAGCTAGTTTCTAATTCTTTTTTAGAAATATTTGTTCCGTCTGCATTTAAACGAACCCTCATAAAATACATGTCTTCAATCGCATTTACATATTGCTGACAACTTATGATATTGAATCCTTTTTCATAAAAAAAACTGGTTATTTTCGAAACCAATCCTTTTTGATCTGGACATTTAATTAAAAAAGTTACTATTTGTGATTTCATAAAAAAGCCCCTTTTAGTTCCCCCAAAGGGAAAATACTTTTGTGTTAGGTTTAACTTAAAAAGTTTGAAATAAAAATGAATTTAAACTTAATTTTCTTCTAAATTAATTGCGCCCATATTTTAACGCAACAGTTTCTTCCCTTCGGGAAGATTAAGATGGGTTTATGGTATCCACTTTTTAGGAAAATTAGGTTTTCTTTTTTCAAGAAAAGCATCTCTTCCTTCTTTTGCTTCGTCGGTCATATACGCTAAACGCGTTGCTTCACCCGCAAAAACTTGTTGCCCAACCATACCGTCATCGGTTAAGTTCATAGCAAATTTTAACATTCTGATAGACATTGGCGATTTCTCTAAAATTTCTTGTGCCCATTCATACGCGGTGCTTTCTAGTTCTTCATGCGGAATTACAGCATTTACCATGCCCATATCATAGGCTTCTTGTGCTGAATAATTTCTTCCTAAAAAGAAGATTTCTCTGGCCTTTTTCTGACCCACCATTTTTGCCAAATATGCAGAGCCATAACCACCATCAAAAGAAGTTACATCGGCATCTGTTTGTTTAAAAATAGCGTGTTCTTTAGATGCTAACGTTAAATCGCAAACAACATGCAAACTATGTCCGCCACCCACAGCCCAACCGGGAACTACTGCAATAACTGCTTTTGGCATAAAACGTATTAAACGCTGTACTTCTAGAATATTTAATCTGTGATAACCGTCTTCGCCCACATATCCTTGATGACCACGTGCTTTTTGATCGCCACCAGAACAAAAAGAATAAACGCCGTCTTTTGTACTCGGTCCTTCTGCAGAAAGCAACACGACTCCGATAGTTGTATCTTCACCTGCATCATAAAAAGCATCGTACAATTCTTTTGTAGTTTTTGGCCGAAAAGCATTTCTAACATTTGGTCTATTAAATGCTATTCGGGCAACGCCATTGCACTTCATATACGTAATATCTTCGTATTCTTTAGCGGTTTTCCATTCAGGTTGTATCATATTTTTGTATTTTGGACGTTCTAAAATGAGAACAAAAAATCATTCTTTGCAAAAATAAACAATCTAACCTATGATTCAAAAATCGCTTTCATTATTATTTATTCTTTTTCATTTTGTAGCATTTTCTCAAGAAACAATATTAAAAACGTTAAACTCTGATATTTTAGAAACCACAAGAAATATTCGAATCTTTATTCCAGAAGGATATGAGAGAGACAAGATCAAAAACTATCCTTTAGCAATCGTTTTAGATGAGGACTATTTGTTTGATATTTATGTTGCAAACTCCATTTTATTTGCGAAGAAAGACAAAGCGCCCCAACAAATTGTGGTTGGTGTTTCTATGGAAGAAACAAAAGGACAAGATATTTCTTTTAATATAAATTCTGGAGTACTAACAGCTACTGCAAGCTATTTTTACGATTTTTTAAGAGATGAAGTCTTATTTTACATGGAGAGTACCTATAGAACCTCTCCTTTTGTTAGTTTGGTTGGTCAGGGGTATTCTGCAAATTTAATTACTCATTTTCTAAAGGAAGATACGGCTTTCATTAATTCTTTTATTTGTATTAATGCAAGTTTTTCTGATTTTATTGGCCAAGAATTAAATTCTTATAACTTGGCTAAATTTAGCCAAAAAGATAACACATTCTATTTTTACACCAATAATTCAACCTCATTTTCTTCTGACAAACAGCTTAAAATCGATCTCATTCAAAAAGCATTAGCAGGTTTAGAAATTAAAAATTTTAATGTTATTAATGATGTAATTGATACGTATAGTTACGTCTCTGCCATTGGCGAAGCGGTACCGAGAGCGCTCACTAAAATTTTCGAAATTTATTCTGGTATTTCAGACGAAGAATATAATAAAAACATCAAAGATTTATCGCCGGAAGATGCTATTTACTATTTAGAAAATAAATATTTAGAAATTGAATTTCTTTTCGGTACAAATTTAGGTATTAGAGTAAAAGATATTTACGCCATTGAAAGCATTATTCTCGAAAAAGAAAACGGAGATCAATTAAGAAATTTTGGTAAAATGATTTTAAAATTATTTCCTTCTTCCCCGTTGGGTGAATATTATATTGGACGCTATTATGAATATGGCAAAATGTATAAAAAAGCATTAAATTATTATAAGATTGGTTATGGTAAAATGGATCCTTCTGACCCGAATTCTGATGCTTATTATGAAAATATTTTAAGACTGGGCGGACAATAGTTTTCTAATTTCATTTTTTACTTATTGGAGGAATTCTCCAGGTTACACCTGCGCCTAAAAACAGTCCGTCATTTTCGCCAATCAGAAAATCAAACTGTACATTATTATTTAAAAGATAATAATAACCAGCATCAAAATTTACTTGAGCAGCATCATTTAAGAAAGTACCAAATGACTCTATAAAAACGCCCATTTTATTATTGAGCGCATAGGCTAAATTCAGCACATAAAGTGCGTTATTTACCTCAAAAGTATCATCTATATTCATTCCTAAATTTACGGTATAAGAGAGTTTTTCAGAAAAAGAATTGCCATAAATGTATGTAAGCTGTGTGTTTTTATGGACAGCTCCAAAATCATAAGACAACTGTACACTAGATTTCGATTTACTATCGAGATTACTTAAAAGATATCGAGCACCAATGGTAAAAGACTCTAAATCTCTTTCAAAACTACTTCCTGATAAGATAAAGCCCGTATTTAACTCGAACTTTTCTGAAAAACCATATCTAAAAAAGGAATTGGGATAAAAATAAGAAGTACTGTCAAAAAAATCGATTCCTGCCTGCGTTTGAAAAACATTTTTGCCAACCGTATTTGCAGACAAAGCTTGGCCAGGTCTATCTGAAGCTAATGTTTCTGTAAACTGTGCTTTTGCAACGGTTGCCAACAACATCAAAAAAATAAATAGTATTTTTTTTATCATTCCTTTATCAATTCTATTCTATCTTCTTTAATGTCAATCAATTTTTGCTTGTAAAGGTTTCCAACGGCTTTTTTAAAGGCTTTTTTACTCATTTTCATATGAAAACGAATAGAATCTGGAGAGCTTTTATCGGTTAACAATAAAAAACCTTCTCTGCTATCTTTTAATTTATTTAAAACTTTATCTACATCAGAATCAATTACATTTCTAAAACCTTGCGGTCTTAAAGAAACATCTATTTTACCGTCTTCACGAATATTTTTAATGTAACCGGTAACCTCCATGTTTTCTTCTAATGCCTGAAAAACCTCACTTCTAAAAAGCAACCCATCAAATTCTTCATTGATCAAAACAGTATATCCTAAACCTGTTTCTGTTTCGATGATTAAACTTACTTTATCGCCTTCTTTTAAATTCATTTCATTCTCTTGTAAATCTTCTTGTTCTTCCATTATTTTATATATTTAAAGTATTCTTTTAAAACTGAATCGTTTACTAAACTTGGTGTAAAAATCTCTAAAATTTTTGGTTTATCAGAAACTTTATAAAAGTTTTCTAATTCCGTTTTTACAGTTTTGGTTGATGATGCTTGTTGATACTCAAACTCATACATTTTGCATAAATGTTCTGCAGTTAAACAATGCGGCGTGTCAAAATATTCTAATGCATTCGTAGTTCCTGGCCCAGGAATAATTTTAAAGATTCCGCCCCCTGAATTATTAATTAAAACAATTCTGAAGTCAGCAGGAATATGTTTGTTCCAGAGTGCATTGCTATCGTAGAAAAAACTTAAATCTCCAGTAATAAAAACGGTTCTTTTTTCACTTGCAAAAGCTGCTCCGATAGCTGTTGATGTACTGCCATCAATACCACTTGTGCCTCTGTTACAAAAAATATGTACTGCTTCTTTTATAGAAAATAGTTGGGCATATCTAATAATAGAACTGTTGCTAACTTGCAATTGACAAATAGCAGGAATGCTCTCTAAAACTTGCTCAAAAACCTTAAAGTCTGAATGTTGTAAATCTTGAAAATAGGCAGCATGTTTCTTTCTCATTTCATCTCTAAAAGCCAACCATTTTGGTTGATAATTACTTTTTAAAGGCGTAATAAATTGATTAAAATGTGAGAAAAAATCTACGGGTGATGTTTGTATAAATTCTGATAAACAGAAAAAAGTATTGGTTGCTTTTCTTGAATCTATATTCCAATGATGTTTTGGTTGATACTCTCTTAAGAATTTTTTAATTCTTTTAGAAATAATCATACCACCAAACGTAATTAAAACGTCTGGTTTTAATTCGTTAAATTCAGCATGGTCTAAAGAAAAAACTAACTGATCTATAGAATCTATTGCTTTGCTATGGCGTAAATTAGAGGTAGTTTCTGTAAATAAAAGCACCGATTCATCTTCTGCATATAAATCTATTAGTTTATGCAACTCGGCATTTGGGTAATTTACACCAACCAGAATCATTTTCTTTTTTGATGCATTCCAAATTTCTGCTAATTCATCATAATTTATATGAGAATTATCAAGAGAACTCAAAGAAATATGCGGAAAATTAAACGTCTTCATTTCAGTCACTGTTTCATACAAAGGCTCATCAAAAGGAACGTTGATATGAACAGGACCTTGTTGCGAAACAGAGATTTGTAATGCCTCGCCTATTAATTGAGAATTTCGAGTTTTATACTTTTCGTTTTCAATTAAATTTGCAGAAAATAAAATATGATTTTCAAACACATTTTCTTGCCGAATGGTTTGTCCGTCACCAATATCTATCAAATGCTTTGGTCTATCGGCAGAAATTACAACTAACGGAATATTGCTATAAAATGCTTCTGCAATTGCAGGATAATAATTTAACAATGCCGAACCAGAAGTACACAAAACAGCCACGGGTTTTCTAGTTTGTTGGGCAATACCTAAAGCAAAAAAGGCGGCACAACGTTCATCTACAATGCTTAAGGTTTCTATTTCTGGATGGTTAAAAAAACCTATGGTTAGCGGAGCACTTCTTGAACCTGGTGAAACTACAACCGTCTCAATATTGAATTGACAACAAGCTGAAATTACAATTTGTGCAAGTTCTTTTTTTGGATAGAAAAAAGCCCCTTTTAATTTCCCCGAAGGAGAAAAACTCTTGTTCGATAAAGTTTGCTTATCTTTTTTTATCATTCAGAAATATTTACTTTCTGGTGTTTTCTTTTGAAAAGAAACTCTAAATTAAAAAAATTTAGAGTCCATTTTATTTATATTAAGCTAATGGCTCATAAACAAATTTAGCCCTAATTGAGCCTTTCGACAATCTCTAGACAGGCTCATTGTTTGAGCTCTCACGCTTTCGGGTGAGAAGCGAATAACCAAAGCAGAAAATAGTTTCTAATTATTATTATCTTTAAAATAAGCACTAAAACCCACAACTAAAGACTAAAAACTATTTAATTCCCTTTTTTATAATCTGCTAAAAATTTAGCCAAACCGATGTCTGTTAAAGGATGCTTTAACAAGCCTTCAATAGCGCTTAATGGTCCAGTCATTACGTCAGATCCTAATTTTGCACAATCTATAATATGCATTGTATGGCGCACAGAAGCTGCTAAAATTTGAGTTTTGTATCCATAATTATCATAGATTAAACGAATTTCTGAAATCAAATTTAAACCATCTGTAGAAATATCATCTAAACGCCCAATAAAAGGAGAAACATAGGTTGCACCTGCTTTTGCTGCCAATAATGCTTGACCTGCAGAAAAAACCAAGGTTACGTTTGTTTTAATTCCTTTAGATGAAAAATATTTACAGGCTTTAATTCCGTCTTTTATCATCGGTAATTTTACCACAATTTGCGGATTTAAAGCAGCCAAGGCTTCACCCTCTCTCACCATTCCGTCAAAATCTGTTGCAATTACTTCCGCAGAAACATCGCCATCTACCAAATTACAAATCTCTTTATAATGGTCTATAATATTAGCTTGTCCGGTAATTCCTTCTTTCGCCATTAAAGATGGGTTTGTAGTAACACCATCTAAAATACCCAAAGCTTGGGCTTCTTTTATTTGCTCTAAATTTGCAGTATCTATAAAAAATTTCATCTCTTAAGGTTATAATTAATTTGTACAAAGATAACAAGATTGCTTCTTAATCTTTACCATATTAACTACAAGTTTTAAATACGCTGTTACATAAAATTCTTAAAAAATAAAATTGATAGCGCTGCTTTTGTTTTCTTTAAAAACACGGAAAGGTTTCTAAACCTTCTATAAGTACCTTAAAAATAAAGTTTTATTTTTGTAAAAAATAATATAAAGTGATTCATTTAAGATACCTACTATTTTTTTTAAGCTTACTCTTGCTTTTTACGTGTTCATCAAAAACAGGTACTGAAATTATAGAAGAAGAACCTGACGTTCTTATAAATTGCACTAATACCGATGTTCGTATTACTAAAGAGGATGCTATTGTAATTCAACATGCTACAAAGCCTGTAATTTGGGAGGGCACTTATAATGAAACAACTGTAAAAATAAGCTTTACAAAACCTATTGGGAGCGAATCTGAAACTTTTACATTTATTTTTGATAAAGTAGATAGTTGCTTAAAGATAAAACGTGCATTTAAATTTTACGACGGTAACCAAGTAGATGTTTCTGCCATCACAGAAATAAATGTTTTAGAATTTTACACAAAAGAATGGGAAGTTGATGAAAAATTTACGGGATACGTAATTTATAAAGATCCGCATGACAAAAGAGTGTATAGCCGAAAGTTTTGGGTAACCTTTACAGAAGAAAATTTAGAAATAGAAAACACCAATTATTTACTTTTTGATACTTGTTTTGGTGCGCAATTACCGATTAATTTAGATATCAATTCAGACGGAATTATTGATTTTAAAATAATACCTGAAACGGTTAGGGATATCGGAAACACACCAAAATTTAAACAATATACCATAAAACTGATTTCTACCAATGAAGATGAGAATGAAATTTTATCTCCTAGAAAAAACCAAGGTCCTTATTCTGTGCTTTTTGAACCTCCGTTTACATCAAAAAATACAAGACAATATTTTAATGATGTAAAAAATGCGTTGGATGTTTTTTATGAATTTGATGCGCCTTATCAGAATTTCAACTATTTTTTAAATAATAATTTAACCTATAAAGACTATTTAGAAAATGAAAAGGATGATTATTATATTATAAAAATGGGTCTTGATAATAAAGAGTATTATGGTTGGATACACTTTACATTTAGCGTTGCAAATTGTACTGCAGAAGTTTTAGATACCTATTTAAATACTATTGCTGATGAACCGATTAGCGTAGATTAAAGTTTGTAATGATTCATCAATAATTTTTGATAGAGTGTATCTGGTAAAATTCTTTTTAAAACAATAGAAAATTTCTCCATAAAGCCACCAACTTTATAATGTATTTTCGGGCTATTAGTCTCTATAATTTTGTGCACTGTTTTTGCCATTTCTATCGGATTCATGCCACCTTGAACATGCGCATTCATCAACTTTAAATTAGCTTCATACGTTTCTTTATAAGCAGATTCTTTAAAAACGGGCGTATGATATCTACCCGCTGCAATATTGGTTGCAAAATCTCCTGGAGCTACATTTACAACATTAATTCCGAAGCCTTTAACCTCCATACTTATCGATTCAGTTACCAATTCTAAAGCTCCTTTAGAAGCAGAGTACAAACCTCTAAACGGCAGCCCCATATACCCTGCAATAGAAGTTACATTGATAATTGTACCCGATTTTTGTTTTCTCATTTGTGGTAAAACAGCTTTCATAACATCAATTGCACCAAATAAATTTGTGTCAAATACTTTACGCATTTCATCAGTTGGTGTATCTTCTATAGGACCTGTAATTCCCATTCCTGCATTATTCACTAAAACATCTAACTTGCCTTCTTTTTGTATGATGTAAGCAACCGCCTGCTCAATAGTTGGCACTTTTAAAACATTTAAAGCAACTATTTCAAAAGAAAAATCTTCAACATTTTTAGGGTTTCTGCTGGTTCCGAACACCCGATACCCTTTTGCTTGTAGAAAAGTAGCAATTGCTTTTCCTATTCCAGATGATGCGCCTGTAACTAATATAACTTTAGACATAAAATGTTTACATGGTTAGCTTTAAAGTTTTTCCATTAAAACTCTAAAGAAAGACAAATATCTAAAAAGTAAATTTAGGAATCTAAAAATTGAAAAAGTAATTCTATTAATCCTTGAAACGAAATTAATTCTGATAAGCTAAAAAATAAAAATTGGAGAAACCTTAAAACGATGCTAAAAGTAAAATGAAAAGACCTAAAAAAGTTTGGAGTAAAAAAAATGGCAAGCTACCTACATCACACCGCTACAACCTAATACCTTTGCTGCGTTCCCGCCCTGGAGGATTCAAAGGGAGCTAGTTGTGTAGGACTTGCCGAGGCAAATTTACAATCTATTTTTAATTTAGCAACGAAAAAAACTAAAATTTATGTAACATTTTTAAAGTGTTGAATACTAATAAGATGTTTTGGTAGTATTCTAATCAAATATAAAAAGTACTTTCAAAATGAAATGAATATATTTGTAACACTAACTAAATTTTAAAAACAAAATGGAAAACCAAGCAAGTAGTAAAAGTATCATCCTAAATTACGGCTTATATTTAGGTCTAATTACAATTTTAACCGGACTCGTTAAATACGCGACCGGAAACTTATATGTTACTGAATTCTATTCAGGAATTTTAGGTGTTTTAATAGTCATTGTCTTTGTTATTTTAGGAATTAAAAATTTTAAAGCTACCAATAAAGGATTAATAGGTTTTGGAGAAGCTGTAAAAATAGGAGTTGGTCTTACTTTAATTGGTACAATCCTTATTATTGCCTATTATTTTTTACTTTCAACGGTTATTGAACCAGATTTTATGGCCAATACTATGGAAGCGCAGAAGGTAATGTTCGCAGATTCTTTTGGTATGACGGAAGGTCAGATTGAAGAAGCTACTAAAAACTCTGAAGACAATTTTTACTTAAGTCTATTTGGCGGTATTTTGGTTTGGAACTTATTTTTAGGGGGAATTACTTCTTTAATTACTGCTGCGGTTGTAAAAAAAACAGAAGAAGATTCTTACTAAATTTAAAGTTTACAATTCAAAGTGTGTTTAAAATAGTAACTTTGAATATTGATTTACAAATTTTGAATGCACACTATGGATATTTCGGTAGTCATACCACTTCTTAACGAAGAAGAATCTTTACAAGAATTACACGATTGGATTGCAAAAGTTATGCAATCCAATCGTTATGTATATGAAATTATTTTTATTGATGATGGCAGCACAGACACTTCTTGGCAGGTTATCGAAAAACTATCAACTAAAAACAAATCAGTTAAAGGCATTCGCTTTCAAAAAAACTTTGGTAAAAGTCAAGCATTAGATGCAGGTTTTGAATTAGCAAGCGGTAAAGTTGTCATTACCATGGATGCCGATTTACAAGATAATCCAGAAGAAATTCCTGAATTATATACTTTGATTATTGAACAAAATTTCGACTTGATTTCTGGTTGGAAAAAGAAACGATATGACAATTTAATAACCAAAAATATTCCGTCTAAATTATTTAATGCAGCAGCAAGAAAGACTTCTGGATTAAAGTTAAATGACTTTAATTGTGGCTTAAAAGCGTACAAAAACGAAGTTATTAAGACCGTTAAGGTCAGCGGAGAAATGCATCGTTATATTCCTGTACTCGCCAAAAATGAAGGTTTTACAAAAATCGGCGAGAAAGTAGTGCAACATCAAGCCAGAAAATATGGCGAAACAAAATTTGGTATGGAACGTTTTGTAAACGGTTTTTTAGACTTAATTACGATCTCATTTTTATCTAAATTTGGCAAAAGACCCATGCACTTTTTTGGTCTTTGGGGTACTTTTATGTTTTTATTCGGAACCTCTACTGCATTTTATATTGGCGTCTACAAACTTTATAAATTGTATCATGACATTAAGACAATTTTAGTAACCGATAATCCTTGGTTTTACATCGCTTTAACGTCGATGATTATAGGAACACTGCTTTTTCTAGCGGGTTTTATTGGAGAACTGATCATTAAAAATAAAGGTGAAGAAAAACACTACAAAATCAAAGAAAAAATAAGTTTTTAACCTTTATATTTGTAGCACAATTAACTAAATTCACAAACTAATGAATGGCATTTTAGACAAAGCAAAAAAATGGCTTACTCCTACTTTTGACGCTGAAACTCAAGCAGAAATTCAAGATTTACTCACTAACAATCCTGATGATTTAGCAGACAGATTCTATAAAGACATGGAATTTGGTACTGGCGGAATGCGCGGTATTATGGGTGCAGGAACCAATAGAATTAACAAATATACTTTAGGAAGAGCAACACAAGGTTTGTCTAATTACTTAATTGATCATGTAAAATCATCACAATTAAAAGTTGTAATTGCTTTTGATTGTAGACATAACAGTAAAAAGTTTGCAAAACTAGTTGCCGATGTTTTTTCGGCAAATAATATTAAAGTTTTCTTATTCGAAGATTTGCGTGCAACGCCAGAATTATCTTTCGCCGTTCGTCATTTAAATTGTGATGCCGGTATTGTATTAACTGCTTCTCACAATCCGCCAGAATATAATGGCTATAAAGTCTATTGGGCAGATGGTGGTCAAATAGTTCCTCCACATGATGGTGGAATTATTGGCAACGTAAACGCGTTAGATTTTTCTGAAATTAAGTTTCAGGCAAATGAAGCTTTAATTGAAACTATTGGTAAAGATGTTGATGACGCTTTTATTGACGCTTCTGTCATAAATGGTTCTTTATCAGAAAAAATTGATAGAAAAAATTTAAAAATTGTCTTTACTTCTTTGCACGGAACCTCTATTGTTTCTGTGCCAGATGCTTTAGCAAAAGCTGGGTATACAGATGTGCATATTGTAGAAGAACAAAGAGAGCCGAATGGCGATTTTCCTACGGTAAAATCTCCAAATCCAGAAGAGCCAGAGGCTTTAGCAATGGCAACAAATTTAGCAGATAAAATTGGAGCTGATATTGTAATTGGTACAGATCCTGATTGTGATCGTTTAGGAGTTGCCGTTAGAGATGCTGATGGAAACATCAAATTGATGAATGGCAACCAAACCATGGTGATCATGACTGAATTTCTATTAAAAAAATGGAAAGACGAGCAGAAACTAAATGGAAAACAGTTTGTTGGTTCTACCATCGTTTCTACAGAATTGGTAAATGATGTGGCTACAAGCTATAATGTTGAGACCAAAGTTGGTTTAACGGGTTTTAAATGGATTGCTAAAATGGTGAGAGATTTTCCTGAGCAAGATTTTATTGGCGGTGGCGAAGAAAGTTTTGGCTATATGGTTGGTGACTTTGTTAGAGATAAAGATGCTGTTACAGCTACTTTATTAGCCTGCGAAGTAGCTGCTATAGCAAAACAAAACGGTAGCTCTTTTTACCACGAATTGCTAAACATCTACATCAAAAATAAATTTTATAAAGAACATTTAATTTCGATCACTAAAAAAGGAATGGATGGCGCTGCAGAAATTAAGCAGATGTTAAGCGATATGCGTAACAATCCTATTTTAGAGCTCGATGGTGAAAAAATTGAAACACTCTCTGATTACGAAGCATCTACGAGCAAAAATTTAATTACTGGCGTTGTTACAAAAATAGATTTACCAAAATCTAATGTATTAATTTATCAAACGGCATCAGGAACAAGGATTGCGGCAAGACCAAGCGGAACAGAGCCAAAAATTAAGTTTTACTTTAGTGTAAATACGCCTTTAGACAGCAAAGAAAATGCTAAAAATGTAGAAGCCAAATTAGATGCCAAAATTCAGCGTATTATAATAGAGATGAAATTGAATTAATGAGTTATTTCAAAGACATTTTAAAATATGAAAAGAAGTATCGAAAATTTACAGTTCTAAATATTCTATTTAATATACTGTATGCAATTTTTAATGTGCTTTCTGTTTTAGCTTTTATTCCTGTTTTAAGAATTCTATTTAGCACAGAAAAAGAAGTAATAAATAAACCAATCTATAAAGGTTTAGGGGATCTTGGTGGCTATTTAGAAAATAATTTTAACTATTTTATTTCTGAAAAAATTATAAACGATGGTGAAATTAGCGTCTTGCTATTCATCTGTTTGTTATCGTTATCTTTATTCTTTTTTAAAAACTTATTTAGATATTTAGCCTCTTATGTAATCACTTTTTTAAGAACAGGAATTGTAAAAGATTTACGAGATCAACTATATCTTAAAATTGTAGAATTGCCCATTGCGTACTTTTCAGAAAAAAGAAAAGGAGATATCATTGCAAGGATGACTTCTGATGTAAAAGAAGTAGAAAACTCTATTTTAACCTCTATAGAAGCGTTGGTTAGAGAGCCTCTTACGGTTATTATTTCTATTTCTATTATGCTTTATATAAGTGTAGAATTAACACTCTTTGTGTTTATTTTGCTGCCAGTTTCTGGTTTTATAATTTCATCGATTAGTAAAAAGTTAAAAGCAAACTCTGCAAAGGCACAAAAAGAAACCGGTAATTTTTTGTCATTTATAGAAGAAACGTTAACGGGTTTAAGAATTATTAAAGGATTTAATGCGGAAAGTGTCATTGCGACAAAATTTAATAATTCTACACAAAATTTCAGAAAATTAATGACGAGTGTTTTTCATAGACAAACATTGGCTTCACCGATGAGTGAATTTTTAGGGTCGGCAACCATTATTGCGATACTTTGGTATGGCGGAACAGATGTTTTAAATGAAACGAGCACATTAGATTCAAGCAAGTTTTTAGGCTATATTTTATTATTCTATACGGTTTTAAATCCTATCAAATTAATAACTACCACGTTTTACAATATTCAAAAAGGTGAAGCTTCTGCAGAACGCATCATGCAAATTTTAAACACAGAAAATAGTATTAAAGACAAACCAAATGCTATTGTTAAAGAAGGTTTTAAAAATATAATTGAATTTAAAAATATCTCGTTTAAATATAAAGATGAATATGTTTTAAAAGATTTTTCTTTAACGATTCATAAAGGTGAAACGGTTGCTTTGGTTGGACAATCTGGAAGTGGCAAATCTACTTTGGCAAATTTAATTACGCGTTTTTACGATGTTAATAAAGGGAATGTTATTATTGATGATTATGATATTAAAGATGTTACAAAAAAATCTTTAAGAGATTTAATGGGCATTGTTTCTCAAGATTCAATTTTATTTAATGATACAATAGCCAATAATATTAAGTTAGGAGCACAAGATGCTACAGATGAAGCAATTTTAGAAGCTGCTAAAATTGCAAATGCAGACGATTTTATTCAGAATTTACCTCAAAAATATCAGACAAATATTGGCGATAGTGGCAACACGCTCTCTGGCGGACAAAAACAACGTTTATCGATTGCAAGAGCTGTTTTAAAAAACCCACCAATCATGATTTTAGACGAAGCAACCTCTGCTTTAGACACAGAATCAGAACAATTGGTGCAAATAGCTCTAGAAAAAATGATGCAAAGCAGAACTTCTTTAGTCATTGCCCATAGGTTATCTACCATTCAAAAAGCAGATAAAATCGTTGTAATGAAAAAAGGAAAGATTGTAGAACAAGGCAAACATGAAGAATTACTTGCTAAAAAAGGCGAATATTTTAAGTTGGTTTCTATGCAATCTTTAAGTTAATTCTTATTTATTTTAAAAACATGGTTGTCCGATAAAAGAAACAAGAGCGCTTCGCTTTTAGAGCCGAGAACCAAAACTAGACTAGACCGACTAGACTATAACTAACTTAAAGTCAACTAAAAAAAAGTGTGAAATTTTAAATTCAAAATTAATTCTAAAAACAAAGTGTAATTCTGAAAAAACAAGTGTAATCCCTTTATTATAGAGTACTTTGTTAACTACCACTCTTTTTAATCAGACATTAATGTTTTAAACACATAAAGTCCTGTTATTTATTTCTAATCGCTTGCAATTCGTTAAATTTTCTTCGTTTTTATCAAAAAATCCTAAAAGCCCTAAATATTGTTTTGGTTTTTATCCGAACAATACTTAAAGCTTTTAAAAGTAATTATAAAATTAAATTGTCTTTATTTTAATTCAATCACCAAATCATCAGAATGCACCATTGCTCCTTCTTTTAAAACAATTTTTTTAATCATAGCATTTTCATTGGCTGTAATTGTTGTTTCCATTTTCATCGCTTCAATAATAAATAAAGGTTGATTTTTAGCAACTGTTTCTCCTGTTTTAACCAAAATTGTAGATAATAATCCTTGCAAAGGCGCCCCTATTTGATTGGCATTACTCTTATCAACTTTTACATTTGTAATCGTTTCAACTTTTATAGATCTGTCTTGAACCTGTACCGTTCTTCCCTGACCATTTACTCTAAAATAGACGGCCACCATTCCTTCTGAATTTGCCTGCCCTATAGAATCTAATGTAATCAGCAGAGTTTTTCCCCGATCTAATTCTACCGTAATTTCTTCGCCTCTGTCCATACCATAAAAGAAGTTTTTCGTTGGCAGGTTGGTTAAATTATCATATTTTAAATGATTATTATAAGCATCTGTAAATACTTTTGGGTACAATTTATACGATAGAAAGTCAGTAAAATCGATACTTCTGCCCAAATCGTTTTCAAATATTCTTCTAAATTCTGCATATTCTTTTTCAAAATCTACTGGCGGTATATGAGCATTAGGCCTTTCTGTAAAGGGTTGTTGGTCTTTTAAAATAAGTTTTTGTAGCTTCTCTGGGAATCCGCCCACAGGTTGCCCTAAATCGCCTTTGAAAAAACTAACCACAGATTGCGGAAAAGAAATCGTTTCTCCTTTTTCTAAAACATCGTTAATGGTTAAATTATTACTCACTAAAAATTGCGCCATATCGCCCACAACTTTAGAACTTGGTGTTACTTTTACAATATTACCGAACAGCGTATTTACTTCTCCATACATTTTTGTAATCTCATGAAAACGACTTTCTAAACCCAAAGATTGCGCTTGTGGTTTTAAATTTGAATATTGCCCTCCAGGAATTTCATGCTGATATACTTCACTAGAACCGGCTTTTAAACCTGATTCAAATGGATAATAATATTCTCTCACAGCTTCCCAATAATTAGAATATTCATTTAAAGAAGTTGTGTTGATAGGGTTTTCTCTCTCATGAAACTTCATCATTTCTACAATCGAATTAAAGTTCGGTTGTGATGTTAAACCAGAAAGTCCGCTTAAAGCAACATCAACCACGTCTACACCAGCTTCAATTGCCTTTAAGTACGTTGCAGATTGTATCGAAGATGTATCATGTGTATGCAAATGCAACGGAATATTAATTTCTGATTTTAAAGCCGTAATCAATTCTGATGCTGCATAAGGCTTTAGCAAACCTGCCATATCTTTAATTCCTAAAATATGCGCCCCAGAATTTTCGATTTCTTTTGCTAAATTGATGTAATATTTTAAATTATATTTGGTGTTTTTAACATCTAAAATATCGCCTGTATAACAGATAGAACCTTCTGCCAAACCTTTTGTTTTTGTTCTTACATGCTCTATACAGGGCGCTATTGATTTCATCCAATTTAAAGAATCAAAAACTCTAAAAACATCTACACCGTTTTCCCAAGATTCTTCTACAAACTTCCCTATTAAATTATCTGCGTATGCTGTGTAACCAACGCCATTAGAACCTCTAATTAACATTTGTAATAAAACATTTGGCATTTTTGCTCTTAATAATTGCAAACGTTCCCAAGGGTTTTCTTGCAAATAACGCAAACAAACATCAAACGTGGCACCACCCCAAACTTCCATACTAAAAATTTCTGGATGTTGTTTGGCATATCCTTCGGCTACTTTTAGCATATCAAAAGTTCGCATTCTAGTCGCCAATAAACTCTGATGTGCATCGCGCATTGTGGTATCTGTAAAATGCACTTTCTTCTCATTTTTTAACCAAGTAGAGAATTTCTCTGGGCCCAATTCTGTCAACAAATCTTTTGTTCCTTTTGGGTATGCCGCAGTTGCATCAAATTTAGGTACTTCGGGTTTTACAAAAACTTTTGATTTATCTACTTTTTTTACATCTGGATTTCCATTTACAGTAATATCGCCCAAATAAGAAACTATTTTATTCGCTCTGTTTCGAGGTGCTTTAAAAATAAATAAATCTGGAGTAGCTTTGATAAAATTGACGGTAATTTCTCCTTTTCTAAAAGTTTCATGCAATAAGATATTCTGTAAAAAAGACATATTGGTCTTTACACCTCTAATTCTAAATTCACTTAAAGCTCTTCTAACTTTTCTAATCGCGCCATCTAAAGTTCTACTATTTGCGGTAACTTTCACCAACATAGAATCAAAGAATGGCGAAATAGTAACTCCTTGATAAACACTTCCTGCATCTAAACGTATGCCAAAACCAGAGGCACTTCTGTACGTAGAAATAGTACCAAAATCTGGCTTAAAATCGTTCTGTGGGTCTTCTGTAGTTATTCTGCACTGCAACGCATATCCCGTAACTTTTATGGCTTTTTGATTTGGTATTTTTATTTGCTGACTATCTAATGCATAACCACCAGCGATAAATAATTGTGTTTTTACCAAATCGATATTCGTAACAACCTCTGTAACCGTATGCTCTACTTGAATTCTAGGATTTACTTCGATAAAATAAATAGACCCATCATCATCAACCAAAAACTCTACAGTACCAATATTATTATAATTTACGGCTTTACAAATTTTGATTGCATAGCCGTATAAATCATTTTTAATTTCTTTTTTCAGTCCAAAAGAGGGCGCAAATTCAATTACTTTTTGATATCGTCTTTGAACAGAACAATCTCGTTCATATAAATGAACTGTATTTCCAAAATTATCGGCAACAATTTGTATTTCTATATGTTTCGGGTTTTCTACAAACTTTTCTAAAAAAACAGTATCGTCTCCAAAAGCGTTTAAAGCTTCTCTTTTACTTTCATTAAAAGCTTTCTTTAATTCTTCTTCATTTCTAATCACACGCATTCCACGTCCGCCGCCACCAGAAGCTGCTTTTAACATTAACGGATAACCTATGTTTTTTGCTTCTTCTAAAGCAATCTCAATACTTTCTAATGGATTTATATTGCTTTCAATAATCGGAATATCATTTGCAATTGCTACTTTTTTTGCAGTAATTTTATCACCCAAAGATTTTAAAACCGATACTTTTGGGCCCACAAAAACAATGTTATTTTCTTCACATTTTTGAGCAAAATCTGCATTTTCAGAGAGAAAACCATAACCTGGGTGAATGGCATCTACATCATTCTCTAAGGCTACCTTAATAATAGCGTCAATATTTAAATAAGGTTTTAAAGGTTGATTGTCTTCGCCAATTTGATACGATTCATCAGCTTTATATCTGTGCAAAGAATATCGATCTTCAAAAGTGTAAATTCCGACCGTTTTTATATTAATTTCTGTACAAGCTCTAAATATTCTAATTGCAATTTCGCCTCTATTGGCTACGAGTACCTTTTTAATTTTCATTTCTTGGATGATTACTATTATATCTCTTAAAGATACAATAGAGAATTCAAGAAATAAAAAAAAATAACGTTTTTCTTAAAAAATATTTAAAAATAAAACAGGTTTTAACCTATTCGTAAAATTAATCTCACAAAAAACTACTTTTATACACATAAAGTGCAATCAGTAGCTAGAATTGTTAGCCTTGTTGCAAACCCAAAGTATGCCCTTTTTTGATCATAAAATCATAAGAAGCTTTGTGTTCATTCGGAATTTCACCATCTAAAATAGCCTCCTTAATTGCTTCTTTTATTTGACCAATTTCTCTACAAGGCTTTAAATGAAAAGCTTTCATAATTTCTTCGCCAGTAATTGGTGGTTGAAAATTTCTAACCTTATCACGCGCTTCTACTTCTTTAATCTTAAAACGAACTACATCAAAATTTTCATGGTAGCGTTTAAATTTCTTCGGGTTTTTTGTAGTTATATCTGCTTCGCACAGGGTCATTAAAGAATTAATATCATCACCAGCATCAAAAACCAAACGTCTTATGGCAGCATCTGTTACCTCTGAAGCCAACACAATTGGTCGTGAACTTAACAAGACCATTTTCTGCACAAATTTCATTTTATTATTTAAAGGCATTTTTAACCTTTTAAATAACTTATAAACCATTTTAGACCCAACAAATTCGTGTCCATGAAACGTCCAACCTACTTTTTTACTAAATTTCTTTGTTGGTGCTTTTCCGATATCATGTAGTAAAGCCGCCCAACGTAACCAAACATCCTCGGTATATTCGGCAATATTATCGACTACTTCTAGTGTGTGATAAAAATTGTCTTTATGTTTCTGACCTTCCACCTCTTCTACTCCTTTTAAAGCAATAATTTCAGGCAAAATTTGTGGTAATAAACCTGTTTGTTCTAATAATAAAAACCCTATTGATGGCTTTGTACATGATAAAATTTTATTTAATTCATCTACAATTCGTTCTCTTGTAATAATTTGTAATCGCTCTGAGTTCCTAGAAATAGCCAAAAGAGAATGCGATTCAATTTCAAAATTTAATTGTGACGCAAAACGGATAGCACGCATCATTCTTAACGGATCGTCAGAATAGGTAATATCAGGATTTAAAGGCGTTTTGAGAACCTTATTTTCTAAATCTTCTATGCCGTTAAACGGGTCTAATAATTCGCCAAAACTCTCTTTATTTAAACTTAACGCCAACGCATTAATCGTAAAATCTCGTCTATTTTGATCGTCTTTTAAAGTACCTTCGGTAACTTCAGGATTTCTACTATCTTCTGTATAAGACTCTTTTCTAGCGCCAACAAACTCAATTTCAATGTCTTTATAGCGCAACATTGCCGTTCCGTAGGTTTTAAAAACTTGTACTTTTGGTTTGTTTGGCAGTAGTTTAGAAACTTTTAAAGCTAATTCTATTCCGCTACCAACCGCAACAACATCGATATCTTTTGCAGTACCTCTTTTTAAGATAAAATCGCGCACAAAACCGCCAATTACGTAGCTTTTAACCTGTAATTGTTCTGATGCATCTGATATTATTGTAAAAATCTCTGAAGAAATTGCTTCTTTATAGTCCATATTTTATAAGAAAACGCAAATTTATTGTTTTCTACTCTTTTAAACAGTGATTGGTAAAAGAAAATTCTAATTACATTTGTACTTTTGCTTACACAAATAAAGTATCTTTTTTAAATAATAGCTTTTTATGATTATTGTAAGAATTGTTGGCGGTCTTGGAAATCAAATGTTTCAGTATGCTTATGCAAAAGCTCTGCAACAAAAAGGGTACGACGTTAAAATTGATCTTACAAAATTTAAAAATTACAAGTTGCATGGCGGTTACCAATTAAATCAGTTAAAAATTGATTTAGAAACTACGACACCAATTGCAAACATTCTATGTAAAATAGGATTCCGGAAATCTGTAAAAGAAAAAAGTTTACTTTTTGATCAAAAATTTTTAGAAGTACCCCAAAGAGAATATATCAAAGGATACTTTCAAACAGAAAAATATTTTGCATCCATTAGAACTGTTTTATTAAAACAATTTGTTCTAAAAAAAGAGCTCTCAAATACTACTCTTCATTATCTAAAAGAAATTACCATTCAAAAAAACGCCTGCTCTTTGCATATCCGAAGAGGCGATTATATTACTGATGAAAAAGCGAATAGTGTGCACGGAATTTGTGATTTAAAGTATTACAAAGGAGCCATAAAATTGATTCAAGATAAATTTAGAGACAGTCATTTCTTTATTTTTTCTGATGATATTTCTTGGGCTCAAAAAAACCTTATTGTTAAAAATACAACCTATATAGCACATAATGTAATACCGCACGAAGACATGCATTTAATGAGTTTGTGCAAACATAATATTACGGCAAATAGCAGTTTCTCTTGGTGGGGCGCTTGGTTAAATCAGCATGAAGATAAAACTGTAATTGCTCCAAAAAAATGGTTTGTTCGTAAAGAAAACGAAGTTGCTTGTGCTAATTGGATTCAGTTATGATTACTTACAAAGTTTATTATATAAACCTCGATAAAAGTATTGAGAGACGTGAGTTTATGGAAAAACAATTTAAAGAATTGAAGATGCCTAATGCATTAATCTCAACAATGTTTGGTCAAGATTTCGATTCAAAATAATTCTAAAAATAGTACCTTTGCAAGCTATATTAAAAATATGTTTCAAAAAATCCCGAATTATATAAAATACATTTTTACAAATGTTTTTTTTATATTTATTTTTACTGTTTTTTTTCGAGTAATTTTCTATCTTTTTTTTACTCAACTAGACAATAGTTCTTCTCTAGAAATACAAAAAGCTATTTTATTAGGTATTCGTTTTGATTTAAAATTAGCTATTCTTACTTTTTTCCCTTTAACTATATTCGTTTTAATTACAAATTATCGTTTTTTTGAACGTGTCATTTATAAAAGAATAGCGACTATTTACCTCGTTATATCCTACTTAATTTTAACGCTGTTCTATCTTTTCGATTTTGGATATTATGAGTATTTGGGCATCCGTTTAGATGCTTCTTCACTCCGTTTTTTAGGCGATTTAAGAATATCTGCACAAGTTTTAATTGAAAGTTACCCCGTTTACAAAGGTCTAATCGCAGTAGTCATTTTATGTTTTATCATTTATAAATACGCTGGTTTTGTGTATCAATTTTTTTCTAAACCACATCAAAAAATAACTAAAAAACTAAAGGCTGCATTCTTTACTTTAATCATACTTTTGTTCTCTTTTGGCGTTTATAACAGCACAACGCACTACCCTTTGCGATGGAGTGAAGCTTTTTTCTCTAAAAATAATGCTATAAATCAATTCGCTTTAAACCCTGTTTTATTTTTCTTTGATAGTTTTGCTTTTAGAAGTGAAGGTGTAGATCTTGAAAAATTTAAAACCTATTATCCAGTAATTGCCAAACATCTAAACTTACCAAAAGACAGCATTAATTTTGAAAAAAAAGTAACTTTTACTGCTCCTTATAAAAAGAAGCCCAATGTTGTTTTTGTAATGTTAGAATCTACAGGAACAGCGACAATGAGTTTCTACGGAAATCCATTAAATAGTTCTCCAAAAATGGATTCGATTCTTAAAGAAAGCTTAAGTTTTTCTAAATTTTATGTTCATAAAGCAGGCACCGCAGGTAGCGTTTTTTCTAGTATTACTGGCTTGCCAGATATTGAGGATATAAAAACAGCTTCTAGAAACCCTTTGATTATTGATCAACGTATTATTTTTGATCAATTTAAAGGATATGAAAAACTCTATTTTTTAGGCGGCTCTGCCAATTGGGCAAATATAAGAGGGGTCTTTCAATCCAATATAAAAGGCTTAAAAATCTATGAAGAAGGAAGTTTTGAGGAAGAAAATAGAGCTGATGTTTGGGGAATTGATGATTACGACTTATTTAAAGAATCTGACAAAAAATTAAAAAAATTGCATAAAAAAGGAAAACCTTTTGTTGCTTACATTCAAACAGCAACCAACCATATGCCATTTACAGTGCCTGATAAAAAAGAAAGCTTTACCCCTATTTTAGAAAATGAAATTACAGAAGAAACTTTGCTAAAAGGAGGTTTTAGATCTTTAGGACAATTAAACGGAATTCGGTATTTAGATTTTAATGTTGCTCGTTTTTTAGAAAGAGCAAAAGAATCTGGTTATTACGACAATTCTATTTTTGTGTTTTTTGGGGATCATAGAGGAGGAATGAAAAAACTAAATTTTTTAAAAAATAATGAAGATGATTTAGGAATACAAAGACATCATGTTCCGTTTTTTATTCATGCACCAAAATTTATAAAACCACAAGAGCTGGATAAATATGCGAAATTGGTAGATATTTTCCCAACAGCTACAAGTTTGGCGAAAATAGACTACACAAACTACACTTTAGGAAGAGATTTATTAGATAGCACAGCAGTAAATACTACTGCTTTTTTATACATCACAAGAAAAGGAGAAAAAGCTGTTGGGGTGTTAAAAGATAGTTTTTATTATGTAAAAACAAACATCTCTAAAAAAGCAGGTTTATACAGTTTACAAACAAATACACTAAAAGACATTAGGCTCGATAAACCCAATATTACAAAACAAATGGACAGCCTTTTATCGGCATACTATCATTCTACAAAATACTTGTATTTTAATAATAAAAAAATAGCTAAACCTGTTAAAGATTTAAAGTAAAGCTCACCCCTTGATAAGAAAATCATAGCACCCTGAATTTTGTCATATTTTGGTTTCATTGTATCTTTATGTAAATGCATAATAAAAAGGCAACTTTAAGGAATTAGAGTTCTTTTCAAATAAATCTGGTATTAATTCATTGTTTTATTAAAGTCTGTCTCTAACTTCTTATCTATCCATGTTAAAATATATGATAATGTCTTCTTATTGGCTAAAACTAGCATCTGAAAACACATAAATTTTTTAGTTTCATCCTTATCAAACAAATATAATTTAAAAACGACCTTTAGATAATTGTAAGATTGATAATAACTTAAATTAAAATTACTCTTTAAGATAAAAGTTTTCTTTTTAATCTCTAAAAGATTAGATAACGACATGATAAGAAACTGTGTTTTATATCTA
The DNA here is from genome assembly GCF_007997085.1 of Polaribacter sp. IC066. GTDB lineage: Bacteria > Bacteroidota > Bacteroidia > Flavobacteriales > Flavobacteriaceae > Polaribacter. The sequence goes on from NZ_VORR01000013.1 coordinate 34,475, forward strand.
AATCTATGTTTTACATTATCGTCTAACGATTTAGAATTTGATTTAAAATACTTTTCAATCGTAGACTTTTTTATAGCAACTGGGGTATGATCTATTCTTAAATATTTTTTAAGCCCTAATAATTTAGCTGTATTTTGCTGACATAATTTATAACCAGCTTTATTAGTATCTACTTCTTTAAACATAGATTTAAGCTTTAAAGCAAGTTTTCTGATCGTTTTATCTTCATAAAAAGAATCCCATCGTCCTCTTATAACGGTTAAATCACCCACAAAAAAATCTTCAATTTTTGTTTCCTTCATTAAAAAAAAATCATCGTTAAAAAACAAGAAATGTTCGTTTAAATTTGGAATCCTAAAAATCATTGTTTCGATGGTAATAGCATTAAACGTGGGTAAATAATGCTCGTATCCTCTAAAAATAACTTTATGATCGATAATTACCAAATTCACATTAGATTCTTTTGCGATAATCTGAAGTTTATCAAAATCTTTTGGCTCCTGATTATCTGTCACCAAATAAATATTTCTTATAAACTTTGCATTTTTAATGATAGATATAATTGTAATTTCAATTTCATTGATTGAATGGTATGCATTAATTGTTTTGTTATTATTCCAATCAACTTTATTTTCTAAATATTTATTTATGTTATTTTGCCAAACAACATCTGTACTATCTACCCATGTAATAACAGCATCAACAGGAAAATTTTCATTATTATACATTCAGTTTATTTTTTAAATTAACAACTTTAAATTATATGCATTCTTGAAAAACTATGGAAAATAATGGAAAATAATTTATTAATAAGAAAAATTAATTAAATACTCAGGGAGTCCAGGAATTATGCTTTTCTTTTTTATTGTAATATAGCAGAAACTATCTAGATTCTATTTGAAACTACATCAATACCTGCTCTACGCTGCACCTTTTTTTTAAAAATTAATTAGTTTTATTCGGATGCTTCATAGATTTTCTACTTAACCAAGTTCTATTCTTTATTGCAAAAAGATAATACGTCATAAGCTCAATACATAAATAAAAGTTAAACCTCAATTTAGGCACAAAAAAGAAGAAAACACCCAGCAAAGCCAAAATTAATTTACTAATTACTGTTGTTAAAACAACTAGAAATTGAAGAATAAAATATTTTAAACCTTTAAAATGATTCTTAATGTAAACATGTTTTGAAATTATTAGTTCTGTCTTCGTTATTTTCGCTGTTTTTATATTTAACCTTGATGAGCCTCCATGGTTATGAATAATTTCTGTGTCTGTTAATAAAACAATTTGAGCTCCTAATTTAGACACCTTTTTCGATAAGTCTACATCTTCATAATACATCCAAAAATCTTCATTCCAGCCATTAACCTTATCAAACCAAGTTTTACTTATAAAAACGATTGCTCCTGAAACCCAATCTGGATAAAGAACATTGTTTTTATTAAGTATTTTTGCATTTAATCTCTTTTTAAATACTGCTCTAAAAGAACCAAAAAGTGTTTCTGAGTCTGGAAAAAAACGAGTATTTTTTTCGTAAGAACCATTAGTGTTTCGCTGATTGCATGACACAATACCTACATTTTTATTTCCTTTTGCATAGTTAAATATTTTTAACAAAGCCGTTTCAGAAATAATAGTGTCTGGATTCAAAAAAAGCAAAAAGTCTCCATTTGAGTTTTTTGCTCCTAAATTACAACCATTTGCAAAACCATTGTTACCAGTATTCTCTATAAAATTTAATTGAGGAAATTTCTTTTTAAAGACTTCAAATAGATCATCATGCGAACAATTATCAACAATAATTACTTCTAAAGAAAAATCTTTAGAAACACTTAAGTTTATAGAATCTAAACAGTTTTCAAGATGTTTCCAACTTTTGTAATTTACTATTACAATTGAAATATCTATTTTTAATTTATCAATAATCATTCTTTAATTCTATTATTCAACAACCAAAGTTTTATATACCTTGTATATACCCCATAAGCTTGAGATTTTGCAAAAACATATCCAGGTAGTCCATCTAAAAAACCAAATCGAATAAAATAATGAATTACAAACCTTGCAGGAGGTTTTATTAAAATATGAAATAAATTTATTTTTTTCCCTTCTTCGAAATATTGTTTTCCTCTTAATGCCCCGTAATGATTCATTTTAGAAATATAATGGTCATAACTCTTGTAAGAATAATGTTCTATCTTGTTTTTTAAAAACCCTAATTTACCTTTAGAAATTATAGTTTCATGCACGACTCCTTTGTATTTGGCCTTTTTCTTTAAAAATAAACGAACGACCTTATCTCTTTGGCAACCGCCATAATTTATTTGACTTCCACAAAAGAAAAAAGTTCTTCTTACATAAAAGCCAACACAACCTTTTGGCTCATTTACAGCTTCTAAAATTTCTTTTTCAACCTCTGGTGTTACTCTTTCATCGGCATCTAAAATATAAATCCAAGAATATTTTGCTTGCTGAATTGCAAAGTTTTTCTGTGAAGAAAAATCATCAAACTTGCGCTTGATGATTTTTACATTACATTTTTCTGCTATTTCTAACGTTTTATCTGAACTAAATGAATCAATTACAATTATTTCATCCGCAAAACTGACGGATTCAATGGCTGCTGCAATATGAATTTCTTCATTCAGCGTAGGTATAATTGCGGTAATTTTAGTCATAGCTTTTTTTAGCTCTTAAACGGCCACATTATACTCACGCAAAGCATCGTTTAAAGAAGTTTTTTTATTGGTACTTTCTTTTCTTTTTCCGATAATTAAGGCACAAGGCACATTGTATTCTCCGGCAGCAAACTTTTTAGGATAGCTTCCAGGAATCACCACAGATCTTGCAGGTACAATCCCTTTCATTTCTATAGGCTCATCACCCGTAACATCTATAATTTTAGTACTCATTGTTAAGACAACATTTGCTCCTAAAACTGCTTCTTTTTCTATTCTTACACCTTCTACAACAATACATCTAGAACCAATAAACGCACCGTCTTCTATAATTACAGGTGCTGCTTGTAAAGGTTCTAAAACACCTCCAATTCCTACACCACCAGATAAATGCACATTTTTACCAATTTGCGCACAAGAACCAACTGTAGCCCAAGTATCTACCATAGTACCTTCGTCTACATACGCACCAATATTTACATAACTTGGCATTAATATAGTTCCTGGAGCAATATAAGCACCATGCCTTGCTACTGCGTTTGGCACCACTCTAATACCTCTTTCTTTAAAGTTTCTTTTCAACGGAATTTTATCATGATATTCAAAAATACCCGCTTCTAAAGTTTCCATTTTTTGAATCGGAAAATATAAAACAACTGCTTTTTTAACCCATTCATTCACTTGCCATCCGCCATCTATTGGCTCTGCAACTCTTAATTCTCCTTTGTCTAATAAATCAACTACTTTTCTAATGGTGTTTATCGTAGTTTCTTCCTTTAGCAAATCACGATTTTCCCAAGCTGACTCTATAATTTCTCTGATATCTTTCATTTTAAAACTTACTTTTTGCAAATATAAATTTATCTGTAAAATCTAGAGCGAATATACATTTTTTAAACATATTACCTGTCCTTGTTTAAAATACAAAATCACTTTTCTTTTAACGGATTGATTTAATTCAAATTAATACTTCTCAATTATATTTTAAACTTTATTTTTGCAAAAAAAGTAAACCACTTGGGAAGAATTTTAGCCATCGATTTCGGAAAAAAAAGAACAGGAATTGCTGTAACAGATCAATTACAGATTATTGCCTCTGGATTAACAACCGTAAATACTGAAGAATTAATGCCGTTTTTAAAAGAGTATATATCTAAAGAAAGCGTAGAACTTTTTTTAGTGGGTAAACCAAAACAAATGGATAATTCAGATAGTGAAAGTGAGGCTTTAATTATCCCTTTTTTAAAAAAATTATCAAAGCAAATACCACAAATACCTTTGCAAAGAGTTGATGAACGTTTTACGTCTAAAATGGCTTTTCAAACGATGATTGATGGCGGACTGAAAAAAAATCAACGTAAAAACAAGGCTTTGGTTGATGAAATTAGTGCCACAATTATATTACAGTCGTATTTATACAGTAAATAGTTTTGTTCAAGTTACAAACTTTGTACTTTTGCAATCCACAAAAATGAGAAAATGATTTTACCAATTGTAGCGTATGGAGATCCTGTTTTAAGAAAAGAAAGCAAGAAAATTGATGCTGATTACCCAAACTTAACAGAGCTCATTACCAATATGAAAGAAACCATGTACAATGCCTCTGGCGTTGGTTTGGCGGCGCCACAAATTGGCAAAGCAATACGTTTGTTTATTATTGATGCCTCTCCTTTTGCAGAAGATGAAGATTTAGATGATGAAGATAGAGCTACGCTAAAAACATTCAATAAGGTTTTTATCAACGCACAAATTTTAGAAGAAGAAGGTGAAGAGTGGGCTTTTAATGAAGGATGTTTAAGTATTCCTGATGTTCGGCAAGATGTATTTCGTCAGCCAAAAGTTACATTTGAATACCAAGATGAAGATTTTAAAACACACACAGAAGTTTTAGAAGGTTTAGCGGCTAGAGTTTTTCAGCACGAATATGATCATATAGAAGGCATCTTATTTACAGACAAACTTTCATCACTCAAAAAAAGATTGATCAAGAAAAAATTAGAAAATATCTCAAAAGGAAAAATAAATGCAGACTATAGAATGCGTTTTCCGAATTTAAAAAAAGGTAAATAATAAAAAACAATGTCTATTTAAAGCCAGTAAGAAATTATAATTTTTCAGGACTGAAATATGTTCCACTGCGCTAAAAAAGACAAACAATATAAAATATATATGGAATTTAGTAAAATTATTTCGGTTACAGGTAAGCCTGGTTTATTTCAAGTAGTATCTCAATCTAAAAATGCAATTATTGTATCCTCTTTAGCAGATCAAAAAAGAATAGCAATTAACTCAACTCAAAATGTTAGTTTATTAGAAAACATTGCTATTTACACTTTTGAAGAAGACGTTCCGTTATTGAATGTTTTTAAAGCCATGTTTGAAAAAACGGAAGGTAAAGAAGCTCTTTCTCACAAAGAAAGCGGTAAAAAATTAGCGGCATTTTTTACAGAAGTTTTACCAAATTATGATGATGAAAGAGTATATACCTCTAACATTAAAAAAGTAATTCAGTGGTTTAATATTTTAGTTGCAACAGGAATGGATTTTGCTGCAATAGCAGAAACTTCGAAAAAAGAGACTGAAAGTGAATCCTAGTTTTTAGCTTTTAGTTTTTAGTTTTTAGTAAAAACTAAAAATAAACTTTACAGTATTGCTTGTTCGTGATTTTTCGCGACTATAATTTGCAACTTTTATAATACATGAACTCAAGAAAAGAACAATTATCCGCTTTTAACCGTTTGTTAGACATTATGGATGAACTTCGTGAAAAGTGTCCTTGGGATCAAAAACAAACGTTAGAAAGTCTGCGACATTTAACCATTGAAGAAACCTACGAATTAGCAGACGCTATTCTTGACAATGATTTACCCGAAATTAAAAAAGAATTGGGTGATGTTTTATTACACATTGTTTTTTACGCCAAAATTGGTAGCGAAAAAAAAGCGTTTGATATTGGTGATGTTGCCAATGCTATTTCTGATAAATTAATTCACAGACATCCTCATATTTATGGAGATGCAAAAGTTGATAATATAGCAGATGTAAAACGCAATTGGGAACAACTAAAACTACAAGAAGGTAAAGAATCTGTTTTAGAAGGGGTTCCTAAAAGTTTACCTGCAGTTGTAAAAGCAAGCCGAATTCAAGAAAAAGTTGCAGGCGTTGGTTTTGATTGGGAAAAACCTGAACAAGTTTGGGAAAAAGTACAAGAAGAACTTTCTGAACTCAATGAAGAAGTTAAAGCTGGCAATACAGAAAATACCGAAAAAGAGTTTGGTGATGTTCTGTTTTCTATGATTAATTATGCCCGCTTTATTGGTGTAAACCCAGAAAATGCATTAGAAAGAACCAACAAGAAATTTATCAATCGTTTTCAGTATTTAGAAAAAGAGGCAAAAAAAGAAGGCAAAGAGATTTCTGACATGTCTTTAGTAGAAATGGATGTGTATTGGGAAAAATCTAAAGCGTTTTTTAAATAACTTCATTTTCTGCTAAACGATATTCTCTAAACAACGATTTTATAGCTTTCTTATCCAAAACAAATTTTGAAAAGAATAATACGGTATTCCTTAAAAAGTTATTTTGAGCATACTTGAAAATATTTTTTAAACGATTGCAATTTGCAGAAAATCTATTTTCACAATCAAATTTGTAAGTTGCCATATAACTGCAATCATTTTTTCTTAAAGATTTTTCAATCGTTTTGCTCGCGATGAAAGCGGCTTTAAAATAAATTTACCCCCCTTTACCCACAATCAGATGTACTTTCTAAACACTATTGCCAACGCATACTAAAGTGTTTCATACAAATTAATCTAAAACGGGAGTTATTGGCGCACTGCCGCCTTATAATTTATCAGTATCTTCAACTATACATGAAATTTCTAAAATTGTATGCAAACGATTTTTTAAATCTTTTACAATTTCGTCATCAAAAATATCAAAACCAATAATTGCTCTTTAATCTTTTAGTGAAAAAATCTAACGACAACCTACCAGATATTATTTACCAATCAGCAAAAACACTTCTTTAAGGTTTCCTAAATATTGCACAGTATATGCAACACCTTTTACTAAACTGATTTTTTAATCACAAAGCCCCGCTTTTTTTTCACGAATCAATCCGTTTGTGCCTCAAGCATCAAGTATTTTACCTACGTATATTTCTTTGTGTTGATGTGTTACTGAAATAAAATTTACATCAATAGCTGTTTCAATAGTCTCGATATGTATATCGGTTTTAATGGTGATAAACTTATCATCAAGATGATTTAAAATTTGTTCATGCACTTTTCTTTTATCCAAAATGTACAAATCAGGTTTTACCTTTCTTTGAAAGCTTTAAGAGCGAAAAACGATTGTGTGAATTATTTGAGCAACCAAATCGTACGTAAAATCGAAATCTTTGAGGTTTATAAAACTTCCCAAAATGTTAAAAAGAGAAATCTAGCAAATTTATTTTTCGATCTAAAACAACATTTTTCATTTGATTTTGCTCAATTCTCTGGCTAAAATCTAACCAGCTGCACCTCCTTCAATATTAAAAACACCAAAATTATTGTTCATAAAAGTAAAAGAGTATGTTCAAATAAATAGAAATGCAAGAAATAATAATTTTTGCTTATTTCTAAAATTACAAGTGCCCACTAAAAACATTTTAGTTTCAAATAACTTTTGAAATACACAGTATTCCACATAAATCATTGGGTGTATATTTGAGTTAGATATTTTAATTATGAATAAAATTATACTATAAAGTGTTCTTTTTGTAGCTCACAAGTCACTCAAATGCAGTTCTATAAGAAAATATTGTTTCCATGACTGCAGAAGGTTGTGTCTTTTAGCGAAGCGGTCTTAAATCTTTTTAATGAACCCTAGTGTTATAAAATCTATTTTTAAAAGTGTTCTAAAATTCAAAAAGCTTAACTAATAAACCTTTCGATTCAGTTAGTTAAGCTTTAAAATATAAAAATAGGTATTTTACAATCTACCTAATAATTCTGCTTTCTTATTTTCAAAATCTTCAAAAGAAATAATCTCTTTGTTTTTCAACGCTGCTAACTTTTCTATTTTAGCAAAAATATCTTCCTCTAAATTATTCATTGTATTCTGAATAGGTTGAGCGCTTTCTGCAACTATAGGAGCCGGTTGATTTTGAACATTCGCATTCAGATTATTAGCAGTTTCTTGCGGCTTTGGCTTATTTTCTGCACCAGAAACAATCGGCAAAGAACTTAAATCTACCGTTCCGTATTGACTGGTAAAATTTACTGAATACGTACCACCTTGCTGCTGCCCTACGCCACCAATATTATTATCTAACGTATCAAAAACAGTTACTTTTCCGTTTTGTTGAATTGCTAAACGTCTAATATTAGAAAAAATTGCGTAACTTGTATTATTCTGACTTCCTGTAGAATTAGGAAAGCCTAAATCTCCCCACCAATTGCCACTAAAACCAGACTGAAAACCTCCTTGACCTTGATTTTGAATTTTAGGTAAAGGTTTGTACTGAATTCCGCCTTGATGTATTAAATTAGATATTTCGATACACAAACCATCTACAGTTGCTTTTAACTGATTGTTAAACATATCGCCAACCATCGTCATTCCTCCTTGCATCCATTGACCTCCGCCTCCTAACTCAAAAATATTAAACTGTGCCATTGTGCCGTTGCTTCTCATAAGTGTTTGTGTTAAATCTGTAACCGCACCTATACTTATTCCGTAACGACTTGCTATGTTATTCATGTTTTGAAAACTAGCATCTGTGAATATTGCATTCATAATCTTTCTCTTATTTAGTATAAAAATGTTTGTTTCACATTTTCGGCGTAAAGGTAGTCTTAAAGAATCTGATTGAGTTTGTTTTTTATAGAATTTTTAATGTAAAGTAACTGAATTTTAGTTAAATATAGCCTTTAAAAGTTATTCTAGCAGATATTATTTTAATCGTTACGGCAGCAATTTGGTTTGCTTTTTTTGAATGTAAATTTCTAAACTTGTTAAAAACCTCCAATTCTCAATGGTGGTTAGAAAGAAAAAAATCTAGTTAATAAAAATACCTACTCATAGCGATAAAATTGAAGCTGTCTTTTAGTAGTTTTAAATAATTAATAATTTAAAAATTATACTTGTTCGATAAAAGACTCGAGATTGCTCCGCTTTCAGAACCAAGAACAAGATTTAACCCTAAACACCTGACAAACAGTAACAAATTAAAATAAAATTGTCTATTTTATGTTGATGAAATTATTTTTAAAAAAGAAAGGTGTGATTTAAAAAATTCGCAGAATCCTTTATTTTAAAAGGGTTTATCAAACTAAAAATATTTTTAATCGGACACCAATGTTTAAAATTATACTTTTGAATTATGAAAAATTTTTTACTCAAGACAGTAAAGGAGATGGAAAAATTGAACAAGAACTTTTATTTGACGAAGCCAACGCACTATCACTTTTAAATTTATCTAAAAATGAAATTTTCAGGATAGAGGAAAATCAAACTGAAGGTTTTTCTGGAGTTCGAAGTTGTAGTAAGCCAGAAGTTCATAATTCTAATGCGAATGTAGCCCTGCAAAGGTGAGCCAAACAAAAATGTATGATTATCAAAATTTAAGATACGTTAGATATGGGCATTTAGGCGGAACTGCAAGATAGATAAACAATATCTTTAGACCTTAAAAGGTCTTGTAACGGCTTTGTAAACATAAAGTACTGCATTGAATTTAGAAAAACATAAAAAAAGCCCCCAAGGATACTGAATCAAAATCAGCATCATTGGAGGCTTTATAATTTATACTAACTTTTTAGCATTTGCCACTTTTTGCTTTGTAAGTGCAATTTCTATGACTTGTTTCATATCGGAAACATAATGAAAAGTTAAGCCTTTTAGATAACTTTCTTTAATTTCTAAAATGTCTTTTCTATTATCTTCACAGAGAACGATTTCTTTAATATTTGCTCTTTTTGCAGCTAGTATTTTTTCTTTAATTCCGCCAACGGGCAATACTTTTCCACGCAAAGTAATTTCGCCAGTCATGGCTAATTTATTTTTAATTTTTCGCTGCGTATAAGAAGAAACTAAAGAAGTTAACATCGTTATACCAGCACTTGGGCCATCTTTTGGTGTTGCGCCCTCAGGAACATGAATATGTACATTATATTTCTCTAAAATTTCTGGTTTTATACCGAACTCTTCTGCATTCGATTTGATGTATTGCAATGCAATCGTTGCAGATTCTTTCATAACAGTTCCTAAATTACCTGTAATTGAAAGGGTTCCTTTTCCTTTAGATAAAATAGATTCTATAAATAAAATATCGCCTCCAACTTGCGTCCAAGCTAAACCTGTCACAACACCGGCAACATCATTATTTTCAAATTTACCTCTATTTCTAGGGGCTCCTAAAATATCTTCTACTTTTTCTGTAGAAATTGTAATGTCGTATTCTTCTTCTAAAGCAATAGATTTTGCTGCGAAACGAACCACTTTAGCAATTTTCTTTTCTAGACCACGAACTCCAGATTCACGGGTGTAGCCTTCAACAATTTGCTCTAACTGTTTTTTACCTAATTTTATATGACTAGCGGTTAAGCCGTGTTCTTTTAATTGTTTTGGTAATAAATGTCTTTTCCCTATTTCTATCTTCTCTTCAATCGTATATCCAGAAACATTAATAATTTCCATTCTATCTCTTAAAGCCCAAGGAATTTCGCCTAAATTATTAGCTGTTGCTATAAAAAGTACTTTTGATAAATCATAACCAACTTCTAAATAGTTGTCATAAAAAGATTCATTCTGCTCAGGATCTAAAACTTCTAACATTGCAGAAGAAGGATCTCCTTGATGGCTTTTGCCTAATTTATCAATTTCATCTAACACAAAAACAGGATTTGAAGTTCCTGATTTTTTCAAATTCTGAATTAAACGACCTGGCATAGCACCTATATATGTTTTTCTATGACCTCTAATTTCTGCTTCATCTCTTAAACCACCTAAAGACATACGCACATATTTACGTCCTAAAGCTTCTGCTACTGATTTCCCTAACGAGGTTTTACCAACTCCAGGAGGCCCATATAAACAGATAATTGGCGATTTCATATCTCCTCTTAACTTTAAGACGGCCAAATGTTCTATGATTCTTTCTTTTACCTTTTCTAATCCGAAATGATCTCTATCTAAAACTTTCGTTGCATTTTTTAAGTCGAATTTATCTTCAGAAAAAACACCCCATGGCAACTCTAACATCAACTCTAAATAACTTCTTTGCACACCATATTCGGCAGCTTGCGGATTCATTCTTTTTAGTCGATTCAACTCTTTTTCAAAAGTTGCTCCTATTTCTTTCGTCCACTTTTTCTTTTTAGATTGCTTGCGCATTTCTTCCAATTCTTCATCGTTAGAAACGCCACCCAATTCTTCTTGAATGGTTTTTAGTTGCTGATTTAAATAATAATCACGTTGTTGCTGATCTAAATCTTCGCGTGTTTTAGACTGAATATCATTCTTTAATTTTAATTTCTGAAGCTCTTTATTTAGGTTTTTAAGCGTTAATAATGCGCGCTCTTTTAGATTGTTTTGTTCTAAAATAACTTGTTTTTGCATTACCGTTAAATCCATATTTGAAGCGATAAAATTCACCAAAAACGAATTTGATTGAATATTTTTTATCGCAAAAGACGCTTCTGATGGCAACATTGGGTTTTCTTTTATAACCTCTAACGCTTGCTCTTTTATAGAATCTATGATCGCTTCAAACTCTTTTTCGTCTTCAACTTTTCTATCTTCTATTGCCTCTTTTACAGTTGCTTTTAAATACGGTTCGTCTTGAATAATTTCATCAATTTCAAAACGTTTTTTACCCTGTATAATAACCGTTGTGTTGCCATCTGGCATTTTTAAAACACGTAAAATTTGCGCAACAACACCTGTTGTATTTAAATCTTTTAAAGTAGGATTTTCTTCATCTTCATTGCGCTGGGCAACGACTCCGATTATTTTATCGCCTTTATTCGCATCTTTTATTAACTGAATCGATTTATCTCTACCTGCAGTAATCGGTATTACAACTCCAGGAAATAAAACTGTATTTCTTAAAGGTAAAATTGGTAATATATGCGGAACGTTTTCTTTATTAATAATTTCTTCATCTTCGGGTGTCATTAACGGAATCAATTCTGAATCTTCGTTCATGATATTCTGAAAGGACAAACTGTCTAATTTTATAACTTTTGTTTTGCTCATATACTGTATATCTGTCATTATGACATTGATTTTTTAAAGATAAAAAATCAATGTCAATTTAATTTTTCTAATTTTCTGATAATCAAATACCTAAAAATTTATAGTCTAATTTCATCTATTATAAAAACAATAGTTGTGCCATTGCTAATTATAATATGAATAGCTCATTATTTTTTATCATTTTTGCAAAAAAAATAGAAAATGCCTCAAATAACCATTCGTAAAATACGCTATAAAAACTGGAACGCTATTGCAGTTTCTAATTTAGAGATTAAAATTTTAGTAGTTCCAGCAATTGGCAGAGTACTTCATTATGGTTTTTTGGCCGGTGAAAACGTATTTTATGAGAATAAAGAATTAGAGGGCGTGCAGTTTAAGGAAGGTGTCTATTTTCAAAAAGACAATAGTACACAAGCGCCCAACATTGGTGGCAATAGAGTTTTACCGTGTTCTGAAGAGTATTTTGATCGCATTACAGGAAGCAGACATCTACCTGATCCTTTTATAAACGCCAGCGCTTACTCATATTCGCTTTTAGAAAATGGCATTGTTTTAGAAAGTCCAATTAGTAAATTGTTGGGCATACAAATACAAAGAATTTTCACCATTTCTGAAACAGGAACTGCTGTAAACATCCAACAGACACTCATAAAAAAAACTGCTGCAAAAAATATAAATTTAGAAGAAATTCCTTTAACAATCTGGAGCTTATCAAAAATTAAAACTCCGAATTTTAGTTATATACCCATCAATCCAGAAAGCGTTTTTGAAAATGGATTTTTAATATCTGTTTGGCCAGATGCAGAGAATAATGCCTTTAAAAATGTGTCTGTAAATAATGCTATTTTAGAAATAAAATCTTCTAAAGATTTGCCTCAAAAAGTTGGTTCTGACTCTAAAAACTGGATTGCTGGTCTTATAAAGAAAACATTATTTGTAGAAAAGTATACCTTTACTACTGATCAAAAAGACCAATATCCAGACGGTGGCACTTCTTGTACTATTTTCGGAAACAATTTATTTAGCGAATTAGAGTGTTTAAGCCCTGAAAAAACCTTAAAAATAGGAGAAACGATACAGTATGATTTACAGTGGAGTTTGCAAACTGTGGATAAAAAAAGCGCGCTTCGATCTGTGTTACAAAACCTATAAATAGCAGATTTTACAGCTTGCTTTTAAAAACACTATTTTTATTTTCGCACAACTGTCACAACTCAAAAATAGTTTTGTCTTTAGTATAGATATATTTTATTGAAAGTTCATCAACCACATATAACCAATCTTATAGAATAGAACGCTGTAAAACGTTAGATAAAAACGCGCAATTGCAACTGTATATTACATAGCAATGTATAATTCGGCATATCGTATTTTAAAAGACAGTTTTGAAGCCGAAGATATAATGCAAGAAGCTTTTTTTAACAGCTGTCACAAAAATGCATACATATAAAGACGAAGTTACTTTTGGCGCTTGATTAAAACGAATTGTAATTAATAAGAGTTTAACGCAACTAAAAAAAAACAGTCGCTACCAAGAAGTTAAAATGGAAGTTATTCTGAATGATGTAGATGAAAGTGAGTCTTTAAATTAATAAGGTATTCCAAAAAACTTATAAAGCTTTAAAGAAAAAAATAGTTATTTTAGAGAAATTAAAGTATTTCATATGTTTTCTTTTCCTTTAGTTCTTCTTTAAACCTTCTTTAAATAAAAGCAACGAAACACTATCTTATTTTTTTTCGTTTTGCCTCTTTAATTTTTTTGGTCTTGTTTCTTTTCCCTTAACTTGTTTTTCTCTCTCTCATCAAAGAACCTAGTAATTGCGATACTGACTTGTTGCTTCGAAAACATGTTCTAAAATACGTTGATCCTTGTCTTCAAAAACCAAGTTTTTACGTTTCATAACCACAGTTGCAACTTCAAAAACTTTGTTTGTTTTATATTCTGTAAAACCAGCTGGGCCACCCCAACTAAAAGACGGAATAAAATTTCTTGGAAATCCGCTTCCATAAATGTTAGCAGAAACACCAATTACTGTTCCTGTATTAAACATGGTATTGATGCCACATTTAGAGTGATCGCCCATCATTAAACCACAAAACTGTAAACCTGTTTTGGCAAAACGACCTGTTTCATAATCCCATAATTTAACTTCGGCATAATTATTTTTTAGATTAGAATTATTTGTATCGGCCCCTAAATTACACCATTCTCCTAAAACAGAATTCCCTAAATAACCGTCATGCCCTTTGCTTGTAAACCCGAATAAGACAGAATTATTTACCTCACCAGAAACTTTACAATAAGGCCCCATTGTGGTTCCTCCGTAAATTTTTGCACCCATTTTTAAAACTGCATGATCACACATGGCAAAAGGTCCTTTCACAGAACTATTTTCCATTATAACGGCATCTTTACCAATATAAATAGGTCCATCAGAAGCATTTAAAGTAGCAAAAGTTATTTCTGCACCTTCTTCTATAAAAATATTTTCTTTGTTAATATATCTCGTTCCTTCAGGAATTGGTTGCGATGTTCTACCCTCTGTAACCAAATCAAAATCTTGCTGAATGGCTTCGTAATTTAAAGAGAAAATATCCCAAGTATTATTTATTTTAAGAAGATTGTCCTCAAACTCAATATGTGTATAATCTTCAAAGTTTACTTCTTCTTGGGTATCTGTTGTAAAAAAAGCAATGACATCATCACCCTTAAAAATAGCTTCATTTTCAGATAAGTTTTTTACTTTTTCTACCAAACTTTTAGTCGGACAAAAAGAGCCATTTATCAATATATTTTCTGCCATTTCAACCATCGGATACTTTTCTTCTAAATATTCTTCGGTAATAGTTGTTGTGGTCAAACTTAAATGTTTTTCCCATTTTTCTCTAATGGTTAAAATACCTATTCTAATATCTGCAACAGGTCTTGTATAGGTAAAAGGTAATAGCGAATTTCTAACATCGCCATCAAAAAGGATATAATTCATAAAAAAACTTTAGGCAAATATAAATCTTTGCCATTTTTAATTGGTATTTTTTATAAAAAATTACAATTAAAAAAAACAAAGACTTATTTTTAGGTGGTACTCAAAATCAAAAAGCTGTTTAAATTTAAATAATTGCCTGTTCAAACAATTAATGCTACTGCTACATTACACCTAGAAAATTTTGCTGAAATTTTATTGAGTAAGCCAGCCATAGAAAATTTTAGTTAAAGTTGTACCTTGCTTAAACCCAATGTACGTTTAGGTTTTCTAATGCAGCATTTAATTGAACTAGCGATTTGGTCTCGATAACATGTGTATCAATAGTTAGTTTTTTTTTATCAGTTTTAATAATATACTTACCAGCATATTTTTCTATCTGCTTAATTTTAGACAGATTTACTTGCCTACCAAACAAACTGTTATTCTTTATAACCTTCTTATTAATCGTTAAATATTTAGTGTGTTTTAAGTAAAAATATTTTGACACGAACATGATAGGTGCTAAAATAGCAAAAACAGTATACCACTGATTTTGTTGCTCCTTTAATGTTATAAATCCTGTTATTACAAAAAATAAACTGTACAATAAGTGCGTGTTTAAATGTCTTTTTTTATAGGGTACTTTCATCTTTTTCATCTTTAAAAGTTATAAATACCCTAAATTTACAATATTATTAGATTTTTACAAAACGTTTTGTCATAGAATTCTCGCCATTTAAAGATGTAATTCTTACTATATAAACGCCGTTATTTAAGTTTGAAACCATTACTGAAGTATCATTTTTTGAAATTTGCTTCGTTAACACTTCTTTACCCAATAGATTAAAAACTTTAATATTTAGCTTTTCAGTATTTTGAATTTGAAAGTCTATAGTAAGTTTTGAATCCGTTGGATTAGGGTACATCGAGATAGTTCCTAGAGCATCAAAAGAGGCAATACTTAAAGTTCCTTCTGCAACGACAGTAATTGTTCCGAACATATTGGTTCTGTGAGGAGAGCAAATGTAATCATTCGTTCCGACCTGCGTAAAGGTTTTAGAAAAAGTACCTCCTTGAGTAAAAAATGAGCTTTCAAAGCTCTCTTTGGCTGTTGACGTGCTCTGCACGTTATGGCTACCTCCAGAATACCAATTCCAGATAACAGTGTCGCCAACCTCTATGGTTCTACTAGACTTGGTGTTACCGGTTGCAGATGGGGTAGAATTAAAACTCCAATCAATCGTAACGGTGTTTACGGTTTGCGCTGCAATACTTGTTGCAAGCATTAAAAGGCATAGAAAAAGTAATTTTTTAATCATAATTTAAAGTTTTTAACGTGTTAATTTTATTTTATAGTTCAAGAAATACTGTTCTCAAGAACATCACAAATAAATTAAAAACAAGGCTTTGACCCAATAATAAAAAGCTAAAAGGGAAAAAAAGCACCTAAAAGGGAAGAACTTCACTTGAATTTTTTACTTTTTTTAATGAAATAGAACATCAAGTACGAAAGAATTGTATTTTTGATTTTATGACAAAGATTAAAAAAGACTTTAAAGAAATTAGTGAATCTCAAGTTACCATTATGCAATTGATGTTACCCTCACACTCTAACTTTAGTGGAAAAATACATGGAGGACATATTTTAAATTTGATGGATCAAATTGCCTTTGCCTGTGCGTCTAAACATTCGGGTAATTACTGCGTAACAGCTTCTGTAAATAAGGTAGATTTTTTAAACCCTATTGAAGTGGGCGAATTAGTGACCTTAAAAGCCTCTATAAATTTTACTGGAAGAACTTCTATGGTAGTTGGTTTGCGCGTTATTTCAGAAAATATTAGAACGGGTGCAACAAAACATTGCAACTCTTCTTATTTTACGATGGTCGCTAAAGATGATAACGGAAAAAGCACTCCTATTCCTGGTATTATTCTAACTTCTAAACAAGAAATAAGACGTTTTGCTAGAAGTATTATTAGGCAACAAGAGGGTAAAAATAGAACTTCTCGTTTTCATAGCAAAGTTTTTAAAGTTGATGACTATTTACATCTTTTTGAAAGCAGTAATTCTAGAATTGAGCTAGATGAAAAATAGGCTTTTTCTTTTTGATTTTTGAATTGAATCAAAACAACTAAACTAAAAATATAGGAAGTTAAGAATCTTGAAATAGAATAACACGCCATAAAAGATAAAAAAAATACTACTACTATTCTTAATTTTATGGATAAACAACGTCTGTAGCCAAAATAGATTAAGCAGAATTGTAGTTGATTCAGACACTAAAAATCCTATCGAATATGTCGATATTTACAACAGCACTAATTTTACGTCTACCAATTCTGAAGGCAAGTCTTTATTCACTTCAGAACAAGACGCTATACATATAAGATTACTTGGTTATACACCAATAGCTACCACTTTTAAAAACATAAAAAATGACACTATATTTTTAGAAAATAAGTTTGAACTATTAGACGAAATTATTTTAGGAAACTCTAATTCACTATCTGCTATTTATAAAGAATTCCCAAATAATTATCCGCTTAAACCGTATTCTGAATCCTTTTTTTTAAGATGTTTTTTAAAAAAAGATGGCGCATTTTTAAAATTGCAAGATTTAAACGGGTTGGTAAAAAGAAAGACGCTTTTTGATTCTTCAAAAAAATCAATGCCCAAAAAGAACTACAAGGTAGAAATTTTACAAATGCGCAAAGCTGGTATTAAAGAAAAAGGAATCTATTTTAAAATGTTTAGTTTCAAGGAAATTTTAAACTTAACTAGTTCCCTTATAATCGATCCTAAATTATACAACTTCAAAGAAAAATTCTCTGATAATAATGAGTGTACCAAATATCATTTTTTACCAAAACCAGACCAAAAAACGAAAATACAAGGATCTTATTTAATCAATAATAAAGATAAGGCGATTATAGAGTTTACATCAAACCATCGTATCAAAAGTCCGTTTACCGAAGTCCAAGAAATTAAATTTAGAACAACTTCTTTTGAATATTTAGTTTCCTTTAAAAAGGATACCCTTGATGACCTGTATTATGTAGACAAATCAAAAAAAATAGCGCAAGTAGAAGTTATTACAGACAATAAAGGTAGTCTTTATGATTTAGAATACTCTTAGATTACGTTGGGCAAAACCAACAATAAGATAGATAAAAATGTTTCCATTAAAAAAGACATTTTCAAGTTAAAAAAGCCTTTTTATAAAGACTTTTGGTACAAGCAAGAAGATTTGCTATTAACCCAGGAAATGAAAGAGTTTCTAGAAAATTTAGAAAACTCACAAAAGGAATTTAAAACCATCACGAACATCAAATAAGAAAATATAATTACCTAAATTATTTTTTTTACACCGTTATAAAAAGACAGCCATTAAAAATTTAATGATTTTACGTACATTTTTTTATGTTGATAGTTATTTGCTCCTTTTTGAAAGTAGTAACTCTAAAATTAATCTAGCTTACTTTAAAAAAAGGGTTCATATTTTAATTATAAAAACTTTAACGTCCAAAATATTGATCTAAAATACCTGCAATAAACTTTATTTAGTAGTAAACCAAGGTGGCAACTGTAAAACTGTAATTTTAAAAAACCACAATAAAAATAATTAAAGGACTCTTCGAAACACATTTATTTCTTGAAAATATTGAACGTTCTGTGAATTTTTATGATATTCCTCTTGAATTACAGCAATACCGTTTCTGCCCAAAGCGCCGTCTTGCCTTTCTCTGGATTGGGGAGAAATAACAGTCTATACTCGGATTATGGGAAAAGCCAAAAGATGAAATTAATATTCGTCATTTTGATTTTGCCTGTGAGCCCTATTAAATTTTAAATGAATCGATAAATTATCTAAAAAAAAGAAATCTACATTTCTGTAATTTTTTAAGTGACGAAACTGAAAGCCCCATGGTCTTTGCTTGGATGCCCGAAATTGCAATCTATTTTACAGATCCAGTCGGGCATTATCCCGATTTTATCGGTATGTTAAATTTACAATTTAAACCTGAAAACGGAGTGATTTCTTATGAAAAATGGAAAGAATTAGAAATTAAAGAAGCATAAAAAGCCATACAACACGGCATAAAATTAATTGTTGATTTTACCCTGTTTACAAAAACACAAATATACTTTCTAACAATGTTCTTGGTAATAATATTCTAAAGAAACCTCGAAACTAATCTTATTTATAATTTTAAGAAAACTTTTTAAAAGCTAATATTCCAAACCAATAACTCTTCTAACCTCATCTAAAGTTGCTATTAAATTTTCAGAAAACTCAAAGGTCATCACATCACTTTGTTTTTTGCCATCTTTAATAAGCTGACTAAAATGTTCGGCTTCAAAACTGTAACCAATTGTTGTTACTTTTAAATCAATAACTTCCTCTTTGTGATCTTTTATAACTGATATGCTTGCAGGTTCTTGAAAGCGACTATGCAATTTCACAACAGCATCTTCAAAGGTAAAAATTGCTTCTGTTGGTGTTTCTTCTAATAACGTACTTTTTAAATGCGCTTTTGCATCGTCATATTCAAAAATCATTGCGCAACTAGCGTCTGCTCCGTTTTCAAAAAAAGTAGCTTTTGCTTCCATATTGTTTGGTTTCCCTAATGTTGCTAAAGCTGCAAAAATTGGGTAAATTCCGATATCTAATAAGCTACCACCACCAACTTCTTTTTTAAATACTCTACTTTTAGTATTGTAAGGCGTAAAAAAACCAAAATCGGCTTCTAATTTTTTTAATTTTCCGTATTTTTCGCTTTTCACAATCTCTAGAACAACATTAAAATGAGGTAGAAAATACGTCCATAAAGCCTCCATTAGTAACGTATCATTTTCTTTTGCCACGGAAATCATTTCTGCTACTTCTTGCGCATTCATTGCAAAAGGTTTCTCGCATAAAACGGCTTTTTTATGTTGCAAACATAGTATGGAGTGTTCTTTATGAAAACTATGTGGCGTTGCTATATAAATGGCATCTACTTCAGAATCTTTTATTAATGCTTCGTAAGAATCATACGCTTTTTTGGCATGGTGTTTTTCTGCAAATTTATTGGCATTTTCTTGACTTCTAGACGCCACTGCAAACAATGCTGCATTTTCTAAAGTTGCTAAATCTGTAGCAAATTTATCAGCAATTTTTCCGAGGCCAATAATACCCCATTTTATGGTTTTATTTTTCATTTTTAATATTTTTATTACACAAACTAAAGCCTGTGTCAATTCATACATTATCATATGAGATTTTTGGATTGGCAATGCATTTATTCACAGGAATAAATGCATATTTTTCATTTTCAAACCCTATTAATCTGTTCCAATTGTTTCTAAATCTTCGAACTTTTCTTTTGTAGGGATAAAAGTCTGTAATATAATTGCAATTCCCATTACCAAGGCACAGCCCAATAAATTGAGCCATAAATAAGGCAACCAATCTAACATAAAAACTGTAATAATTAATATTTGTGTAATAACCGCTGCAATAAAGACCGCATTTCCTCTTACATATTTTACAAAAAATGCTAATAAGAAAATGCCTAAAACATTTCCATAAAATATAGAACCAATAATATTGACTAACTGAATTAAATTATCGAATAAATTGGCTACGCAGGCCACAGAAATAGCAATAATTCCCCAAGCTAACGTAAACCATTTAGATGCTGTTACAAAATGCGCATCGCTTTTTTCTCCTTTTACATTTCTTTTGTATAAATCCATCGCGGTTGTGCTTGCCAACGCATTTAATTCTGATGCGGTAGATGACATTGCTGCAGATAAAATTACCGCTAATAAAAGTCCGATTAAACCTCTTGGTAAGTTATTTAAAATAAAATGAATAAACACATAATCTTTATCATTCGATTCTATTTTATCCAACGTGTTTTCTTCATCAATTTTATCAATAATTATTTTTGATTTTACTTTTAAGGCTAAATCTCTTTCATTTAAATCTTGAATTTGTTGTTTTTCCTCTAACTGAAAACCATCAATAAAAAGTGCTTTTTTACTGTTTTCTATTTGGATGTGTTCTTGCTCTAATGCCTTGTATTCATTAACATACTTCGATTTTAAAACTTCTTCATTTGCGCCTGGATTAAAGTTTAATGGTGAAGGATTGAATTGATAAAACACAAAAACCATCACCCCAATTAGCAAAATAAAAAACTGCATGGGCACTTTTAACAATCCGTTAAAAATTAACCCTAATTGACTTTCTCGAACAGATTTCCCAGACAAATACCGTTGCACTTGACTTTGATCTGTTCCGAAATAAGACAACATTAAAAACGTTCCGCCTAAAATCCCTGTCCAAACGGTATATCGATTGCTTAAATCGAAAGAGAAATCTAACACTTCCATTTTGTTGCTTGCGCCAGCAATTTCTAATGCATTTGTAAACGTAATATTTTCTGGAAGCTGACTCATAATCATGATAAATGCAATGAGCATTCCTACAAAAATGATAATCATTTGCTGCTTTTGTGTTACGTTTACCGCTTTTGTTCCTCCAGAAACGGTGTAAATAATCACTAAAAAACCGATAATAATATTTAAAGTTAACAAATCCCAACCTAATACTGCACTTAAAATAATTGCTGGCGCAAAAATGGTAATTCCGGCTGCCAACCCACGCTGAATTAAAAATAAAATCGCTGCTAAACTTCTGGTTTTCAGATCGAATCTTCCTTCTAAAAATTCATACGCTGTGTACACTTTTAACTTGTGATAAATAGGAATAAAAACCACACAAATAATCACCATTGCAATGGGCAATCCGAAGTAAAACTGAACAAAACCCATTCCGCTATGAAACGCCTGTCCTGGCGTTGATAAAAATGTAATTGCACTTGCCTGTGTTGCCATCACAGACAAACCGATTGTCCACCATTTAGAATCGCTTCCGCCTTTTATATAGTCGGTAACGTTCGCATTTTTTCTAGTTACGTAAGTTCCATAACCGACAATAAAAAGTAAGGTTACTGTTAAAATACTCCAATCTACAGCGTGTAATTTGCTTTCTATTTCCATAAAATTAAACTGTAAAATAATTGGTTATAAAATAAAAAGCAATAATATACGCTATGTTAGCTACTAAAACCAGTGTATATTCTTTTTTCCAAGTGTATTTTTGATTTTTCATTTTTACCTTTTTTTTGAAGCTATTTTCTGCTTGTACTACATCCTAAAATTATTTAAAGCAATTTCTTTTTAACTATATTGTACCAATTAAAATTTTACGGTCTGATGTTGCAATCTCTAATTTAAAAGCAGCTATATTTTTTCATTAACAATTAAAAAAATGCCGTTTAACCCAAGCTTAAACTTTTTTGCTACTTCAAATAATCTTTAAAATAGCCATTGTATAAAAGCTATTTATTTCTGAATTGCTGACTTCGCAGAAACCACAAAACAATTATATGCTCAAAGTTTATAATTTTGATTACCTAGAACTTTATGGTTACTTTTTTTTGCCAACAGACAGCATATTTGCGAACAATCTATACGCTCCAGACACTCCTGCTGGTAATTCTCTAAAAAAACTTAAACCGGTATACATATAATTCCCTTTGCCGTATTTTGCAATTAATAAACTTCCGCTTTTTGGCAATTCGCCTTTATCATACATCGATAAAATAGGTGTAAAGTTTTCATCCCAAGCATCCGGAAAATACAAACCTCTTTCTTGCACCCAACCTTTAAAATCTTCTTCGGTAATTTTATTAGGAAAATTTAATAATTCGTGACTTTGGTCTAAAATAAACACATTAGAAAGCTCATCGGTAACTCGATCTCTAGATAATCTTAATTTAAAAGGCGCATCTACATCTACACCTCTATTGGTGTTGTATTGCACAATCATATTTCCCCCATTTTTAACATATTCTAACAGAAATTTTTGCTTAAATTTTAATTCCTCTACAACATTGTACGCTCTAATTCCTAATACAATAGCATCAAATTTCTTTAAATTTGTTGCATTAATTTCTAACGGATTGATCTCTACAACATTGTAACCAATTTGGCGTAAACTTTCTGGAACAGCATCTCCTGCACCTTTTATATACCCAATTTTATCGCCTACTTTCTTAATGTTTAAACGCACTATTTTGGCCTCTGAAATTAACAAAACAGACTGTTTAGGAATATGGCTATAATTAATTTCTACCAATTCTTTTGTATAATTTTTTCCGTTTGATGTTGCTACTACTTTTAATTTCCCCACAGATTCATTTTTGGGCGCTGTGACTAAAAAATCGATGGTTTGTTGATCGTTTTTCTGTTCAATATTAAAAACCTTTTCACTGGGCGTAATCTGCCAATTTTCTGGAACCTGTAATGTTACGATACCCGACGTAAAATTTGCGCCAGCTTTTACAACAACACTTACTTTTTTAGGCATTTCATCAGCAAAAATAAGTACCTTATTCTTTAATTTTGTGGTGATTAAAGGCATAATTTGAAAAGGTTCATAAATTTCTCCTTTATCGCTTTCGGCATACCTTCTTACTACATCTTTCGTAATAGTAATCGGAATTCCTTCCATCACCAAATTAAAATCTATTTTGGCCGGTCTTGGCGTTTCTGGCATGCCAATTAATAAGGGATTGCTAACGGTATACATTCCTAATTCTGAAGGTTCTCTTAACCAATAAGGATCTGAATATTGGTCTGTTTCAAGCGTGATTGTCTCCTTAAACTCATTTTTTTTATTGTCAGAGAGCGTAGCTTCTTTTACAAATCTTTTTTTATCAATTTTAGATTCAATAGACGCTAAAACCATCGCAACGTCACTTCTATTTAATACTTCAAAATTAACATCCATATTAGAATTTGGTGTTCCGCTTGCACTACTTGCAGAGACCTCTAAATACAACCCGGCGCAGGCTTCGATAATTTCTTTAATTTGAGTTTCTTTAATTTTTCGCCAATGTGAATCTTCCAATAACTCTATTTTTTGATATGCCTTTAATAATTTTACAATGTGTTTAGACGGATTCACAAAATCGAAATTTTCTTCAATATCATATAAAATATCGCCAATTTCTCCGCCACCTTTAATGCGATTCCAAGTAGTATTAATACCCGAAAATATATCGTTCGAATCCTTTAAAGTATCACCCTTTAAAAATTTTAAATATTCCGTTTGCGCACCTCTTGTGGTTACTCGCCCAAAACCTTGACATAAATGCTGACTACTTGCCATAGACGCTAACTCATTATTAGACAAGCCTTTTAACGGATAATATACACCAACATTTAGTTTTGTGAAATCTTTAGAGGCGATTTCGAATGCAGTATTATCGCCGTAAAACCAAGAAGATGTATTGAAAAACAGACGCTTTGGCTTCCATAAACTCGTATTTTCTAATTGAGCATTGTATTTTGTACTATCGTTTGCCATTTCAAAAGCTTCTACACTTAACATGGCAGAACTGGTATGATGACCATGCGTTGTACCTGGAGTTTCATGATTAAAACGATTGATAATTACATCGGGCTTAAAATTTCTAATTGCCCAAACCACATCACTCAAAACCTTTTCTTTGTTCCAAATTTTAAGCGTTTCGTCTGGATGTTTCGAGTAGCCAAAATCATTAGCTCGTGTAAAAAACTGCTCGCCACCATCAATATTTCTGGCCGCCAACAATTCTTGCGTTCTAATAACCCCTAACAATTCTCTAATTTCTGGGCCAATTAAATTCTGACCTCCATCTCCTCTTGTTAAAGATAAATAGCCAGTTCTTGCTTTCACTTTATTTGATAAATAAGCAATTAAACGTGTGTTTTCGTCATCTGGATGCGCCGCAATGTAGAGCGCTGTTCCTAAAAAATTAAGTTTTTGAATTTTCTCATAAATCTCATTAGACGTTAATTTTTGAGGTTCTTGAGCAAATATTGAAGTTGAAATCAATAAAAAAACAGCTGTAAAGAGTAAAAATTTCTTCATATATAAAGTAGTCAATTTTTGTTGAGTTGGTCGCAATTTAAACCTATATAAAGCTTTTTGTTTGCGCTCAAAAAAACAATTAGTATGTTCTTGTGGATTATCACCAAAAACAAATGTAGTTTTTTTGAATCAAAAATTGGTTTGTTAACATAATTATAACATTTTAAAAACCTTAAAAACAATGGTCATAACCTGTTGATAAATTAATTTTTAAAATCGCTAATTAACATTATATTTGTAAGACTAATTAAGAAAAGAAAGTAAATGAAATTTATTGTATCAAGTTCGCAATTATTAAAACAATTACAAGTTTTAGGCGGCGTTATAAATAGCAACAATACCTTACCAATTTTAGACAATTTTTTGTTTGAATTGTCTGAAAATCAACTAAAAGTTTCTGCATCAGATTTAGAAACAACTATGAGTTCTGTAGTAGATGTAGAGAGTGATAGCAGTGCTTCTATAGCTGTTTCTGCGCGTTTATTACTAGATACTTTAAAAACGTTTCCAGACCAACCCTTAACCTTCAAAACCGAAGGTGATAACACCATAGAAATTAGTTCTGATCAGGGTAAATATGATATGGCTTATTTTAGTGGAGACGAGTTTCCGAAAGCGGTTTCTTTGCCTTCACCAAGTACAACCGTTGTGCCTGCTCATATTTTAGGAACTGCTATTTCTAAAACAATCTTTGCTGCCGGAAATGATGATTTGCGCCCCGTAATGAGTGGTGTATTTTTTCAATTTAGTTCACAAAGCTTAACTTTTGTGGCAACAGATGCACACAAATTAGTGAAATATTCTAGAACAGACGTAACTGCAGATCAAACAGCAGAGTTTATTATGCCAAAAAAACCTTTAAATTTATTAAAAGGAATTTTAGGCGGATCTGAAAGCGATGTAACAATCGAATATAATGACGCTAACGCAAAATTTACGTTTGATAATGTGGTTTTGGTGTGTCGTTTAATCGACGGAAAATATCCTAACTACGAAGCGGTAATTCCAAAAGAGAATCCGAATAAATTAACAGTAGATAGAGCTTCTTTCTTAAATTCTGTAAGACGTGTTTCTATTTTCTCTAGTAAAACTACGCATCAAATTCGTTTAAAAATGGCGGGCACAGAACTAAATATTTCTGCGGAAGATTTAGATTTTGCTAACAAAGCAGATGAACGTTTAAGTTGTGATTATCAAGGTGATGATATGCAGATTGGCTTCAACTCTCGTTTTTTAAGCGAAATGCTAAACAATTTAAGTTCTAACGAAGTACTCATTGAAATGTCTTTGCCTAACAGAGCAGGAATTTTAACGCCTATTGATGGTACCGATGAGGGTGAAAAAGTGACGATGTTAGTGATGCCCGTGATGTTGAATAGCTAATACGTGAATCACATAAAATATAAAACAGAGAGCATCATTTAATTATGATGCTTTCTTTGTTTATAAATATCTGATGTTCTGCTTTCTAAAAATACAGTTATCCACTATCTTTAAAAAAAATATTATTCTTTTAATAAAGAACTGATTAAAAATAATTTAGAGAATATGATTAATTAACACTCAAATAATAAAATTATATTTTTCATAAAATAGCCATGAGGGAGTTTCAAAATTGTTGAAAAATTAAAAAATATGGAAACACTAAAAATATTCAAATGCTTTATTTCTTCGCCAGGGGATTGCGAAAAAGAAAGAGAAATTTGCCAAACTATAATTAATAGAATAAATTCAGGTTTAGCTAGACACCTTAGAGTGAATTTCCAGCTCTTTATGTGGGAGTATGATATCTTACCAGACATGGGGAAAAATGGCCAAGAAATCATTGATGAGTACATTAAAAAATCAAATTATGATATTTTCATAGGAATAATGAAAAACAGGTTTGGTCATCCTACAAAAAAAGCAGGAAGTGGAACTCAACATGAATTTAATGATGCGCTTGAACGTAAAAAAAGCTCTCAAAATTCAGTACCAAGAATTATATTCTTTTTTGGTAAAGAAAATGTTGATTTGAATAATCCAAACATTGAGGAAATTTTTGAACAACATAAAAAAGTGAAACGATTTAAGACAGATATCAGTAGGAATGGAATTTATATTGATTTTAAATCTGTTAATGAATTTGAACAAAAATTAGAAGACAAACTGAACTTGTTTATTTCTGAATACTCACCATTAAGTAATCCAACTGAAAAGCTAAAGGAGGTAGACGTAGTGCTAAAGCGACTTGAAGAGGATTTAAATGAATCACTTAAAACTTATAATGAAAAAAGCCCAATTTGGATTAATCCAATTATAAGTACTAAACGCAAAGTGCCTGCTAATCCGTCAAAAAATGAAGAAAATAAAATTGATTTAGAATCTTTTATTGAAAACCCTAGTAATATCATTATTAAAGCTCCTTCAGAATTTGGTTTAACTTCATTAGCACATTATTTAAAATTGAATGCATGGAAAGCTGGTAAAACTTTTGTTTACATTGATGCTAAAAAAACTAAAAAGCATAAAATTGTAAAGGAGATTCCGAGAGAGACTGAAAATTATTATTTTAAAAAAATCAATAGTATTGATTGTATTATATTAGATTCTGTTTGTTTTGAAGAAAATGGTATCATGCAGATGATAAAAAACATCTGTGATGAATATAAAAATACTCCTATCATTCTTCTCAATACTCTGGATAATAATTTTTTCCTTAAATCAAATGAAGATGATAAAGTTGAAATAAGAAGGAAGTTTACTTCATTATACTTGCTCCCTTTGCCACAAACAGAAGTTAGAAAAATTGTTACAACATATGCCAAATCAAAATCGTTTATTGAAGATACTGAAACTACTCTATTGAAAGTTACTAGGGACTTAGAAACCCTTAACATGCATAGAACAGCTAAAAACTGTATTTCGATTTTGAGAGCAAGTTCACAAATGATTGATGAATATGGTCCTGTCAATAGAACAAAGTTATTAGAAACGATTTTAAATGGAGTTTTTCAAGACTACGAGTTACCGACATACCACGAAGAAAAGCCCGATGTAAAAGATTGTAGCTTTGTTTTAGGATATTTATGTGAGTTACTAGTTTTAAGAAAAGATTTCGAATTTAGTGACTCTTTTTTTAAAGAAAAGCTAACTAAATTCTGTAACGACCATTTCATTACACTTGATTTAAATTATCTATTAAATGCCTTGAAGGATAATTCCATCATAGGAAGCACAGGGTCACACTCACACTATTTTAAAAACTCTTACTGGGTTTTCTATTTTATTGCACAAAGAATGAATATGAATCCTAAATTCCGAGAAACAATTTATCGAGATAAAAAATATATTGATTATCCTGAAATAATTGAGTTTTATACTGGAATTGATAGAAATAAAGAAGATGCTCTGATTGTATTAAGCAAAGATTTGGAAGATACTTTACAAACAGTCAAATCAAAAGTCAATATACCAAATGAATTAAACCCCTTCAAATCAATTCAGTGGAACCCTGACATTCCTACTTTAGAAAAAGAAGAAGCAAAAATTGGAGAAAATGTGATTACTTCTGGTTTACCTGATGAAGTAAAAGATAAATATGAAGATAAAAATTACAACCAAACAAAACCTTATAACCAAGTAATCAATTCTGTAATGAGGGATTATTCTATCTTAATTTTAATGCGTCAAATTTCAGCAACTTCGAGGGCCTTAAGGAATAGTGATTTTGTTAATGACACAAACCTTAAAAAAGAGTTGTTAAATAAAATTACTGAAGGATGGAATGAAATTAATAAATTATTAATTGTACTATCGCCATTACTTGCAGATAAAGGAAATGTAACATTCGAAGGAGCAAGCTTCAGTCTAAATGAAGATGATTTTAAAATATCTAATCCTGTTCAAAAAAGAATGGCTGTATTGTTAGCTCTGCCATCAAATATTGTTAGATTTTTCAAAGATGATATATATTCTGCTAAAATTGGGCCGCTTTTAATCGACAAAGCTGTGAATGAATCTAATAGTTTAATTAAGCACGAACTTATGACATTGATAACAGCGGAAAGACCAAAAAACTGGCGCATAGTAATTGATAGCTATATTGTAAACCTCGATAAGAATTCTTATTTCCTTTCTGATCTATTAATTGTATTAAATTTCAATATTGATTTCAAAGCAACAGAAATAGAAGATATTAAAACATTAAAAATGTTAGCTCAAAAATGTAGAGCTAAACACTTGTTAAAAATCAACAATCCTGATATTGGATCAATTAATCGCCTTAAAAAATTGGAAAGTGGATCAAAATATTGATTTATGAAAATTAGGTTATATACTAATCATTTATTTGTAATATTATTAGGCTTATCTGTCTGACTAAAACTAATTGACATTTTAACATTAGTTTGAATCATTAAATTGTAAGTTTATTTAATAAAAACCCAATAGTTCTGAAACTAGTTCGGAACCTTTGAGGTTTTTTAGTTACTTTTAAATCATGAAAAAACTAGTCTTTTTAAGTATCATTTTACTCACTATTAGTTGTACTAAAAAAACGACAAGTGATAAAGAGTTTATCAGACCAATTCATGATACCATCGGTTTTGCGCAATACGATTGGCAACTGGACTCTATTTACAATCGCTTACAATTAAAAGACACACCAAACACCAAAAATTGGAAAACGGTTATTTCTCCGCATGACGATTATAAATATGCTGGAAAATTATACCACACTTCGTTGAAAGGTGTAAATGCAAAAACAATTATTTTAATTGGTGTTGCGCACCGAGCAAAAAATTATAGTTTACAAGATAAAATTATCTTCGGAAATTATACCCATTGGAAATCGCCTTACGGAAAACTAAAAGTTACCGATTTAAATACTAAAATTCAAGAAAAACTATCTAAAGAAAATTTTATGATTCATGACAGTATGCAAGCTTTAGAGCATTCTTTAGAAGCTATTGTTCCGTTTTTACATAAAAAAAATAGAAATATTGAGATTGTTCCGATTTTGATTCCGTATATCAATTACGAAACAATGAATACGATAAGCACTGATTTAAGCCAAGTAGTTTCAGAAATTTTAAAAGCAAATAATTTACAGTTCGGAAAAGATGTTGCCATCGTAATTTCTAATGATGCAGTGCATTATGGAACTGAAAACTGGGGTAGAAATTTAGCTCCTTATGGCGTTGATTCTCTTGGAACAGCAAAAGCTAGAAATCATGACAAAAGATTGATCAATGACTTTTTAACTGGAGAAATTTCAATGAATAAAGTAAAGAACTTTACACAAGAAACTGTTCAAGAAAATGATTATAAAGAATACAAATGGGTTTGGTGTGGCAGGTATTCAGTTCCTTTTGGATTGGCTTTTGCAAACAAACTAAACCTTTTACAAAATAACGTTGCGTTAACTGGAAATTTATTGGGCTATGCCTCAAGTATAGATCATGCATTAATAAAAGTTGAAGATTTAAAAATGGGAACAACCGCCATTGCCACGCAAAAACATTGGGTTGCCTATGCTAGTATTAAATATGAATAAACTATTCTCATTAAACGTATAGCACACCTTTTACTGCGAGTACACCTGTACCAATAAAATTTTTGGTAATTATTAGAAATCAAGACCTTTTCTAGTGTAGAATTATTGCATACACATCATCTGGCGCACTATCTACCGAAAATAAAAGTTATTTATTTTACAAAAAAGCCGAAATACAACTATAAAAAATATCCTTTCCTCAAACTCTCTTATTTTTGAGTACATTTAGAAAAATATTCAATCAACTAGATGAAAATTTTTTTATTTCTACTTATGCTTTTTTCTGTTTCTATAACAGCTCAAAATAATCACAAAAGTCTATACAATGCGTTTGATAAAATTGTGGGCTTAAAAAACACCAATTTAAGTTACGGAGCACTCTTTTATGAA
Organism: Polaribacter sp. IC066; assembly: GCF_007997085.1. Taxonomy (GTDB): domain Bacteria; phylum Bacteroidota; class Bacteroidia; order Flavobacteriales; family Flavobacteriaceae; genus Polaribacter. The sequence goes on from NZ_VORR01000013.1 coordinate 65,271, forward strand.
AAATATAGAACTTTAGAGGGCAATCATCAGTACTTTAAAAACAATAATTTTACAAAAGGAAATGTTACCTATCAAAATCAAACTTTTTACGATATCCTTCTAAAATATGATTTAGAAGAAGACAAACTAATTGTAAACCTACCGAGTACTTTTGAGTCAAGATCTATTGTGCTAGAAAAATTTTTTATCACAGATTTCACAATTAAAAGCAGCACTTTTATCAACTTAAAAGAGCACGGTTTTCATGAGCTTCTTTTTTCATCAGTAGCTCTAACCCTCTATAAAAAATGGACCAAAGTAAAAAAGAAAAAGCTAAACGAATCTTTTGTGTACTATAAGCTTATTGAGAAAAACTACTATTATCTTTTTAAAGATGCTGGCTATCATGAAATACAGAAGAAAAAAGACTTTATCTCGCTTTTTCCTGATCAAAAAAAAATAATTAAATCTTTTTACAAAGTGAATACATCTTTACGAAAGAAAAATTTAGAGGAATTCTATGTGCTTTTATCAAAAAAAATATACAGCGTTTCTATTAACAAATAAGATATGAAAAAACTCCTTGTACACGTATTCTTATTCGTTTCGTTTGCTTTAAGTGCCCAAAACAAACAAGAAAAAATTTCGATTTCATTTACCAATAACACTAAAAAAGAAATCTTTTCTATCCTCGAAAAAAAAACCAATTATACTTTTTTTTATGTTGATGCTTGGTTAGATGAAACTGTATTAACTGATATTTTTAAGAATGTTTCTATCGCTATAATTTTAGATAAAATACTTGATAATACCTCCTTAAACTATTCAATTATTGAAAATCACAAAATAATCATCACCCAAGGAAATCTGCTACACAAAAGTTTGTACGAAGAAACAGAGATGACAATAAGCAGCCTTAAAACTGCCACACCTATTTATATTGAAACGGATAGTAACGAAGAGAATAACGCTATAAGTATCGGCAAAGAGTCTAAAGATCATCAACAAGAAAATTACACACTTAAAGGTTTTATAAAAAGTCAGCAAAATAACACGCCAGTAGAGGGTGTTGTTGTTTTAGAAAGAGACAAAAACATTTCTGTAACCACCGATAAAAATGGTGCTTTTACCATCGTATTGCCTTTTGGTAAAAATAAAATAGAAACCTTGCTTTTAGGGTTTAAAACATCTGTGAAAAAATTAATTGTTTTCGGAAACGGAACACTAAACATAAAGATTGCAGAGGAAGCAGAAATGTTAGATGAACTTATTATTACCACAAAAAAAGAGAATAATATAAAAGAAGTTATTGCCGGTATTACCCAAATAAATATTGAAGAAATAAAAAATATTCCGCAAGTTTTAGGAGAAAGAGATATTTTAAAGATTGCAACCACTTTACCCGGAATTACATCTGCCGGTGAAGGTGCAGAAGGAGTAAATGTTAGAGGTGGTAAAGTAGATCAAAATCTATTTTTATTAGATGAAAGTGTCCTGTATAATCCTGCTCATTTTTTAGGATTATTCTCGGCCATAAATCCTTTTACTACAAGCGATTTAAAAGTGTACAAAGGAAATATTCCTGCAGAATACGGCGGTAGAATTTCTGCTGTTTTTGATATTACAACGAAAGACGCAAGTACAACCGAATTTAAAGGAGAAGCATCTATTGGCGCTGTTACGAGTAACATTAGTATAGAAATACCAATATTAAAAGAAAAATCTGGTTTATTGTTAGCTGCAAGAAGCACCTATTCTAATTGGATTTTGAAATCTTTGAATGACAAATCTTTAAATAATAGTAGTGCCTCTTTTTATGATATTATTGCAAAATACAACCACACCTTTAATGAAAAAAATACGGTTAGAATTACAGGGTATCATAGTAATGATAATTTTAGGATAGCATCTGACACCACAAATACTTATGGTAATACATTAGCATCTATCAATTGGTCTCATAAGTTTAACGACAAAAATCATGGTAACGTCATACTCGCTTCTAGTAATTATGCGTTTAACATTAATTATGATGGTACCGGAAATAATAATTTTGATTTAAAATACACCATTAATGAGATCAGCGGAAAATTAAGAATGCAGTATGTACATTCTAAAGAGCATACTTTTACTTACGGCGTTTCTTCAAAATTATACAATGTTGCTCCGGGAACCATAAATCCTTTAGATGATAATTCTATGGTCGTTACGCTTTCTGTGCCTGATGAAAAAGGTTTAGAAAGTGCTGTTTTTGTGTCTGATATTTTTGATGTAAACAAAAAACTTTCTTTTAATTTAGGCTTGCGCTATTCTGTTTATCTCGGTTTAGGCACCACAATTCAACGGTTTTACCCAGAAAACTCTCCGCTTACAGATGCAACGTTACTTTCTACGCAAGCATACGGCAACAACGAAATATATCAAACCTACCAAGGTTTAGAATATAGATTTTCTGGTCGTTATTTTCTAAATCCTGAATTATCTCTAAAAGCAAGTTTTAATAAATCGTTTCAATTTATCCACAGATTAAGCAATAACACATCGGCATCACCAACAGATGCCTGGAAACTTTCTGATAGAAATATAAAACCACAAGAAGCAATTCAGGGTTCTTTAGGAATCTTTAAAAATTTTAATGTAAATGAATATGAGTTGAGTTTAGAAGGATATTATAAGAAATATAGCAATGTTTTAGACTATAAAGTGGGTGCAAACTTTTTATTAAACGAAAGAATAGAAACTGAAGTTTTACAAGGTCCAGGAAAATCTTACGGAATAGAATTTTTGATAAAGAAGAACATAGGAAAATTAAATGGCTGGTTTGGTTATAGTTATTCACGTTCCTTTTTACAATTAGATAGTCCGTTTAACGAAGACCGCGTTAATAATGGCGATTTTTTTCCTACAAATTTTGATAAACCGCATGATTTTAACATTATAGCCAATTATAAATTAACGCAACGATTTAGTCTTTCTAGCAATTTTACATATCAAACCGGTAGGCCAATTACCTACCCAACCGGAAAATATAATTATCAAGGAACAGAATATGTTTTGTACGGAAATAGAAATCAATATAGAATTCCGGATTATTACAGATTAGACATTGGTTTAAATATAGAAGGAAACCATAAAATTAAGAAGCTTGCTCATAGTTTTTGGAACATTTCTGTTTACAATGTATTAGGCAGAAACAACCCTTTTGCCGTGTTTTTTGTCACAGAAAACGGGAATGTACAAGCGTATCAAAGCGCTATATTCTCTACTCCTATTCCTACAATTACTTATAATTTTAAATTTTAAAAAATGAAATTATTTAAATCAACTATTTCAAAATTTTTAGTGTTTTTGATGCTCTTTAGCTGTGTAGATCCTATTGAAATAGAAACCATAACTTTTGAAAATTATTTAGTGATTGAAGCTACAATTACAGACGAATTAAAGAATCATACCATAAAATTATCAAGAACTTTTGATATTAATGCCAAGGGTCCTAATCCAGAAACGGGAGCACAAATAGCTATTATTGATAGTCAAAATAACACGTTTTATTTTAATGAAACTTCTTCTGGAACCTACATATCAGAAAATCAGTTTAAAGCAATACCAGCCCTAACATACACTTTAAAAGTAACTACAAAAACAGGAAACACCTATTCATCTACTTCAGAAAAACTAACTAACGCTGTTCAAATAGAAAAATTAACAACAAGTATAGAGACTTCTAGAGAGGGCGCAACTGGAGTTTCAATCTCGGTGCATAGCTTTAATCCAAATAATAATGCCAATTATTACCGATATCAATACGAAGAAACGTACAAGATTTCTCCTCCTTTTTGGTCTGATGAAAATCTAATTGTAGTTTCTGACAGCCAGCCTTTCACGGTAGATGTCGTAAAAAGATCTACAGATAATAAAGATTGCTATAAAACCATCAATTCTGCACAAATATTAATAACAGAAACCAAATCATTAGCAGAAGACAGGGTTCACTTTCCAGTAAGATTTATTTTAGAATCCGATTTTATAATCTCTAATAGATACAGTCTTTTGGTAAAACAATATGTGCAAACTTTTGAAGCCTATAACTATTATGAAACATTAAAAAAACTATCTAGTTCAGAAAGCGTATTTACACAAGCGCAACCTGGTTTTATTTCAGGAAATATAATTTCTGACACTGATAAAAACGAAAAAATAATCGGGTTTTTTGAAGTTTCTTCAGTTTCAGAAAAAAGGCTCTTTTTTAATTATCAAGATATTTTTCCGAAACAAGTCTCAAAATTCCCTGCGATATGCGATTTTTTAGCACCACTCTTATATGATTCATTCTCTGATAATTCTCCGTTGATTAATTTAATTAAAAAAGATTCGTATACTTATTATGGAAAAAACAATACTGGACTCCCTAATTTAGAAGGCCCGTATTTAATGGTTCCAAAAATATGCGGAGATTGCACAGTATCGGGTTCTAATATAAAACCATCCTTTTGGGTAGATTAGCCATAAAAATTATGATGAAAAACATTCTATTTTTTTGTTTTATAGTTCTCTTAACAAACAGCACTATTAGTCAAACTACTAAATTTAGCGATATTGATGCCTATCCGCAAGAAAAAATTTACCTGCACACCAACACTAATTTTTTCTTAACAGGAGAAACTGTTTTGTACAAAATTTATTGTCGTGATATAGCCTCTAATACAATGAGTTCTTTGAGTAAAGTAGGCTATGTAGAACTTATTAATCAAGAAAACAACAGTATTTCTAAACAAAAAATAAGGTTAAAAAACGGATTAGGAAATGGCGCTATTTTCTTATCATCTTCCTTAAAAACGGGTACCTATAAGATAATTTCGTACACACAATGGATGCGAAATAAACAAATTTTCTTTGAAGAAAACATCTTTATCATCAATCCTTTTTCTGCAAAATTAACCGCTTCCGACACTCTTAAAAAAAATAATTTTAAGAAAGAGTTTGTTAAAACTACTACATATTTAAAACTAGCTTCAAATAAAAAAGTATATCAAAAAAGAGAACTAGTAACGTTAACTTTTGATGGCCATATTTCAAAAACCATGTCTTTATCTGTCAGAAAACAAGACAGTATTTTAATTCCGACTAAAATAAATGCAGTGGCATTTGAACAAAATTTTAAACCTTCACGTATTCGGTCTAAAAAAGAATATCTACCAGAATTAAGAGGTAGCCTTTACCAAGGATCTATCACTTCAAAAACAAATAAAAGTGTCCTTAATAAAAAAATCGGATTGTCTTTTATCGGTGAAAATAAAATTACTAAAATTTCAATTACCGATGCAACAGGAATCTTTTTTTTTAATATTGATGCCGCTTATGATGCGAGTAATGTACGTATTCAAGTATTAGAAAAAGATAAGAAAAACTATACAATTTCATTAATTGATACTCATAAATTAGAAAAAAAATTTGATAATTTTGATGAATTATTGCTCACTGAAAACATCAGAAAATTGATAAAAAAAAGAAGCTTCTATACGCAAATAGAAAACGCGTATATAGAAGTAAAACAACCAACATATCCGTTTATTAAAAATAACAAGGCTATTTTTCATCACAATAAAAATAAAGTAGTGTATATTTTAGATGAGTATACAAGATTTAAGACCGTAAAAGAAGTTACCGTAGAAATTTTAAAAGATGTTTGGATTAGCAAAGAAAAAGAAGAGTATTGCTTTAATATAAGAGATGTTAATTTAGAATCGAACACCACGTTAAAAACGCTTTTGATTGTTGATGGTTTCTTGGTTGATAATCATAACGATTTTGTGTTTTTTGATGCTTTAAAAATAAAAAGCATAGCGCTAATCAAAGAGAAATATTATTTTGGCGCAAAAAATTACCATGGTATTATTAATATAATAACTTTTAAGAATGATTACAAACCGAATGTAAATAGCAAGAACCAATTTTTATTATTAAAGCCGATTGAAGAAAAAATAACCTTTAGCCCTGATTATCGAGAGAACATCAATAAACAAATTCCCGATTTTAGAACACAACTTTTTTGGGGTTCAAATTTCAATCTAACTGCTGAAAAAACTTCATTTTATACATCAGATCAAACAGGAACCTTCGAGGCAATTATAGAGGGTTTTACAAAAGAAGGAATCGCTATCTACGAAAAAATTACTTTTTCCGTACAATAGACAATGCTTTTATCTACTTTTAACAAATGAATTTTTTAGCGCACCTTTACCTTTCACAAAATCAAACCAATATTATGGTTGGCAATTTTATTGCAGATCATATTAGAGGAAATAATTACGAGAGTTTTTCTAAAGAGATTCAACAAGGAATTTTTTTACACAGAGAAATAGATACCTTTACAGACGCGCATAAAATTGTACGAAAAAGCAAGCGTCGTTTACACAAACGTTACAGGCACTATGATGGTGTTATTATTGATATTTTTTACGATTATTTTTTGGCTAAAAATTGGGCAAATTATTCGGCAATTCCTTTAGATGTTTATACAGATGCTGTTTATAAATTGTTCGATAAAATTAAACTAGAATTACCCGTAAAATCTCAAAACTTCATTAAATATATGATTGAATATAACATCTTATTTAATTATCAATATAAAGAAGGCATTGCGAAAGTTTTAAACGGAATGAATGCTAGAACAAAAGGAAAATCTCAAATGAATTTAGCCATTGAAGATTTACACGATTTAGAAAATGAATTAGAAGAAGATTTTACATTATTTTTTAAAGATTTAATAGCGCACACCAATCAAAAATTAAAAGAAATTAAACCTACTATATGAAAAAAACAAGTCTAATTATTGCCCTCTCCCTATTATTTATAAGTTGTAAAACATCTACAACAAAAGAAAAAACAGTAGGCTTAATTGCCGAAAAAGCAATGGTAGTTTCTGCCAAAGAAGAAGCTTCTAAAATTGGTGTTGCTATTTTAAAAAAGGGCGGCAACGCTTATGATGCAATGATTGCAACACAACTTGCTTTGGCAGTGGTTTATCCTGTTGCCGGTAATATTGGTGGCGGTGGTTTTATGGTTCACAGAGCTAAAGATGGCAAAACTGGGGCTTTAGATTTTAGAGAAAAAGCACCCTTAATGGCAAGTAGAGACATGTATTTAGATAAAGAGGGTACTGTAATTCTAGATAAAAGTAGCTTTGGGGCTCATTCTGTTGGGGTTCCAGGAACTATTGCTGGTATTTTTGAAGTTCATAAAAAATTTGGAAGTCTTCCTTTTAAAGATTTAATTCAGCCTTCTATAGACATGGCTAGAAATGGTTTTACGGTTACTAAAAAGCAAGCTAGCTCTTTAAATAAAACTCGTGAACGTTTTGAGAAAGCAAATAATTATAAAATTTTGTTTGATAGAGAATGGAAAGAAGGAGATTTGTTACAACAAGAAGAATTGGCACAAACGCTAGAACGAATTAAAAATCAAGGTGCAGATGGTTTTTACAAAGGAAAAACAGCAACGTTATTTGTAGATTATGTAAAGGAATTAGGCGGAATTATCTCGTTAGAAGATTTAGCGAAATACAAAGCTGTATGGCGCAAACCAATTGCTTTTAAATACAAAGAGTATACAATTACTACGATGACATTGCCCTCAAGTGGCGGAATTTGTTTAGCACAAATTTTAAAATCTATTGAGCCTTATGATCTATCAAAAATTGATCATAATTCTACAGAATACGTGCAGTTATTAACAGAAGCAGAACGAAGATCGTATGCAGACAGAGCCCATTTTTTAGGTGATATTGATTTTGTAGCCGTTCCCACAGATAGTTTAATAGCAGATAGCTACATAAAAAAAAGAATGAGTTCTTTTTCTTGGGATAAGGCAACACCTTCATCAGAAGTTTCTAATGGAGAAATTTTAGGGCATGAAAGCGACCAAACTACACACTATTCTATTGTAGATCAATTTGGTAATGCCGTTTCTGTAACCACAACTTTAAATACAGCCTATGGCTCTAAAGTTTTGGTAAAAGGTGCAGGCTTTTTCTTAAATAATGAAATGGATGATTTTAGCGCAAAACCAAATGTGCCTAACGTATTCGGCTTATTAGGTTCTACTGCTAATGAAATTGCACCAGAAAAAAGAATGTTGAGTTCTATGACACCAACAATAGTAGAGAAAGACGGAAAATTAAAAATGGTTTTAGGAACTCCTGGAGGTTCTACAATTATAACTTCAGTTTTGCAAAATATTATAAATGTTGTTGATTATAATATGGGCATGCAAGAGTCTGTAAATCAGCCAAGGTTTCACCATCAATGGATGCCCGATATTATCAGAATGGAGCCAAACGGATTTGAAGAAGCCTCTAAAAAGAAATTAGAATCTTTAGGATATACAATTTTAGAGAAAAATTCTAGAGTTATTGGCAGCGTTGATGCTATTTTGGTCTTGCCGAATGGAAAATTAGAAGGTGGCGCAGATAAGAGAGGCGATGATACGGCTGTTGGGTTTTAAGTAGTGTTGGCTGTTGGCTATTGGCTGTTGGTGTTGGTGTTGGCTGTTGGCTATTGGCTATTGGCTATTGGCTATTGGCTATTGGCTATTGGCTATTGGCAAAAATAAAAAATTGCGACTTTTTAGGCAGCATAAAACATTTAAATTTAGCAGAAACTGATAACCATTCACAAAAAACTAAAAACCTAAAACTAATAACTGATCACTAAAAACCAAAGATGATACAACCATTCCACCTAGCAATACCAGTTCAGAATTTAGAAAAATGTAGAACTTTTTATCGAGATATTTTAAACTGTGAAGAAGGACGATCTACTGAAGATTGGGTAGATTTTAATTTCTTTGGGCATCAATTAGTGATTCATCAAAAAGAAGATTTTAAAGCTGAAAGGATTTCAAATCCTGTAGATGGATACGATGTTCCTGTTCCGCATTTTGGAGTCGTTTTATCTTGGGAAGATTGGCATTCTTTAGCAGATCGTTTAAAAGCGGCAAACACAAAATTTGAAATAGCACCTTGCATTCGTTTTAAAGGAAAAGTAGGCGAACAAGCCACCATGTTTTTTAAAGATCCAGAAAATAACGCGTTAGAGTTTAAAGCTTTTCAAGATATGACTCAATTGTTTGCGAAATAAATTATAGATTACTTTAACAATTATTTTAAACTGATTTTTCTATCTTTAAAAAATCAACTAAATATCCTTATAATGAAAAAACTTTTCTTTCTTTTTTCTGTCCTTATTTCTTTTATTACCATTTCACAAAACACACGTTTATTAAGAGAACCCACTCTTTCTGAAACAGCGATTGTTTTCGTACATGCTTCCGATTTATGGAAAGTACCTTTAAACGGCGGAAACGCTATTCGGTTGACCAGCGATGAGGGTTATGAAACAAATCCTCAATTTTCAAAAGACGGAAAATGGATTGCTTTTACGGCGCAATATGATGGAAATACCGATGTATTTATAGTCTCTGTAAATGGTGGCGAACCAAAGAGATTAACCTATCATCCTTCTAACGATGTAGTGCAAAGTTGGACGCCAGACGGAAAAATTCTATTTCGTTCTGATAGAGAATCAAAACCTACGCAAACTAATAAATTTTACACTATTTCTACCGAAGGAGGAACGCCAGAGGCGTTTGATATTCCGAGAGCTGCTTTTGGAGAAATTTCTGAAGACAATAAATACATCGCCTATACGCCCATTACAAGTTGGGATGCTGAATGGCGTAATTATAGAGGCGGACAAGCAATGCCTATTTGGATTGTTGATTTAAAAACAAAAGAATTGATAAAAACTCCACAGAAAGACGGAGAAAGACATGTAAATCCGGTTTGGTATCAAGGCGCTGTTTTTTATATTTCTGAAAGAGATTATACCGCAAATATTTGGTCGTATAACATAACAACCAAGCAAGAAGAACAAATTACATTTCATAAAAAATTCGATGTAAAAAATATTGATGCCAATTCAAATGGAATCGTTTATGAGCAAGCAGGATTTCTTCATTTACTACATCCAGAAACAAAAGAAACCAATCAGATTATCATCAATGTGAAAGGAGATTTAAACTATTCTAGAACCAGATGGATGGATGTTGCTGGAAAAGATTTAACAAATCCTAATGTATCGCCTAAAGGAAAGAGAGCCATTTTTGAGCATAGAGGCGAAATCTTTACCGTTCCTAAAGAAAACGGAACGTGGCGAAACTTAACGAATTCATCAGGCGTTGCAGACCGTGCTCCTATTTGGTCTCCAAAAGGGGATAAAGTAGCTTGGTTTTCTGATCAAAATGGCGAATATCAAATGGTCATTGCAGATCAAGATGGTGCAAATCAAGAGTCTATAAAATTACCAAATCCAACCTTCTACTTTCAGCCAGATTGGTCTCCAGACGGCAAACACATTGCCTATACAGACACTAATTTTGTTATTTGGATTGTGAATTTAGCAAGCAAAAAAATCACAAAAGTAGATGCAGATGGTTTTGCACATCCTAACAGAACCATGAATCCTAAATGGTCTCCAGATAGTAATTGGATAGCCTATGCAAAACAAAATAACAATAACTTCAAATCTATTTATGCTTATCAAATAAGCACAAAAAAAATAGTACCAATTACAGATCCAATTGCCGACGCTATTAGCCCAGTTTGGGACGCATCTGGTAAATACATATACACGTTGGCCAGTACAGATTATGGTTTACAATCGGGTTGGTTAGACATGAGTTCGTATGACCCTAGCGTAACAAGATCGCTGTATTGTGTGGTTTTAAATAGTAAAGATAAAGCGCCTGTTTTACCAAAAACCGATGAAGCGTCAGCTAAAGAAGAAACTGATAAAGACGAAAAGAAAGACGAGAATAAAGATAAGAAATCCGACAAAGAAGCGCCAAAAGAGCACAAGACAATTATTGACGAAAACGGATTATTTGACCGTGCAGTAGTCTTAAAGTTACCAGCAAGAAATTACATGGCTTTATTAAAAGGGCCTGAAAACAACGTTTTTATTGCAGAAGCAATTCAAAATGCAGCAGGATTAACCGTTCATAAATATGATGTACTGAAAGAAAAAGCGACCGTTTTTGCAACGGGAGTTTCTTCCATGTCGGCTTCAGATGATAGAAACTCAATTTTACTTTCTAAAAAAGGAAATTGGAGTTTAGAAAGCAGTAAAGCTGAAAAAGCTGGGAAGGAAACGCTGAAAACAGCCATGAAAATAAAAGTAGATCCGAAGGCAGAAGCACATCAAATATTTAAAGAAGGCTGGCGTTATATGCGCGATTTTCTATATGTTGATAATGTGCACGGTGCCCCTTGGGATGACGTCTTCAAATGGTATGCTCCTTGGATTAATGATGTAAAACACAGAACTGATTTAAATTATGTTGTTGATATTATGAGTGGTGAAGTTGCAATTGGGCATTCGTATGTTTCTGGTGGAGACACCCCAAATATTGAAAGAGTTCCTGTGGGTTTATTAGGTGCCGATCTAGAGAAAAAAGAGGGTTTTTATCAATTTAAAAAAATATACAAAGGTGAACGTTGGAATCCAAATATCACTGCGCCATTAGGTTTACCTGGCATTAACGTAAATGAAGGCGATTATTTATTAGCAATTAACGGAGTTTCTTTAACAGCAGCAATGAATCCGTATCAGTTATTAGAACAAACAGCAGGCCGAGAAATCTATATAAAAGTGAGTGATACGCCTTCAGAAAAAAATGCAAGGACCGTTTTAGTAAAACCTGTAAATAGCGAGCGATCTTTGCGGTCTATTGACTGGGTAGAAAGCAATAGAAGAAAAGTTGACAAACTCTCTAACGGAAAATTGGCCTATGTATATGTGCCAAATACAAGTGAACCAGGATTTACATCGTTCAATCGGTATTATTTTTCTCAACAAGATAAAAAAGGTGTTATTATCGATGAAAGAAATAATGGTGGTGGCTCTGCTGCAGATTATATGATTGATATTATGTCTAGAGAAGTGCTTGGTTTTTTTAATAGTAAAAGTGAAAGCAGAAGACCTTGGACAACCCCAATGGCGGGTATTTGGGGACCAAAAGTGATGATTATTAACGAAAGAGCAGGTTCTGGAGGAGATTTACTGCCTTACATGTTTAAAGAGAAAAAATTAGGCCCTTTAGTCGGCACAAGAACTTGGGGTGGTTTAGTAGGAACTTGGGATACGCCTCCATTTATTGATGGCGGAAGAATGGTGGCACCGCGAGGTGGCTTTTATGATGTGGATGGGAATTGGGCTGTTGAAGGCGAAGGTGTTGCGCCAGATATTGAAGTAGATCAAACTCCGAAAGAAGTGCTATTAGGCAAAGATCCGCAATTAGAAAAAGCAGTTGAAGAAGCCTTGAGGATGCTAAAAGGAAACGAGTTTGAACTAAAACCAGAGCCAAAAGCTCCTATTCGCTCAAAAAGACCAAAAGGGTATCAGAAAGAGAATTAAATCAGATTTTTATAAAATAATTCCCGCAAAAGCGGGAATTATTTTTTGATCTTTAAACCACAATAAACTATTGAATATGATTGAAACCCATATTGCACTGAGCCAAAAAGAACCTATCCGTTTTCAAGAATATGCAGTAGGAATTTTCAAGACAATTCCAACAAAATCAGGTATTAAAAAAGCGATTAAAAAAGAGCTTATTTTTATTGATGGCATCGTTGCAATGACCTCAAAATATGTTTCTGGTGGTGAAAAAATTGATTTGTACCAATCAGAAAAATCATCCAATTTCGAAAGATTAAAGTTAGATATAGAAGTCTTATTTGAAGATAACTATTTAGCGATCATTTATAAACCTTCAGGAATAGTAGTCAGCGGAAACAAATTTGTAACCATTGCAAACGGATTAGCTCAAAACTTAAAAAAAAGCAATCAACCTGATGCTGTAAAACCACAACCAATTCACCGATTAGATTACCCAACAAGTGGTGTTTTAGTAATCGGAAAAACGAGTGCTGCAATTCAGCAATTAGGTGAGTTATTTGAACACAAAAAAATTCAGAAAACTTATTTTGCAATTACCCTTGGTGTCATGCAAACTCAAGGACATATAAATTCTCAAATTGATAAAAAAGAAGCTTTTACAAACTATGAAGTTTTACAATCTGTAAAATCTGAACGTTTTGAGTTTTTAAACTTGGTAAAACTATCGCCAAAAACAGGAAGAAAACATCAATTAAGAAAACATTTATTAGCCATCAAAAACCCTATTTTAGGCGATAAAGAATACTTTTTAGAAAATAAAGTTTTAAACGGAAAAGGCTTATACTTGCATGCAGCTGCTTTAGAATTTATACATCCGTTTACGAAAGAGAAAATTTCAATTACAAAAGAACTGCCTAAAAAGTTTACGAAAATTTTTGCTGAGTATTATATTTAAAATATCTTTCTGATGCCCAATATAAATTTTTCTAACGGTTATTTTATCTGCAATTTTGTGATTTCTCCTAAAGTAGACATGACGCCATATTGTGTTTTTCTTTATTTAAAATCAATTACAAATTGTCAAAAAATAAAAAAAACTTTAAATGTCTAAACAATTCCCAAAACCGAAGAAAGCGCAGAAGCCAATCCTAAAAAACTTAAAAAACCACAAATATCTGTAACCGTTGTTAAAATAATGGAAGATGATGTTGCCGGATCTTGCCCAATTGCTTTTAAACCAATCGGAATTATAGCACCCGCAAAACCTGCTATTAGCATAGAAATTACCATTGAAATTGCGATAACAATTCCTATTCCTAATGAGGAAGTCCAAAAATAAACGATAATTCCTGTGGTTAAAGCCACCGCAACACCATTTACAAAACCAACCATGATTTCTTTTTTAGCAACTCTAAACCATTGAGAAATTCTTATTTCTTTTAACGCTAAACCTCTAATCGTTACCGCTAAAGCTTGTGAACCAGTGTTTCCTGATTGCCCAGCAACTACTGGTAAAAAAATGGCAAGAATTGTAATTTTCGCAATGGTTTCTTCAAACAAACCAACAACCATAGATGCTAAAAACGCAGTTGCCAAATTTACTTGTAACCAAGGCAATCTTTTTTTAACAGCAAACGTCCATTTAGACAACGCTTGTTCTTCTTTACCGGCACCAAACATCGATTGTAAATTTTCGGTAATTTCTTGTTTAGAAGCAGACATTAAAGTATCGTTTCTAATAATACCCAAAAGAATATGATTAATATCTGTAACGGGTATTTGCAAAAGATCTTCCTTTTCAATCGCTTCTAAAACTTCTTCTCTAGAAACCATAGCATCTATAAAAGGTGCAGCTTTCATGATGCTTTCTAACTTTTCATTTGGGGCAGAAATTGCAATATATTGAATAGGCACTTTTCCTAATAACTTACCTTCTTCATCTACAATATAAATGACCATGATATTTTTTTTACCAATTTTTCTAATTCTGGTCAATACGTCATCAACTACATTATCTGCATGAAAAGTAACCATGTCTGTTTCCATTAAATAACCTGCAGTATCTTCTTTAAAGTTTAAAAAATCTAAAATTTCTCTAGAAACGATATCTGTTAATAACGCAAGTTTACTGGTAACATCATCTTTTTCTAAAGAAGAAAATAAACGAGCAGCTAAATGCGTATTTACTTTAAAGAATAATTCTTTAAATAATTCGTCATCTATTTCTAAAAGTAGTTCTGTAATTAATTCAGAATTTAGCTGAAAAAAAATTGCTCTTGCATTTTCTGCAGGTAATTCTTTTAAATACTGTAAAACAATATCCGCAGAAAAAGTATCTAAAGTATGTGCAGCATCTTTAGGAAACTTTAAAAAATAATCCGTGTATAATTCGCTTTCTACTTTATCTGTTTTTAATTTCATAAGGCCTTTAATTACTTACACTTTTTAAGATTCCTGTTAAACCAATTCTATACAATTCACCAAGTGCACTTCCTGTTTCCATCACTTTTTCATTGGATGAATTACTAATATCCTCCGTAAATTCGATGGATCTTTTATAAGCTAAAGCTCCTAAAAGTTTTTCGAATTTATCTACAACAGGTATGTGATGATATTCTAACCAAGAATTATAATTCAAAATACTTTTAATTGGTATTTCTGGTGATAATTTTAGGATTTTAGAAATCATTAAATCTTCTAAAGAAGCATTTTTCTTGGCAAGTAAAAGTTCTTTTAATCTTACAATTCCTTCAAAATTGCCCTCTAAATCTACAACATATAAATAAAAATCTTCTTTTTCTGAATTTCTCTTTACTATTTGAACAGCCTCTCTTACAGACATTTCTTTGTTCACACTCAATACTGTTTCCATTAAAGCACCTACAGAGTTAGGTTCATGATCCATTTTAAGTTTTAAAATCGCTTTCTTTTCTTTAGACACTTTCGCTAAAAGACTTTCTTGCACTGTATTTTCTAACAACATTAATACAGCAGTTATAAAATGAACTTCTCCTTTTTCTATTATTTCTGTCGTTTTTTTTATTGGTAAAAACACAAAACAATCAGCAGCTTTACGAGCGTTCATTAGGCTTAACAAGCATACACATTTTGCTAAAGACACCGTTTGTATAAAATCTGCTACCGCTTTACTGCTCAATCTCTCTAATGTTTGTGCCGCTGCAAAAGGTTGTTTACTTATAAAATCATTTAATATGGTTTGATTATTTGTCATGATTAATTTGTTTTGATAAGGTAAGATTTCGATTCGTTAAATACTTTTGCAGGGATTAAAACTTGTCCGACTTCATTTTCTAAAATTACACTTGTCGTATCAATTTGAATAATTCTACCTTTTGTTTTACCAACTTGCACTTGATCGCCTACTTTATATCTTTTACGAACATAATAACAAGCTAAAATATTGCTGATAGAAGTTCTTGCTCCTAAGCCAAATGCAAAAGCTCCACCAAATAATAATGCTGCCAAAACAATATCTATAATATTAACTAGTAAAGAAATTTCTATTCCAATTTGGTCTAAAGCAATAATAATTGCTAAAGAAAGAAATATAAATCGAATAAATTTTAAGAGTGCATCACTGTAATACAATCCTGTTTTTTTTCCTATGGATACAATTAAATCAGACACTAAATTACCAAGTACAATAGAGGCAAAAACAATTAAGATTGCCGCAAGGATGTTCGGAATATAATGGATAATGCTTTGAAACCAGTTTGTTAAAACAGTAAGCCCTAAAATATCTGTTACTAGTAAGATACTAGAAAATATAATTAGCCAAAAGAAAGCAGTTCCTAGAAAAAAACCGGCTTGTTTTAAATTAAGATTGCCAAATTTTCTGCTCCCCAATTTGCTTAAATAACTGAATAATTTTATGACAAAGTATTTTGCCAAACGCGCTATCAAATACCCAACGCCTAAAACAACTATGGATACAATAAGGTTGGGAATAAATAGAAACAAATCACCTTTTAGCCGTTGAAACATTACATTAATTTCCTCCATAAAGGTATTTTAAATTATTTTTAAATATTTTCTTCATTCTTTTTTCAGTTGTAGTAAAACAACGATTATAATTGATTGATAACATCTGCGCTACTCGCTACTTTTCTAATTGTTTTTTGTAAAAAAGTATTATTGGGTAATGTTATTTCTTCGGATGTTCCAACGGTTTCTAAAGTGATAAAAAACAAACCAATATCTAAAATTTTTCCTTGAATTTCATATTCTTTGCCTTCCATAATGGCTATTGTATCGCCTATTTTTACAGAATGATTAAAAAATAGCACAATACTAGCGGTAATATTAGAGAGAATAGACCATTGTGCAAACATAGCAACACCAATAACGGTAAGAACGGAACCGACGAAAACGGCCAAATCAGATTGTTTAACGCCCCAAATGACCAATAGAATGGTTAAAAAGATGAGAATGATGATAAAACTAATAGCTTTTTTTATGATTTGACTTCTCGATTTTTGAATTAATTGTCTTTTAATTGTTCTGTTGATAAGCTTTTGAGTTATTAGTCTTGCAAACACAAATAAGATTAAAACAACAACTGATTCTATAATTTTACTATAATAAATTTCCATAAGATTAAAAGCCAAAATAAAGTACCATAATTACCCGCACAAAGTTAATCGTAATTTGCATTATAGAAAATAGTTTTTTTATAAAAATATTTTAGACTAAATAATTTGTTCAACTATAACTTTCAGCTATTTAAAACTTCGATAATTACACTTATTGTATTGATTTATAGGTATATAAACCTGTAAATTCTGTAAATTTTTATTTCTTTAATTACAAGAACAATTTCGAGGCTAAGTTATCGAGGCATCAAAAAAGTACATTCTCTATACTATTTCTAGGCAGCGTTTAGAAGTAGTACACCCAAGATCGCACTAAATTCGAGAACAGATTTAATAAAAAAAACAGGATTGGTACAACCTACAATTTTATAATCAAGGCTTCGTTATTTTTAAAAATTGAGTTTTACTCAATTAAAATCAACCTAAAAGTCAGCTATCTAAAGATTTTATCAATTTTTTTAAAAAAAAATCCCTCATATAAATTTCTACTTTCTATTAAAACTCTTCTTTTACATGGATTTCAAAGCAAGGTTTTGTAAGATTGATTCTTTTCAAACACTGATACTTAATAAAACTGTTTTCTTAAATTTTAAATTTCTTTTTTTAAAGACAACCTCAATTTCAAAAAAAAGACTAAAAAAAACGAAATATAAAAGCATGTTTTAGATTAGTAGCCTCAAAATAAATATGTTCTTTTAAAAAGTAATAAATTTGTCTCCTAATTTTTAACAATCAAGATGAAGAAATTTTTTAAACTTTTAGGCGCGCTCCTTTTACTATTCATTGTAGCTGGTACTATTTTGTATTTCACAAAAAACGAAGCAGTACCAGAAGGCAAAAAAGGCAAAGAAGCAGATGCTTTAGCTATTAAAATGTTCAACGCAATAAACCACGATACTTTTGAAAATACCGAAATTATAGAATGGAGTTTTAGGGGTACTAATTTTTACAAATGGCATAAAGAGAAAAATAAGGTTGAAGTTTCTTGGGATGAAAACAAGGTGATTTTAAACACAAAACAACCAAAAAAATCTGAAGTTTTTGTAAATAGTAAGAAGGTTGATAATCAAGAAATAGTACAAACAGCAACAGACTTTTTTAACAACGACTCTTTTTGGTTGGTTGCACCTTACAAAATATTTGATGTTGGCACAGAAAGACGCATTGTAAATCATGAGGGTAAAGATGCTTTGCTTATTACCTATACTTCTGGCGGCTCTACACCTGGCGATTCTTATTTATGGATTTTAGATGATAATTATATGCCTACTTCTTTTAAAATGTGGACCAGCATTATTCCCATAGGAGGAATTTCTGCTACTTGGGGAGATTGGAAAAACACAGAATCTGGCATAAAACTACCAAAAAGTCATACCCTTTCACTATTAGATTTGCAAATACCAATGGGAAATGTAAAAGCCTATAATGAAAACGCCAATAAATTGGCGCATAAAGTTTTAAAAGCAATTGATCACGAAGCTTACAAAAAAACAAACTTTTTAGAATGGAGTTTTGGTGGCAAAAGAGCTTTTAAATGGGATAAAGAAAATAATATTGCCGATGTTTCTTGGGAATCTTTTCGAGTTAATTTACACACAAGAGATCTAGAAAAAAGTACGGTTTTCTTTGATGGTGAAAAGCAAGAAATTACTGATGAAGAAATTATAACAAGAGCTTGGGATATTTTTAACAACGATAGTTTTTGGCTCGTTGCGCCTCATAAATTATTTGATGATAATGTAATTAGAACAGTTCAAAAAGTAGCGGGTAAAGACGCTCTTTTTGTAAAATATATGACTGGCGGATCTACTCCTGGAGATTCTTATTTATGGATTTTAGACTCCGCTTTTGTACCTAAAAGCTACAAAATGTTTGTACCAAGTATGAAAATGAATGGTGTTTCTGCCACTTGGGAAGATTGGATTACCACAGAAAGTGGTACATTACTGCCAACAAATCATACTTTTGGCAACGGAGGAAAATTAAGTATGGGCGAAGTAAAAGGATATAATTAATGCACGCTAAAACAATTGCAAACGGAATTTTAAGAGCCATCTCAATTATTTTAGGTGTGCTCTTACTACTCTATTTTTTAGTTAAAATTCAATCTGTAATTGTATACATTATCATTGCCGCAATCTTATCATTAATAGGGCGTCCGGTTATTTTGATGTTAAGAAACAAACTAAAATTACCAAACACAGTGGCAGTCGTTACCACCATGTTTTTAATGTTGAGCTTATTAACTGGTTTGGTGGTATTATTTATTCCTCTTGTTATTGAGCAAGGAAAAAATTTATCGCTTTTAGAAGTCGATAAATTACAAGCAAACATTCAAGATATTTTTACGCAAACAATTGCTTATTTTTCATCAAAAGGAATTGATGTTTTAAAAGAGTTAGAAAATATTAATTTTGCATCTCATTTTGAAACCATTCCTAACCTATTCAATACAATTATTGGTGCAGTAGGTTCTTTAAGTATTGGGCTTTTCTCTATTTTATTTATCTCTTTTTTCTTTATGAAAGATAGCGGAATCTTAAAACAAGGTGTTTTAACAATAATCCCGAACAAAACAGAGAATCGGTTCTCTCATTCTCTAGAAACCATCAATCATTTATTATCTAAATACTTTATCGGGTTAATTATACAAATTACCATTCTCTTTATTTTGTACACCATCATTTTAGTAAGTTTTAGCATTTCTAACGCTGTTGTGATTGCTTTTTTATGCGCTTTGTTAAATTTAATACCGTATGTAGGTCCTGTTATCGGCGCTATATTGGTGTTTTTCTTATCCATGACAAGTAATATTGGTTTAGATTTTCAAACAGAAATTTTACCAACTTCTTTATGGATTTTATTTTTTTACAGTTTGGCACAATTAGTTGATAATTTTATAAGTCAGCCTGTTATTTTTTCGAAAACCACAAAATCGCATCCGCTAGAAATTTTCTTAATCATTATTATTGGTGGCTTACTTTTTGGCGTTATTGGCATGATCACTGCGGTGCCTTGTTACACAGCTTTAAAAGTAATTTTAAAAGAGTTTTTAGCCGATAATAAAATCGTAAAATCGTTAACTAAAAATATATAATTTCGTTTGAATTTAAATATCCTACATAAAAATGTGCAGCAATTTATTGTCGATCATTTAAAAACCGACATCACAAAATTGATTTTAAAAGGGAGTCCCTTTCCAGATGTTTCTGTTCAAGAATTAGCCAATCAAATTTTATCAAAACAAAAATCAGAAAAGAAATTACCGACTTGGTTTTTAGCCGAAAACATCTATTATCCAGCAAAAATAAGTATCGAACAAGCTTCATCAGAAACTACGGCAACCTACAAATCAGAAATTATTTCTGGTGATACGATCATTGATATTACCGGTGGTTTTGGTGTTGACTGCTACTATTTTTCTAAACAGTTTAAAAAGGTTATTCACTGCGAAATTAATCAAGATGTATCAACCATTGTAAAACATAATTATCAACAATTAAAAACACCTCATATTAACACTTTTTCAGGAAACGGTCTTGATTTTTTAAAAGATACTACCGATTTTTTTGATTGCATTTACATAGATCCATCAAGAAGAAATGATGTAAAAGAAAAAGTGTTTTTACTAAAAGATTGCCAACCTTACATTCCGCCTAAAATTGATTTTTTATTTACAAAAACAACAAATATCCTTATCAAAGTTTCGCCAATTTTAGACATAACAAATACCATTAATGAATTAAAAAATGTAAAAGAAGTTCATATTATTGCGGTACATAACGAAGTAAAAGAAGTGCTTTTCTTATTAGAAAAAGACTATATCAACACCATCAAAATAAAAACAAGCAACGTTAAAAAAGAGTTTACAGAAACGTTTAATTTTGAGTATCTAGAAGAAGTATCCTCTGAATATTCAGCTCCTTTAACGTATTTATATGAACCCAATAGTGCTATTTTAAAATCTGGTGGTTTTCATCAAATTTCAAAAAAATTAAATCTTTATAAATTGCATCAACATGCACATTTATATACATCAGAAAAGTTAATTGACTTTCCGGGTAGAGTTTTTACAATTGAAACGACTCTTTCTTATGATAAAAAAAGACTTTTAAAACTTTTACCAGAAAAAAAAGCGAATATTACTACAAGAAATTTCCCAAAAACAGTGGCTCAATTTAGAAAAGAAACAAAAATAAAAGAAGGTGGCGATGTTTATCTATTTTTAACAACAGATCAGCATAACAAGCCTAAATTAATTATTTGTAAAAAAACCACAAAATAGTTAAATCGAGTTATTACCTCTTGTTTTACTTTAAAAAGCAAGTATATAGCAAAATTTTTAGCTGTTTTATCTGCTATTTTTAGAGCACTTAAAGTACTAAAACGTAAGTCTCAATTTTATATCGAGACTTTTTTTTTATACTACTCGTTTTTAACTAGCTTTGTAAAGAAGATTAACTTTTAGGTTTTATGCAAATAGCTAGTTATCAGGGTGTAAAAGTATCCTTAAAAAATCATACCAAAATTGACGATTTTCTTGTCATCGAAGCTCCACTTCAAATAAATATTAACGGTGAACCCTATACAGTGGTTATGAGAACTCCTAACGACGATTTCGAATTAATTAGGGGCTTATTATATGCAGAAGATATTTATAAAAAAAACGAAAATTTAATTTATACCATTGAAAAAGAAGACACTACAATACCAAGTATTATTAATGTTGCCATTAATAAAGAAGATTTAAGAAAAGGATATTTAAATAAACGAACTTTACTTTCGGTTTCTTCTTGTGGCATTTGCGGAAAAACAAAACTACAAGATTTAAAGGTTGATGGTAAAAGTTTGCAACAAGACAGCTTTATTTCTTCAGATAGTTTGCATAAAATGTATGTTGTAATGAGTCATTTTCAAGAAACTTTTAAGAAATCTGGAGGAAGCCATGCCGCGGCAATCTTTAATAAAAATGAAGAATTATTATCGGTTAAAGAAGATTTAGGAAGACATAACGCTGTTGATAAAACGGTGGGCGATTTGCTTCAAAAACAAACCTTAAATAATGCACATTATTTATTAGTGAGTGGCAGGGTTTCTTATGAAATTGTAACCAAAGCTTTTATTGCTAAAATTGGCGTTATTGTTGCTATTTCTGCTTGTTCTTCATTGGCGGTAGATTTTGCTAAAGAATTCGGAATTTGTTTGATTGGGTTTACTAGAAATCAGAAAATGACCATTTATGCGCATTCAAATGTTATAAACACTGTTAAGAATGATTAAAAAGACAAATGCACAACCACCAGAAAAATTAACAGGAATTAAACTTCAAAAAATTCCGAAATCTGCTGTGGGTGCAAAAGCAATTGCGTCTGCTTTAAACCATATTAAAAACGAAGTAGGCATCATTAAAGGGATTGGTTTATTAAAAAACCTAAACCAAAAAGATGGTTTTGATTGCCCAGGTTGTGCATGGCCAGATCCTGATGAAAAACGAGCGTTTTTAGCAGAATATTGCGAAAATGGTGCAAAAGCTGTGGCAGAAGAAGCTACTAAAAATAAAATTTCGCCGATGTTTTTTTCAACCTATTCGGTTAAAGATCTAGCAGAACTCTCTGACTTTGACATTGGCAAAAAAGGTAGAATTACACATCCTGTATATTTGCCAGAGGGCGCTACTCACTATAAAGAAATTTCTTGGAAAGATGCTTTTCATTTAATTTCAGACGAATTAAACGCTTTAGACTCGCCAGATGAAGCTATTTTTTATACCTCTGGCAGAACCAGTAATGAAGCCGCTTTTTTATATCAACTATTTGTGCGTCAGTTTGGTACTAACAACTTGCCAGATTGCTCTAATATGTGCCACGAGTCTAGCGGAGCGGCACTCACAGAAACGTTAGGCATTGGCAAAGGGTCTGTAACTTTAGATGATTTTAAGCACACAGATTTAGTGATTGTTATGGGGCAAAACCCTGGCACTAATCATCCAAGAATGCTAACGGCTTTAAGTGATGCCAAGAAAAAAGGAAGTAAAATTATTACCATAAATCCGCTACCAGAAGTTGGTTTAATGAATTTTAAAGACCCACAAAACCCTTTAAAATGGTTGGGTTCTGGACAAGATTTAACAGATGTATTTTTACAGGTAAAAATAAATGGTGATGTAGCGTTGTTAAAAATCATCTTAAAATTGATGCTAAAACAAGAAGAAGATACGCCGTATGCTGTTTTTGATTACGACTTTATCGCAAAAAAAACTGCGGGTATTGATGCTCTTTTAAATGATTTAGAATCGTATTCAATTGATGATTTAGTGCCGCAAACAGGCATATCACTTGAAAAAATAAAAGAAGCCGCTCATGTAATCATCAACAGTAAAAAAATTATTATTTGTTGGGCCATGGGCCTAACCCAACACAAAAATGCGGTTGATAATATTAGAGAAATCGTAAATATTCTTTTGCTAAAAGGTAGTATTGGTAAAAAAGGTGCTGGTACTTGCCCTGTGCGCGGGCACTCAAACGTTCAGGGAGATAGAACTATGGGGATTTGGGAAAAAATGCCAGATTCTTTTTTAGATAAATTAGAAGCTAACTTTCATTTTAAAGCGCCCAGAAAACATGGTTTTGATGTGGTGAATGCCATCGAAGCAATGCACGCTAAAAAAGCAAAAGTATTTTTTGGTATGGGTGGTAATTTTATTTCTGCTACGCCAGATACAGAGTTTACGGCAGAAGCTTTGCGTGGCTGTAATTTAACCGTTCATGTTTCTACAAAACTGAATAGAAGTCATTTAATTCATGGTAAAAAAGCCTTAATTTTACCATGTTTAGGCAGGTCTGAAACAGATTTGCAAAGTACTGGAGAACAGTTTGTTTCTGTAGAAAATTCTATGGGTATTGTTCATAAATCTCAAGGACATTTAGAACCTTGTTCTGAAGATATTTTAAGTGAAGCTGCTATTGTTGGCGGTTTAGCCACTGCTACTTTAAAAAATTCAGCAACTAATTACACCGAATTAGTTGCTAATTACGATCTTATTCGTGATAAAATAGAGGCGACTATTGATGGTTTTGATGCGTACAATAAGCGTGTAAGAATTAAAGGTGGTTTCTATTTACCAAACAATAATAGAGAAAATAAGTTTGATACATCGTCCACCGGAAAAGCTAATTTTAGTGTTAATACTCCCTCTGAAATTGAACTAGAAAAAAATCAATTTATAATGATGACCATAAGAACGCACGATCAATATAACACCACAATTTACGGTTTAGATGACCGATATAGAGGTGTTTTAAATGAGCGAAGAGTTATTTTTATGAATGCAGAGGATATGAAAAAAATGCATTTAGAAAAATTAGATCTTGTAGATTTAACAAGTCATTTTAATGGAGAAGAAAGAGAAGCTACCGGTTTTTTAGCAATTCCTTATAACATTCCTACACAATGCACAGCAACTTATTTTCCGGAAGCAAATGTTTTGGTGCCTTTAAAAAGTACTGCAACGATTAGCAATACTCCTACTTCAAAAACGGTCGTCATTTCTATCAAAAAGAGATAATTTTATCCTATGAAAAAAATATTATTTGTTCTTCTATTTTCAAGTCAATTTCTTCTGGCACAAAAAGAGAATGTTCCTGAAAAGAAAACTCAAAAGGCCTTTGCAAAAATAGATTTTCTTTCTATTGGCATGCCCGATAACGACCCAAACATGGGCTATTCAGGTATTCATTATAACCTAATGCTAAATGACTGGTCTTATGTAGGTTTGGGTATTTACGGCGCAATAACGGGTAATAAGGGTGGCTTTTTTACTTTAGGTGTAAATGCTGGAATTAAAAAATATATAGACGACAAATTCTATGTTGATACTGGTTTTCATTTTGGCGGCGGCGGCGGCGCAGGTGCTCCAGATGGCGGTGGTGCCTTTATCTTACCCCATTTTAATGTTGGCTATGATTTTAAAAACTTCTCTGTTAATTCAGGTTGGAGTTATGTTGATTTTTTTGACGGTGGGCATATAAAAGGACATCAATTAAATTTAAGTTTAGAAATACCTTTAAACTACTCATATTCAAAGTACACGTTTTCTGAAGACGAATTTAGTTTTGCTGAACTACAAAAATCTGATTGGAACATCAATTCTAAAAGAACTTCATTACTATTTCATGTGAATAATTTAAGAATTAAAGGCAATACCCAAGGAATCAATAGCGGAAAAACGATACGATTAGCAGGATTTGAACTCGCGTCTTACTTTTCTGAAAACTGGTTTGCATTTTTAAAAGTAGATGGTGCTTTTGATGGCATAAAAGCCGGTTTTATGGATGTGTTTTTAGGTGGTGGTTATCATGTATCCTTCAACAAAAACAACACAAACATTCTTGCAAAATTTGGCGCTGGTGCAGCTGGCGGCGGCGGAATAGATACGCAAGGTGGTTTTTTAATTTATCCTGATATTTCTATTGAACAAAAAATATTTGGCGATGTTTATATCGCCATAAATAAAGGCTATATTATGAGTCTTAATTCACATTTTTATACCTCTTCTTATGGTATTGGCCTAAAATATTATATTGATAGAAATGGCATAAAAGCTGATGAAAAATATAGCAACGGAAAATTTAAAGGTTTTGAAGTCATTACAAAACATGATATTTATTTTAACGCAAAAAGAGACACAGGAATTGAACAAAATATGCATCAAATATCACTTCAAATTAATTTTGATTTGAACAAGAATCTTTATGTTGCAGGGCAAACTTCATTTGCAAATTTTGGCGATGCTGGTGCTTATGGCGAGGGAATTGTTGGTTTTGGAACGAGATCAAACCCTATCATCAAAAATAAAATAGTACTTTTTGCACAAGCTTTAGGCGGTGCTGCGGGTGGTGGTGGAATTAGTACAGGACAAGGTTTAATTTTAAAACCAAGTGCTGGCTTTAATTATGTTTTAAGTGATGCTTTAAGTTTTAGAGCTGCCGGCGGTTATGTAAAAGCTAAAGGAGGCGAGTTAAGTAATACATTTTTAAACTTCGGATTAAAATATCACATATCATTTTTAAAAATGAATTGATAAAAAAGCCTATTTTACACCTTATAATCAAATATTTAGATGAAATTCAAAACCCTCTTACTTTTTAGCTTTCTACTTCTTTTAAACTCAAAAATCATCAAATCGCAAGAAATACAGATAACACCGCGACCGCAACTCATAATAACTGGCAATCAATTAGAATTAGCGCAGAAACACAAATTGTTTTTGATGCAGCTAGTGAAAATATTGCGCATAATTTACAAGAATATTTTAAAAATGATTTTGGTATTAATCCGAAAACAACAAATTATCAAAGTTTAAAAAAGAATTTTATCACGTTTCAAGTAGATGAAAACTTGTCTGATGAAGGCTACGAATTGTCGGTTTCTGAAGATAAAATTATTATTTGTGCTAAAAATAATACGGGTTGGTTTTATGCAACACAAACCCTAATGCAAATTTGTTCTTACAACTCTTATTACTCTAAATATGAGAACTATATAAAGATAAAAGAAATAAAAATAAAAGATACTCCTCGGTTTAAATGGAGGTCTTTTATGTTAGATGAAGCCCGTTATTTTAAAGGAATGAAACAAGTAAAAATGTTATTAGATGAAATGGCGTTTTTAAAAATGAATATCTTTCATTGGCATTTGGTGGATGACCAAGGTTGGCGAATTGAAATAAAAAAATATCCTAAATTAACCACCATTGGTTCTAAAAGAAAAAGCACTCAAATTGGTCCTTTACAATGGGAAAGCCCCATGCAATCGGCAGAACCACATGAAGGTTTTTATACGCAAAAAGAAATAAAAGAAATTATAGCCTATGCCAAAGAAAGACATATAACCGTTGTGCCAGAAATAGAAATGCCAGGACACTCTACAGCCGCAATTGCCTCTTATCCTTGGTTAGGGACATCTAGAGAAGAAATTGAAGTGCCTATAAAATTTGGCGTTGGCAAAGATGTCTACGATGTTACAAACGAGAGAACTTATCAGTTTTTAACAGATGTTTTAGATGAAGTAATGGCACTTTTTCCGTCTAAAATAATCCATATTGGTGGCGATGAAGTAAAATATAATCATTGGAAATCTTCTGCATCTGTTCAAAAATATATGAAACAAAATAACTTGGCTACTCCTGCAGATTTGCAAGTTTATTGGTTCTTCGCCAAAAGTTATGGATTAGTGATTCCCTAAGAAATATATCATATTACAAAAATTATCAATATTCCTGAAACCTCTAGCTCTAGATCGTGCTAATTGCATGACACTATTTAATCCTTCCG
>NZ_VORR01000140.1 GCF_007997085.1 Polaribacter sp. IC066
TCAACATAAAACAAATTTTAATTTTAAAGCGTATTTGTGCGTTTGTGAACTAATTTCATCTAATTCATAATCTTAAGAGCGAGCTGTCAGTTCGAGTGGTCCCGCTTTGGATGGGATTGTATCGAGAGCCTTTTGATTAAAATTACAAACTATTTTGCGATTTCTAAAATTAGTAGAAATCTAGATTTTAGCAAAGCCTTTGTTTAACAAGCATCAACATAAAACAAATTTTAATTTTAAAGCGTATTTGTGAGTTTGTGAACTAATTTCATCTATTCATAATCTTAAGAGCGCTGTCAGTTCGAGTGGTCCCGCTTTGGATGGGATTGTATCGAGAACATTGCAATTAAAATTACATACTATTTTCCGATTTCTAAAATTAGTAGAAATCTAGATTTTAGCAAAGCCTTTGCTTAACAAGCATCAACATAAAACAAATTTTAATTTTAAAGCGTATTTGTGAGTTTGTGAACTAATTTCATCTAATTCATAATCTTAAGAGCGAGCTGTCAGTTCGAGTGGTCCCGCTTTGGATGGGATTGTATCGAGAACATTTTGATTAAAATTACAAACTATTTTGCGATTTCTAAAGTTAGTATAAATCTAGATTTCAGCAAAGCCTTTGCTTAACAAGTATCAACATAAAATAAATTTTAATTTTAAAGCGTATTTGTGAGTTTGTGAACTAATTTCATCTAATTCATAATCTTAAGAGCGAGCTGTCAGTTCGAGTGGTCCCATTTTTGGATGGGATTGTATCGAGAACATTTTGATTAAAATTACAAACTATTTTGCGATTTCTAAAGTTAGTATAAATCTAGATTTCAGCAAAGCCTTTGCTTAACAAGTATCAACATAAAATAAATTTTAATTTTAAAGCGTATTTGTGAGTTTGTGAACTAATTTCATCTATTCATAATCTTAAGAGCGCTGTCAGTTCGAGTGGTCCCATTTTTGGATGGGATTGTATCGAGAACATTTTGATTAAAATTACAAACTATTTTGCGATTTCTAAAGTTAGTATAAATCTAGATTTCAGCAAAGCCTTTGCTTAACAAGTATCAACATAAAATAAATTTTAATTTTAAAGCGTATTTGTGAGTTTGTGAACTAATTTCATCTATTCATAATC
>NZ_VORR01000141.1 GCF_007997085.1 Polaribacter sp. IC066
TTTAAAATCTTAAATTCAAGTAATAAGCGCAACATTTAGATTTGAGGTTTTGATATTAATTTTTCAAAACAGAAAAGTAGGGAATCCTACCTTTCTTGTTTTGATGGATGTTATCTTGCGGTCTCAAATCGCCAAAAAAGAAGTTGCATGACACACATAACCCAGGCTCAAAGATACACAATCTGTTGTATGCTAAACCAAGGCTACAATAAAGCTAAAATTGCCATTGCCATAGGCAAAAACCGCTCTACAATTACAAGAGAGATTAAAAGAAATTCAGATAAAAGAAGTGGTGTTTATACTGATGAATTAGCATCAAAAAAGTACGCTAAACGTCAAAAAGAAAAAGCTAAACACATTCGTTTTACTCCCACTATAAAAGTTGCTGTAGAAAAATTGATAAGAGATGACTATAGTCCAGAGCAGGTAGTTGGTTCCCTTACTAAAGAGCAGAAAGAAAGTGTTTCTATAGAGCGTATCTATCAACATATTTGGGAAGATAAGAGGAATAGGGGAGATTTACACACCCACCTACGTAGGCAAGGGAGAAGGTATCGAAAACGGGGCGCAAGCAAGGATTCTAGAGGGATTATCAAGAATCGAATAAGTATAGAACAAAGGCCTGAAATTGTTGAAAAAAGAGCGCGTTTTGGAGATTTAGAAGTGGATTTAATTATAGGTAAAAATCATCATCAAGCTATTCTGACCATCAACGATAGCGCTTCTGGAATGCTTAAAATGAAAAAAGTTGCATCCAAACAAGCCGATGTGGTAACCAGAGCTATCATAGAACTATTAGAGGACTGGAAACCTTATTTGTTTACTGTTACAGCGGATAACGGAAAAGAATTTGCAGGGCATCAAGAAGTAGTAGAGAACCTTGATGTTCATTACTATTTTGCACATCCTTATCATTCATGGGAAAGAGGATCTAACGAAAATCTAAACGGCTTAATTAGACAGTATTTTGCAAAGGGTTCTGACTTCTCATCTATAAATGAACAAAGAATCAAAGAGGTAGAAAATAAACTAAATAACAGACCTAGGAAAAGGTATAAATTTGAAAATCCTATATTTGTTATGGAACAATTATTATTTAAACAGAATGTTGCTTTTGTGACTTGAATTCAGCA
>NZ_VORR01000142.1 GCF_007997085.1 Polaribacter sp. IC066
CAGGGCAGAATCATACTTTTATATTTAATATTTTGAGCAAATAGTCTTCATTCCATCCAGCTTCAAGCCTTTTACTTTTTACAGATAGTTTTTTAGAGTTTTCATTTTTCAGTAAGTTTAAAGCAATTTTAAGTAGAACAGAATAATTTTGAGCAGCATTTCCTGCTCTTTTTCTAGAAGCATCCTCACAGAAAGCAACATCTAAAGTCCAGTGCAATTTGTTTTCTACCGCCCAATGTGAACGTATCTTAGACTGAAATTCACTAGCATTATTATGTAAACTTGAAATATAATACCGTGTTGATGTTTCTGTCACTTTATCGCTGTTTTTAAATTCACGAATACTATCTATTTTTATAATACTAGTTAATTTTTTCCATGGATTATCCTGTTCAATAAACTTAAAATCAGTAATTACACTGCATATTCTAGTTTCAATACGTCCATGATCTAAATCATGCTTCGTGTATATTTCTGGTTGTTTTGAAAACCTAAATTCGTCTTTAATATGCTCTAATAACTGAGGTTGATTTGCTTTAACGGCTAAAATATAATCGGCTTTTTTGTCAATGATTTTTTCGGCAATTTCTTTTTGAGTTCCCATAGCATCAATTGTGATGGTATTTCCAGCAATATTTAGAATATCCAGTAATTCTGGTATTGCCGTAATTTCGTTTGATTTTTCAGCTGTTTTAACTTGACCTAAAACAAGATTATTTTCGCAAGCCCAAGCACTAACCATGTGAATTGGTGATTTCTTTCCATGAGATTTTGCACCACGTATCGTTTTACCATCAATGGCAATTATTTGGCCTTTACTTATATCCGCAATTGAAGTAACCCAATCAATAAAGCAAGATTCAAACTGTTCACTATCAATAGCAGAGAATACTCTATTAAGGGTCACTTTCGAGGGAATACCATTTGGTAATTCTAAAAATTTCTTTAAAAAAGTTTCTTTTGATTTAGCAAACACAACCATTTGCTCCCAAGTTTCTGCCCCACAAATGACCGAAGTTATTCCGATAAGAAGAATGTCGACTAAATTGTGAAGTCGGTTTATATGGCTTCTATGATCTTCTATTTGACCAAAAAT
>NZ_VORR01000143.1 GCF_007997085.1 Polaribacter sp. IC066
ATTGCTTTAAACTTACTGAAAAATGAAAACTCTAAAAAACTATCTGTAAAAAGTAAAAGGCTTGAAGCTGGATGGAATGAAGACTATTTGCTCAAAATATTAAATATAAAAGTATGATTCTGCCCTGAATAAGTCCTACGATTGGTGTTGATTATTCAATTACAGAAAATCTAAAAGTAAGTTCTCAGTTTCTCATGAACTACGCTGTTGTTGACGGTTTAAAATTGGCGCCTCAATTTAATTATGGGAATTCAAAAAACTTTAACACTGATTCAAGTGGGCTTACTGAAAAACGAGATATCTACTTCGATTATACTTGGGACAACTATATAAATTATAATACAAGTTTTAATAAAGTTCATAATTTAACAATGCTTTTAGGTAATTCTGTATATAAAACTACAGGCGAATTTACTGGCTTTACTGGAAATAATCTACTCTATAAAGGCGTTCCGGTAAGTTCTTTTGAGAATGCAAATTTAGGAAATGCTGAAGAGGTTTTGAATTTTTATACTGATGAGCAATTAGAAAATGAAGAAAACACGTTTGATGCACGTTTATTATCTTACTTCTTTAGATTTCAATATAACTACAAAGAAAAATATTTATTGTCAGCGGTAATTCGTAGAGATGCATCTAGCAAATTTGGACCAAATAATCAAGTAGGTTTTTTCCCTTCAATGTCTTTGGGATGGAACATAACAGAAGAATCTTTTTTACAGAATAACTCATGGCTAAACGCATTAAAATTAAGAGTTAGCTACGGAATTATCGGGAATGATAGAATACCTGATAATAAATGGGTGTCTCTTTTGAATGGGGATGCAATTTATGCTTCTTCAGATGTAACTCAAAATTCTGAAACTCCAACAGATCAAAGAATATTTGGTTTAGCAGAAGGGACTTTAGGTAACCCTGAATTTAAATGGGAAGAACGTAACTATTCAGCCATTTCCGGTAGGAACGGATTTTTGCTAAAAGCAAGCTGAATATTTTCTAGTACTTTTTGTTTATTTTTTTTGAGCGTTGTAATATATCCTCTAATTCTAGCAAAATATTGTGC
>NZ_VORR01000144.1 GCF_007997085.1 Polaribacter sp. IC066
CCATTGACCTTTCGACTTCGCTCAAGATAAATTCCAAGAAACAAAAATCTAGACTTATTTTATTTTTCTTAAATTCTACAAGATATTTCACTATCGAATCCAGACCGCAAGCTCTTTGGATTCTTGCCGTTTCATATCTTTTGAATTTTTATAAAAAATAAAAGTATGTCGGTTTTAGATGCTGATTTTATAAATCGTTAATCGTTAATCGTTTACCGTTTTTCGACCATCGTTTTTCGAACAACGAACAACGAACAACGAACAACGAACATCGAACATCGAACATCGAACCACCAACCACCAACCACCAACCACGACCAACCAACCACCAACCACGACAAACCAACCACGAACAACAAACAACCTGATTCTGCAACATATTCCCATAATTTTATATAAATTTGCTTTTTAACACATAGATGAATTATAAAGAAACACTTTATTTTGTTGCTACCTGTTTAACAATTTCATTAGAAAATAAGAATAGGGTAGCGATAGAAAAACAATTAAAAACAACCACAATCGACTGGGATGCCGTGGTGAAAATTAGTACGGAACATTTTGTGTTTCCGGCATTGTATTGTAACCTAAAGCGTGCAGGTTTTTTACACTATTTGCCGCAAGACTTGGTGGGGTATATGGAGCATATAACGGGTTTAAACCGAGATAGAAACCAGCAAATAATTACACAGGCAAAAGAACTGAATACTCTTTTATTAGCGCATCAGATTACGCCTATTTTTTTAAAAGGAACTGCAAACCTACTAGCGGGTTTATATACAGATATTGCCGAGCGAATGGTGGGAGATATTGATTTTATTTTCTCAAAAGAAACGTATCCGAAAGCAATCAAAGTTTTAAGAGAGAATGGATATTTAGAAGTATTGGAAACGGATTATGATTTTCCGGAATTTAAACATTATCCGAGATTAAAAAAAGAGGGTGCTATTGCCGCCGTAGAGATTCACAAAGAGCTTTTAATAGAAAAGTTTTCTGATGAATTTAATTATCATTTTGTAGCGAAAGACAGTCAAGTTCTAAATGGCGTAAGCGTGTTGA
>NZ_VORR01000145.1 GCF_007997085.1 Polaribacter sp. IC066
TTGAGTTATCTAAAAAACAAAATGAAAGGCAAGTAAAAAAAGATAAATTATTAGATATTAACTTAAAAACTAAAAAGTGGATATTTATAATTTTATTAATAAATTTAATCATTACTATACTTGTGAATCTTATATCAAACCAAATAGGTAAGAAATATAAAAACCCAAGGATTGACCAATTAGAGAAGATACAATTAGAGCTCTCAAAAGACTTGGATTCTTTAAAGAACCAAATACAAGTAAAACCCATTTTGAATCAACCCAAGAAATAAATTTTTTAAAAATCATAAGCTATGAAAAGTGAAATAAATGAATTACTACTTAAAGACATTTACGTTAGAATTTCCAAAATGATAGACGATGGAATGTCGATAGAAAAACATGAATTAATTAGCAGTATTGAAAAACTAAAAACATTTGACATCTTAATAAATAACAGTTACTTTGAAACATCTTTATTAAATATTAAGAAAGAATTAAAACCAGAATTAAATAATATTATTTTAAAATACCACAGTGGAAATTACAATTACGAGAACAAAATAAATTACTCATTAGTTAATCACTATATAGAAAACAATGGTTATTTAATTTTATCAAGTATTTTAATGGAAATACTATCGACTAAACAATTTTAGTTTCTATATTCCATTGAGTTCTTAATAAATCATCTATGAATTGCCAAAATCCATCTTTATTTAATACAATAAGTTTAGGTTTTGTTTTCGTTTTTTTTAATTCTAATTCTATTTCAAACCAATAGTCTAACCAAGTAGTTTTTTGTTGTAATTTTAAAATAGATTTATCAAAAGGAATTAAATTTATTGACCAATGATTTTGATTTTTAACAATTAAATCTGACATAATATTGAATTTAAACAAAATTTAATAAAACGTATGCCAACACTGCATAAAATTAATTTGCTGGTTTTAGCATACTTATGAAAGTTCGTGTCGCCTTTCTTTTTTG
>NZ_VORR01000146.1 GCF_007997085.1 Polaribacter sp. IC066
GAAAATTTTGACGAGCGAAAAAGTGTTCCGAAAATTCGAATTTAAAAGACCTTAAAAATTTAAAATTGAAATTATTTTCCAATTATTGAATAGAGTTTTTAAATTTTTGAGCAATTGAGCCTAACGTGTTTGTACAAGATTTTTTGCTGTGGTTAAGCGATAAAGTTAATAAATAATAACTGAATAGAAAGTCCGCGAGGACTTTCCTAAATAAGCCAGAACCAAAGCAATTAATTTTGTACGGTGTTACCCAACGTTTTATTCCCAATAGTCAATTATTCCGTCGTTGTGCTTTTCTTTCAGATAATCATTAACCATTTTGTTATAACAAATCATTTCGGATTGAATAGAACAACCCATTCCAAAAGTTTCAATTTTATATTTATTTTTCAGTGTTTTATCTAATTCAATATCGTATCCAAATCCGAACTGAAAATATTTAATTTCTCCTTTTTTTAAGTCCGTTGCGAATCTATTTTCCATTTCCTCACAGGTTTCTAATTTAGAATATTCCGAAAATCGTTTTTGGGTTTGTAAAGCTTGATAATATTCAGTGACCAAGTATAAATTTAGAACTAAACAAATTCCAAATGTTCCAATTATTATTCTAGTCAAAAATTTTCGCTTTTTTTTTAGAATAAAATAAAATCCAAAACTGATTAAACTAATTATAAATAGAATTTGAGAAATTTCCAATTCCAGTTTTATATTAGACCAATTCCACATTTTAACTGAATTGAAAACCAGAAGAACAATTCCGGTAATTCCTAAAATGAGAAATAAGTATTTAGTTTTAGAGTTCATTCAGTCTTAATGTTGGGTAACGTGTTTGTGTTATGGAAAGTTGCGTTTTTGTGTGCGAGGATTTTCCAACGGAAAATTTGAAGTACGCAAAAATGCAACTGCCTTTGGTAAAGCACTAATTTAGCAATTTTCTATACACGGTGTTAGCAAA
>NZ_VORR01000147.1 GCF_007997085.1 Polaribacter sp. IC066
CCATCGACTAACTATCGCGAAACCAACCACCAACCACGAACATCGAACCACGAAACACGAACCACGAACCATTATTAACCTCGAAGTAATTATACTTTAAAATTGTCTTACAATTTTATTCATTTTTCTTTTCCATTGACCTTTCGACTTCGCTCAAGATAAATTCCAAGAAACAAAAATCTAGACTTATTTTATTTTTCTTAAATTCTACAAGATATTTCACTATCGAATCCAGACCGCAAGTTCTTTGGATTCTTGCCGTTTCATATCTTTTGAATTCTTACTAAAATTATCGTATGTCGGGTTTAGATGCTGACTTTATAAATCGTTAATCGTTTTTCGTTTATCGTTTTTCGTCCATCGTTTTTCGAACATCGAATAGTGGCTCTACGCAGTAAGCTATAAGCTATAGGCTTTGAGCTAAAATAGAACAACGAACATCGAATATCGACCAACGAACCACGAACCACGAACAACGTTTTTCGTTTATCGTTTACCGTCTATCGTTTACCGTTTTTCGACCATCGACTAACTATCGCGAAACCAACCACCAACCACCAACCACCAACCACGAACATCGAACATCGAACCACGAATAGAATTCTAAATGAAATAGTGCTTTTAAAATTAACCCTTGTGATCCCAAGAAATAATGAACGATGATATGGAAGTGTGTTCACTTAAGTAAGATACTTGCTCTTTTATTTTTCATTTTTCTTTTCCATTGCTGAAAAGAAACAAAAATCTAGACTTATTTTATTTTTCTTAAATTCTACAAGATATTTCACTATCGAATCCAGACCGCAAGCTCTTTGGATTCTTGCCGTTTCATATCTTTTGAATTTACACAAAAAACAAA
>NZ_VORR01000148.1 GCF_007997085.1 Polaribacter sp. IC066
CTATATAAAATATGCGCTTTTAAAAAGAGCTGATATATTTTCTACAAAAATAGTAGAAGCTTTTAGTTATGATTATATTTTTGTGCCTAATAAATCGGTTTCATATCAAAATCAATTTATAAGTGGCATCAAAAAGTTTTTTGAATATAAAGGTTATTCTTACGGAGACATACATATAGAGAGACCTAAAAAAGAAAAAAAATTACCAATAGTATTAAGTGGCGATGAAATAAAAGCTGTTTTTAATGTTATTACAAACCTGAAACATAAGGCTATTTTGTGCTTCTTATATTCTGCTGGTTTAAGAATAGGTGAAGCCATTAATTTAGAAATAACTGATATTGACAGTCAGCGGATGCTCATTCATATTAAACAGGCAAAAGGAAAAAAAGATAGATATACCCTTTTATCTCCTGCCTTTGTAAAAATATTAAGAGATTATTATATTGCTTACAAACCAAAAAAGCATTTATTTGAAGGGCAAAAAGGAGGGAAATATAGCAACACAAGTGCTCAAAAGGTTTTAAAAAATGCCTTATTTAAAGCAGGCATTCGAAAAAAAGTTACATTACATTCCTTAAGACACAGTTTTGCGACACATCTATTGGAAAAGGGCACAGACATTAGATATATTCAAGAACTTTTGGGGCATAGTAGTCCGAAAACCACCATGATTTATACGCATGTTACAGAGCCTAGTTTAAAAAAAATTAAAAATCCGTTTGATGATTTGTTTTAATCCACTATTTTTATAAAAAATTAAATGGATATAAAGAGACTAAACCTCTGCATATCCTGACAATATTTAAGAAGATGCGGATAAAAGGTCGGCATATAAACAAGTTG
>NZ_VORR01000149.1 GCF_007997085.1 Polaribacter sp. IC066
AACGTTGTTGTATATGGTTTGTTGCGTGTTTCAAGCAACTAATTTAGTAAATAATTACCGACCAAGAAAGTCCGCGAGGACTTTCGTAAATAGGCGAGAAGCCAGCAATAAATTATATACGGTGTTGGCATTTCGTTGTTTTTATTCAGTTTTATTTTTTTCTTTATTTGCTTGTTTTTTTAAATTATATCTAGTCATAAGTGCCATAAATATTCCAAAAAAAGAGGCGTGGAATATAAATTTCCATATTTTGAAATCTTGCCCGTCAGAATAGTCAAATCCAGCCATAAGTCCAGCGTAAACGATTCCCGAAAACAAACCTGATTTTATTATTGCTTTTGTCTGCGTATTCATATTTTTTTAAATTCCATTTTTAGATTAAATTTATTTCCGATTGAGTGAGCTATTTCCGCAATTTGCTAAATTCCACATTTAGTTAGGTTTTTTGTTTTTCAATTCAGTTTCCGATTCCGAAAACTAGCTGAAAGTCAAACGTTTTATTTTAAATCACTCTTTTTTGTATTTTTTATGTTCTATTTTCTTTTTTTCTAAAATCGCATAAAATTTTCGTGGCGAGATTTTCAAGTCTTTTGTTATTTCGCTCACTTTTTTCTTTCCTTTTTTATACAACTTTAAATTCTCGTTTACTTTTTTGTCAAAGTAATGTTTTTCCAGTTTCTCAACGATTTGTAATTCAGTCAGATTTGATTCATTCGCATATTTTTCAATTTCCGATTTAATACCTTTTAAATTACTCATAAATGTCATTTTTAACGTTTCTGCTCAATGAATGCCAACGTT
>NZ_VORR01000014.1 GCF_007997085.1 Polaribacter sp. IC066
AAAACTTTACCGGAACATTACAGTCTGATGGCTATAAAGCCTATCACAATTTAACAACTAAAGGAACTATTTCTCTTTTAGGTTGCATGGCGCATGCTAGGCGATATTTTGAGAAGGCATTAGATAATGACCCTAGAAGAGCAGATCACATACTGCTGCTCATTCAAAAATTATATAGAATAGAAAGAGTCTTAAAAGAAAGAGAAGCGTCTGTTGCTGTAATCAAGAGATTTAGAATGCGCTATGCATTGCCAATTTTAAATGAATTAGAACTGTATTTGATTGCTCAAAAAGAGAATGTATTGCCAAAAAGTTCAATAGGGATCGCCATAAGATATACCTTAAATATTTACCAGAATCTAAAATACTATATAAATGACGGGAGGTATGAAATTGACAACAATAACATTGAAAATGCGATTAGACCTTTAGCGATAGGTAGAAAAAACTACCTCTTTGCTGGAAGTCATGAATCTGCACAAAACATTGCAATGTTTTACTCCTTTTTTGCAACTTGTAAAACCTTAAACATAAATCCATATCATTGGTTAACTGATGTCATTGATCGAATCCCGGAATATAAAGCAAATAAACTAGCTGAATTGTTACCTCAAAATTGGAGTAAAAGATAGTTGTACATTACAGAACGCTTACCCTTTTAAAGGCTCTGGAGACAATAAAACAAAAGCCGTAAGAAATGGTGTTTCTAATATTAAAACGAATGATAAAAAGTTTCAACAATTTTTAAATAATGTAAAAAGCAAAGTAACTACCTATTATCAAAACAACTGTAATTTATATCTTACGGAAGCAGATAAATTAAATTCAAGTAAACAATATGAACAAGCACTTTTAAAGTTAATGGCTATTCCTGCTGGGGTCACAAGCTGTAATACGCAAATAAATGCAAGAATCGTACAATATTACACCAACTATTCTAACAGTATTTGTGATCAAAAAATAATAACGGCTAATGGATATTTCAGTGAAAAAGAATATGCTAAATCTTTAGAAATTTTAAGAACCGTTAATCCCGAATCTAAATGTAAAAGTGCTTCCTTAAGTTTGATGAAAAAAATTGAAGAAAAAATAGAAAAAGCAGATAAGCAATTATTAGAAATCACTAAAAAAATATACAGCGATCAGGTTGCTATAAAAAAAGCTAGATTAAAAAATATAAAAGATATTACACTTGCGTACTATAAAAACCAACCCGACACTAATATTCATATTATCAGGTAATTTTATTTCTGATGAATTATTACATTAAAAATAACAAATAAAGTATTCATTTTTAGTTCAGTTTCGTTTTTTATTTGAAAGATGACTATACATTATCAATAGTCATCTTTTTTTAATTTCCTACTTCATTAAAAAACTTAATACGCATTAAACGCAATTCATCTTCGTCATAATCACCATCAAATTCGTTTAAAGCCTCCTCTATATCGTCTGTTTCAGCTTCCATAAAATACTCATAAATTTCTTCTTGCTGTTCTTCATCTAACAAATCATCTATTGCATAATCAATATTTAGCTTTGTTCCAGAAAAAATAATCACCTCCATTTCCTTTATCAACTCTTTCATTTCTAATCCTTTCGATTTAGAAATATCTTCTAAAGGTAATTTTTTATCAGTATTCTGAATAACAAATAGTTTTAAACCAGAATTGACACCAGTACTTTTTACAATTAAATCATCGGGTCTTAAAACGTCGTTTTCATCTACATACTCTGAAATTAATTTTACAAAATCTTTTCCAAATTTTCTTGCTTTCCCCTCTCCAACTCCATGTACGGTTGCAAGTTCAGCCAATGTGATGGGATATTTTAAAGCCATATCCTCTAAAGATGGATCTTGAAAAATAGCAAATGGAGGAATCCCCTGTTTGATGGCTACTTTTTTACGCAAACTTTTTAAGATTTTAACTAACCTTTCATCCGCTACTCCTGCTGAAGTTTTCGCATTTGTAATAATTGCATTGTCATTCTCTGCATTGTAAGAATGATCTTCTGTCATCATAAAAGAAGTAGGATTTTGAATATAATTTTCTCCTTCTTTCGTCAGTTTCACAACACCATATTGTTCTATTTCCTTTTTGATAAAATGTACCACTAAAACCTGACGAATTAACGCCATCCAATACGGTGCAAATCTATCTTTACCAATACCAAAATACGGTTGTAAATGTGTTTTATGTGATGTTAATAAAGCATTTTCTTTCCCTATTATTGTGTTTACAACATCTTTAGATTTATATTTTTGTAATGTTTCTTTTACAACTTTTAAAAGTTTCACAACATTATCTTTTGCTTCGTGTTTTTTCTTCGGATTTCTAGAGTTGTCATCCATATCTGCACCATCACCATTGATTGCGTCAAAGTCCTCACCAAAATAATGCAACAAATATTTACGCCTGTTCATAGAAGTTTCTGCATAACCAACAACTTCTTGCAACAAAGCATGCCCAATTTCTTGCTCTGCAACGGGCTTACTTGCCATAAATTTTTCTAACTTTTCGATGTCTTTGTACGCATAAAAAGCCAAACAATAACCTTCACCATCATCTCGGCCCGCTCTACCCGTTTCTTGGTAATAGCTCTCTAAACTTTTAGGAATATCATGATGAATTACAAAACGCACATCGGGCTTGTCAATTCCCATTCCAAAAGCAATCGTTGCCACAACAACATCACAATCTTCCATCAAAAACATATCTTGATGTCTTACTCTTGTTTTGGCATCTAAACCGGCATGATAAGGAACTGCTTTTATGCCATTTACCTGCAAAATTTGTGCAACTTCTTCTACCTTTTTACGACTTAAACAATAAATAATACCAGATTTACCTTCTCTTTGCTTAACAAAACGGATAATATCTTTATCTACCTCTTTGGTTTTAGGTCTTACCTCATAAAATAAGTTAGCTCTATTAAAAGAGGCTTTAAACCTATTTGCATCGGTAATTCCTAAAGTTTTTAAAATGTCTTCTTGCACCTTTTCTGTGGCTGTAGCTGTTAAACAAATTACAGGCACGCTGTCTATAGCGCTAATAATGTGTTTTAGATTCCTATATTCTGGTCTAAAATCGTGTCCCCATTCAGAAATACAATGCGCTTCATCAATCGCCACAAAAGATATTTTTTGTGTTCTTAAAAATGTAACATATTCTTCTTTGATTAATGATTCTGGCGCAACATATAACAGCTTTGTAATACCACTTGCAATATCTGCTTTTACCTGCGCTACGTCCGTTTTATTTAAAGACGAATTTAAAACATGTGCAACGCCATGTTGTTCAGAAATACCTCTTATGGCATCGACTTGATTTTTCATCAAGGCAATTAAGGGCGAAACCACAATTGCAGTTCCTTCTGCCATTAAAGCTGGCAGCTGATAACACAAAGATTTACCACCACCTGTAGGCATAATCACAAAAGTATTATGATTATTTACAATGCTTGTTATAACTTCTTCCTGTAATCCTTTAAACTTATTAAACCCAAAAAATTTCTTAAGGGGACTATGTAAATCCATTCAATATTAGTTTTGTTGAAATTAAAAGACAAACCTTTAATTATATTATTTGTGCAAACTTATTTTTGTAGTAACTTTGTCTTGTAAACATATCTAAAGATATAACTTTTTTTTATTCTGATAAAATACAAAAGACTTGAAAAATCAATCTTCAATTATTGCAAATGCAAAAAAAACTATTTTAGCAGAAAGTAAAGCTATCGCTAATTTAGCAAATTTAATTAATGTAGATTTTGAAAATGCCATTAAATATATATATAATTTTAAAGGCAGAATAATTGTTACAGGTATTGGTAAAAGTGCCAATATAGCTACAAAAATTGTAGCCACTTTTAACTCTACAGGCTCGCCTGCTGTTTTTATGCATGCAGCAGATGCTATTCATGGAGACTTAGGCAATGTTTTAGAAGACGATGTTGTTATTTGTATTTCTAAAAGTGGGAATACACCAGAAATAAAAGTGCTGGTGCCTCTAATTAAAAACTACGGAAATAAAATAATCGCTATTACGGGTAATGTAGATTCTTTTTTAGGTAAAAATGCCGATTTTACCTTAAATACTTTTGTAGAAAAAGAAGCTTGTCCTAATAATTTAGCACCAACAACAAGCACCACCGCACAATTGGTAATGGGTGATGCTTTGGCAGTTTGCTTATTAGAATTAAAGGGTTTTACGAGCAAAGATTTTGCAAAATACCACCCAGGTGGTGCTCTAGGGAAACGCTTGTATTTGCGGGTTTCTGATCTAATAGAGCAAAATGAATTGCCTCAAGTTAATGATAATGACTCTATTGCAAAAGTAATTATAGAGATTTCAGAAAAACGTTTAGGGGTTACAGCTGTTATAAAAGACCATAAAGTTATTGGCATCATTACCGATGGTGATATTAGAAGGATGTTGAGTAAATCTACAAAAATAGATGATTTTGTTGCCAAAGATATCATGGGTAAAAACCCAAAAACAATTCATAAAGACGCAATGGCAATTGAAGCTTTAGAAACTTTAGAAAATAATAGTATTACTCAAATTATAGCTGTAGATGATGACGATAATTATGCAGGAGTTGTACATTTACATGATTTAATTAAAGAAGGTATTTTTTAATGGCAGAACAACAGAAAGAAATGTCTTTTTTAGGGCATTTAGAAGAATTAAGATGGCATTTAGTAAGAAGCGCTTCAGCAATTTTTATTTTTGCTATTATCTTTTTTATTTTTGCAGAGCAAGTGTATGACCACTTTCTACTAGCGCATTTAAAACCAGATTTTTTTACCTACAGGTTATTTTGTGATTTCTTCAGTTTATTCGGAGTGGAGAGTGATTTTTGCAGTGTTAATTTTGCCGAAAAAAAGTTACAGAGTATTAAAGTTACCTCGCAATTAATGAACTCCATATGGTCTTCATTTATTTTGGGTGTGATCGTTTCTTTTCCTTACCTACTTTGGGAAGTTTGGCGTTTTGTTTCACCAGGTTTAACCAAAAATGAAATAAAAAGATCTAGAGGGTTTATATTTATTGCTTCCTTTCTCTTTTTTCTTGGTGTTTTATTTAGTTTTTATGTAATTGCACCCATATCTATTAACTTTTTATATAATTATCAAATTACAGATTCTATTGAAAATAGTTTTACGCTAGAATCTCATATAGGTTTAGTTACCAATATGTTATTAGGTGTTTCTATTTTATTTGAATTACCCGTATTAATTTATTTCTTAACAAAAATCGGACTGATTACACCAGA
This sequence comes from Polaribacter sp. IC066, assembly GCF_007997085.1. Lineage (GTDB taxonomy): Bacteria > Bacteroidota > Bacteroidia > Flavobacteriales > Flavobacteriaceae > Polaribacter. The sequence continues at coordinate 5,281 of NZ_VORR01000014.1, forward strand.
GTTTTTAAAGAAATACAGAAAACATGCTTTGGTTGTTGTGCTAATTGTTGCGGCAATTATTACACCTCCCGATGTTGCTAGTCAAGTTATTGTTGCAATTCCTATCTTATTTTTATATGAAATAGGGATTATAGTTTCACGAAGAGTTATTAAAAATCAAGAAAAAAATGCCAAAAAAGGTTAAAGAATTTAATGCGTATCGTCAGAAAATGAACGATAAAATTTTAGCTGCTGATAACAAAGTTATCAAACGTATTTTTAATTTAGATACAAATACTTTTAAAGAAGATCATCTTCCTGTAAAAACAAAAGAATTGCTTGGTTTGGTTGCATCTGCTGTTTTAAGGTGTGATGATTGTATTGCCTATCATTTAGAAACGGCATATAAAATAGGAGTTACTAAAGAAGAAATGATGGAAACCATGTCTATTGCAACTTTGGTTGGTGGCACTATTGTAATTCCTCATTTAAGAAGAGCTCTTGAATTTTGGGAAGCTCTTGAAAGCGAGGTTTAATTGTTTATTTGTTAACGTGTACTTGTTTGTGAAGGTTTTAAGAATATTGTAAAACTAGATTAAATACTTTTACACACTAAAATAATTTTGCGTTTTACAGGTACACATTTAAACAATTCAATATTTACACAGATATAAAATATGGTTTTAAGAGCAGAAAATATTCAAAAAATTTATGGTTCTAGAAAAGTTGTAAAAGGCATTTCTTTAGAGGTAAAACAGGGTGAAATCATCGGTCTTTTAGGTCCGAATGGCGCCGGAAAAACCACCTCTTTTTATATGATTGTAGGTATGGTAAAACCAAACAATGGTCATATTTATTTAAATGAGAAAGAAATAACCAAAGACCCTATGTACAAACGTGCTCAAAAAGGAATTGGCTATTTAGCACAAGAAGCTTCTGTTTTTAGAAAATTATCTGTAGAAGACAACATTCTGTCTGTTTTACAATTCACAGATTTATCAAAAAAAGCACAAAAAATTAAGTTAGAGTCTTTAATTGAAGAGTTTAATATTGGGCACGTGCGTAAAAATAGAGGCGATTTACTTTCTGGAGGCGAAAGGCGAAGAACAGAAATTGCTCGTTGTTTAGCTTCTGATCCCAGTTTTATTTTATTAGATGAGCCTTTTGCAGGTGTAGATCCTATTGCTGTAGAAGATATTCAAGGTATTGTTGCCCAATTAAAAAACAAAAATATTGGTATCTTAATTACCGATCATGATGTACAGGCAACTTTAGCGATTACAGATAAAACGTATTTAATGTATAATGGTAGTATTTTAAAAGAAGGTACACCAGAAGAATTAGCTGCGGATGAAATGGTGCGCAAAGTATATTTAGGCAAGGATTTTGAACTAAAAAAGAAGAAAACTTTTCAATAGCCTGTTGCGTATCGTTCGTTGCGTGTGCATGTAACTAAATTAATAATCAAATACGATCTAGAGAAAATTCTGCAGAAATTTTTGAGAGAATACTTATTAAAGCAGCTAATTATAAACTGTATTACCTGTTGGCTTATATTCTTTCGTTTTTATTTTCTTTTTTTAGTCAAAGCCTTCACCCAATAGGTAATAATAACATCATACCCGCCAGATATAGCTCTTTCATCTTCATTTAGTTCTACAAGCCAAGTTGCAATTTTATTTCCGTTTTCATTCCATTCTTTTATTTGATCCAAAGATTCCGATTTCGTTCCGAATTGATGAGCACTGTTCCAGTAACAAAAATCGCTTTCTTATAAATAAGTCAAAACTTTTCTGCTGCGCGTCATTCATAGAAACATTCAGAAATTTAGATTCCGCTTGCATAAGTTTCGGGTTCGTGTCAATTCCACATTTAGCGAGCTTTTGTCCAATTATGTTTAATGAAACCAACAGTATTATTGCAATTACAATTTTTTTCATAAGTTCAATTTCTAGTTTGCAAGCAACCGTATGAGAAATAATATTTTGTACTACTTTACGTATGTTTTATAGAAAAATGAAAAGAAACACCTTTTTTACGGTCTTCTCTATCTTTTACATAAATTGTGCCTCCTAATCTTTTAATAATTGACTCTACCGTGGCTAAACCTATACCTGTATTCTCGTTATTACTATTTTCTAGAGTCTCGAACATTAAGAAAATTCTTTTCCAATATTTTTCTTCAATACCAGGACCGTTATCTTTGTAAATGAAATGAAAATGTGTTTTATCCTTTTTAAAATCTACTTGAATATTTACTTTATCTTCATTAGAAAACTTTCTAGAATTAGAAATTAAATTCTGAAAAACTTGAACCATCCCTATTTTAGAACTCTTAATATTGATATCTAAATCATTAGAAATCAATACTATTTTATTCTCAAAATCTATATTACTTAAAATACTCTCTAAAATTGCTTTTACATTGAACTCCTCAAAAACGATATGTTCTGCATTTACACGAGTATATTCTAAAATATCATCAACCAAACGACTCATATAAATCATTCGATTAGAAATTAAATTCACGTACTCTTCTGCCTCGGTATCTTTAAATAATTTTATGTGATCTTCTTTTAAAACATCAACCAAAAAATTAACACCGCTAATAGGCGATTTTAAATCATGTGTTAACCGATATGCAAAATTATTTAATTGTTCGTTTAACTTTGTTGCCTTTTTATTAGATTCAAGTAGTTCGTAATTCTTTTTTCTTAACTCTAATAAAGTGACTACTTGTTTTGCTAATAGTTTTAAAGAATCTTTCTGACTTTGATTCAATTCTCTTGGCTTATTATCGATAACACACAAAGTCCCTAAAGGAAACCCCTCGGAGGTATTTAAGGGAGCTCCTGCATAAAAAACGACGTTAGGGCTGCCTGTAGTTAAAGGATTATCAAAAAAACGTTCGTCTTTTGTAGCATCATTAACAATAAATAACTCCTCTGGGTTTAAAATGCTATGGGCACAAAAAGCAAAATCTCTTGATGTTTCTTTGGCATCTAATCCGTGTTTAGCTTTAAACCATTGTCTGTCTTTATCAATTAAAGAAACCAGTGCAATGGGAGAATTACAAATACTAGAAGCTATTTTAGCAATAGCGTCATAATCTTCTTCAGGTAGTGAGTCTAAAATATTATAAGTACTTAAAACTCGTAACCTTTCTTCTTCATTCTCTGGAATGTTTGCTGTAATCATAAATTCTAAATCTTGGGGGTTAAATTTTTTAAGACGGACAAAACTACATATAATATTATAATTATAGGAACGGATAAATAATTAAATATAAAAATTAATAGTAGAGAAGCGATCAAGAACATATAAATAATCCAATTTTTTTGAATAGAATAGTCTTTAAACTTCATAGAAAAAAGCGGAATTTCCGCATTCATGATATACGTTAAAAGTAGTGTGATGATTATTAAAAAATAATTATTGCTAATTAAATATTGCACAAATTCTATATCAGAATATTCTTGTATTAAGGGCAAAGAAATTACAAATAAACTCATGGCAGGCGTTGGCAAACCAATAAAGGAATCAGATTGTCTTGTATCTAAATTAAATTTAGCCAATCGATAACAAGCACCTAAAGTTAGTAAAAGACCAACTAATGAAATGCCTAAAAAAGAATCGTCAAAAGGATTCAGCTCATCAAACAAATTATTTTGAATCATTTTAGCCATAATAACTCCAGGTACAACACCACTTGTAACCATATCTGCCAAAGAATCTAATTGTGTACCAAGCTCTCCAGAAACTTTTAACAAACGTGCTACAAAGCCATCTAAAAAATCAAATAAAATGCCAACAACTACAAACAATCCTGCGGTTTTAAAATCGCCTTCAACGGCATAAACAGTTGCCACTGTTCCGCAAAAAAGATTACCCAAGGTTAATAAATTAGGAATGTGCTTTTTAATATTCATAAAACTGATTTTTAGCTAAAATAGCAAAATGAAATTTCTTAATTTTCTAAATGAATAAATATTTATCATATTTGTAAAAAAAATAAAGCTATGCCCATATTTAAATCTAATTTCTTACCGACGATACCTTTTAAAAATGGTCATTTTAATACCATGTATAGACCGCTTTTTATGAAAGACAAAGCTACCTATATAAGAGAAAGAATTACAACCTGGGATCACGATTTTATCGATTTAGATTTTTCTTTTAAAGGTTCAGAAACCCTCGTATTATTGATTCATGGTTTAGAGGGTAGTTCTGAATCTAAATATATGGCAGCGGCAACAAATCATTTAAATCATAAAGGAATCGATACAGTTTGTTTTAATTTAAGAGGTTGCAGTGGCGAGGATAATTTGTTGCTGGCAACCTATCATACGGGTAAAACAGAAGATGTAGATTTTGTTGTAAAACATCTTTTAAAAAATTATTCATACAATAATATTGTGCTTGTTGGTTTTAGTTTGGGCGGAAATTTAACATTAAAATATTTAGGTGAACAAGGTTCTCAATTATCTCCAATCATTAAAGGCGGCATTGCCACTTCTGTACCCATAGATATTGCGAGTGCAGAATTTGAAATGGATAAACTAAAAAACAAATTGTATATGGAAATATTTTTTAAAACCATGAAAAACAAAATTTTAGAAAAAGCACATAAGTTTCCTGAATATCAATTAAATAAAGACAAGTTATTTAAAGCTACTAAATTTAAACATTTAGAACACTTATATAATGTTCCTGTTTTTGGTTTTGATAGCCCAGAAGATTACTGGGAAAAAGCGAGTTCTAAACCCTATTTGTCAAAAATTATGCGTCCTACTTTACTCATTAATGCTAAAGACGATACTTTTTTGTCTCACAAATGCTTTCCGTATGAAGAAGCTGAAAATTCTGAATTTTTCTTTTTTGAAGAAACAAAATTCGGGGGTCATGTTGGCTTTATGACCTCTTTTAAACCACATGAAAACAAATGGTTAGAACATAGAATTACCCGTTTTATAAAAGAAAACATAGCAATTGATATTGCCTAAACAATATCTATAAAAAACAAGAGTTATTTTAGTAGGTTTTTAGATATTTGTTATTCATAAATTTTGCAACTATTGAAATATAGAATTTTACTTCTCTTATTCATTTTCCCATTGTTTTTAACTGCGCAAGCGTTTAGAAATTACTCGAATGAATTTTTAAATATTGGGGTAGATGCCGCCGCTTTAGGAATGAGTAAAGCCGTTGTAGCAACCACCAATAATGTAAATGCAATTTACTGGAATCCTGCGGGTTTAGTCGGCATCAAAGATTATCAAGGATCTTTAATGCATGCATCTTATTTTGCAGGCATTGCCAATTATAACCATGCTGCATTTGCCATGCCCATTGATGATCAGAGTGCTCTTGGTATTTCTATAATTCGTTTTGGGGTCGATGATATTCTAAATACCACAGAACTTATCGACAACGACGGAAACATCGATTTTAATAGAATTAGCCTTTTTTCTGCTGCAGATTATGCCTTTAATGTGGCTTATGCAAGAAATTTAATTTTTAAAGATCTTAAGTTTGGTGTAAATGCTAAAATTGTAAGAAGAATTATTGGTCAGTTTGCCTCCTCCTGGGGATTTGGTTTTGACGCAGGCATTCAGTTTGAAAGAAATAACTGGAAATTTGGATTGATGGCCAGAGATATTACCACAACCTTTAATAGTTGGGCAATTAACGAAGAAGAATTCAACAAAATTAGAGACGCCATTCCTGGTCAAAATCAAGAATTACCAGAAACCACAGAACTTACCAAACCAAAAATACAGGTAGGTGTTGCAAGAGATTTTAGAATTGGGCGTTTTTTTAACTTACAGACAGAAGTAGATTTAAACATTCGTTTTGAGCAAAGCAATGATGTTTTTTCGTCAGAATTGGGTAGTATAGATCCGGCAATTGGTTTTCAATTAGATTATGATCAGTTGGTTTATTTGCGATTAGGCGTTGGTAATTTTCAATACATCACCGAGTTTGATGATTCTCAATCGCTCTCTACACAGCCAAATTTTGGACTTGGTTTTAACTACAAAGGCATCCGTATAGATTATGCCTTAACCAATATTGGTAGTGTTGGTAATGCTTTATTTTCTAATATTTTTTCGATAACTTTCGATTATAGTTTCTTTAGACCTTAATTTTTATGCACAAAAAATACGTATTTCTCCTCTTTTTTTTATTGTTGATAAAACCCATACAAGCACAAATGCAACTTTCTGTATATTCAGAAATTAGCATTGTAACTGTAGGCCCAGGAACGGAATTATATGAGGCTTTTGGGCACGCCGCTATTCGGGTTAAAGATCCTGTTTTAAAGTTAGATTTGATTTATAATTATGGGATGTTCGATTTTAACCAACCTAATTTTTATACAAATTTCGCAAAAGGAAATATGATTTACAGCCTTGCTAGATATGATTTTAAGTACTTTTTAGCAAGTTATAAAAGAGACAAACGATGGGTTAAACAGCAAGTTTTAAACTTAAATAAACAGCAAAAACAAAATTATTTTATATTTTTAGAAAACAATGCATTGCCAGAAAACAGAAATTATCAATATGATCCTTATTTCGATAATTGCGCAACCAAATTAAGAGATATTACAAGGTTCATTTTAGCAGAAGATACTATAATTTTTAATGATAAAAACATTAGCAAAGAATTAACCTTAAGAGATTTAACAAACAAAGAAATCCATTGGAATACATGGGGTAGTTTTGGATTAAATTTAATTGCTGGCACAAAATTAGATAAAAAAGCTACGACAGAACAGTATATGTATTTACCTGATTATGTCTATGCAATATTTAAAGATAGCCATATAAATACAGAAGACACCTTTAAAACTTTAGTAAAAAGAGAAGATGTTTTATTAGACTTTAATGAGATAGAGCAACAGATTTCTTTCTTAAATCCGCTTTTAATTTTTAGCATACTTTGCCTTTTAACGCTGTATACAACGTACAAAGATTTCAAAAATAATAGAAGAAGTCGCTATTTAGATTTTACGCTACTTTTTATTACGGGCTTAATAGGAGTGTTATTACTATTTCTTTGGTTTTTCTCTACCCACTCTACCGCACCAAACAACTTTAATATTTTATGGGCATTTGCACCTAACCTTATCATTGCATTTTTAATCGTAAAAAAGCAACCACAAAAATGGGTGATAAATTACACTAGGCTTCTCTTACTTTTCATACTATTCATTCCATTTTTTTGGCTTTTGAAAGTTCAATCCTTTCCAATTTCAGTAATTCCTGTATTAATTTTGCTGGGTACTCGATATTTATTTTTATCAAAAAAACTTAATTAGCTAATTATCTTTTAGTTTATGATAATTTTTACAGCTTATATTTAATGAAATTTATATATTTGATTACAAGTGTCCACTAAAAATATTTTAGTTCCAAGTAACTTCACGAAAAACAAAATATTACACATAAATTGTTGAGTGTAGATTTGAGTTAGACATTTTAATTATGAATAGAATTGTACTATAAACTGTTCTTTTTGTAATTTACACGTTACTCAAATACAGTTCGTTGAGAAAGTCTTGTTTCACTGCATACGGCAGGCAGGCTGTGTCTTTTAGCGCGGCGGTTTTAAGTCTTTTTAATGGATACTAGTGCTATTTAATAAGAGTAGTCTGTACTTTAAAGCGCATGCTCATCAAACCTAAAATTGTATAAATTCTATTTTTTTTTAATCTAAAAACTCATCAACCATGAACAAACAACTTATAGAATGCGTTCCTAATATTAGTGAAGGTAGAGATCTCAACAAAATAAATACAATTGCAAATATTGTAAAAACGGTTGAAGGAGTAAAATTACTAGATGTAGATCCGGGAAAAGCAACAAACAGAACCGTAATTACCTTTGTTGGTGAACCAAAAAATGTGATTGAGGCAGCTTTTAGACTGATAAAAAAAGCGTCAGAACTCATCGATATGAGCAAGCAAACTGGCGAGCATCCTCGTTTCGGGGCAACAGATGTTTGTCCGTTAGTACCCATTGCTAATATTACTATGGAAGAAACAACAAAATACGCACATCAACTAGGTAAAAGAGTTGGCGATGAATTAGGTATTTCTGGTTATTTCTATGAAAATGCAGCAACCTCTGATAATCGTAAAAATTTGGCTACGGTTCGTTCAGGGGAATATGAAGGCTTAAAAGAAAAGTTATCTAACTCAAATTGGAAACCCGATTTTGGACCCACAGAATTTAATGAACGAATAAAAAATTCTGGAGTAACCGCAATTTCTGCACGTGATTTTTTAATTGCTTATAACGTAAATTTAAACTCGACATCTACCCGAAGAGCAAATGCAATCGCTTTTGACATCCGTGAAAACGGAAGAACAAAATTAGTTAATGGAAGACAAATAGTAGATAAAAACGGCGATCCAGAAAGAATTCCAGGTAAATTAAAAGCCGTAAAAGGAATTGGTTGGTTTATCGAAGAGTATGGCATTGCCCAAATTTCTTATAATTTAACCAACATCAGCATCACTTCTATGCACGAAGCTTTTTACGAAACAGCTTTAGCTGCCACAAAACGCGGATTGCGAGTAACAGGCTCTGAATTAGTTGGTTTAGTTCCTCTAAAAGCCATGTTAGATGCCGCAGATTTTTATCTAAAAAAACAAGAACGTTCTTTAGGAATCAGTGAAAGCGAAAAAATAAAAATTGCAATAAAATCTTTGGGTTTAGATGATTTAAAACCTTTTAATCCACAAGAAAGAATCATAGAATATGTTATGAATTCTGATACGAATAAAAAATTAATCGACTTTACAGTTAAAGATTTCGCCGACGAAACAGCATCAGAATCGATGGCTCCAGGAGGTGGGAGTATTGCTGCTTATGTGGGCGCTTTGGGTGTTTCTTTAGGAACTATGGTGGCCAATCTTTCTGCACACAAACCCGGTTGGGATGCTAAATGGAACTATTTTTCTGATTGGGCAATAAAAGGCCAACAGTATAAAAATGATTTATTGTTTTTAGTGGATGAAGACACCAATGCTTTTAATAAAATTATTGATGGTTTTAGATTACCAAAAACCAACCCAGAAGAAATAGAAATTAGAAAGCAGGCTATTGAAAATGCCACAAAATACGCAACAGAAATTCCTTTTAAAATCATGGAAACAGCACATAATTCTATCGAAGTAATGATAGAGATGATGAAAAACGGATTGCAAAATTCGCTTTCTGACGGTGGTGTTGGTGTTTTATGTGCAAAAACCGCTGTTACTGGCGCGTATTTTAATGTAAGAATCAATGCAAAAGACATTAAAGACAGCGCTTTTGCTGAAGAGATAGTCGCGAAAGCCGAGGCTATTTATCAAAAAACGATTGTTTTAGAAAATGAAATGATGCAAATTATTAATGAAAATATTTAATTTATGTAGGGCGTTACCACACAAAAAAAATGTGTGGTCAGGCTTTACATTATATCTTTTGCTCAAAAAAGCAAAAGGATGCCATTTCAATCCTTAACGCAGCTTATTTATTATGGATAATACAAAACTAGAAATTATAGCATATCAACCAGCTTATGCGAAAGATTTTTACGATTTAAATGTAGCTTGGCTACAAAAATATTTTTATGTAGAACCTTATGACGAAAAAGTTTTAAGCAATCCTAAAGCATATGTTCTAGATGTTGGTGGTTTTATATTTCTAGCAAAATATAATAGTGAAATCGTCGGAGTTATAGCGCTCATCAACCAAAAAACATTTTTTGAATTGAGTAAAATGGCCGTTTTACCAAAATACCAAGGACTAAAAATCGGACAACAATTAGTCAATTTCTGTATTAAATTTGCTAAAGAGAAAGAGTGGAAAAGCATTACTTTATACTCTCACAGGTCATTAGTGCCTGCCATTAATTTGTATAAAAAAATGGGGTTTAAAGAAGTTGAACTAGAAAAAGACGTTCATTATGAAAGGGCAAATATTAAGATGCTTTTAGAGTTATAGCTATTTATAACATCCTATTAGTATCCTGAAAGCATCCCGCAAGTATCCTGCAAGGTCTTTTTTTGACCTTGCAGGGTATTTCTTAATTCATTTCAAATACCGTCAAAGTTATGCTAATACTTAAGATTGTGCAGCAATAAACCTTCGCAGTAAAAAAATAAAAGATTCTGAAACAAGTTCAGAACTAGAGAAAACTCTGAATAGCCAATTCGTATCCTTTTAATCCAAATCCAAATAAAACACCTTTTGCATTAGGAGCAATATAACTATGCTTTCTAAATTCTTCACGTGCATGAATGTTAGAGATATGTACCTCTACAACGGGTGTATTGATTCCTTTTACCGCATCGGCAATACCCACAGAAGTATGTGTATATGCTGCTGCGTTTAAAACTATTCCGTCATAATCAAAACCAACTTCGTGTAATTTATCGATAATATCCCCTTCACTATTCGATTGAAAGCAAGACAATTCTATATTTTTAAATTGCAATTGTAAATCTCTAAAAAAATCTTCAAATGTTTTTGAACCATAGATTTCTGGTTCTCTTTTTCCGAGAAGATTAAGGTTTGGGTCGTTGATGATAATGATTTTCATGGTGTAAAGATGTTAAAAATTGAGCAAAAAATAAGGAAGCAAAAATGCTTCCTTATACTATTTTAAATGGTATTAACAATCTTTAAAATCTATAGCCTACAGATACTGAAAACACAGAGTTTTGCGCTTTCTCATCATCAGAATCCATATCTTCTGAATCAATAATATTTGACAAACCAAGGTTGTATCTTGCTCCTATAAATACATTTTCAACTATATCAAAAGAAGCTCCAAAGTTTAAACCAAAATCGATAGATTTAAAAGAATCTTTAACGTCAACCTCTACAGAAATTGATTCACCTTCAATATTACCCGTTGTTTCAGCATCAGCAGAAAGTAAAAAACCAATTTGAGGTCCGAACTCTAATGCAAACTTATCAGAAACTGCATACTTTAACATTAAAGGCACATTTAAATAATTAGCTTTAATTGTTTGTTCAAAACTATCAGAACCCTCGGAATCTTCACTTTTAGCACCTTGAGTAGAAAATAATAATTCTGGTTGAAAAGTAAATTTATCCGATAAACCAATTTCTACAAATGCGCCAATGTTAAAACCTATTTTAGTTTTTGCATCTTCTACATCTCCTGTAAAGTTAGAAAAATTCAAACCCGTTTTTGCTCCAAATTTTACATCTTGTGCATTTACATTACTTAAACTTAACAATGCAATTACAGCAATTAACAATACTTTTTTCATAATTTTTAATTTAATTTATAATAATTAGTTTATTAAAATCACTATTTGACATAACACATCCTTAACAATATTTATTATTACTAAAATGTAAAGTGGAATAAATAGCAATTTTAAATTTCAAGGCAAACATAAGTTATTTTTACAAAATAATAATGTTTTTTTTTTATATGAAATGGTAAAACGCAATTAGAGATTATCAATTGTATTTAAAAATAGAAAGAGGTTTATCTCAAAACACAATCGATAGTTATTATAGAGATTTAGAGAAACTCTTGCTTTTTTTAGAAGAACACGAAATAGACTCCTCTCCTATTAGTGTTGACAAAATTATAGGGTATTTCTTAATTCATTTCAAATACCGTCAAAGTTATGCTAATACTTACGATTGTGCAGTAATAAACCTTCGCAGTAAAAAAATAAAAGATTCTGAAACAAGTTCAGAACTAGAGAAAACTCTGAATAGCCAATTCGTATCCTTTTAATCCAAATCCAAATAAAACACCTTTTGCATTGGGAGCAATATAACTATGCTTTCTAAATTCTTCACGTGCATGAATGTTAGAGATATGTACCTCTACAACGGGCGTATTGATTCCTTTTACCGCATCACCAATACCCACAGAAGTATGCGTATACGCCGCAGCATTTAAAATAATACCGTCATAATCAAAACCAACTTCGTGTAATTTATCGATAATATCCCCTTCACTATTCGATTGAAAGCAAGACAATTCTATATTTTTAAATTGCAATTGTAAATCTCTAAAAAAATCTTCAAATGTTTTTGAACCATAGATTTCTGGTTCTCTTTTTCCGAGAAGATTAAGGTTTGGGCCGTTTATGATCATTAGTTTCATCACTTTATTTTTAAGATTTAAAAAGTAAATATTATTCTTTTTTTTATATTTGTCGATACAATCAGCCAAAAATTATGAAAAAAATTTTAGTCTTTACAATTCTCTTATTTTCTTTTGGCTTTGCGCTAGGACAATCAAAAATTATTAAAGCCAACCCGTTAGGCTTGGCTTTTGGAATCGCCAATGCTGGCTTTGAATTTAAAACTGCCGAAAATCAATCTCTTACGGTTTCTGGAATCTCTTATAATATTTCAGAAATAAATGGTGCTGGGGCTGGCGCCGAATACCGTTTTTACCTTGCAGAAGAAGATTTAAAAGGATGGCATGCTGGCCCTAGTATCGGTTTTTTTTCGTTAAAAGATGATTCAAATAATTCTGCGACTGTTTTTAGTATTGCCGTTGAAACTGGTCATCAATAGATTTCTGGGAAGTACTTTGCTTTAAATATTTTTGCAGTATATGGCTTCATTGCTGGCGACAACACTTTAGATGGTCTTAATGATACTTCTTTAAGTCTTGGTGTTTCTTTGGGGTATGCTTGGTAATCTAAACGCTCTAAATATTTTATAAAACCACCTAGTTGAGGTGGATTTTATTTGTGTAAATTTGTCTTAATGAAATGGCTAAACGCACTAAAAGATTATCAATTATATTTAAAAATTGAGAGAGGTTTGTCTCAAAACACGATAGATAGTTATTCTAGAGATTTAGAGAAACTCTTGCTTTTTTTAGAAGAACACGAAATAGACTCCTCTCCTATTAGTGTTGACAAAATTATAGTGCAACAATTTATTTATGATGTTGCAAAAAAAGTAAACCCAAGAAGCCAAGCAAGAATTATTTCGGGATTGCGCAGTTTTTTTGATTATTTGGTATTTGAAAATTATAGAGAAACAAATCCTACAGATTTAATTGAAGCACCAAAAATCGGAAGAAAATTACCAGATACTTTATCCGAAGATGAAATAAATGAACTGATTGCCGCAATAGATTTAAGTCATCCGCAAGGAGAAAGAAACAGAACTATTTTAGAAACCATGTATAGTTGTGGTTTAAGAGTTAGTGAACTCATTACCCTAAAAATATCCGATTTATTTTTTGACGAAGGTTTTATAAAAGTTACTGGTAAAGGAAATAAAGAGCGCTTTGTTCCTATTCATTATAGTGCCCAGAAATATATTTCTATCTATATAAATGACATTAGAAGTCATTTAAAACCTATTAAAGGCTTTGAAGATACGTTGTTTTTAAATAGACGCGGAAAAGGTTTAACAAGACAGATGATTTTTACAATTTTAAAAGATGTGTCCGTTAAAATCAATTTAAAGAAAAAAATAAGTCCGCATACATTAAGACATTCATTTGCCACTCATTTATTAAAAAATGGTGCCGATTTAAGAGCAATACAGCAAATGTTAGGGCATGAAAGCATTACAACTACAGAAATATATGTGCATTTAGATACAAGTTATTTAAAGGAGGTTGTCGAAACGTATCATCCAAGAAGCCCTGTCTAATTCCCTAAAAGGGGAGAACTCTTACTCTTGCCAATATCATAAAACTAGTAATAAGGGGCAAAAACCCGTGCAATACAAAACAAAAAATCTTGCTTTTATAAAGCAAGATTTTTTAAATATATTTTGAAAATGGTGAAATAAACACAAAAGTAAATCTCCATAAGTTTCTCCGAGAGTTTTTATTGAGCTCACTGAAATAGAAAGCTTAAGATAAACTTTTACTTCGCCACATTTACTGCTCTTGTTTCTCTAATAACCGTCACTTTTACCTGACCGGGATAGGTCATATCATTTTGTATTTTTTGAGAAATACTAAAAGATAATTCCGCTGCTTTGGTATCATTAACTTTACCACTTTCTACCATAACGCGCAATTCACGACCGGCTTGAATAGCATACGCTTTCTGAACGCCTGTAAACCCAAAAGCAATTTCTTCTAAATCTTTTAAACGCTGAATATAAGAATCTAACACTTGGCGTCTTGCACCTGGTCTTGCTCCTGAAATAGCATCACAAACCTGAACGATTGGTGATAATAAACTCTTCATTTCAATTTCATCGTGGTGCGCTCCAATAGCATTACAAACTTCTTCTTTTTCACCGTATTTTTCAGCCCATTGCATTCCTAAAAGTGCATGCGGTAATTCGCTTTCTGCATCAGGTACTTTCCCTATATCATGCAACAAGCCTGCTCTTTTTGCTAATTTTGCATTTAAGCCCATTTCTGAAGCCATAATACCACATAGGTTTGCAACTTCTCGCGAGTGTTGTAATAAATTTTGACCATAAGAAGAACGATATTTCATTCTTCCAACAGTTTTAATTAACTCTGGGTGCAATCCGTGAATCCCTAAATCTATAACAGTTCTTTTACCAACTTCTATAATTTCTTGGCTAATTTGTTTTTCTGTTTTTTTAACAACCTCTTCAATTCTTGCTGGGTGAATTCTACCATCAGTAACCAATTTATGCATTGCCAAACGTGCAATTTCTCTACGCACAGGATCAAAACAAGAAAGTATAATTGCTTCAGGGGTATCATCTACAATAATCTCTACACCTGTTGCTGCTTCTAGCGCTCTAATATTACGTCCTTCTCTACCTATAATTCGTCCTTTCACATCATCCGACTCCAAATTAAAAACAGATACACAATTTTCTACGGCTTGCTCTACACCAACTCTTTGTATGGTTCCTAAAACAATTTTTCTTGCTTCTTGTTCAGCTGTTAATTTAGATTCTTCAATAGAAGTTTGTACAAAAGCCATGGCTTCTGCTTTAGCTTCTTCTTTTAAAGATGCCACCAACTCTTTTTTAGCATCCTCAACAGACAAACCAGAAATTTGCTCTAGCATATCTACATGACGCTTGTGCATTTTATCTAAATCGCCTTCTTTTTTTTCTAAAAAGTCTAGCTTAAAATTATAATCCTTTTCTTTTTGTTCTATCGATTGATTTAAGCGTTTGTTTTTGTCAAATTCTGAAGCCACTTTAGATTCTCTATCTCTAATTCTCTTCTCTACATCAGAAATCTTTTTCTCTCTAGATAAGATTACCTTCTCATGTTCTGATTTTAATTCTATAAACTTCTCTTTAGCTTGTAAAATTTTATCTTTTTTAACTGATTCTGCATCAATTTTAGCCTCTTTTAAAATAGTAGCGGCTTCTTTTCTTACGCCGTTAAGTATTTTCTTACCCTTCGATTTTTCCATCGATTTAAAGATTACAAAACCTATTGCAATCCCTGCTATGACTCCCAGTATAATGGGAAGTATCATTCCATCCATAATTTAAATTTAAATATAAAAAAAGCCTACGTTAGATAGGTTTTTAAACTCCAAAATGACATTTATAGGATTAACTAACTGTTCAAGAATCCGTTTGAGATACTGACATGATACTGAAGTAAATCCAGCATAAAAATTCAGCACTAACGGCATGCTTTAGTAGTTAAGACTCATCCTTCATAATAGAATAGTGTTGAGTTTAATAAACAATTACTAACGTAGGCAGTGTGTTGTTAATGTATTTTAATGAACTTATTCTAAATGATCACTTACTAATTTAGTAAGCTCCTTTAATTTTTCTATTTCTTCTTTTTTTGTATCTGTCTTATCCAAAGATAATATTTCTAATTTAGAAGCAAATTGCAATGCAGACATGGCTAAAACATCTTGTTTATCACTCACTGCATAATTTTGCTCATACATAGAAATTAACTTGTTAATTGCAATGGCTGCTTTGCGCATCCCTTCTTCTTCTTTCGTGTTATTTACACTTAAAGGGTAGCTTCTCCCTGCAATTACAATATTTATCTTTAGTTTATTACTCACAATTTAAAGAACTTTATTCTTGTAACTGTACAATACATTTATCGATTTCTCTAATTAATGAATTTATTTTCAGTTTTGTATCTTTTGTATTTGAACTACTGCCTTCAATAGTTTTCGCAATTTTAAGCGCATCGAATTGTTTTTTTTGATTCGCTAGATTTTGCGTTGTTTCTAAAAGTTCATGTTGTAATTTTGTGTTACTTTGAAGCAATATATGATTTTCTGTCTTTAAAAATTCATAATTAGAAAGAAGGTTTTGCAACGTTTTCTCTAATAAATGAATTGCTTCTAGTGTATTACTCATCTTACTTTTAGAATAATCTATCCGTACAAAGTTAACATTCTGTTTGAAACTTTACAACATTTTCTTGCTTTATTACTAAATAATTGATATTGAACTAATTGCAGACAAATTGTTTTTTAGTATTTTTACCTAAAATATTGAACATTTGAAACACCTTATTCTTATTTCATTTTTACTCTTACAAATTACAACCTTTTCTCAAGAAAAATATCCTCAAAACTATTTTAGAACTCCTTTAGAGATTCCTATTGTACTATCAGGTTCTTTTGGCGAACTGCGCAGCAATCATTTTCATGCAGGTGTAGATATTAAAACACAAGGAAGAGAAGGCTTGCATGTTCTTGCAACTGCAGATGGCTATGTTTCTCGAATTAAAGTGCAGCAATTTGGCTACGGAAAAGCTATCTATATTGCACACCCTAATGGGTACACATCGGTTTATGGGCATTTAAGTAAATTTAACGATACTATTGAAAAATATGTAAAATCGATACAGTACAAAAAAGAAAGCTATGCCACGGGCAATTTATATTTTAAAAAGAACACATTTCCTGTAAAAAAAGGAGAAATTATTGCTTTTTCTGGTGATACAGGAGGTTCTGGAGCGCCTCACTTACATTATGAGATACGCAATACAGCATCAGAAAACATTATCAATCCTTTATTATTTGGTTTAAAAGTTAAAGACACAAAATCACCTACTTTTAGGTCATTAAAAGTGTATTCTTTAAGTGATGATGCAAGAGTTAATCAACAAAAAAAGAGTTTTCAAATCTCTATAAAAAATATTGGTAACGGTATCTATACGGCAGATAGAATTACAGCAAGTGGCGAAATTGGATTTGGAGTGAGCGTTTTTGATCGATTAAATGGTGCGCCCAACAAAAACGGAATTTATAGTTTAGAAATGCTAGTAAACGGAGAACGTTTCTATTACCATGATGTAGAAACTTTTTCTTTTTCTGAAAGTAAATACCTCAATTTACATATCGATTACGAGCATTATAAAAAATACAAAAGACGCTATCAAAAAACGCATAAAGTTGCTGCAAATAAACTGTCTATTTATGAATCCTTACTTAACAATGGTAAAATAGACATTAAAAAGGCGATGAATTATTCCGTGCAAATTATTGCTAAGGATTTTAAAGGAAATATAAGTTCTATAAAAATACCTGTTGCTGGTAAAGAAAGTAATGCTATTTTCACAGAATTGGCAGACACTACAAACTACAAAGTAAAGGCTAAAAAATTTAATAAGTTTACGAAAGAGAATGTTACGATTGCATTTCCTAAAAACACATTTTATGAAGATGTATTTTTAGATTTTACCATAGATAAAGAAATAGCAAAAATACACACCCCAACAATCCCTTTACATAAAAGTTTTACACTTACTTTTAATGTTTCTAAATATTCAGAACCTGAAAGAGAACAACTCTATATTGCCAATTTAGAGTACCCTAAATACCCAAGATATCAATATACTAGAAAAAGAGATAGCACTTTTTATACCACGACAAAAACGCTAGGAAACTACACTTTACTAGCCGACAATCAAAAACCTAAAATAAATTTATTGTATTTTAAAGACCAACAATGGATTACCAATTCTGAAACCATAAAAGTAAAAATTAGTGATACACAATCTGGTATTAAAGATTACAACGCTACCATAGACGGTGAATGGGTTTTAATGGAGTACAATCATAAAAAAAACATTTTAACCTACAATTTTAGCGATAAAAAATTGGTAGGTAGCAAACATATCTTTAATCTTGTAGTTTCAGACAATGTTGGGAATACGAATACACTTTCTGCAACGTTCTTTAAGAAACAAATAAACTAATTTTTGTGAAAAACATATTTTTCTTTCTACTATTGATTCCTAGTTTTTTGATTGCTCAAAAAACAACAATTATAAAAGGCACCATAAAAAACAACCTAAAAGAAGGCATCGAAAAGGTTTCTATTAAATATGGTAAAACAGGAACCGTAACCGATGCTGACGGTAATTACCAATTAAGAATTCCGCTAGACGAAGAAATCACTATTATTTTTCGCCATGTTTCTTATCAACCATTTATCAAAAAAATCACAGTAAAAAGTAGAAATGTACTTCGCTTCTCTCCTGTTCTAATTTTAAAAACAGAGAAGCTTAAAGAAGTTGTTGTACAAGATCAAAGAAAACAAGCTTCAGGAATTACAAATATCGATGTTCAGAAAGTTAAAAACATTATTGGTCCGAATGCGGGTGTAGAAAACGTTTTAATGACGCTACCAGGTGTAAACAATAACAACGAGTTAAGTACACAGTACAATGTAAGAGGTGGTAATTTTGATGAAAACCTTGTGTATGTAAATGGCATTGAAGTTTACAGACCTTTTTTAGTAAGGTCTGGTCAGCAAGAAGGTTTAAGTTTTATCAACACCAATATGGTACAAAATATTGATTTTTCTGCTGGCGGATTTCAAGCAAAATATGGCGATAAATTATCGTCTGTGTTAGACATTACCTATAGAAAACCAACGGAAACTGCGGTAACCGTTGATGCTAGTTTATTGGGCGCTAGTGCTACTTTTGAAGGCCTTTTTTTAAACAACAAATTAAGTGCAATTACAGGCGTTCGGTATAGAGACAATAGTTTATTTGTGAATAGTAAACAAATAGACATTAATTTTAGACCAAGGTTTACAGATATTCAAACCTATTTATCATATCAATTTTCGGAAAAATTTGAATTGAGTTTTTTAGGGAATTTTTCCTTAAATAATTATAATTATCAACCTATATCTAGAAGAACTCGTTTTGGCACCGTTGCCAATCCTTTAGAGTTAATTGTTTTTTATGATGGCCAAGAACAAAATAATTACTTAACACTATTTGGTGCCTTATCTGGTGATTATAAAGTGAATGAAGATTTTAAAATTACCACAACCGCATCTCGATACAACACACAAGAGGAAGAATATTTTGATATTTCTGCACAATATAATTTAGGCGAAGTTGATGCCAATATTGGTTCAGAAAATTTTGGTGATGTTGAGTTTTCGCAAGGAATTGGCGCTCAATTAAATCATGCACGTAATGATTTAGATGCCTTAATTTCTAATGTTCAAGTGAGAGGAACTCTAAAAAAAGAAAATATACAATGGAATTTTGGTGTAAAATATCAAAAAGAAGATATTATTGATAGAATTAGAGAATGGGAAATGATAGACTCTCTTGGTTTTGCAATAAGGCCTCCTTTTCATTCGTCAAATAATCAACCTTACGAGCCTTTTGAAGGTGACATTACTGCATATCAAAATATTAGAAAAGATAATAATGTTGCCATAAATAGACTTTCTGGTTTTGTTCAATTTAATCAACGTTCTTTCTGGAACGATCACGAAGTTTGGTATAATTTAGGCGTTAGAGCCCATAGTTGGTCTGTTACAGGAAATGGAGTTGCCTCTAAAAATAAACTTATATTTAGTCCAAGAGGTCAGTTTGCCATCAAACCAGATTGGAAAAGAGATATGTTGTTTCGAGTTTCTGGCGGCTGGTATTCACAACCTCCTTCTTACAGAGAGTTAAGAGATTTTGACGGAAATGTTAATGTGGATGTAAAAGCGCAAAAATCGATTCATTTTGTAGCAGGAATGGATTATAGTTTTATCATGTGGGAGCGTCCTTTTAAGTTAACAACAGAGGTGTATTACAAAGATTTATCGGATGTGAATGCATATACAGTTGATAATGTTAGAATTCGGTATCGAGCAGACAATGCCGCTGTAGCATATTCTACTGGGCTTGATGTGCGTTTAAATGGCGAGTTTGTTCCTGGAAGTGAAAGTTGGGTAAGTTTTGGATATTTAAAAACAGAAGAAAACATTAATAACAGGGGTTTTATTGCAAGGCCGTCTGATCAAAGAATAAAATTCGGAATTCTATTTCAAGATTACGTTCCTAATTTACCAGATCTAAAAGCCTATTTAAATTTAGTCTATAATTCGGGCGTTCCTGGTGGGGCACCATCGTATTCAGATCCTTATAATTTTCAACAACGATTGCGGGATTATAGACGTGCAGATTTAGGTGTTTCTTATGTTTTTGCAGATGCTAACAAACAGTTTTCCGCGGGTTGGCTTTCTAAATTTAAAGAATTATCCGCAGGTTTAGAATTGTTTAATATGTTTGATATTCAGAATGCAATTACCAATACTTGGGTAAGAGATGTGTATTCTAAAACGCAATTCGGAATTCCTAATTTTATGACCGGACGTGTTTTGAACTTTAAAGTTGCGATGAAGTTTTAGGCTCAAAGAATCAGGTTTTTTTGATTGAAAAGACCTGAAAATAAAAGTTTTGTGATTTAAATTAGAAGCAATGCTTTTTGATTCAAATGGTACACCACAAGACTAGTCTTGTTTAAAAAAAAAAACGAGTTAACTTTTAAATGTTATTGATACGTATCATTTTTGATTCCAATATTTTTTTTTCTAAAGATCATTCTCCTAACGGATGACAATTTAAAACTAACGAATATTTTTGAATCGTATACAAGTATATTTCCCATACATTCAAAAAAATATTTTTGAGTTTTTTATCACTACTTTATAAAAATAATTGCTTCTGCAACTAGCTTTTAAAAGCAACAAGTCTTATTTTTTAATTGAATCCTAAAATTTAGGCATAAAAAATAAGCTGTTAGAAATCAACTTGCTTTTAAGTTCTTAAAAAAATATTTTAAAAAAAAATCTATGCTCTTTTTTACCAATTCAATTACAAAACATTATGATCTTCTAGTTGTACACCAAATTCTTTTTTATAGATACGCACCACGATTAAAAATAAACTGATTAAAAGTGGTCCGAAAATTAAACCTATAAAACCAAATAAAGGCACACCAACGATAACACCAATTAGAGTAATTAAAGGATGTAAATCGTCTAATTTCCTTAAAATAAAAAGCCTTATTACATTATCTGTAAAACCGACCACCACAATACCATAAATTAAAATACCCCAAGCTGCAAATTCATTTCCCGTAGATATTGTTAAAATAAAGACAGGTAAAATACCTATAAAAGTTCCTATAAAAGGAATCATAGATCCTACCGTAACAATAATAAACCAGAAAAATGGATCTTGAATGCCAAAAATCAAAAAACCTATCAACGCAATTATTCCCTGTGATATTGCTACTAAAGGAATACCTATTGCATTAGAACGAACCATAGATTGAGATTCAGAGCCAATAATTTTTAAATTCGTTTCGCTAATAGGAATGTATTCATATAAAGAAGTTCGAAGTTCAGAACGGTTTGTTAACATATAATACAGCATAAAATACATCAAACCAATACCTATAAATATATTAAAAGTACTTCCTGCAAAAGTTTCAAGATTTCCTGCAATCCAAGATGAAATTTCTGAAACATTAATTTGCGATGCTAAATCGTAACCAAATTTAGTTTCGAAGTCGCGCATTTGACTTTTAACTGCTTTCGCTACTTCTTCTGAATTCTCTACAGCTTCACCAATTTTATTGCCCAACATTAAAACAATACCCGATACTGGTAATAAAATGCACACAAAAGACAAAATCATTAAAAAGGCGGCTGCTAAATCTGGATTCCAATTCTTTTTAACAAGAAATACCATCCATTTTCTTAACAATACATAAATAGTAATTGCTCCTAAAACGCCCGATAAATAAGGAATTATTTCTTTAAAAATTAAAGTAGCAAATAAAATAATTAATAATAAAACGAAAACCTGCCGAATTATTTTTGGTGGAATAACATTCTTCATCAGTAAAACTTTGTTGCAATTTAGATAATATCTTATCTAAAATTAACAACTATAATGTAATTATTAAAATATGTTTATTTTTTAGCGTTTCTTTAAAAAGATTTTTCAGTAAAGTTTATCAACTCTAAAGTTCTTCTCTATTTACTAAATCCATTGAAAAAGCAGGCATACAAATAGCTATATAATCGCAAGCTTCTTCAAAAGGGTTAGAATACTGTACCCTTGTATTTTTTTCAATTTTGATAGATTCACCTGCTTTTAGAATAAGTATTTCGTCATCAATAATAAATTGCTTTTTACCTTTTACAATATAGGTATATTCATCAAACTGTGGCGTTTGATAAGGTTCTTGCCAACCAGCTGGCGCAACCATATGTGCAATACTTATTTGCGAGTTTTTATCGGTTGCATTGCCAAAATGCTCTTCTATTAATTTACCATCTGTAGTTGGAACTACAAACGGACTTTTTTGAATGGTATATTTTTTTTTCATATTAATTGATTTTGAACAAGCGATTGAATCGGCATCCTTTTTATAATAGTTCGTTATTAACTTTTTTGATACTAAAAAAACCTATTAATCTAAAATATACCGGAGTAAATCATCAAAAATTCTGGCTTTCGATTTGCGCTCAAAATAAGTTCCAAGCGTCGTTAAGTTTTTTAAGTGATTTATCCTAATGAAACCAAATTACAAAAGATTTTATTTTTGCTAAATCAGGAATTTGTTCTAAAGATACTTTTTGTGTTCTAAAATCTCTTAAACCCAATTCTTCCTTATCGATCGCAATAGTTGCATTTAATTCATCTAAAAACAAAATTACAGATTGCAAGGTAGATTCTGGTCTTAAACTATTATTAGCGTTTATTTCAGAAAATCGAGAATTTAAATTCGTGCCTGCTTCTGTTTTAAAACGTGCATCATGAATTTCTATACTCTTAATAGTTGATGTAGAATCTAATTGCTCTTTTGGCACAATCGTTAATAAAAGCTTTCCTCCTTTTTCAAAAATTAAAAACTTGTCATCATCTTGAAAGTAGTTATCGCCTAAAGCACCCTCACTTAAATTTTTAACGATAGAATCGTTTTCAAACAATTTATCTATTTCTTTTATCGTAGTAGCAGATGTAATTAAACCAACTCTACCTTTTTCAATCTTAAACTTGTTACTATTTGTACAACTTGTTATTAAAAGTGTGGCTACTATTAGCGACAGAAAACTTCTTTTGATCATTCTTTTTGATTTCATAAAATATAAAACGTTAATTTTTTAATTTTGTTATTTAATTACCTTTTTTAAAATTCCGAAAAAGCCTCTAATAAAGGTGGCTCTTGTTAAAACTTTTACCAAAATATTCATTCTAGTGCTTGTTCTAGAAAGAGTTCTTCTAGTAAAACTTTTGGCTTTTTCTCTTTATAATTTTTCTTATTCTTTTTTTTCAGCGAATACTTGTCATATTTTTTTTTTATCCGTGCCCGCAATTAAACCATGTCGATTGTACACTGTTTAAAAGAATTTACGATTGCATTTGTGATCGTTTTTTCACCTAACTCAATACAATCGCCTTTGATTTTTTAACTCACATTTGGTGTATTCAAAAAACTCTTCCTTTTGACTGGCACAATTAAATAAATTAAATTTCGATAAAAATAATCAAAGTTTACTGGAACGAGAATGATTTGAAGATTTTATTAAAAATAGTTTTAAATATCAGCAATAAAAACCTTTTTGATTCTCTAGCTAGAGATCCTTACTTTAGTTCGTTAAGCTTTAAACTTATTGATATTTTTTTCTTCTTTTAAAAAAATGAAGCTATTATTTCTAAAAATACTGCGGAATCAATCCTCTTAACTTGTCTAATGTTTCTGTTACCGTTAAATCGCTCATACCGCCAGAGGCGTTTGCATGACCTCCGCCATTAAAATGTTCTTTTGCTAAAACATTTACGGGATTCTCTGCACCTTTAGATCGAAAAGAAATTTTCATAATTCCGTCACGTTCCGTAAACACAATCGCAGCTTTCATTCCTTTTATAGATAGAACCGCATTGGCCAAGCTATCTGTATCGCCTTTCTTATAGTTATATTTTGCCAATTCTTCTTTAGATAAAGAAATAATTGCGACATTATAATCGTACAATATCTCTAATTTTTCGCTCATTGCATACCCTTGCAAACGCAAACGACTTTCTGTATTGTTATCACTTAATTTTTCATGAATTAAATGATGTTGTACCCCTGAAGCTAAAATCTTCCCTAAAATTTCATGTGTTCTCGGTTGCACAGAATTAAATCTAAAACTACCTGTATCTGTCAAAATACCTAAATAAAGCGGTGTTCCTATTTGTTCATCTAACAAATCTAAATGTCCTGATTGCTCTATTAACTCTACAATTAATTGAGAAGTAGAACAAACCGTGGTCTCAGAAACCGTTATTGTAGTAAAATCTTCTGGATGCAAATGATGATCTATCATAATTTTCTTGCCAGCAGCTTCTTCTAACAAAATTTGCATATCTGGCCCTACGCGATTGGTCGCATTAAAATCTAAACAGAATATTAAATCTGCTTTTTTCATTTCGGCAGTTACTTGTTCAGGATTTTCATCCATTAAAATAATCGCCGAAGTATCTAACCAATGTAAAAAATCGGGTGCTTTATCGGGGTGACAAACCACAGCCTTCTTGCCTAATTTTTCTATAAAATGCAATAAACCTAAAGAAGAACCAATAGAATCTCCGTCTGCCGATCTATGCGCAGTAATAACGATATGTGACGCAGCTTGAATTTCTGCTTCAATTTGTTTGTAAATATTCATGGATTATATTTTTGGCGATTGCGAATAAACTTGTACTTGTCTCTTTTTTAAAGAGGATGCAAAGTTAATTTTATTATTGAGTTAGCAAAAGGAACTAATCAAAGTTTAATTATTCGAAAATTATTTATTCTTTTCCAAAAATATAGCACAACTTTTTGACCTAAAGTTTACAGAATTTTTTGATTTTATGATAATATTATTACACAGAGATTCACAGAGAAAAAAACCCGGAGTTTCACAGAGCGTTTCAAGAAAAGTTTTGCGGCATAGTTTTCGCCTTGGGGAATTAAAATGGCAATTTTTATTTTACAGAATCTCTGTAAAATTTTCAGTACTGTTACTTCCAAAATTCATAAAAACCACCAAAATGTCATATCGTATAACTATGGCTAGTACTCGTTTTTAACGAGTACCGAATTAGATATGTTGCCAATAACAGCACTCATTAAAAATAATAGATAGCAAATTGACTTACATAAATGAACAACCTCGACGAGGTATCAAGCGGAAAAAACTTTATTTTAAGTTTGATGAAAACCTAGGTTTTCAAACTTTCCTCTTGACCTCCGACGCGGAGCGTCGGAGAATTCTATCGATTAAATTAAGCATAAAACACTAAATATAATATCAATAAAATAATGAATATAAAAATTGATTTCATCAATCAATCCAACTCTTAAAATCCTTCACCCTTTCTCTACTCACAATAATTTCTGTTTCGTTGTAAGAATGTAAGATTAATTTTAACCGAGAATTAGAATAGGCAATAATATCTTTTATCGCATTTATGTGCACGATAAAAGTTCTATTTACTCTAAAAAAATGTTCTGGATCTAATTGTTCTTGCCAATATTCTAAAGAATTGTCTAACAAGAAATTTCTATTTTCTTTGGTATGTATGTAGGTTGATTTACTTTCACTAAAAAAACATTCTACTTCATCAATATGAATAATTTTTATATGTTGTCCAACTTTAATCGTCAAACGTTTTTTAAACTTTCTATCTACCGGGTTTATCAATAATTTTCGGATATCATCAATATTCACCTGAACATTAGATTGTTTTGGTTGTTGCTTTTTAAACTGATTTACAGCAACTTCTAGCTCTTCATCATCTAATGGTTTTAACAAATAATCAATACTATTTAATTTGAAGGCTTTTAAAGCATATTCATCATAGGCAGTTGTAAAAATAATAGCAGATTTCACTTCAATTTCCTCAAAAATCTCAAAAGATAGCCCATCAGAAAGCTGGATGTCTAAAAAGATTAAATCGGGATGTTCGTTATTTTGCAACCAATTTAAAGACTCTTCCACCGAGTGCAACATTTGCTGCACTTCTATGCCTAACGCTGCCAACATTCTGTTTAATCTTCTTGCTGCTGGCTTTTCATCTTCAATTATTAATACGTTCATTGTTGCTGGTTGTTAGTTGTTGGTTTTTAGCTTTTGGCTTTTGGCTTTTAGCTCTTGGCTAGCGGCTAACAGCCAATGGCTCCTTGCTCTTTAAAACTCTCTTTTCTCAATACATCTCCGTAAAGCCCTTACTCCTTCATAAATTCCTTGATTTTTCTCTCTTCCCAATCTTTACCAAATGCATTCGGAAAACCGAAAGTTTTAATTGCATGTGCTGCTAAAAAGATTCCCCAAATAAGCCAAATAGGTAGAGATGTAAAATTATCGCCATCAAATTGATTGCTAATCACAAAGTCACCAAAAATTTTAAAGGTAAAATTCCAAACAAATGCTAGAAATAAATTTATCAAAACATAAGCAACAGCATGCTTGTAGAATTTTTTAATTTCATCTATTCTTTGTTTTGCTCTTATTAATTGTTTGTTCTTTAAAGTATCCATGATTTTAAAATTTTCTAGTACGATTTTCTTCCTCTTCAAGCAACTCCTTTATTTTTCTCTCCTCCCAATCACTTCCGAAACCTAAAGATCTAAATCCGAAAACGCCTAACCAATTAAAAAACAATCCAATTCCCCAAAATACCCAGGTAGAATAAACTCCGAAATTAGAAAATGTCTCTGAAAAAGTATCTCCACTGCTCATTAAACCGAATACAATTACACCACTAAGTAAAATATTTACAATAATATAAACGGATAAATGAATATAGAAGCCTTTAATTGCTTTTACTCTTTTTTTTGCCCTTAAATAACTGTGCTCCTCTTTAAAATTTTGATCCATGATGTTCTCTTATTTATGTTGTTTTTCCATTATTTGTTTAATTTTTTTCTCCTCCCAGTTTTGCCCAAATCCGAATAAATTAAATCCAAAAATTCTAAACCAGTGAGAAAAAAGTCCTATTCCCCAGCCTAAAGCAGAAAACCAAAACCAATGAAAATGAGGTTCAAATTTTAGGTTGATAAAAATTAGCGTAGAAATTACCAAACAGTAAATCGTTAAATGCGTATAAAATCCTTTGATGTCCTTCACTCTTTTTAGAGCTTTCTTGTAACGTTGTTCTTGTGTGTTTTCTGGCTTCATTTTTATCTTCTGTTATTTTGTTCTTCCATGTATCTTTTAATCTTTCTCTCTTCCCAGCTTTTGTTAAAAAACAAGTTGAAACCAAAAGTGTTTAATGCTTGAAAAGCGATTCCAATTCCCCAATACATCCAAATTTTATAGTTATGATAATCAAATAAAGCTTCACTAAAAGTATCACCATCGTTAACATCTCCAGCAATAAAAATAGCTGTTAGAAAAATATTTACAATTACATAGCTTGCTAAATGTTTGTAAAATTTACTAATTTTTTCAACTCTTTTTCGAACTAAAACATATTTTTGATCTTGTGTAAATTTACGGTCCATTATTGAGGTCTTTTTTGTTTATTTTCTTCGTCCATCATTTCTCTAATCTTTCTGTCTTCCCAATTTTTACCAAAAAAAACATTATAATTATTTACTTCTAAAAAATGAAAAGTTACCCCTATTCCCCATCCAAACATAGGAAACCAAAACCATTGAAATCCTGGTGAAACTTTTAAATTTATGAATATTAAAAAAGGAATTACTAGGCAATACGAAGCTAAATTTTGATAAAACTCTTTCAATTTTTCTACTTTTTCGACTGCTTTTACATAGTTGCTATTTTCTAAATTATCTGTATTCATAATGTCATTCATTTTATATAAAAGCGGTAAACTCACCTTAAAAGTTTTGTTATTATTTTCTACTTTCACCCCTTTTTGAGTGATTAAGCCATATCGATCAGCAATGTTTTGCAAGCCTACTTTGGTGCTTTTTCCTATTGCTTCTTTAGGGTTGATGTTATTTTCGATAATTAAATACCTTTCTTCTTGGTAAATACTAATCGTTAGCGGTTTAGAAGGCGAAACAACATTGTGTTTTACTGCGTTTTCTAATAAAAGCTGCAAAGAAAGTGGCACAATCTTTAATTCAGCATCACTTATTTCATCTGGAATATTAAACTTTACGGCATCTTCAAAACGCATTTCTAATAATTGCATATAGGTTTTTGCAAATTTTAACTCTTCAGAAACAGGCACTAAATCTTTATTTCTTTGTTCTAAAACGTATCTGTAAACTTTAGATAGTTTTGTGGTAAATTTTTCTGCTTGCGTAGGATTTTCGCTAATTAAACTCGTTAACACATTTAAACTATTGAATAAAAAATGTGGATCTAATTGATTTTTTAAAGATTCAAATTTTGCGGTCTCTGTTTTGGCTACAATTTCTTGTTTTGTACTTTCTTGCTTTACAGAATTTTTCCATTGAATCATAAACCCTCTAGCGTGCAAAAAGGCAGATACCCCGAAAGAAAGAATTACGTAAAAAAAATGACTCCAAATAAAATCTCCTTGAAAAAACCGATCAGGATTATTACCTGAAATAACAATAAAATTTATATAGTTAATGAATAAGACTGCAGGAACCGTATAAAGTACAGTGCTAATAATACCGACCCAAATTCTTGAGTTTGTATGGGCTATCCAATCCCATTTTTCACTTAAATAATCGTTAATCATTCCTTGCGCAAAACCCAATCCAAAAGAATACATGGCAGATATTAAAAGTGTATACCCAATAGATTTTAAAGAAAAATCTTGATTTAAAAGCGTAAATAAGACTGCAAAAATTAGTGTAATTTTAATACTAACGATGAATGCATCTTTAAAACTTCTTTTGGGCATAATGCTTGTTTTCATGTGTACGCTTATTTTTTTACTAAAATTTGATGTCTAAAGATACATCTTTATCAGAAACTGTAAACTTTGCATTATCAAAATCTGGAGGTCCAAAAGACATATTGTTATTAGACGCCCCATAATCTTCTAAAGGCATACCATTTTCAGCAAAATCCATTTTGTCATTGCTATTTTTATCATGATAACAAGTGATGGCATATACGCCAGGTTTAACATTCTTAAAAGTGACTACACTTTTACCGTCTATAACTTCTACTTTAGCACCTAAAACAGGTGTTTTCATAAAATTTTCTTTATTGTATAATGCAAAACCAACTTTGCCAACATTAGAAGTTACATTTACAACTGTTGCGGTAATGGTTACATTTTCTTGCGCCATTATTGAGTTTGAAATAAATAACATGGTTGCTGCTAAAAGAGATACGATAAGTTTCATAATTTTAAATTTTTAATGATTAGTATTTAATTGTGGTACAAATATGCGATCGAAGTACAGTTTTAGAAATTAAAGAATACCGAACTGTGTTTTTTATAGGATGAATTGTTTTTTTAAGTAACATCCGTTTTAAAATCAAGAAAAATAGTACGTAAACCAGATTTTAGAATGCTACCAATTCTCATATCAAGAAATTAAAAGCTATTTACTATTGAATTATGAACGAAAACGACAAATAAGTTCATTTTTAATAAAAATTATTAAAAAGTGTTCTTCTTTTATCAGTGAAAAACAAAAAACAGCTACATTTACCCCGATGATTACTACAATTATAAATAAAATATGTATTACAATAGATCCCAGTTTGCGCTTGCGCAGTCGCCGTCGCTAAAACTTTTTATTAGCAACATTGATATCTATTATAGTTATAAACCATTATTTTTTTTATTTTGAATACTTCTAGCCAAACTTACTTTCTGTCTTTCGTTATTTTGATAACTAAAAATTCACGCCGTTTCTTTTCAATTCGCCCCCTGGGTGTATAGAAAATTAGGGAATTTAGGTGAGTCCAATTCTACAATCAATCAAAACCAAATAAAAATTTTATAACTAAAAAATACAATTTAATGGAAATTGTAATCGCCAATAAATCGCATCTCAAATACGCAGCAATTATCTGTGAGACTATTTCTGATGCTGCACAAGTTAGAGGAACTGGAATTGCCAAAAGGCAACCTGAATATATTGCTACTAAAATGGAAAACGGCAACGCTGTAATTGCTTTAGAGAACGATAAATTTGCAGGGTTCTGTTATATAGAACAATGGGGACACGGAAAATTTGTTGCTAATTCTGGATTGATTGTACATCCAGATTTTAGAAACCTCGGACTTGCAAAACAAATTAAAGCAGTTGTCTTTAAGCATTCTAGAACAAAGTTTCCGGATGCAAAAGTTTTTAGTATTACTACCGGTTTAGCAGTCATGAAATTAAATAGCGATTTAGGCTACAAACCTGTTACTTTTTCTGAATTAACTGATGATGCTACCTTTTGGGACGGCTGTAAAACCTGCAGAAATTACGACATTTTAACAAGAACAGAGCGTAAAATGTGCATGTGTACCGGCATGTTATTCGATCCTAAAAATCAAAATAAAACAGCCCCTGTAGAAGTTAAAGAAAGTGTTTTTAAAAGATTAAAAAATATAAAACAACACCTGTTTTTAAAAAAAGATAAAAAATGAAAAAATTAGTAATTGCGTATAGTGGTGGTTTAGATACTTCTTACTGTGCCGTTAGTTTGTCTAAAAAATACGAAGTTCATGCAGTGAGCGTAAACACAGGCGGATTTACTGAAGAAGAAGTTAAAAACATCGAAAAAAACGCCTACAAAATGGGGGTCTCTGCTTATAAAAACATCGATGCCGTTACTACTTTTTACAGCAAAGTTGTAAAGTATTTAGTCTTTGGTAATGTTCTAAAAAATAATACCTACCCTCTTTCTGTGAGTGCAGAAAGAATTATTCAGGCCATAGAAATTGTAGAATATGCTAAAAGTATTGGTGCAGAATATATTGCACACGGCAGCACTGGTGCAGGAAACGATCAGGTTCGTTTTGATATGATTTTTCAAACATTAGCGCCAAATATTAAAATTGTAACGCCTATAAGAGATCAAAAATTAACACGACAAGAAGAAATCGATTATTTAAAATCTGAAGGCATTAATGTGCCTTGGGAAAAAGCGCAATATTCTGTTAATAAAGGTTTATGGGGCACAAGTGTTGGTGGTTCTGAAACCTTAACTTCTACAATGCCTTTGCCAGAAAGTGCCTATCCTTCCCAAATAGAAAAAGAAGGAATTCAAAAACTAATTTTGACTTTTAATAAAGGAGAATTGGCTGCTGTAAATGGTAAAATAGATTCGCCTGTAAATTGTATTGAACTTTTAAATAGTATTGCCTCTAAATACGGAATTGGTAGAGACATTCATGTTGGCGATACGATTATAGGAATTAAAGGAAGAGTCGGTTTTGAGGCTGCTGCTGCATTAATTACCATTAAAGCACATCATTTATTAGAGAAGCACACGCTTACAAAATGGCAAATGCAACACAAAGATTATTTGTCTAGTTTTTACGGAATGCATTTACATGAAGGCCAATATTTAGATCCGGTAATGAGAGATATGGAAGCCTTTTTAGAAAGCAGTCAACAAAAAGTTACAGGAAGTGTTTTTGTAACTTTAAGACCTTATACCTTTGCTTTAGATGGTGTTTCTTCTCAAAACGATTTGATGAACGCTAAATTTGGAAATTATGGCGAAGAAAATAAAGGATGGACAGCCGAAGAAGCAAAAGGCTTTATCAAAATTCTAGGAAATCAGAATAAAATTTATCAACAGGTACATAACAAAGAATAATATTTTCTGCAAAGTCTTTTCATAAACTTGGTTTCAGAATTAGACTTTTAGATATTAAAATCATTCTTATCATGAGAGAATTAGAAATTGGAATTATTGGTGGCGCAGGGTATACGGCAGGAGAATTAATACGATTGTTATTAAATCACCCTGAAACGAACATCAATTTTGTGTATAGCACCTCTAATGCTGGCAACAAAATCTATCAAGTACATCAAGATTTACTAGGTGCTACAGAAATCAGTTTTACACATAAAATTAATCCAAAAATTGATGTCTTATTCTTATGTTTAGGGCACGGAAATTCGACTGCTTTTTTGCAAAAAAACACCTTTTCTGAAAACACAAAAATTATCGATTTAAGTAATGATTTTAGATTGATTGCTGATAAAACTTTTGAAGGTAAAGAGTTTATTTATGGATTGCCTGAATTACAGAAAGAGGCTATAAAATCTGCAAAGCACATTGCAAATCCGGGTTGTTTTGCAACAGCTTTACAATTGGCCATTTTACCTTTGGCTGCAAATAATATATTGCAAAATGATGTTCACATCAATGCAGTTACCGGGGCAACTGGCGCAGGAACTTCATTGTCTGCAACCACACATTTTACGCATAGGGATAATAATTTTTCTCATTATAAGGCTTTTTCTCATCAACATTTAGGAGAAATAAATCAAACAGTGCATCAGTTACAGTCTAATTTTAATTCAGAAATTAATTTTGTTCCAAACAGAGGAAACTTCTCAAGAGGAATTTTCGCAACTACCTACACAAAATTTGAGGGTAGTATTGAAGAAGCTAAAAAAATGTATAAAAACTATTACAAAAATGCAGCTTTTACATTTGTTGCTGATATTGATGTTCATTTAAAGCAAGTAGTTAACACAAATAAATGTTTTATCCATTTGGTAAAACACAACAATAAATTATTAATAACAAGCGTCATAGACAACCTTTTAAAAGGAGCTTCTGGTCAGGCAATTCAGAATATGAATTTAATGTACGGGTTTGAAGAAACTTTAGGATTGAATTTAAAAGCGAATTATTTTTAATCCATTGTGTTTTCTTGCAAGGTTTCAAAAACTTGTAAGTAAAAATTAAATTATAAGTTAAGAATTTGAAACCTTCAAGGTCAAAAAAAGTCCTTGCAGGATAAAACTAACAAATATGAAAGTAGCAATTATAGGCGCAGGAAGTTTAGGTCAATCCATAGCAAAAGGATTACTGAAAAACAACGTGGTAAGCTCATTATATCTTGCAAAACGAAATTTAGATTCTATAGAAGAATTTAATCGTTACAAAGCAGTAACCTTAACTACTGATAATGAAGAAGCTGTTAAAAATTCTGAAATTATAATCTTTGCAGTGCAACCAAGACACCTAAAAGGTATTTTAGATAACTTAAAATATAAACTTTCTAAAGAACAAGTACTAATTTCTGTAATCACTGGTTTTTCGATTGGTAAAATAGAAAATATCATTGGCGCTAAACATTTTATCATCCGTGCCATGCCCAATACAGCCGCCGCAGTTGGGCAATCTATGACCTGTATTGCTACCAATGAAAAAGGCAAAGAAAAGGCAACAATAGCAAAAACTATTTTTAATAGTTTAGGTCTTTCTATGGAGATTCCAGAAGAGCAACTACAAGCTGCAACAGTTATCTGTGCAAGCGGAATTGCTTTTTGGATGCGTATGATTCGTGCAACAACGCAAGGTGCTATTCAATTAGGATTTGAAGCGCATAAAGCGCACGAATTAGCTATGCAAACTTGCTTTGGCGCTGCTAGTTTATTAAAAGAATCTGGTAACCATCCTGAAGCCGAAATAGACAGAGTTACAACTCCCGGAGGCTGCACCATTGAAGGTTTAAACGAAATGGAACATCAAGGATTAAGCTCTTCTTTGATAAAAGGCATCAATGCTTCTTTTAATAAAATAAATCAAATAAAAAACTAACACTATGCCACTATTTAATGTGTATCCTTTATATAATGTTACTCCTGTTTCCGCAAAGGGAGTCTATGTATATGACGAAAATAATACTGAATATTTAGATTTATATGGCGGTCATGCTGTGATTTCTATTGGGCACGCGCATCCAAAATATGTGGAGGCGATTACAAGTCAAGTTGCTAAATTAGGTTTTTATTCAAATGCCATTCAGAATCCGTTACAACAGCAATTAGCAGATAAAATAGAATCACTTTCTGGTTGTAAAGATTACGAATTATTTTTGTGTAATTCAGGTGCAGAAGCCAATGAGAATGCTTTAAAATTAGCTTCCTTTAAAACTGAAAAATCAAGGGTTATCGCTTTTAAAAATGGTTTTCATGGTCGTACTTCCGCTGCAGTTGCCGCAACCGATAATGCAACTATTATTGCACCGATAAACGCACAACAAAAAGTTACTATTTTAGATTTAAATAATCTTGAGACTGTTAAGACCGAACTTGAAAAAGGAGATGTTTGTGCTATAATTGTTGAATTTATTCAAGGTGTTGGTGGATTAGATCAGGCAACGGCTGATTTTTTTGAACAACTAGATTTACTTTGTAAAGCCAACAATACAATGTTTATTGCTGATGAAGTACAATCTGGTTATGGCCGTTCGGGAAAGTTTTTTGCCTTTCAACATTATAAAGTAACGCCAGATATTATTTCGATTGCCAAAGGAATGGGCAATGGATTTCCTATTGGTGGTATTTTAATTCACCCACATATCAAAGCAAAATTCGGAATGTTAGGCACCACTTTTGGGGGCAATCATTTGGCTTGCGTTGCAGGTTTATCGGTCTTAAATGTAATTGAAGAAGATAATTTGATGGATAATGTAAACATCATTGCTGACTATTTTATCAAAATTGCAAAAACGATTCCGCAGATAAAAAATATCAAAGGAAGAGGATTAATGTTGGGTTTAGAGTTTAATTTTGAAGTAAGCGAATTGCGAAAGAAATTAATTTACGACTATCATATTTTTACTGGAGGCGCTGCAAACAAAAAATTATTGCGAATATTACCTCCATTAAATGTAGAGAAAAAACATATTGATCAATTTTTTGAGGGCTTGATTGCTGCTTTAAAGAATTAGAGAAGAAATTAACATGCAAAAAAAGAAACGCATTTTACTAAAAGTAGGTTCTAATACCCTTACCAAAGAAACTAATAATATTTCTAGAGGCAAAATTGAAGATATTGCAAATCAAATTGCAAAACTCAAAGATAGTTGCGAATTTATTATTGTAAGCTCTGGTGCAATTGCCGTTGCAAAACAATTTGTAAAGTTAGAAAGTAAACAATCGGCAATTTTTGTAAAACAAGCTTTGGCGTCCATCGGTCAGCCACATTTAATCAGAATTTATCAAGAAATTTTTAGAGAATATGGTTTGTTAACTTCACAATGTTTACTCTCCTATTCAGATTTTGAGAGAAAACAAAGTAAAACCAATATCGTGAATACCATTAATATTTTGGTACAGAATAATTACATTCCGATTATCAACGAAAATGATACGGTGGCTACAGATGAAATTCAGTTTGGCGACAATGATAAATTAGCAGCTTTAACAGCAGTTTTATTAGAGGTTGATTTGTTGATCATTGCCACAAATACATTCGGAATTTACACAAAAGAATCCATCAAAAATAAGGCTCCAAAAACAATTGAAGAAGTTGACAATTTTGAAGACTTATTAAAAGAAGTTGTCAATTCGAAATCTACACATGGAAGTGGAGGAATGCAGTCTAAAATTGAAGCTGCTTCCTTAACGAAAAATGCAAATATAGAAACATGGATTGTAAACGGTTTAGAAGATCATTTTATAACAAATGCTTTTGACAATAAAGTGCCGTTTACACGAATAAAATGAGGTCAATAGCAAGGGGTTTCAACCCCTTGCCAAAATAATAAGAATGAAAAATTACACATCTATAAACGACATCGACAACATCAATTCTTGGATTGAAGAAGCCCAAGAATTAAAAGCAAATCCTTTAAAAAACATCGAACTAGGAAAAAACAAAACCTTGGGCTTGTTGTTTTTTAATTCGAGTTTACGCACCCGCTTAAGCACCCAAAAAGCAGCTTTAAATTTAGGAATGAATCCGATTGTGATGAATGTTTCTGGTGATGCTTGGGGCATTGAATTTGGCGACGGAACAATTATGAATGGCAACACAGCAGAGCATATTAAAGAAGCTGCTGCGGTAGTTTCGCAATATTGCGATGTCATTGCAGTAAGAGCTTTTCCTAGTTTAACAGACAAAGAAAAAGACGAATCTGAACAGGTTTTAAAATCGTTTGTAAAATTTGCTTCTGTACCAATTGTAAGTATGGAGAGTGCTACAGGTCATCCTTTACAAGGTTTAACAGATGCAATTACCATCTCTGAAAACTCAACAAAAAAGAGACCTAAAGTGGTATTAAGTTGGGCGCCACACGTAAAAGCATTACCACATGCTGTTGCAAATAGTTTTACACAAGCGATGCAAAAAATGGATGTAGAATTTGTTATTGCAAATCCTGAAGGATATAATTTAAATCCAGAAATTACAAAAGACACACCGATTTATCATAATCAAAAAGAAGCTTTTAGAGATGCCGATTTTGTGTACACAAAAAATTGGAGTTCTTATGATGATTATGGAAAAATTCTAAACACAGATGCTGATTGGATGATTACCAAAGAAAAAATAGGCGCTGCGAAATTCATGCATTGTTTGCCTGTAAGAAGAAATATGGTAGTTGAGGATGCTGTTTTAGATAGCGATTCTTCTTTAGTTATTGAACAAGCAAATAATAGAACTTTTGCGGCACAATTGGTTTTAAAAAAGATATTAGAAAATGAATAACAATGGTTTTAAACCCATTGCAATAAAATAAAATGGAAAAACTATCAATCATAAAAATTGGAGGAAATATTATTGAAGATGAAACTTCTTTACATGCATTTCTAAAATTGTTTTCTAAACTAGCAGGAAAAAAAATTTTAGTGCATGGAGGCGGTAAACGAGCAACCCATATTGCCTCTAAATTAGGCATTAACTCTAAAATGATTAACGGTAGGCGCATTACGGATGCCGAAACATTAGAGGTAATTACCATGGTTTATGGAGGTTTAGTTAACAAAAATATTGTGGCAAAATTACAAGCTTTACAGATTGATGCGATTGGTTTAACAGGTGCAGACATCAACAGTATAAAATCTGATAAAAGACCTGTAAAAGAGATCGATTTTGGTTTTGTGGGTGATGTAAAAGAAGTGGCGTCGAATTCTATTGATAAATTAATTCAAGCTGAGTTTACGCCTGTTTTTTGTGCAATTACACACGATGGAAACGGACAATTATTAAACACAAACGCAGATACAATTGCAAGTACACTTGCCGTTGGAATGAGTGGAATTTATAAAACATCAATTTATTATTGTTTTGAATTAAATGGGGTTTTAAAAGATTTTACGGATAAAAAATCTGTAATCAAAAATATCAATTCTAAAACCTATCAAGAATTATTAGCGAATAAAACTATTACCGACGGAATGATTCCTAAACTAGAGAATTGTTTTGATGCTTTACATAACGGTGTGTCTAAAGTACATATTGGAAATTTATCCATGTTCACAAAAGAAAACAAGTTTTTCACCACGATTACCTTATGACAATGAATATAAAAAAATTAACAGCAAACGCAATTTCCCTTTTAAAAAACTTGATTGAAACTCAATCATTTTCAACCGAAGAAGAAAACACAGCAAAATTGATTGAAGGCTGGTTTTTGGAAAATGAAATTCCGTTTAAAAGAACAAAAAATAATATTTGGGCAACCAACAAATATTTTGATGAAAGCAAACCAACCTTATTATTAAACTCTCATCATGATACGGTAAAACCAAATTCGGCCTACACAAAAGATCCTTTTAAAGCGATTGTTGAAGACGGAAAATTATACGGTTTAGGATCTAATGATGCTGGTGGTTGTTTGGTTTCCTTAATAGCAACTTTCACTAATTTTTACGCGCAAGAAAATTTAAAGTATAATTTGGTGATTGTTGCTTCTGCAGAAGAAGAAAATAGTGGTAAAAACGGATTGAACAGTATGTTGCCAATAATTCCGTTTATTGATGTGGCAATTGTTGGCGAACCAACTTTAATGAATTTAGCGATTGCAGAAAAAGGTTTGGTTGTTTTTGATGCCGTTGTCGCCGGAACTCCAAGTCATGCCGCACATCCAAATGACAACAATTCAATTTACAATACCATCGAAGTGTTGCAATGGTTTAAAGATTTTACCTTTGAAAAAACTTCTGAAGCTCTAGGAGATGTAAAAATGACTATTACTCAAATAAATGCTGGTTCACAGCATAATGTGGTTCCTGCCCATGTAGATTTAGTAGTTGATGTTCGTGTAAACGATGCCTATTCTAATCAAGAAATTTCAGATATTTTACAGGAAAAATCACCTTGCACAAAAATTACTCCAAGAAGTTTACGTTTAAATTCCTCTGCTATTTCTAAAGAACACGATTTAATAAAGGCAGGAATTGCAATGGGAAGAGAAACCTATGGTTCTCCTACCCTATCAGATCAAGCTTGCTTAACTTGCCAATCTTTAAAATTGGGACCTGGAGATAGCACCCGTTCTCACTCGGCTGATGAGTTTATTTATTTAGCTGAAATTGAAGAGGGAATTGAAATTTATGTAGAATTATTGAATCGAGTACTATAAATTGGTTGTTAGTTTTTGGTTGATGGTTTTTGGTGCATACTGAAACCTAAAAACCATCAACTAAAAACCACAAACTAAACATATATGAAACTTTGGGATAAAGGATTTTCAATAGACAAACAGATAGAAAAATTCACCGTTGGTAACGACAGAGAAATTGATATGCATATTGCAAAATATGATGTACAAGCATCTTTGGCGCACGCAATAATGTTAGAGTCTATTGGTATTATTACTGCTGATGAATTGAAAGACTTAAAAAGAGGTTTGAAAGAATTAGCCACTGATATCGAAAAGGGTACGTTTATTATTGAAGCCTCTTTTGAAGATGTCCATTCTAAAATTGAATGGGAATTGACCGATAAATTAGGAGAAGTTGGTAAGAAAATTCATACGGCTCGCTCTAGAAATGATCAAGTTTTAGTGGCTTTGCAATTATATTATAAAGAGAATTTAGCAATTATTAACGATAAAACGAAAACACTTTTTGATACGCTTTTAGGATTAGCCGAAACACACAAAACAAGTTTATTACCTGGTTATACGCATTTGCAAGTTGCAATGCCATCCTCATTTGGCTTATGGTTTTCGGCGTATGCAGAATTACTAATTGACGATGTATATATGCTCAATGCGGTTTCTAAAGTGGTAGACCAAAATCCTTTGGGTTCAGCTGCAGGTTATGGTAGTTCTTTTCCTATTGATAGAGAATTAACGACTAAAGAATTAAATTTTGCTACTTTAAAATACAATGTAGTTGCGGCACAATTAAGTAGAGGAAAAAGTGAGCGCTCTATTGCCTCTGCTTTAGGCGGATTGTGCAATACCATGTCTCGTTTTGCCATGGATGTTTGTTTGTATATGAGTCAGAATTTTAATTTTATTTCTTTTCCTGATGAATTAACAACCGGAAGTAGCATTATGCCACACAAGAAAAATCCTGATGTTTTTGAATTGATCCGTGGAAAATGCAATAAAATTCAGGCTTTACACACAGAAATGGTCATGATTACCAACAATTTACCAACGGGTTATCACAGAGATTATCAACTATTAAAGGAAAATATTATCAATGCTTTTGAAGATGTAAAAGATATTTTAGACATTTTCAATTACTCCATCCAACAGGTAATTGTAAAAGATATTGATTTGAATGATGAGAAATATCAATACTTATTTACAGTAGATAGCATCAATAATTTAGTGGTAGAAGGGATGTCTTTTAGAGAAGCCTATCAAAAAATTGGCGGACAAGTTCAGGATGGATCTTACAAACCAGATTTAGGAAAACAACACTCTCATGTGGGTAGTATTCATAATTTAAGTTTGGATAAGATTCGTGAGAAATATCCCAAATAATAGTATTCGAAAAACTTACATAGAGAATAATAGAATTAGTTCAGATTTATAAACGAAATTTTACGTTTTACTTTTGATAAAAAAAAGAAAACCATCTAAAATAGCTATTAGAAAATTCTTTTGAATACAGCTCTAATAAAATTTTTGGGTGGCATTTTTAGCATGACTTGCAAATCCTCATAAAAGAGTGTCTCCTCATCTAAAAATTTAAATATCTTTTGCACGGGAGTACGCTTAAATAACTGGGAAAAAATAGAAGAACCTAAATGATTTTTTTCATGTAAAATATCTAATAATAATAAATCATAATACCAAAATTTACTGACTTTATGAAATTCGACTAAAGGTAGATTTTGTTTTAGGAAGTTCACAAGTTTGGTGGTTTTCTTTGTGGTGTTGTTAAAAGTAAACCCCGTACTTGCTTTAGACCAACCGCCCGCCGTACCAATATGAATAATATTTTCTGAATTTTGTTCCCAAAACTTATAGCAAGTCATCGGTATGGAACCTTGTTCTTTTTCTAAAATTTCGTACTCGGTAATGTTTTTATTTTCTAAATATTTTTCGATTTCTGTTTTATAGATATCATACGCTAAAACATCTTGTGAAAACAAGGTATATTCAAACAAAGCCTCATTTTTACTAGTTGGCAAAATATACATAAAACGAGTATTTCCTCGCTGCTCAACTGTAAAATCCATAAAAGTAGCTGCGGTATTATCAAAAGAATCTTCTTTCGTTTTTATAAAAAAACCAACAAAATGTTGCTGTAGAACAGGGAATTCAATTTGCTTTTTATAGGCATCCGTAAAAAGAATACTATTGATGAGCGTTTTCGTTTTAAAAACTTGATTTTCTGCTATTACTTCTGCCTCATTATCCAGCTGATGAATACTAATAACTGTATCTTTCTGAAAACTAATATTTTGTTTACGCTTTAATTGATTCCAGATTTTCAAGTAAAAATCTTTACTTCGAATCATTTTATATTTATAGGGTACAATATTTTCTTTCGCTTTATAAGAATCGCTTTTAAAGATAATTTTGTCCCATGAAGCACTTAAAATAGTGTCCCATTCACCATTTTCTTTCTCCCAATAACACCAAGTTCTATCATTGGTATCTTTCTTTTCTTTCTCTAAAATTAAAATGGTTTTATCATCAAAAAAAGTATCTTTAGACATTCTATAAGCCATCATTAACCCAGATGCACCTCCGCCAACAATTATGTAGTCGTAATAATTCATACAAGTTTTATTGAGGTAAATTTAGTCATAAATGAGAAAACATGGCAGTTAAGTATCATTAACTTTGATTAACAGGTGTTAGATTAAAGTTCAATTGAAGACAAGTATTATATTAAAATAGAACATAAAACCTTTAGAAGCTTAAATTTTTGGTTTTTGAAAATATTTTAGCGGCACAAATAACATTCCGAAACACTGGCTTTCTTCTTTGCCCATATTTTTATGATGAATTTTATGCGCTTTTCTCAACCCCTTTAAATACCTATTATTTGTATGTTTAAACCATTTAAATCGTTGATGAATTAAAACATCATGAATTAAAAAATAGGCGATACCATAAAATAAAATACCTAGACCTATAGCCACTAAATAAGTGTTCCCTGCACCTCCTCCAAAATATAAAAGTAGCATGCTTGGTAAAGCAAAAATGACAAAAAAAGCATCATTTTTTTCAAAACCGTCGTATTTAGGTTGATGATGATCTTCATGCAAGAACCAACCAAAACCATGCATCACATATTTATGAGTACACCACGAAACACCTTCCATTGTTAAAAAAACACCTAAAGTTGTTAGAAAAAACATACTTATATAATATTCAATTTATATTTCACATAACTTCTTGCCAACAAATTAATTTTCATTGGATCGGAAATTCTAATTCTTGTATCCATAATTCTTTCCGATGGCACATTACTCAACTTTTTAAGCAGCCTTCTATAATATCTATAGGCCATATAAACACCAAATTTTGCTTCAACAGGTAATTTTAAAATCCCATTTTTGTAAGCATAATCAAAATCGGCTTCTATTTCATCTATAATTATTTGTTTCGATTCTTGCGTTAATTTGCCCAAATCGATATTCGGAAAATAAGAACGATTTAACACTTCATAATCGTCTTTTAAATCTCTTAAAAAATTAACTTTTTGAAAAGCAGATCCCAAACGCATTGCTGCATCTTTTAACTCGTCGAACATTGCATCATCTCCGTTTACAAACACTTTTAAGCACATTAACCCTACAACATCTGCAGAACCATAAATGTATTCATCATATTCTTCTTTCGTAGAATATTCCGTTTTGTGCAAATCTGCTTTCATACTTTTTAAGAAAGCTTGCACCATGTGGTCTGGAATTTTATACCTTTTAACTGTCTGTTGAAAAGAATTTAAAATAGGGTTTAAGCTAATTCCATGTTTCGTTGCAAAATAATAATCCCGCTCAAAGTGCGTCATTAATTCTTCTTTATCATACTCATGAAAAGTATCTACAATTTCATCTGCAAAACGCACAAAACCGTAAATATTATAAATATCAGTCCTTATTTTTGGCGATAAAGTATTCACAGCCATAGAAAAAGAGGTACTATATCTTTTAGTAACCAATTCACTGCAACTATTACAAACGCTATCGAATAATTCTTTCATACTCTTACTGATTTTTAATAATTAACTCTGATGCTATTTTACCAGATATTAATGCTGGAGGAACTCCTGGACCGGGTACTGTTAATTGACCCGTAAAATACAAATTATTTACCAAACTACTTTTAATATTTGGTCTTAAAAAAGCAGTTTGTAAAAGAGTATTTGCCATACCATATGCATTACCCTTGTAAGAATTATACTCGTCTTTAAAATCTTGTACACAAAAAGATCGCTTAAATAACACACTTGATTTAATTTCTTGGTTTGTTAATTTCTCAAACCTATCAATAATTTTATGAAAATAAGTTTCTCTTAATTCTTCTGTATCATTCAATCCGGGTGATAATGGTATCAAGAAAAAACCTGCTTCTTTGCCTTCTGGTGCCGAAGTTGCATCTGTCATAGAAGTAAAATTAGCATAAAACAAAGGATCTGTTGGCCACTGCGGATGATCGTATATTTCTTCTGCATGTGCATCAAAATCTGTATCAAAAAATAACGTATGATGACTTGCGTTTTTTATTTTTTTATCAAACCCAACATAAAATAACAGCGATGAAGGTGCAAAAGTTTTCTTATCCCAGTACTTTTCTGAATATTGTCTTAAACTTTGATCTATCAAGGT
This sequence comes from Polaribacter sp. IC066, assembly GCF_007997085.1. Lineage (GTDB taxonomy): Bacteria > Bacteroidota > Bacteroidia > Flavobacteriales > Flavobacteriaceae > Polaribacter. The sequence goes on from NZ_VORR01000014.1 coordinate 48,618, forward strand.
TTCTGTATGATGATAATCGGCGCCACTCAAAACTAATTCCGCATCAATTTTTTCATGATCAAGCATCAACCCTGTTACATTTTTATTTGCATCTGTTAAGATTTCTGTAACGTTGGCATTTGTTCTAAACTGAACACCTAAACTTTCTGCTAAAGTAACCATCCCTTCAACTACTTTATACATACCACCTCTTGGGTGCCAAGTACCCAAACCAAAATCTGCGTAGTTCATAAAATTATAAAAAGCAGGTGTATTACTAGGTTTTGCACCTAAAAACAATACAGGAAACTCTAAAATTTTAATTAATTTAGGACTCTTTATATTTTTTCGAACTTGCGTTCTAATGGTAGAAAAAAACTGTGTAACTCTTGCTATTGTTGTAGAATTGACTAATTCTAACGGCGAAATACCTGGTTTGTATACCAAATCTTTTATCGCTGTATCGTAATTAGCTTTCGCAGAATCTAAAAAACTTTTTAAATGTGCACTACTCCCTTTTTCTTCTTCTTCAAAAAGTTGATAAATCTCTTCTAGCCTATCAGAAATTTTTACAGAATCGTTGTTTCCAAAATAAACTTCGTAACCAGGACTTAATTTATCTAAAGTGTAATAGTCTGATGGTTTTTTACCAAAATCACCAAAAAAACGTTCAAAGACATCTGGCATCCAATACCAAGATGGTCCTAAATCGAATGTAAAACCATCTTTACTATATTGTCTTGCTCTGCCTCCTAAAGTATCATTTTTCTCTAAAACTGTTACATTATAACCTGCTTTTGCTAAATAGCAAGATGCAGATAATGATGAAAAGCCCGAACCGATTATGTATGCGTTTTTATTCATTGAAAAAATTTGTTGAACAAAGATATAATTTTATTAAACAAGATGATGAAGTGATTTGATTTTTATAAGTCTTTTAACAAATCTGCCATGGAATCAAATAATGAAATATTTTCATTTAATTGAAGGTGCTTTACTTTTTCCACCTTTCTACCAACGGCAATAAATTTATTTTTTGTACCCTCCATTACCTCATTTACTTCACGAAAATAGTCTTCTATTTTTTCATCATAAGGCTGAATTGTAAAAGACGATATAAAACAAATTTGTCGTTCGCTGTCTAAAAAGTAATTCAAATTATTAAGCGGTAAACTTTGCCCTAAATATATAGTATGAAATCCTCTTAAAACCAATTCGTAATTTAAATACAACAATCCTAATTCATGAATCTCGTTTTCTGGCAAAAATAATACATACGTTTTATTGTTATCTGTAATACCGTATTGTAATTTTTCTGTGTTTGTTTGAATTTTCTGTGCAATTAAATTTGATATAAAATGCTCGTGCGCTGGCAGCAAAGTTTCTGTTTGCCACAGCAAACCAATTTGCTCTAAAAATGGTAAAAAAACATCCTTAAAAATTTCTCTAAAAGTTTTTTTCTGTAATAAAGTGTTATACGTGTTGTTAAAGATGATTTTATCAAACTGAAACATTGCTACTTTAAACGAATTTATTGCTTCGTCATTTACCCCAATATTAAAGGCTAGCTCTCTTGATTTCAGCGTAATATCATCATCTGACATTGCGGCAATTTTAGATATTTTAAATCCGTTTTTGTTTAACAAAACAATATTTAATAGTTTTGTTAAATTCTCTGGCGTGTAGTATCGAATATTTGTTTCTGTCCTTTTTGGCTCTAATAGATTATACCGCTTTTCCCAAATTCTAATGGTATGTGCCTTTATTCCAGATATATTCTCAAGGTCTTTAATAGTAAAATCTTGCTTAATATTGTTCAATGCAATTCGTTTTATATTCAACAAAGCTAGTAATATTATTTAAATAAAAAATTAATTATAGAAAAATGTAACATTTTTAACTTTTTAACTACTAATAAACTAAAAGAATCAATTAAAGGTGCAACGAGATTTAGAGACTAAATTTTTATCAGACTTTGAACAAAATCAAAATATAGCGCACAAAATTTGTAGAATATACACTACAAATCAAGATGCGCACAAAGATTTGTTTCAAGAAATCACTATTCAACTTTGGAAAAATTATTCAAAGTTTAGAGGAGATTCGAAATTTAGTACCTGGATGTACAGAGTTGCTCTAAATACGGCAATATCTTTATATAGAAAATCTACAAGAGCTGTTAAAACGCAAGATATTAGTGATGTTGCTTTTAAAATAAAAGCATCTGATTATGATGATACCGAAGAAAAACAGTTGAGTGCTTTGTACAATGCAATACACCAATTAAATGATATTGAAAAGGCCTTAATTTTTTTGTATTTAGAAGACAAACCCTATAAAGAAATATCAGAAACATTGGGTATCTCTTCTGTAAATGCAAGAGTAAAAATGAACAGAGCAAAAGAAAAATTAAAAAATATTTTAAACCCATAACTATGGATTTATTAGAAAATTATAAAAAAGTTTGGGACAATCAGCCCGAAGAAACTCATAAACTTTCTGCTGTTGATATATACAAAATGGCGCATTCTAAATCGTCATCTATTGTAAAATGGATTTTTATTGTTGGTGTTTTAGAACTTGCTTTTTGGTTAAGCATAAATCTATTAGTACCAGATAGTTTTTATAAAATATACAGCGATTTAAATTTAGAAAAGCAGGTGAGCTTTTTTATGATTTTGCACTATATAATCATTATTGTTTTTTTGTATTTCTTTTATGCTAGCTTTAAAAAAATATCAATTATTGAGAATACGAAAAGCTTAATACAACGAATTTTAAATATTAGAAATACTGTAAAATTTTATGTGTATTACAATCTTGCCATTGTATTTCTCTCTAGTTTGGCGCTTAATATTGTTTTAATGAGTGATTCTGATAAACTGATGAAGGTGATGAATCCAGAAAACTTATCGATAGACATTAATCAATTAATAACAATTACCATTATAAGTCAAATAATTGCAATCATAATTTTTATGGTGCTACTTTGGTTTTTTTACAAATTAATTTACGGTATTTTACTAAAAAAATTAAATAGAAATTATAAAGAATTGTCCAAATTAGAAAGCGCTACCTAAAGTAAACGTTATGAAAAAAACAATACTCTTTTTATTTTTAAGTTTCTCACTTATTTCTTTTTCTCAACAACGAAACAACTTTTGGGAAAACGTGCAATTTGGTGGTGGATTTTCAGTTGGTTTCGGAAACCAAACCACTATCGGAATATCACCAAGTGCCATTTATAATTTTGATAATGGTTTTGCTTTGGGTGCAGGTGTCAATTATTTATATTCAGAAATTAACGACTTTACAACACAGGTATATGGTACCAGTTTAATCTCTTTATATCAAACGAATTTCGGAATTCAGTTTTCAGGCGAATTTGATTATAATTTTGCAAAACAACAAGACCCATTTGGTTCTATAAACACAAATTTCCCTGCACTCCATCTAGGGATCGCGTATAACCAAGGTAGATTTGCAGTAGGTATTCGTTACGATGTTTTATATGATGAAAATAAAAGTATTTTTGCTTCACCTTTTTCACCTGTTATCCGTTTTTACTTCTAAAAATTTTTAAGTTCTTTTAAGAGAATTTCATGCATTTCATTTGTATAATCTAAATGCGTAACAATTCTAATTCTCCCCTCGCCCATCGGTGTTAAAAGAATATTTTTTTCTTTCATTTTTTTGATAAAATTGTCTGCACCTATTTTTTCATCCACATAAAAAATGATAATATTCGTTTCAATAGGTGCTACTTTGGTAACGTAAGAAAGTGTGTTTAAAAGAACACCTATTTCTTTTGCTTTTTGATGATCTTCTGCTAATCGGTCTACATGATAATCGAGCGCATAAATACCTGCTGCCGCTAAAAAACCAGCTTGTCTCATAGCGCCACCAAACAACTTTCTAATTCTTAATGCTTTTGCAATATGTTCTTTAGAACCTAATAAAACAGAGCCAATTGGCGCCCCTAAACCTTTGGACAAACAGATAGAAATGGTATCAAATAATTGCCCATATTGTTTTGCCGACTCATTTTTTGCCACAAATGCATTAAACAAACGCGCGCCGTCTAAATGGAACGCTAAATTATTTTCTTTGGCAACCTTCTGAACCTTCTCTAGTTCCGTAAAATCCCAACAAGCACCTCCTCCTTTATTTGTGGTATTTTCAACACAAACCAATCTTGAATACGGAACGTGAATATCCGATCTACCAGCAACAGCTTCTTGCAATTGCGCAGCAGTAAACATCCCTCTATCTCCATCAATTAGTTTGCAGGTTACTCCAGAGTTAAAGGCGGCTCCGCCACCTTCGTAATTGTAAACATGCGCATATTTATCACAAATTAATTTATCGCCAGGTTGTGTATGTAACTTTATAGCTGTTTGATTTGCCATGGTTCCTGATGGAAAAAAAAGTGCATCTTCCATGCCGAATAATTTTGCCGCTTTCTCTTGCAATTCATTAACCGTCGGATCACTTTTAAAAACGTCATCGCCAACTTTTGCATGCATCATTACTTCCAACATTTGTGGCGTTGGTTTGGTTACTGTATCTGATATTAAGTCTATAATCATAATTTTTATCTATACTATCAGTTCGAGTGATTTTAGTTGAAACAAAGTGGAAAATAAAAATTGTATCGAGAACTTTTTTTTAATTCGACATTAAAATTGTTCTCGATACAAATTTGTTCATTCTTTACAAATTCACTCCTACTGACAAACTGTTATTTATTATTTCTATTTAATAAGCACTCCCAATTGGCGAACCATCCGGAATTTGAGGAGCATCTGTTTTTTGAAATGACGTCGGATTTTTCATAAAACCTTCAATCATTTTTACCATCGCCTGATCATATATTTTTTGCGTTCCAGTAGCTTTTTTATTTTTTAAGATGGATGCAATTTCATCTAGCTTAAAACTCACAATGGCATGTACTTGTTTGTATTGATTTTTTAAAGTGGATGCATAAAATAACTGCTCTAAAACTTCCATATTAATCACATTTTGTAACTCTTGATAATAATTGTCTTTGTGATTCTTTTTGATCGTTTTAGCAATTAATTCATCTAGTAACTCTACTAAACCTAACTGTTTTTCATCTAAACTTTTGTGTGCTATCAATCTCGACAATCTTTGCGGATGCAGTAAAAAACTCAAGGTCATTTCAGCAGCAGTTTCTACCGCAGAAAAAGCATCAAAAGAAACCCCTAACTTACTTTTAAAAGATTCACGAGTTCTACCATAGCCAATAGCTCTTGGCGGAAAAAGCGCTAACTTTTCTCTCGGAATTGCTATTTCTTCAACAGCAATCGTTTTTAAAACTGCTTGTAATGCAATTCTTTCTGTTGTTCCAGAAACTCTTTCTACTACTTTTTGAGTTCCGCCTTTTACAGCATAACTATAGTTTAAACCACCAATTAACTTTGCAGTTGCTTCTGTTTGAAAACGATGTAAAAAATAAAGTGGTACAAAGACATCTTCTAGCACAGAATACGGTTGATTTGTCTTCATATTATCCACAGAAAAATTTGCAATCGCCATTTTTCTTACTTTTAAAAGGTTGTACAATTCATCATGAATATTACCACCATTATCCCATAAATGAGCGCTTGCACTTGCACTTCCTGACGGCCTTGCATCTGAATCTGATAAATATTTTAATCCGCTCGCAAACGCATTTTCTAAAATGGAATTTAATGCTTCTAATTCATTTTTATCTTCTGTAAAATCTTGATAAGAATAGGCAACAATCACTTTATCCCAAGCGCCTATTTTTGTATCATAGGCATCAGAAAAATCAATTTTATCATCTTTTATTGTAAATTTCGGATGCGGATAATCCATCACAGAAGCTCTTCCGTTGGTACTTGCTGCAAAATTATGCGCAAACCCTAACGTATGCCCGATTTCATGCGCAGCTAATTGTCTAATTCTTGCCAAAGCCATTTGCAACGCAAAATCATCATCAACTGTATTATTTTTATAGGGTGCTTGCAAGGCTTGTGCAATTAAAAAATCTTGACGAATTCGCAAACTTCCTAAACTTACATGTCCTTTTATAATTTCGCCAGTTCTTGGGTCAGCAATACTTGCACCATAACTCCAACCTCTAGTAGATCGATGCACCCATTGCACAACATTATAACGAACATCTAACATATCTGCATCTTCGGGCAACATTTTAAACTGAAAAGCATCTTTATACCCTGCGGCCTCAAAAGCTTGATTCCACCATCGTCCGCCATCTAATAATGCAGAGCGCACAGGTTCTGGAGTTCCGCTGTCTAAATAGTAAATTATAGGTTCTATAGCTTGTGAAATTGCTGCATTCGGATTTTTCTTCTCTAACCGATGTCTTTGGATAAATCGTTTTGTGATCGATTCATTTACAGGCGTGGAATAATCCATATAACTCATTTGATTTGAACCCGATCTTGGATCAAATTTTCTTGGTTCGTATTTATTATCTGGCAATGCCACAAAAGAATGATGTTGATGCACAGTAACCAAACTTGCATCTGGAGTTACACTTCTTATATTATATCCTTTTGGAGTTCCTTTGAACGTCAACATCAAATCAAACTCAACATTTTTCGGAAAAGCCTTGGTTCTCTCTAAATAAAAAGCAGATTTACTTTTGTCCAAACTATAGCTTCCTTGGTCATTTCTTGCTAAAGTTGAAGCTACTCCGTGCGCATCTCTCATGAAAAAATCAGTTGCATCAACTAAATACATTCCTTTTTTCTCTTCTTTGATGATAAATCCATGCAAAACAGATTTTGCAAAGGCTTCTTTTACCGAGTTTTTTTCTTCTTCATTATCTGTAATTGCTCTAAAATCTTGATTTGGCTGAATCAGTAATAACTTATTACCCGCTCGCTTAAAAAGAACAACTACTCCATCACCCAATTGCCCTCTATCTAAACCTATATCATTTGAACCAATTCCTTGAGAAAGCGAACGTATATAAAGAAATTCGTCTGCCAAATTTTCAATTTGTAGAAATACTTTATCTGTTTTTACATCATAATAGAATGTAAAATATCCTTCGTATTTCGTAATTCCTTCTTGAAGGTTTTTTTCGCTTTTATCAATAAAAAATTGAGAAAAACTATTAAGAGAAAGAAAAAGTAATAAAAAAATGAGTATTGATTTATTCATAATATGATTTTTATATAAAACGTTATTTTTTCTGGATTATTTTAGAGTTTTATTTTGCTCTATTTTAGCTTTAGCCTCTATTAACAAGCTATGTAATTTTTGTTCTAGTTGTTTTTTAGGTGGTAATTCTGTCCAATATTCGGCAACCATAATTCCATCTTTATGCATTTCTAAAAGCTCTATCTGTTCGTTACTTTTACCGGCGCAAAGAAATAATCCGATAGGATGGTTTTCACCTTCTTGCTTTTCATATTTATTTAACCAATTTAAATTTTAACCAATTTAAATAAAGTTCCATTTGGCCTTTATAACTGGGTTTAAAATCTCCTATTTTCAACTCAATCACCACTAATCTTTTTAATTTTCGATGAAAAAATAGTAAATCTAAATAAAAATCTTTGCCATCTAAAATGATTCGTTTTTGTCTTTCGATAAAAGAAAAACCTATACCTAGTTCTAAAATAAAATTTTCTATCTCCTTTAAAATAGCGGCTTCCAAATCATTTTCTAAATAGCCATTCTTAAATCCTAGAAAGTAAGGATCTTTAAACGGATTTTGTGAATCTTTTAATTCAGTAATGGTTTATAAACTTGCTATTTCTTTTCTTTCAAAAGCTTTTCTTTTAATTTGAAACTTTGTTTGTCTAACAGACCATTTTTCGTTTATAATCTTGTTAGCATAAAATAGTTTAGACTCCTTTGTTTTTAAAGGAAATAATTCCAAAAAATGAGTCCAACTCAATTGTGTCATCAGTGATGTCACTATTTGTAAATCATCAAATTGTTCTGCAAATTGGATCATTCTTCTAACGTTTCGCAAGGTATAACTTCTTCCAAATTGCTTTTCTAAATCTTTTGCTAAATTTATTACGACTTTCCCTCCATATTCAGCACGTTCATTTTTTAAAATATAATCGTTTATTTTTTTACCAATTTGCCAATACGTGATTGTAAGAATGCTATTTACTCTAGATACTACTTGTTGTTTCCCGTATTCTATAATTTAAGAAAGCTCATCGAATAAACTACCGTTTAACTCTTTGCCCATCTTTTTAATAATCTTTCATTTTCAATTTATACAGCTAATATAGAATTTTCTAAGTTAAATAAAATTATACATAAGTTCATTCTAAATCCATTAAAAATTATAGTGATAAATCTAAATTCTAATTTAATAAGCTGCCATTATTTTCCTCTAAAATTCTCTCTATCAAAGTTACTCTTTTTAAAAATTTATTTTTCTATTTAAGAAAGTCTAGCAAATAAAATATTACAACGCTACAAATGTTTGTGTAATACTTTTTCGTTGCTAAACAGCGCTACATCATTTTTTTAAATACACTGTGAATCTCTGCGTTTACTTTGCGAATCTCCTCGCAACTTTTTTTTTCAGGGGTTTGCACAAAACTTATATTTTATCTCCAAATTTCCATCCAATTCTTTTTAAATAAGTATTTACTTTAAAAACAAGTATTCCTAAAAATTCAATTATTTTTGTACTACTTATGATCACACAAGACCAACTTAAAGATATTGCTGAAAGAATTGAGAAACTAAAATCTTATTTAGAGATTGATAAAAAACTCATTGAAATTGCGAATGAAGAAGAACAAACGGTTGATCCTGATTTTTGGAACAACCCTAAAAAAGCGGAACTTGTGATGAAAGAACTCCGTTTTAAAAAGAAATGGGTAGAAGATTACAGAAAATCAATTACCTTAAACGAAGACCTCCTCATTTTATATGATTTTTATAAAGAAGGCGAAGTTGAAGAATCTGAAATAGAAGAAGAATTTGAAAAAGTGAGTACATTTTTAGAAGATATTGAATTTAAAAACATGCTTTCTGAAGAAGGCGATGCAATGTCTGCAACCATTCAAATTAATGCTGGCGCTGGCGGAACAGAAAGTTGCGATTGGGTAGAAATGTTGTCTAGAATGTACACTATGTGGGCAGAAAAGCAAGGTTTTAAACTAAAAACACTCAATTATCAAGCTGGTGATGTAGCCGGAATTAAAACGATTACCATAGAAATTGAGGGCGATTATGCTTTTGGTTGGCTAAAAGGAGAAAATGGTGTGCATCGATTAGTTCGTATTTCACCATTTGATTCTAACGGAAAACGCCACACAACTTTTGGCTCTGTCTATGTATTTCCTGTTGCTGATGATTCTATAGAAATTGAAATTAATCCTGCCGACATAGAAATTGTTACCGCAAGATCTAGCGGTGCTGGCGGACAAAATGTAAACAAAGTAGAAACCAAAGTTCAGTTAACGCATAAACCAACGGGAATTCAGATTTCCTGTTCTAATTCGCGCTCGCAACATGACAATAGAGCCACAGCTATGAAAATGCTAAAATCGCAATTATATGAAATTGAACTACAAAAACAGCAAGCTGCTAGAGACGAAATTGAATCAGGAAAACTAAAAAACGAGTGGGGAAGTCAGATTAGAAACTATGTAATGCATCCTTATAAGTTGGTAAAAGATGTTAGAACTGCGCACGAAACTGGTAATGTAGATGCCGTTATGGATGGGAATATCAATCCGTTTTTAAAATCTTATTTAATGCTGAATGGGCAGAAGAAGAGTGATTAGCTTTTGGCTTTTGGCTAAAATGAAAAAAATAATTTCAGTCTAACAAACGTATCAACATTAAAACTCAAACCACAATGATAAAAATATACCACAATCCGCGATGCAAAAAATCTAGAGAAGGTTTGGCTCTTATAGAAAATTCTGGCAAAAAGTTTGAAATTATTAAATATTTAGAAGATGTTCCCACAGAAAAAGAACTTACAGAAATTATAGAATTCTTACACATCTCTCCTATCCAATTAATCCGTAAAACAGAAAAAGTCTGGAAAGAAGCGTTTAAGGGTAAAGATCTATCAGATAGCGAAATCATCAAAGCTATGATACAAAACCCTAAGTTAATTGAAAGACCTATTGTCATCCATAAAAACAAAGCTGTTATTGGCCGACCTTCAGAAAATATCATGTCGATTTTATAAATTTAACAATCCTATTTTTTTTAGAGTTTCTTTCCAACTTTATTTCGACCTCAATAAAATAGAAGGTTAAAATGAACCTCAAAACAGATATCATCATGCCTTCTAAAAACATTTTAGAAATCGTCTAAATAACACCTCTTTTATTTGTTTAACTTTTTTTTAACTCGTTTAAACTAAACTTAAAGTGATTTTTGTAGTCTTAAATTAAAATCCGTATCGTTTTGACTAAAAAAATAACCACACTTTTACTTTGTCTCTTTTCAGCATCTATTGTTTTTTCGCAACAGCTTTTATCAGAAAATGAAGTAATCATTACAGGTAAAATTATTGATGCTAGATCTCGTCAACCCCTAGAATACGCAACAATTGTTTTAAGAAATTCTGAAACTCAAAAAATATCTGGCGGTATAACCGATGAAAAAGGAATGTTTAACATAAAAACTCCGAAAGGAACCTATGAGATTAGTGCAGAATATATTTCTTTTAAATCTAAAAAATATCCAAAGCAAACAATTACCGAAAATTTAGATTTAGGAACCATTCAGCTTGCAGAAGATACAGCTAGTTTAAATGAAATCGTAATTATTGCAGAAAAAACCACGGTAGACATTCGTTTAGACAAAAAAGTTTTTAATATTGGTAAAGATTTATCAATAAGAGGCGGAAATGCAAGCGATGTTTTAGGAAATGTACCATCGGTACAAGTAGATGTAGAAGGAACCGTAAGCTTGCGTGGAAATGAAAACGTAACCATTTTAATAGACGGCCGACCTAGTGCTTTAGTAGGCATGAATGGTGCAGATGCTTTAAGGCAAATTCCTGCAGAGGCTATCGAAAAGATAGAAGTAATCACCTCACCATCTGCACGATATGATGCAGAAGGTACAGCCGGAATTCTAAACATCATTTTAAGAAAAAATAAATTGGTTGGTTTTAATGGTTCTGTACAATTAGATTTAGGAATTCCTGAAAGATTAGGTACTGCCTTTAATGCAAACTGGCGAACAGAAAAATGGAATCTTTTTACAAATACAGGTTTTAGATACAATGAAACTCCTGGTAATGCTTTTAGCGATGTAAAATACTTACAATCTTCAGCGAACAATGCAAGAGTGGTAGAACAAAGAAATTTTGGTAGATTAGGGAGGTCTTTATTTACCAGTTTTGGTGCCGAATATTATTTAAATAAAAACTCTAGTATTATCGGAAATATTGTTTTTAACAGCGGTAATGATGATGATGTAAACACAAATAATATAGAAAGGTTTAATTCAAATGGCGAATTAAATGAAGCTACCTTTAGAACAGAAAATGAAAGTGAAGAAGAACAACGGATTCAATATACCATAGATTATGTGAATAATTTTGATGGCAACGGAAAAAAACTATCGATAAACACCCAATATTCTACAGAAGTAGAAGATGCTTTAAATAATATTACAGAAGTAGATACACAAGCAAATCTTTTAAATGATTTAGAGCAAGTAATCGAAGATCAAGACGAAACAAGTGCTCTATTACAAATTGATTACGTGCATCCCGTAGGAGAAAACATTCAATATGAAGCTGGTTATAGAGGTAATTATAGAGATATTTTTAACAGTTTCTTTTTAGCAGAAAGACAAGATTTTGTAAATAACGGACCTTTAGTTCCTGATACAAATTTAAATAATTCTTTTAATTACAAAGAATATGTAAATGCTGCTTATTTTCAATATGGTCAAAAATTTAATAAAATATCGCTGTTAGCAGGTTTACGATATGAATACACTTCTATAGAAATTGTACAACAAACCATTACCACAAAAGATGAGAGAGCTTACGGAAACCTATTTCCTACCGTAAATCTTGGCTTCGAATTTAGAGATGGAGAAAACGTTACTTTAGGGTATAACAGAAGAATAAGAAGACCAAGGGGCAGAAGTTTAAATCCTTTTCCGAGTAGATCAAGTGAAAGCAATACCTATAGTGGTAACGTAGCTTTAAATCCGGTTATTACAGACGCCATAGATCTTGGATATTTAAAACGATGGGATAAATTTACTTTAAGCACATCACTTTACTTTAATATAAGTAATGATAATTGGGAAAGAATTCAAGAAGATACAGGAGAAATTACAGATAACGGAGATCCTATAACAAACAGATTTCCTATTAATTTATCTACAGAAGAAAGATATGGTTTGGAGTTTACACTCAATTACCGTCCTTTTAAAGTGTGGAATATCAATAGTGATTTCAATTTATTTAATGTTACTAGTAAAGGAGATTACACAAATCCTACAACAAATACAACTCAAAATTTCGATTTTGAAAACACCGCATTTTTTATCAGAATAAACCAAAAAATAACGCTGCCTGGCAAAACCGATTTGCAAATAAACACAAATTACAGAGGTCCTTCTCAAAATGCACAAACAGACAGTCAAGGTGTTTTTAGTATGAATATTGCAGCCAGTAAAGATTTATTTAATGAAAGAGCCTCTTTAAGTTTAAATTTTAGTGATGTTTTTAATAGCAGTATTAGTAGAAGAACAACAAATCTTGCTGGTTTTTTAGAACAGTATTCAGAATTTCAATGGAGAGAACCTCAAGTAAGAATAAGTTTTGTGTATCGTTTTAACCAACAAAAAAAGAGAGATAGACAAGAAAGAGATACTACTGGTGGCGATGATTATGAAGGATAATTATTTGGGCGTTTAAACGCGCTTTCCGCACTCGCTTTTTTTTAAAAAAGAAAAAAGAGCTCAAACAATTGCTTCAATCCCTAACGCAATCACTAAAGTCTATAAAAATTTTTTAATTTTATAAATTAGTCATTAAAAAAATGAGCAAACTACTATTGTAAAGTTTACTAAAAGCAAACTCCGCAATTTTGTCCTCTAAAAAGCAGCTGCACAAGCTAGTCTATGAAAGGTACTTTTAAACAATGAAACAAATTAAGCAGAAATCCGAGTAAGAGCAAGTATTTATAAAAAATCATTAAGTGTCTCATTAAAAATAGTATAAGTTCATAAAACACTTTAAAATCAAAGAATCACACTTGTTTTAGAATTAATAATTTATCCTTGTTTTTTATCTGGTATTAAGTTAATTATTATCTAGTCTTATTTCTTGTCTCATTTTTCTTGTCTCTAAAAACAAAACAATCTTATTTCGTTTATCTCCTAACAATCATACATCATAAAAAAATATTTTTTATAAAGTGGTCCTTCAAAACTAAATAAATCCCACAAAAAAACTCGTTCAATTTCTTGAACGAGTTTTTTTTATATAAGTGTTTATAAAACTACTTTCCTTCAGCAGCTTTTTTTGCTTCTTGCTTTAATTTAAAATTTTCCCAAAGTGTTCCACCAATCCAGTAAGGTACTACAAATGTTAATAAGAATATTAACAACCAAAAACCAGCCGTAAAAATAAACATGAACAAAACTAATCCTGAAAATTGAGAAAAATCTAACATCTAATTGTATTTATATTAATTGTAAAGCAAAAATAACATATATTTTTAAATTCTCCGAATAAATTAAAAAATATTTTTTCATGAATTCTATAAAACTGTTCATAAGTTATTATCCTAGATTTTGTAAATTTGTATTTACATCAATAACGCAATCAAAATGACAAAATACAGAATAGAAAAAGACACAATGGGTAATGTTAACGTGCCTGCAGACAAATATTGGGGAGCACAAACAGAACGTTCTCGTAACAACTTTAAAATTGGTGCTGCTGGTTCTATGCCATTAGAAATAGTTTACGGATTTGCATATCTTAAAAAAGCTGCCGCATTTACAAATTGTGAATTAGGAGTTTTAGCAGCAGAAAAAAGAGATTTAATTGCACAGGTTTGTGATGAAATTTTAGAAGGAAAGTTAGATGACCAATTTCCGTTAGTCATTTGGCAAACAGGTTCTGGTACACAATCTAACATGAATGTAAATGAAGTGATTGCCAACAGAGCGCATGAAATTGCAGGAAATATAATTGGCGAAGGTGAAAAAACCATTCAACCAAATGATGATGTCAACAAATCACAATCCTCAAACGATACGTTTCCAACAGGCATGCACATTGCTGCTTATCAGAAAATTGTAAAAAATACAATTCCGGGAATTGAACAATTAAGAAATACTTTAAAAGCAAAATCAGAAGCATTTAGCGACGTTGTAAAAATTGGACGTACCCATTTAATGGATGCAACTCCTTTAACTTTAGGACAAGAATTTTCTGGATATGTAGCACAATTAAACTTTGGTTTGAAAGCGTTAAATAATACGTTAGAACATTTGAGCCAGTTAGCTTTAGGCGGAACAGCTGTGGGAACAGGATTAAATACACCAAAAGGATACGATGTTTTAGTAGCAAAATATATTGCCCAATTTACAGGATTACCTTTTATAACCGCAGAAAACAAATTTGAAGCACTCGCTGCTCATGATGCTTTGGTAGAAACACACGGTGCATTAAAACAAATTGCTGTTTCTTTAAATAAAATTGCAAACGATATTAGAATGATGGCTTCTGGACCAAGATCTGGAATTGGAGAAATCACAATTCCTGCAAACGAACCAGGAAGTTCTATAATGCCAGGAAAGGTGAATCCTACACAAGCAGAAGCAATTACTATGGTTTGTGCACAAGTGATGGGAAATGACGTTGCGGTATCTGTTGGTGGATTGCAAGGTCATTATGAACTAAATGTTTTTAAACCAATGATGGCAGCAAATGTGTTGCAATCTGCCCAATTAATTGGGGATGCTTGTGTTTCTTTTGATATCAACTGTGCTGCTGGAATAGAACCTAATCGTGCAAGAATTACTGAGTTGGTAAACAATTCTTTAATGTTAGTTACAGCTTTAAACACCAAAATAGGATATTACAAAGCCGCAGAAATTGCAAACACCGCTCATGAAAACGGAACCACTTTAAAAGTAGAAGCAGTTCGTTTAGGCTATGTAACTCCAGAACAATATGACGAATGGGTAAAACCTGAAGAAATGACTGGAGGATTAAAATAAGATAAAGGTCTTTTAGTATTCTATCAATAGCATCGATTCTTATTTTAAATATATCTCTTTTGAATAAAAATAAAATTATAGAAATCAGCAAAAACTCCTATTTTCTTCTTGAAGGAAATGAGCTTATTTATTTTTCTGATTATTTTGAAAGTGAATTTATATTCAAAATGGAAAAAAGTAATTTGAGAAAAGTTGAATTTATAGCGTCTGAAATAGACAAGAATAAAGAAACTTTAAATTTAATTTTTGATGCATCACTTTTAATAAATGGTTTACCAACGCATCAAACTGAAAATTTAAAACTATTACCAAAAATAGCCATCTCTTTTAAAGAAGATAATAAAGCTCGTTGAAAAAAAAGAGTAATTCCGGATCGGAATATAAGTAGAGAAATAATTGATAATTTAAATAAAATATTAAATCTATAAATGAGTACACATACAGAATTTATGAGTGAAGCTGTAAAAGCAGCTTTAAAAGGAATGAGTAACAACGAAGGTGGGCCTTTTGGTTGTATTGTTGTAAAAGACGGCAAAATTATTGGTCGAGGAAATAATAAAGTAACCTCTACTAACGACCCAACGGCGCACGCAGAAGTTACCGCAATTAGAGATGCTTGTAAAAAAATAGAATCTTTTCAGTTAGACGGTTGCATTATATACACTTCCTGCGAGCCTTGCCCCATGTGTTTAGGCGCAATTTACTGGGCAAGACCAGACAAAGTATATTATGGAAGTAACCAACAAGACGCCGCAGATATTGGCTTTGATGACGAATTTATTTACAAAGAAATTCCGCTTCCTTATGAAAAAAGAAGCATTCCTTTTGAACAAATAGCAAGAGACATTGCACTAGAGCCTTTTCAGAAATGGACTGAAAAACAAGATAAAATTGACTACTAATAAGAGAAACCTGATGTAAAAATCAGGTTTTTTTCATTTAAAACATCTCAAACTTTTTCAATTTTTATATCGGTAAAATAGTATTTTTGTGACCCTAAAGAAAGCACATGACAATGACGGATTTTCATCCAATTATTGAAACAATAGAAGAGGCGTATGAAATTCCGCATTTAAACGCAACAAGAAGAATTACAGCTTTATTGCCGCATAATTATCACGAAACAGACAAACACTATCCTGTATTATATTTACAAGACGGACAGAATTTGTTCAACCCAATGGCGCAATATGGAGATTGGGCAATCGATAAATCGTTAGCAAAATTAGCAGAAAAAGGTGATGCAGATATTATCATCATCGCAATTAATCATGGCGAAGAAGAGCGTATTAACGAATACCTACCCTATTATCACCCAAGATTTGGAGAAGGAAAAGGCAACTTTTACATCCAATTTATGACAGAAAAACTACTGCCGTATGTCAACAAAAAATACAGAACCTTAACCGATTTTGAAAACACAGGAATTGGTGGTAGTTCTATGGGCGGTTTAATTAGTTTGCACGCAGGTTTATCCAATCCGCATGTTTTTGGAAAACTCATGATTTTTTCTCCGAGTTTATGGATTTCTAAAAAAATATTTGACAATACTAAAAGTTTTGACCCTTTAAAAGAGGCTAAAATTTATTTATACTCTGGCGGTCAAGAAAGTATCGAACATTTACCAAATGCGAAAAAATTAGGCGCAATTATTAAAGAAAAAATGATCAAGGGTTATCATATCGATTTTCACTTTTCTATCAATCAAGAAGGCAATCACTCTGAAGTTCATTGGCGCAAAGAATTCCCGAAAGCAATACAATGGCTTTTTAACAAACAATAGTTATGAAATATAAACACATAAAAAATATAGATACCACCAAAGATTTTATTTTACCTTGTAAAAAAGGCGATTTAAAATCAATTCAACAATTTTTATCAATCAAAAATCCTGATTTTGATGGAAGCTTTTTAACGCATCATTTAATCTACGGCAAAGTGGGCAATAGAATTTATTTGGTTGGTTTAGGTGAAGAAAAAAATGTTTCACAAATAGAAAGTACCTTTCAAAAATTTGCTTTTGAAACTTGTACGTATTGGAATTCTGAAATCCAGGTTTTGGGAGATCATTTAACGAATGATGCTATTTTAAAAACGGTTATTGGTTTAGAAATGTCGCAATACACTATTGGCACATTCAAATCGACCAAAGAAGATAAAAAGAAGATTACGATCTCATTTTCATCAACAGAAAATATTGAAAAAGTTCTTGAAGAAGGAAAGTTTACAGGAGAAGCCATCAATAAAATTAAAGGTTTGGTAGATGCGCCACCAAATATTAAAACACCAGAATATTTAGGAGACTGGGCAAAAAAATCATCCAAAGAAGCTTCTTATACATGTACTGTTTTAAAACACAAAAAATTAGAGAAGCAAGGCTTTGATGCTGTTTTAGCAGTCGGAAAAGGAAGTGTACATCCGCCAGTTGTCATCATCAACGAATACAAAGCAAACGATACTGACAAAATTGATATCGCTTTAGTTGGTAAAGGAATCACCTTCGATTCTGGAGGATTGTCTATAAAACCATCCACAAATTTGCACTATATGAAAAGTGATATGGGCGGAGCAGCTGTGGTTTTAGGAGTGATTGAATTGGTTGCAAAACTAAAATTAAACATCAACATTGTGGGTATTGTTGCCTCCGCAGAAAATGCTGTTGATGCGAATAGTTACCGACCTGGCGATGTGATTAATTCATATTCAGGCAAAACAATTGAAATTATTGATACCGATGCAGAAGGTCGTTTGGTGTTGGCAGACGGAATTAGTTATGCCATTAAAAAGTTCAAGCCAGAATATTTAATTGATTTGGCCACCTTAACAGGAAGTGTTGTGCGAACTTTTGGATATGCTGCTGCAGGAATGTTTACCGAAAATCAAGAAATGGCAAATACCATGTCTGCTGTTGGATTTAAAGTTCATGAGCGAGTTTGGCAATTGCCGATGTTCGAAGATTACGAAAAAGATTTACAATCTGATGTTGCCGATATTAAAAACTTTAACGGAAAACCAATTGAAGGTGCCATCAATGCAGCAAAATTTCTAGAATTCTTTACAGAAAAACACCCAAAATGGATGCATTTAGATATTGCTGGTGTTTCTTTTGGCGGTTCTCAATATGCACAAATGAAAAGTGCTACGGGTTTCGGAATTCAGTTAATCACTAATTTTATTAAGGAAAAAGCTTTATAAATTTATGCATACCATCTAGTTTGTCATTCCGTAGGAATCTCTTTAGCTTGCTTATATTTTTATAAGTAAGCTCACAGCCTCATAAACTGTATCTGTATTCTATAAAACGTATCTTTATAACTTCACAAAAAAAAAATAAACGATGTCTCATAAACCACTAAATTTTCTTTGCATCACCACCTATTTTAAAGGTGAAGACTTTTTAAAAAGCTGCAAAGCAGATGGCAATAATGTCTATTTATTAACCAAGAAAAAGTTAGAGAATGAAGACTGGCCTTGGGAATCTATCGAAGATGTTTTTTATATTGATGATTGGAATCAAGAAGATGTTGTAAATGGAATCGCCTATAAATTTAGAACCATAAAATTTGATCGTTTTGTAGCTTTAGATGATTTTGATGTAGAAAAAGTTGCCTTGTTGCGCGAGCATTTTAGAATGCCTGGAATGGGAAGAACTACCGCACACTACTTTAGAGATAAATTAGCAATGCGTGTAAAAGCAAAAGAAGAGAAGGTGAATGTACCCGAATTTACGTCGCTTTTCAACAATGATGATATCAATACCTATGCAGACACTGTTCCCGCACCTTGGTTGTTAAAACCAAGAATGGAAGCTTCCGCAACCGGAATTATAAAAATTCATTCTAAAGATGAATTGTGGCAAATAGTCAATGGTTTAGCAGACGAAAGAGATAATTATTTAGTAGAGAAATTTGCTCCTGGAGATGTTTTTCACGTTGATGGATTAAATGTTGATGGCAACGTTGTATTTGCAAGAGTTAGTAAATATTTAGATACGCCATTTGAAGTGGCACATGGAGGAGGAATTTTTCGATCTGCAACTTCAGAAATTGGTTCTAAAATAGAAAAAGGACTGCAAAAAATGAATAAACAAGTGATGAAAGCCTTCGGAATGCAATCTGGCGCTTCTCACACAGAATTTATTCAATCTAAAGCCACAGGAGAATTGTTCTTTTTAGAGACTTCGTCTAGAGTTGGTGGTGCCAATTTAGCGGAAATGGTTGCAGTTGCTTCTGGCGTAAACCTTTGGGGAGAATGGGCAAAAATTGAGTCTGCCAATCTAAAAAAAATTACTTATAAATTACCGAAGTTAAAGAATCAATATGCAGGTATTGTGGTTTCTTTAAGCAGATTTGAACATCCGGATACTTCTAGTTTTACAGATGCAGAAATTGTCTGGAGAATGAATAAAGAATGGCATATTGGTTTAATTGTGGTTTCTGATTCTAGTGAACGTGTTTTAGAATTGTTGGATAACTACACACATAGAATTGCGACAGAGTTTCACGCAAGTGCTGCTGCTCCTGATAAATCTTTGTAGAAAAAATAAGCGAAAGACCTCACAGTTTTTTAAACCTGTGAGGTCTAAAAATTATGAGTTCTCGAAAAAACCAGTAGTTCCTCCTACCCAAGTTTTATCCTTATTGTATTTTACACCAACCATTTCACCTTTACTCAAACGCACTAAATTACTTACAATTTCTGTTTTATTTGTTTTAGAATTGTGCAATAACATCATTCTAACTTCGCATTTTGCAGGTTCATCCATGGTTTCTACTACGGGGGCATACGCTACTTTTTCTTGTAATAAATAGTTTGATTTATTTGTGATATCATCAATCATTTTGCGCCTTACATGAATTTGAACTCCTGCTCCTGCAAAAGAATACAAAGGCTTTAAAACATAGTTTTCTAAATCCTCTGGAATTACTTCTAGTTGATCTAAATAATACGATTTTGGTACAAATTCTCCTTTTAACAGAGGCATTGTGTATTTGCTAATTCTATAGAACCAGTTAGGATGCCCGATCCAAGTAACATCAACCTCATCTAAAAAATCAAAACCTCTTTTTAAATCTTTTCTTTGCTGTAATTCATCAAAAATAATACGATTGTAAACTTTTAAGATTTTAATTTCTTTGCCTTCATCATCTAGATAAAAAAGTGCTGTTCCTTTTTTAATTACTTTAGATATACAAATAACTTTAATTCCTAGTATTTTTTCAGTAACAAAAAAATCAATTGCCGTAGCTTGTTTTTCTGGTTCTATTTCTAATAAAATAACTTGCTTCGGATTTGTATCACCTACAATTTCTTGTTGTAATAAATTTAAATAACCTTGGTTCGTCATTCCGTTTACATGTTGCGAATAGTTGGCTGGAATTGCGTTACCAAAATGTTTACGATACATTCTGCCCACTACCTCTTGAAAGAAATATAACGAAGGAAAACCCTGTAATTCGATTAACTTCGGCACTAAAGCACCATTTTCATCCTTACAAATCCCGAAATCTAATTGAATAAATTTTGCATTTTCATCCTCATTGGGTGTTTTTGTATCGGGCGTAAAAAAAGCACCTTCTGTTAACTCTTTAAAATTTGGCTGATTGATAACCTCCATAATTTCATTGCAGGCGGCAACCAACTTGTTCTTTAATGCTACAGGAATAAAAACAGGTGTTTCTGCAATTTTAAAAGGCGGTGTATGATTATATGTTTTTATAATATCATCCAGAAAATTTTTATACTTTTCTTCTGTAAACTGTTCATTATAAAACTGTCTGTATTTCTGTATCATAAAATTTAAGATAGTATCGGTTGTTTTATGTTGCTAATTGCTGTGCGGATAAACTTGGGTAAAATAGTGTTATACGTCATCACCAATTTATTAGGATCATCCATCCTATTCATCATTTGACTGTATTTTTCTTCGCCAAAATTTGTTACAATTACCTTTTTATTTTCTGGCAAAGCAAAATGAACTTCCATGCTCACAGGATCTGCTTCTGGATGAAATTGGGTACCCACAAACTCATCAGAAAAACGAACCGCCATAATTGCACGCTCTAATTCTACATGTGTTCTAATTTTCTCTAAACTTAAAATAGAAGCGCCATGTTCTCTAAAAACCTTTAATCTCGGCTGAATTAGTTGCCAATCTCTAGAGTCTACTGCATAAAAAGGATCCTTTAAACCTTCTAAAAGTATATCTTTTTGTCCGGCTTTAGTTTTGTGCACTTTTAGAATTCCGAATGAAGTACTTTTTCTTGGTTTAATTTCGCCCAATTTAAAGTAATCACACATCACCTGAAAAGAGTAACAAATAAAGAAAACAGCCTTTTTATTCTCTGATTCTTTGTTATGATTCCATAGATTTTGCATCAACTCTAAATAGGGTTTTCTCCAAACGCCATCCTCTAACGGACTTCCAGGACCGCCACTTGAAATATAAATATCAGATGAAGTATCTGGTAATTCGCTTTTGTACCTTACATCAAAAATCACAAAATCCACTTCTTCGTGAAACGTTTCCACAATTTCTTTAATGCAACGCAAACCCTGATTAGCTTGGTTGTTATTCATATCTAAAATTGCTACTTTCGCTCTATTAGTATCCATCAGCATAAAATCTTAAACTCCTAAAATTGTTTGTTCTGTAATATAATCTACTACCTTTATTAAATCTTTTGTTTCCTCAAAAACCTTCAATTGTCGGTCTGCTCCTGTTCCGTTTTCTAGCATTTTAAAGATGTATTCCACCTCTTCTCTTGAGCCTAAATCATCTAAAACATCATCTACAAAATCTACAAACTCTGCCATTAAAAGTTTTGTCTCTACCTCTTTTTCAAGACCAAAATCAATCATTTTTCCTTCAATTCCGTAACGTCCTGCTCGCCATTTATTCTCATTAATTAAAGCTCTATGATAATTCATAAAGTTTAAGTTTTGAGTTCTTAACTTGTATAATTTTGCCACTAAAGCCTGAATTAAGGCCGCAATACAAATAGTTTCATCTACCGTTAAAGGAACATCACAAATACGAACTTCTAATGTAGGAAAAACAGGATGGATTCGAATATCCCACCATATTTTCTTCGGATTATCAATACATCTCGTTTTTACAAGAATATTTATGTAATTTTCATACTGTGTATAATTATCAAAAACACCAGGAATTCCTGTTCTTGGAAACTTATCAAAAACTTTAGATCTAAAAGACTTAAAGCCTGTATTTCTACCTTCCCAAAAAGGAGAATTGGTAGACAAAGCATATAAATGCGGTAAAAAATAGCGCATAGAATTGACCAAATGCATTGCCATATTTTTATCTTCCATCCCCACATGAACATGCAAACCAAAAATTAAATTAGATCTTGCAATGTCTTGTAATTCGTTTACAATTTCGTCGTAACGAGGATTTGGTGTAATCAGTTGGGTTTCCCATTTAGAAAACGGATGTGTCCCTGCAGCACCAATTTTATATCCTAAATCGCCTGCAATGTTTGAAATTGATTTTCGAAGATGTGTAACTTGTTTTTTTGCATCTTGAATATCTTCACAGATATTTGTGCCAACTTCTACAACAGCTTGATGCATTTCTGCCTTTACTTGGTCATTTAAAACCTTGGCTGCATTGGTTACAATTTTCTGGTCGTGAGACGTTAGCTCTCTCGTTACAGGATCTATTACTTGATATTCTTCTTCTATACCTAATGTAAATTTCATATTGAAAATGGTTTGAAACCTGATTACCTCTCGGCAATCAGGTTATAAAATTTACTTTTTAATTGATTTCTTTTTAGCAGGCACTTTTTTAGCAACCACTTTTTTAACGGGCGCTTTTTTTACGGCCACTTTCTTTGCAGGTGCCTTTGCAGCAACTTTTGGCGCTTTTGGAGCTATTTGATCGGTTACAAAACTTCCCCAAGTAAGGTTCATTTGTCCTTTTTTGTACTGTTTTGCTTTTTCAATTGCCATGTTTGCAGCATTCTCAACAATCCACTCAAAATTGTCTGCACCTACCGAATTAATATCTGCATCTGGCGCAGGATTACAAAAATCAATTGCATACGGAATGCCATCTTTTACCGCAAATTCTACCGTATTAAAGTCATAGCCCAACGCTTTGTTTAAACGGATACAATACTCATGAACCGTATCTAATATTTTTTGGTCTACAGGATCGCCATCTAAAACATAGCGCAAATGATGCGGATTTCTTGGCTCATATTGCATAATATGTACATTATTAGTTCCTAAAACATAACATCTAAAGTATTCTTTAAAGTCTATTTCCTCTTGCAACATCATCACTAAATGTTCTGTTTCGCCATGTTTTTTCCATAAATCCTCTGGGTTTTCAACTCTATAAACACTCTTCCAACCACCACCATCGTGAGGTTTCATATACGCAGGAAAACCAACCGTATCAAACATTTTATCCCAATTAAAAGGATATTTCATATTTCTAAAAGAGTTTTCATCCGTATCAGGAGGTCTTTGAGAAGAAGGTAAAATAAATGTTTTTGGAACCGGAACCCCTACTTTTTCAGCCAATGCATTGTTAAAAAATTTTTCATCTGCACTCCACCAAAAAGGATTGTTAATCACAGCAGTTCCTGTAATTGCAGCATTTTTTAAAAAGGCTCTATAAAACGGAACATCTTGCGAAATTCTATCAATAATTACAGCATATTCATCAGATCTTCCCTGCTCTACAGTTTCAATTAATACAGCTTCTGCCATTATATCTTTAATGCCTTCTGCTTCAATTTTCTGATTCACTCTGTCTATAAAAGCTTGAGGAAACGTGTTTTCTTGTCCGAATAAAATTCCAATTTTTTTCATAATACTAAATATATTGTTATTTGTGTTTGTTGACTTTTTTTAAATGGTTGATAAATAGTGCGGAAACATTTGTCTCCAAATAGGCCAATCGTGTTCTGCCCATTTTCTTTCATCAAACCAAAACGGAATGTTTTTATCCGTTAATATTTTTGCCAATGTTTTATTTGCTTCTAAACAAATATCCCAATCACTTGTACCCAAAATAATTTTCATATTCCAAAGTTCAGAATGAGTACTTCCTGGTAAGAAATCTACAGGATTGTTATAGAAAACAGTATCGTCATAATACCCATCTAAAAAAGATTTGATATCAAAAGAACCACTTAAACTAAACATATGGCTTACTCTTTCTGGATGTTTAAAAGCAAAATTTGCCGCGTGATAGCCTCCAAAACTGACGCCCGCAATGGCTACTTTCTGAATTCCTCTTTCTTGACAAATAGGATTTACAACTTCATCCATAATAAATTGATCATACCAAACATGATTTTTTACCCGATCTGCAGGATGGATTCCTTTATCATACCAACTTAATTCGTTAATTGAATCTGGACAATAAATTTGCACCAAACCTTCTTCTAAAAACCATTTTGCCGATTCTATAAGTTTAAAATCTCTGCACTCGTAAAAACGCCCGCTAGTTGTTGGAAATAATACCAAAGGATACCCAGCGTGCCCAAAAACCAACATTTCAATATCTTTATTAAGTGTTGGTGAATACCATTTATGATAGTCTTCTTTCAATAGATAATTTTTAAATTAATATTAAATATTTAGAGCACAAAATTACACTATTTCAAGAACTTACGTAAAACTTTTATACATATTGATGATAATTTTCATCACTTTTTAGATAATTATAAATTCTTTATAATTTGTCTATTTTTATTACCTTTTTAAAACATTTAGCGCTTAAAAAAATAAATATCTTAAAAAAAATTAAGGTATAAGTCTTTTTAACTTATTTATTTCTTTTTGATTTTACATTTACTAGTAACAAGATCACCCTCTACAAAGCAGTTTTATCCTTCACATAGCTATAAGAATGAGAACATCGGTAAAAAATTAATCTTACCCAAGAAAAAAAGTTTTGAAATAAAAATCACGCTTAAATAATATTACCGTTTAAAATAGTAGTTTAATTTCTTCTTAATAATAAAAGGACATTCTGCTAATCTTCTTAAAATATAATAAAGAATTATTTGCTATTCATGTTCAACTTTTAGAAAGGGTTTCTGTAATTGTACTTTAAGGAACGTAAAAATATTATTGAACATTTAAAAAGATAATTTCTTTTTTGAGATTTAAATAACTTCGTTTCTTTAGAGTATTAAAAGACTTTAAAAATTACTGTTAGCTTTGGGAATAATTTTTCAAATCTTTCATTAAAATTGATGAATTAAGTGTTCGTACAAAAAACGTTATTGCTTGCAGTACAAAACAAATACCTAAACCCAACTCAAAACTTTTAATTCTTAACAATTAGCACTTCTTTATCCTTCTCTGCAATCAGTTTTAAAGACAGCCTATTAAACCTGATAAACAATAAAACAGAAGCCGTTGTTAAACCAGCCAATAAACCTAGCCAAATACCAAAACTACCATACATTTCTTCTTTACCTAAAAAGTAAGAAACAGGAAAACCAACTACCCAATAAGAAATAAAAGTAAGAATTGTAGGTATTTTTACATCTTGTAAACCTCGCAAAGCGCCTAAAAACACAACCTGAATACTATCTGAAATCTGAAAAAAGGCGGCGGCTAATAATAAATCCGAAGCAATAGAAACTACTTCCATATTATCTATATAATTTTCAGAATCATTTAAATCCATATAGATATTGGGTAAGCTTTTATGAAAAACAAAGAATATAATCGCAAAAAATAGCGCTAGCAAAATTCCTAATAAAAAAATAGAAAAGGCAATTCTGCGCAATTCTCTATAGTTTTGCAAACCTTTTTGATTCCCTATTCTTATCATACAGGCCGCGCTTAAACCGATTGCAACCATAAAAGTCATCGAAGATAAATTCAACGCAATTTGGTTTGCGGCTTGTGGATTTTTACCCAACAAACCACTCAACCAAATAGCAGCGGTAAAAATAGCGACTTCAAAAAACATTTGCATGGCCGTTAAAGAACCTAAATTCAGAATTTTTTTGATCATAAAACCATCTAAAACAAAGAACTTTATATTTCTAACAATTTCTCTAGAACGCTCTTTATATCTTAACAAAGCCCATAAATAAATAACCATAATAATACGCGATGCCAAAGTACCATATGCAGCACCAACAATACCCATTTCTGGAAAACCTAATTTACCAAAAATTAAAACATAGTTAAAAAATACATTTACAATATTGGCAAGTAAAGTGGCATACATTGGGTATTTTGTCATCGACATTCCGTCACTAAATTGTTTTATCGCCTGAAAAACAACCAACGGAATTAAAGAAACTGCCACTAAATTTAAATACGGAATTGCCAATTCTACCACCTCTTCTGGTTGTTGCATCAAATACATGAATGGCTTTGAATAAAAAACTAATAAAAATAACAGAATTCCGATTGTTGTGCATAAAAACAACCCATGCTTATAAGCAGATTTTACTTCTTTAAAATTATTAGAAGCATCTGCTTCTGCTACCAAAGGCGTAATTGCCGTAGAAAAACCGATACCTATAGACATGGCAATAAACATAAAACTATTTCCCAAAGAAACCGCTGCTAATTCTGCGGTTCCTAGTTGGCCTACCATAATATTGTCTACAAAACTCACAAAGGTATGCCCTAACATTCCTAACATTACGGGCGCTGCAAGTTTCCAATTATACTTAAATTCTGATGTGTATTGGGTAATATTCAATTTTAGTGATTTTTCAAGATGCGAAGATACTGAATAAACCATCTTTTAAAACTTACATTATTAAAAGTAAAATGATAAATTTATTTCTATAATTTTATGGTTGCCAAATTATTTACAACTCAATTTTCTATGTTTAAATTCTTGTTTTAGCAAGAACGTTTGCATCCACAAAAATTTATTGGAAACATCATAACAGTTTTTTTCTCGATTAAAACAAACGCTTTTTAACAAGAAATGTGCTATTTTAAAAGATGGAGGTTCGATAAAAAACTGTACTTTTGGTATCCTAAAAAATATATAAACATGGCAAATATCACTTTAAAAGGAAACGCAATAAACACAATTGGCAACTTACCAGAAGTAGGAACGAACGCCCCAAACTTCACATTAACAGCAGTAGATTTATCACACAAAAGCTTGGTTGATTTTGCTGGTAAAAACATTATTCTAAACATATTTCCTAGTGTAGACACTGGTACTTGTGCCATGTCTGTAAGAGAATTTAATAAAAATGCTTCAGAATTAAAAAACACGGTTATTTTATGTATTTCTAAAGATTTACCATTTGCGCAAGCTCGTTTTTGCGCTGCAGAAGGTCTTGATAATGTTGTAATGTTATCAGATTTTGCAACAGGTAGTTTTGGTAAAGAGTATGGACTTGAAATCGAAAACGGACCTTTAGCGCACTTGCACTCTAGAGTTATTATTATTCTAGACGAGAAAGGTAGCATTAAGTATACAGAACAGGTTTCTGAAATTGCAAACGAACCTAATTACCTAGCTGCTTTAAAAGCTGTTTAAAATGAAAAACCCTAAAGATAGCTTTATAAGAGGTAGAATACGAAGTTTAAAATTTGCTTTTAAAGGCTTATGGATTTTGGTTTCTACAGAAGACAGCATTAAAGCGCAATTATTTTTTGCATTTATTGCTACTATCTTAGGCTTTTATTTTGATATTGACGCCATGGAGTGGGCAGTTCAATTTTTAGCCATTGGCTTGGTATTGGTGGCAGAAGCGGCAAACTCTGCGATAGAAGAAGTTGCCGATTTTATTCACCCAGAATTTCACGTAAAAATAGGATTGATTAAAGATATTGCTGCAGGTGCACCCACATTTGCAGCTTTAATTTCTTTAATTATTGCAGGTATTATTTACATTCCTAGAATCACTTTGTTGTTTTAAATACACTATATTTAAAAACGAAATAGACTTTAATTTTTAATGGCTGATCAAAAACAAATCCTAAAAAAAGCAACAAATTCTAAAGAAAAGAAATCTGTTGTTTTTTCTTTTTTAAAATCAAGACAAGCACAAACCATTCTGGGTTTCTTTTTCATGTTGTTTTCGCTTTTTTTATGCATTGCCTTTATTTCGTTTTTCTTCAGTTGGCAAGACGACCAAAGTGGTTTAAATCAATTGGCAGATAAAACAGTTAAAAGCAAAAACTTATTAGGTAAAATTGGCGCTAGTTTAAGTCATTTTTTCATTTATGACGGTTTTGGTATTGCCGCTTTTACAATCGCTTTTCAGATTTTTTTATCAGGTTTTTATATATTGATAAAAAAGAAACTTTCTAAAATTATTATTTCTTGGAATTGGGGTTTACTTGTTATGTTATGGATTTCTATTTCTTTCGGTTTCATGCATCACAAATACGCACTTTTATCAGGTGTTATCGGTTTTGAAGTAAATGATTTTGCTCAAACTTTTACAGGTAAAACAGGTCTTGTTATTATTTTAGTGTTTTTATTAATCACGTATTTAGTCATTCGTTACCGCGTAACTTTAGATGCTTTTATCGAAAAGGTAAAGCAAAAAAGAGCAGAAAGAGAAGCGAATGAATTGGCAGAAACAAAGAATACATCCGAAGAAAAAATAACCAAAAAAACGGAAGAAAAAGAACAACCAAAAAAATCTTCTCAGAAAGTTACAGCTCCTAAACAGGAAGAAAAGAAAGAAAAATCTGAATTTGAATTATCTGTAGACAATTTAAAACCGACTATTTCTAAACATTCTGAAGTAGTAAAAAACAAAGAAGAAATTACCTTACAAGTTGATAAAAAACCTGCTCAAGACTCTCAAATAGAAGAAATGGTTGCAGATATGAACGATATGGGCATTGATGTGGCTGTTGGCAGAGAGGAAGAACATTCTACAGAAAACTTATCTGATAAACTTTTAAAAGATTTTGGCGAATTTGATCCTACTTTAGAATTGTCAAATTACCGTTTTCCTACCTTTAATCTATTAAAACAATACAACGAAAGTATTTCTATAGATCCTGAAGAATTAGAAGCCAATAAAAACCGAATTGTAGAAACTTTAAAGAATTATAAAATTGGTATTGCAGAAATAAAAGCAACCGTTGGCCCCACAATTACTTTGTATGAAATTGTACCAGAAGCCGGAATTAGAATTTCAAAAATAAAAAATTTAGAAGATGATATTGCATTGTCTTTATCCGCTTTAGGCATTAGAATTATTGCACCAATTCCTGGCAAAGGAACCATTGGTATTGAAGTACCTAATAAAAAATCTACCGTTGTTTCAATGCATTCTGCCATTGCATCCAAGAGATTTCAGGAGTCTCAAATGGAATTGCCCATTGCTTTAGGAAAAACAATTTCTAACGAAACTTTTGTAGTAGATTTAGCTAGAATGCCGCACTTACTAATGGCTGGTGCAACAGGTCAAGGAAAATCTGTTGGTTTAAATGCAGTACTTACATCTCTCTTATATAAAAAACATCCTGCAGAAGTTAAGTTTGTTTTGGTAGATCCGAAGAAAGTAGAATTAACATTATTCAATAAGATTGAACGCCATTATTTAGCAAAATTACCTGGCGCAGAAGAAGCTATTATTACAGATACCACCAAAGTTGTACACACTTTAAATTCTTTGTGTATAGAAATGGACAATCGCTATGATTTGCTAAAAAATGCAATGGTGCGAAATATTAAGGAGTATAATGTAAAGTTTAAACAGCGCAAACTAAATCCGAATGATGGTCATCAATTTTTACCATATATTGTTTTGGTTATTGATGAATTTGCCGATTTAATTATGACTGCTGGTAAAGAGGTAGAAACACCAATTGCACGTTTAGCACAATTGGCAAGAGCAATAGGAATCCATTTAATTGTAGCAACACAAAGGCCTTCTGTAAACGTGATTACAGGGATTATTAAAGCTAACTTTCCGGCAAGAATAGCCTTTAGAGTTACCTCAAAAATAGATTCTAGAACTATTTTAGATGCGGGTGGCGCCGATCAATTAATTGGTCGTGGAGATTTACTTTATACCAACGGAAATGAGATAAAAAGAATTCAATGTGCTTTTGTAGACACCCCAGAAGTCGAAAAAATTACTGACTTTATTGGTTCTCAAAAAGCTTATGCCGACGCCTATTTACTGCCAGAATATATAGACGATGAAAATGGCACAAGTATTGATATAGATATAGCCGATAGAGACAAACTATTTAAAGATGCTGCAGAAATTATTGTAACAGCGCAACAAGGTTCTGCCTCTTTACTACAAAGAAAATTAAAATTAGGCTACAATAGAGCAGGAAGATTGATTGATCAATTAGAAGCGGCCGGTATTGTAGGCGGATTTGAAGGTAGCAAAGCAAGACAAGTTTTGGTTCCTGATTTTTTAGCGTTAGAGCAACTACTAGAAAACGAAAAGAACTAATAACACGCTACATGTTGTAGAGTGATAATGACAAAAACATGAAAAAAATAACAATTCTATTTTTAAGTTTATTTTTAACGAGTATCACTTTTTCTCAAAACTCAAAAGAAGCAAAATCTTTATTAGATGAAGTTTCAACAAAAATGAGTGCCTATAAAAACATGTATTTAGGGTTTAGCCAAACTTTAAGTAATGAAGATGCAGGTATTATGGAAGGAGATGAACCACCAATAAGAGGCGAAATTAATTTAAAAGACGAAAAATACAGCTTAAATTATTTAGGAAACAGGTTTATTTTTGATGGTAAAAAATTATATGTAATTAATACTGACGAAAAAGAAATTTCTATTACTGATGGCGATTTAGGGGGCGATGATGGTTTTATTTACCCATCTAAATTATTAACTTTTTATAAAGAAGGTTATAATTTTGAAATGGGACTTTTAGAAAACATGAATGGTAGAAAAATTCAGTTTGTAACGCTAAACCCAATGGATAGTGAGTCTGATATCGTAAAAGTAGAACTAGGTATCGATGCAAAAACAAAACATATTTACAAGCTAATTCAAACAGGATCTAATGGCTCTAAAACTAGTTTTACCATTACTACCTTTAAAAGTAATCAGCCTTTATCTGAAAACTTTTTTACGTTTGATAAGCAAAAATATTTGAGTCAAAATTACACCATTGATTAATAATTTCAATTAACAGAAAATTAGTAGCGTTTTATTTTTTTAGCGGCTACTTTTGTTTTTTATGAAAATTCTAGACAAATACATCTTAAAGAGTTTTTTAGTACCTTTTATAGCTACTTTTCTAATCGTACTTTTTGTTTTGGTGATGCAGGCTTTGTGGCAAGCATTTGAAAACATTGCAGGTAAAGGGATTAGCATTATATTTATACTAAAATTTTTATACTACACTACTTTAATGATTATTCCGCAAGCACTGCCAATTGGTGTCTTGTTGTCATCAATTATGGCTCTGGGTAATTTGAGTGAAAATTACGAATTTGCGGCTGCCAAATCTGCCGGAATTTCTCTACAACGTTTGGTAAGACCTATGGGAGTTTTAGCAATTGCTTTAAGTGTGCTTAACTTTTTCTTTCTAAATAATATTTTTCCGTACGCCAATTTAAAACAGAAAAACCTGTATTTAAATATCAAAAAGAAAAAACCTGCTATGGCTTTAATTCCGGGTAGCTTTAATGCAGACATTCCTGGATATCAAATTAAATTTGATGAAAAATATGGCGAAAACGAGAATCTTTTAAAGAACGTTTTAATCTACGATCTAAAAGGAAATAGAGGCAATCAAAAAGTAATTACCGCAGAGAGAGGAAAAATTGTTAGTAAAGAAGGCAGTAGATATATGACCTTTATTTTATATGATGGTTACTATTATGAAGAGCATGTAAAATCTGCAAGAACTACGCTTAAAAGAAAAAAAATGGCGGCTTCTAATGCCACTTTTGACGAATATGAATTTAATATTGATATTGGCGATGCTTTAGACAACGGAACTCTCGACTCTATAAACACAAAAGGGAGCCCCATGATGTTTACTTTAGGACATATTAAAGATACCATCCCAAAGCTAAAAAACAAATATGATGAAGTTTTAGAATTAAAAGCTAAAAATATATTTATAAGTACGCAAGCAAAAGAATTATACAACTATCCAGATTCGTTAAAAAATAAGAAACTAGATAGCATTCCGATTCATAATTTTGAATTACAAGAAAAGATTACAATTCTAAATGCCGCAATTACAAAAACAAGCAGAGTGGTAAGTTCTCTTAAAAATAGCAATGCATCTATTAAATGGCATAGAAAAGTACTCAACTTTTATGATACAGAGTATTATAACCGAATGGCATTTTCGTTATCCTGTATCATCTTATTCTTTATTGGCGCGCCTTTAGGCTCTATTATTAGAAAAGGAGGATTCGGGATGCCGATGATTTTAGCCATTGCCGTATATGTAATCTATTTTTTTACCAATACATTTGGTAAAAACCTGGCAGAAGAAAGTTCAATTACTGCATTTTTGGGTTCTTGGGTTTCAGCCATTATTATGGTACCTGTTGCTATATTACTAACAAGAAGAGCCACAAAAGATAAAGGAATCTTTAATCTTGATTCTTTCTTACAACCGATTATCAATTTATTTAAAAAAATACTACCCAAAAAAAGGGATCAAATATGACCACAGCAAATCAGCAAAAAAGTACGCAATTAAATACAATAGAAGAGGCAATTAACGACATTAGAAATGGTAAAATTATTATTGTTGTTGATGATGAAAACCGCGAAAATGAGGGCGATTTTTTAGCGGCTGCAGAAAAAACAACTCCAGAAATGATCAACTTTATGGCAACGCATGGTCGTGGTTTAATTTGCGCACCCTTAACAGAAAAACGTTGTAAAGAATTAGAGTTGGGCATGATGGTAGCGAACAACACAGACCCCATGGAAACTGGATTTACAGTCTCTGTAGATTTACGTGGAAAAGGAGTAACTACGGGTATTTCTGCTTCAGATAGAGCGTTAACCATACAAGCTTTAATTAATGAGGATACAAAGCCTTTTGAGCTGGCAAGACCTGGCCATATTTTTCCTTTAAAGGCAAAAGAAGGCGGTGTTTTACGAAGAACAGGGCATACAGAAGCGGCTATCGATTTTGCACGTTTGGCGGGTTTACAACCTGCAGGCGTTATTGTTGAGATTATGAACGAAGACGGTACCATGGCTCGTTTACCTCAACTATTAAAAGTGGCTGAAAAGTTTGATATTAAAATTGTTTCCATAGAAGATTTGGTTGCGTATAGAATGGAACATGATTCTTTAATTGAAAAGAAAGAAGATTTTGAAATTGAAACTCGTTTTGGTAGTTTTAGGTTAAGAGCTTACCAACAAACTACTAATGATCAAGTTCATATTGCGCTAACAAAAGGTTCTTGGACGCACGAAGAAAGCGTTTTAACACGAATAAATTCGACCTTGGTAAACAATGATATTTTAGGAACCCTAACAAATAATGCCGACAAAAAACTTGATCAAATGTTTCGGGTTATCAATGAGGAAGGAAAAGGGGCTATTTTGTTTATCAACCAGCAATATCAATCTAAAAATTTATTGAGTAGATTGTCTTTGTTGAAAGAAAATCAGAAAAAAGGTGAATTAAAAGCGCCTGCAATGAGCATGGACCAAAGAGATTTCGGAATTGGTGCACAAATTTTACATGATTTAAACATCAGTAAATTAAAATTAGTAACCAATACACAACAAACTAAAAGAGTTGGTATGATTGGGTATGGTCTAGAAATTGTAGATTATGTTACGTATTAGTCGTTAAACACTAATCTTACAAAATATTACATAGAAATTCATTGATTTTTATTCTTTGCGAAAAAACTTTGTGAACTTTGTGTGTCTTTTTACACAAAGTTTTGCAGAGTTTTTCTTTGTGTTTTTTTTAAAAGTTTTGTCAATATTACGTTTTAGTTTTACACAGAGAAAAGCACAGAGATTCACAGAGGTTCACATAGTTTTTATGTTACTTCTTTTCTGAAAAAATTTATACTTTATTTTGGTTTACACCGAGATTCGCAGAGAAAAGCAGAGAGATTCACGGAGCTTTATTGGGGTTATTTCGAGGAAAATTTCTGAACTTTGTGCTTCACTTTATCCTAAAGGTTTGCAAAGTATTTTTTAAAAAACATTTTCCTTCACTTAATAGAGAGCTAAATCAATGAAAATTTAAAAACTCATTAGAATTTAACTCAACAGGCACTTTGTTTTGTCGAAATAAACGAGCAGTAAATTCGCCTTTCAAGGTAATTGTATCTCCTAAAACGTTTAACCAACTTCCTTCTCGCAACCCTAAAACATCAATAGTATTAAAAACATGAAACTCTTTAATTCTTGTTTCTCTGGTTTCACCTTTATGTTTAGAACCAAGTAAAGGATCTAAATAATGCGCGTTTATATTAAAAGGAATACAGCCTAACGTTGTAAAACTCGGCGGATACACAATTGGCATATCATTGGTGTTCATCATATTAACACCACAAATATTGCTACCTGCACTGGTCCCTAAATAAGGCGTTCCGTTTTCTAAAACTTTTTTTAAGGTAGATAAAATATCGTTTGCGTATAACTGATTCACCAATTCAAAAGTGTTTCCTCCTCCTGTAAAAATAGCTTCGGCACTTTTTAAAGCTTCTTTTGGGTTTTTAAATTGATGAATTCCTTGAACATCAATCTGAATTGTAGCAAATGCTTTTTTTACAATTTGTGTGTATTCGTCATAAGAAATTCCGCCAGGTCTTGCATACGGAATAAAGAGAACCGTTTTTACATCCGCAAAAAAAACTTCTAATGTTGGTAATAAATATTCTAAATATCCACTCCCATAAATAGTTGATGTACTCGCAATCACCATTTTTTTCATACAACAAAAATAAATCATTTTTTTGGAATCTGATTTCTTAAAATCTGCATAAAATTTACAATACTCATATCGTTTAACAAAAGTTTACGATTCTATTAATAGAATTTTAAGAGTTCTACCTCTTTTCTTTGCTACTATGAAAAACCATCTACTACTCTTTGCTGTTTTTTTCTCAATGATTGCAGCGGGTCAAGAAAAGAGAAAAACAATTTCGGGATACGTGTTTATTCATAAATCTGTTGTTTCTGATGTGCATATTGTAAACAAAACCGCGAAACAAGGAACTATTACGAATGATCTTGGGTTTTTCGAAATCCCAGTTTTTAGTGGCGATACATTAGCCTTCTCTCATTTAAATTTAGAGATACAAGAAATCACCGTTACTCAAAAAATGGTATCCGACACTACAATTGAAATAGATCTTGAAGAAAGAACATACGCCTTAGATGAAATAACCCTCGAAAAACCTAGAAGTATTTTCTACATAGATCCAGAAATTATGCCACCACCAACTGTAAATGCAACCACATTAAACTTGCCTTATGCAAATACTAAAGCCAAAAAAGACTACGCTATTTTCAAAATAAAATCAGGTGGTGTTGTGGATCTAGATAATTTAATCAACGCTTTAAACGGCACTCATAAACGTAGAAAAGAATTACAAAAATTTACTTTAGAAGATACCGCACTCTCTAAAATTAGAAAACAATATACCGATGATTTTTTCATCACAGATTTGCACATCAAACAAGAAAACATCCATCAATTTTTAAATTATTGTCATAAAAGAAATATCATTTACCACTTTAATAAAAATGAACATTTACAACTAACGAGAATTTTAATGACCCAAAGCAAAACATTTCTTCAAAAAGACACCATAAAAATTAGTGTCCTGAATAAAAATTAATGTTTTTAACATAAATTTAGAATCCATTTATTAACTTGCTTGTAGAAAAAAACGAAATTTGTTCCAACCAACTAAAACTATGCTAAAGAAATTACTGCTATGCGCATTGTTATGTGCGCTGTCTATGTCTCTTTTTTCTCAAGAAAAAAGAAAATTAATTACAGGTAAAGTATTAGATTCTACGGGTATTATTAAAAATGCCAACATCATCAACTTTAAAACAAAGCAAGGAACTTTTTCTAGTGAGCAAGGTTTATTTAGAATCTTTGTCTCTAGAGGCGATTCTTTAAGTGTTTCTTCTGTGCAACATACGCCAAAAATAATAGTAATTACCGAACGTATTTTAGATCAAAAAGACCTTAACGTACTCTTAAAAGCCGCAACCTATACGTTAACAGAATTTGAGTTAAAAAGACATAATTTAATGGGTAGATTAGGCATTGATAGCAAAGATGTACCCAAAAATGTGCAAGATTCTTTGTTAAGAAATGTAATGGATTTTTCTAATGTAGATTTTATTCAAAAAGATTTTGAGATTGATGCTATTGATGAAGCCAGACCACCAATTGTAAACACAATGGCTGGTGCCATAGGAATGATTGGCGCTGGCGCTGCAATAGTGATGCCGTTTCGAGGTTCTGCAAAACTATGGGCTTTAAGGAAAGATTTAGCACAAAAAAAAGCATTTCCCTATAAAATTTTATCAGAATTAGGAGAAAAATTTTTCTTTGATGAACTAAAAATTCCTGTTGATAGGTATTTCCATTTTTTAGAATATTGCAATTCTTTAAATATTGAAACCTTGCATAAAGAAGGCAAACTTTTAGAGCTAATTAAAATTTTAAGAACTGAAAGTCTCTCTTACCATAAAATTATAAAAGATTGAAAAAAGTACTCTTTGCTATATTTATAATTTCTCTATCCAACGCTCTCTTGTCTCAAGAGAAAAGAAAATTAATTACAGGTAAAGTGCTAGATTCTACTGGCATTATTAAAAACGCCAATATTATCAATTTTAAAACAAAACAAGGAACTTTTTCTAGTGAGCAAGGTTTATTTAGAATCTTTGTCTCTAAAGGCGATTCTTTGAGTGTTTCTTCTGTGCAACATACGCCAAAAATAATAGTAATTACCGAGCGTATTTTAAATCAAAAAAAACTTACCATACTCTTAAAATCTGCAACCTATACATTATCGGAGTTTGAATTAAAAAGACATAATCTAATGGGCAGACTAGATATTGATAGTAAAGATGTACCAAGAGATGTGCAAGATTCCTTGTTAAGAAATATAATGGATTTTTCTAATGTTGATTTTAGCCAAAAAGATTATAAAATTGATGCGATTGAATTAGCCAGACCTCCAATTGTAAATACTATGTCCGGTGCCATGGGAATGTCTAGCGGTGGAGCTAGTACAGGAAGTACTTCTAAAGATTCTGAACGTTTATGGGCTTTAAGAAAAGATTTAGCACAAAAAAAAGCGTTTCCCTATAAAATTTTATCAGAATTAGGAGAAAAATTTTTCTTTGATGAACTAAAAATTCCTCTTGATAGATATTTTCATTTTTTAGAATATTGCAATTCTTTAAATATTGAAACTTTGCATAAAGAAGGTAAGTTTTTAAACGTAATTAAAATTTTAAGAGATGAAAGCGTTCCATACCTCGAAATCATAAAAAAAGAGTAATTTGGCGCTATATTTTACCCTAACAAAAAATGACATTTAAAAGAAGATTCTTACTACTTTTTATTATTCCTGCTTTATCCTTAACTACGCACAAATATTATTTAAGTTTAACACAAATAAATTTTAAGAGCGAAGCAAATTCCATTCAAATAATTATTAATGTTTTTATGGATGACATAGAAACTGCCTTAAATAAAGATTATGAAATAAATTTACAGCTAGATACCAAAAAGGAATTAGAACATAACGATGTTTATTTTAAAAAATACCTTCAACAAAAATTAGATTTTAAAGTAGACGGCATTCACAAAAACTTTAATTATATTGGCAAAGAATACGATGGAGACCTGGTCTATTTTTATCTAGAAATAGAAAACATTAACCAAGTAAATACACTAGACATTAAAAACAATATCCTTACAAATCATTTTTCAGGACAGCAGAATTTAGTGAAATGTAAAGTTGGTAAAAAGCACAAAAGTGTTTTGTTAACCAAAAATGAAA
Source organism: Polaribacter sp. IC066 (assembly GCF_007997085.1). GTDB lineage: Bacteria > Bacteroidota > Bacteroidia > Flavobacteriales > Flavobacteriaceae > Polaribacter. Next base: position 86,784 of record NZ_VORR01000014.1, read on the forward strand.
ATTCTGCAAAACTGACCTATAAATAATCAATAACTATTAAATTTTAAACATTTATGAAAAAAATCGGCCTTTTACTGTTCTCACTTGTTTTCGTTGGTAACTCTTTTGCTCAAAAAGCGAAAGAAGGACATACAAATCAAAACAAATTTAGACAGTTAAAACAAGAACTACCAACGCCAACTTCAGAAAGAACAGCCTCTGGTGCACCTGGTAAAGATTACACGCAGCAAAAAGTTGACTATGTAATGAACATTACTTTAGACGACGATAAAACAAGAATTACAGGTTCTGAAATGATTACCTATCATAACAATTCTCCTGACAAACTTACTTATTTATGGCTACAATTAGACCAGAACATGAGAGCTGCAGATTCTAAAACTCCAGATATTACAACTGATAAAATTCCTTCAAAATTAACGGAAGAAAAATTTCAAAAAAATTATATAGAAAAGCCTTTCGACGGTGGCTTTAATATTATGAGTGTGACCAACAAAGATGGTTCTAAATTATCGTATACCATTAATCAAACGATGATGCGTATTAATTTACCAAAACCTATTGCTTCTGGAGACACTTTTGAATTCGGTATTAAATGGTGGTACAACATAAACAATCATATTACAGATGGCGGACGATCTGGTTATGAGAATTTTCCGAAAGATGGCAACAACAGCTATGTAATTGCGCAATTTTACCCAAGATTATGTGCTTATGACAATGTAGAAGGTTGGCAAAATGACCAATTCTGGGGACGTAGTGAGTTTGCTTTAGAATTTGGAGACTTTACAGTAAATATTACAGTTCCAGAAGATCATATGTTGGGTGCAACTGGCGTTTTACAGAACGAGAACGACGTTTTATCAAAAAAAGAAAGAAAAAGATTAGAAGTAGCGAGAAAAACGTTCGACAATCCTGTAATTATTAGAACACAAGAGGAAGCAGAAGAAATTGAAAAATCTCGAAAAACTGGCACAAAAACTTGGAAATTTGTGGCAACAAAGGTAAGAGATTATGCATTTGCAACTTCAAGAAAATTTATTTGGGATGCGATGGCAGTAGATATTAATGGTAAAACGGTTATGGCGTATTCTTTATATTCTAAAGAAGCAAATCCTTTATATGGCGATCATTCTACAAGAGCTGTTGCCCAAACTTTAAAAACGTACTCTAAATACACGTTTGATTATCCGTATCATAAAGCAATTTCTGTAGACGGACAAATGGGAATGGAATATCCGCAGATTTGTTTTAATCCCGGAAGACCAGATGCAGACGGAACGTATTCTGATAAAGTGAAATATACCATGATAAAAGTTACAATTCATGAAGTTGGTCATAACTTTTTTCCGATGATTGTAAATTCTGATGAAAGACAGTGGACTTGGATGGACGAAGGCTTAAATTCTTACGTAGAAATGTTAGCGGAGTTAGCGTATGATAAAGACTTCCCGATTACCAGAGGATATCCTAAAAATATCGTAAAATATATGGCAGGAGATCAATCTAAAATAGCACCCATTATGTCTAAAGGAGATCATGTTTACGGATTTGGAAACAATGCCTACGGAAAACCCGCAACCGCTTTATGGATTTTAAGAGAAACCATTATGGGTAAAGAATTATTTGACCACGCATTTAGAACCTATTCTCAAAGATGGATGTTTAAACGTCCATCTCCAGCAGATTTTTTTAGAACCATGGAAGATGCTTCTGGTATTGATTTAGATTGGTTCTGGAGAGGATGGTTTTACACCACAGATGTTACAGATATTGGTATTAAAAATGTAAAAAAATATCAAACAAGTACTACTGATGGTTCTGTTGAATTTGTAGAAGATGCTTCTGAAGGTTTAGCTTTTGCAAAGAAAAATGAAAACTCTAAATATCATTATGAAATTACCTACAATAAGCCAGGTGGTTTAGTAATGCCAATTATTGTTGAGTTTACCTACAAAGACGGTTCTAAAGAAAGAAAAACGTACCCTGCTCAAATTTGGCGATACAACGATAAAGAAATTACCAAGGTGTTTTCTTCATCTAAAGAAGTAGAAAGTATCATGGTCGATCCAGATTTAGAAACGGCCGATGTAGATACTTCAAATAATAGTTTTCCTAAACAGAAAGCAAACCAATTTGATAAATTTAAAGAAAAAGTAAAAGGATAAATTCATCTGAATTTTTTTTTTAAAAAAGAAAGGCAATATGGTTTCATATTGCCTTTCTTTTTTATGATAAAAGTTTGTTAAAACATCTCTCTTCTTTAGAGTCTATACTTACTAATTATTATTTTCGTCGATGAAACCAAAACAAATGAGAAATATATTTTTATTCGCATTTTCTTTTCTATTTATAGCAGTACCTAATTTTGCTCAAGAAAAAAAGGAAACACAGCAAGGACACACAGACCAAAATAAATTTAGGCAATTAAAAGATGTTCTGGCAACGCCTAATGATCAGCACACAGCATCTGGCGCCCCAGGACAGAAGTATACTCAACAAAAAGTTGATTATGTAATGAATATTCGTTTAGATGAAAGTACGAACAAAATTTATGGTGATGAAAAAATTACATATTACAATAATTCTAAAGATGTTTTAGACTATTTATGGGTTCAATTAGATCAAAATGTTAGAGCAGATAATTCTAAAACGCCTCTAAAAAAATCTTACAGATCAACGCCCAACTATTTAACTCCAAACCGTTTTAAAAGTTCTTTTATGAAAGAACATAAAGGATTTGGATTTCAGATAGAAAAAGTTGAAACTGATGGCAAACCCTTATCTCATTTTATCAATAGCACCATGATGAGAATTAATTTACCAAAAGCATTACTACCTGGAGAATCTTTTAAATTTAGTATTCAATGGAATTATAAAATTAATAATTCTGTAAAAGATGGAGGTCGTTCTGGTTTTGAAGATTTTTCTGACGGAAATAATAATTACACAATTGCCCAATTTTTTCCGAGATTAGCGGTCTATAATAATGTAGAAGGATGGCAAAATATGCAGTTTTGGGGAGATTCTGAATGGGCTTTAGAATTTGGGGATTATGAAGTAAACTTAACAGTGCCGTCAGACCATATTGTAGATGCCACAGGAATTTTACAAAATGAAAAAGATGTGCTTACAAAAACACAACGCAAACGTTGGGAATTAGCTAGAAAAACGTTCGATAATCCTGTGATGATTGTAACCCAAGCAGAAGCTGAAAAAGCAGAAAAAGGACGCTCAACAACCACAAAGACATGGCAATTTAAAGCAAAAAAAGTAAGAGATTTTGCATTTGCATCCTCTAGAAAATATATTTGGGACGCTATGGCCACGAATATTAATGGCAAAACTGTAATGGCTGTTTCTTTATACCCAAAAGAAGGAAACCCGCTATGGGAAGAACACTCTACAAGAGCAGTTGCACATACGCTTATTGAGTATTCTAAATTAACGTTTGATTATCCATATCCGAAAGCTATTTCTGTGCATGCAAAAAGACAGGGAATGGAGTACCCAATGATCTGTTTTAATTACGGACGCCCAAACGAAGATGGAACCTATTCTGATAGAACAAAAAAAAGAATGTTAGGAGTTATTATTCATGAAGTAGGGCATAATTTTTTTCCGATGATCGTAAATTCTGACGAGAGACAATGGACTTGGATGGATGAAGGTTTAAATTCTTTTGTAGAAATTTTAGCAGAAATAACCTACGATAAAAAATTATTTGAAAAAAATCCTGCAAAAAATATTACAAGATATATGGGTGGCAATCAAAATTATATTTCCCCTATTATGTCTCAAGGAGATTACGTGATGCAGTTTGGATCTAATGCGTACGCCAAACCTGCTGCTGGTTTATATATGTTAAGAAAAACAATTATGGGTCCAGAATTATTTGATCATGCTTTTAGAACCTATGCGCAAAGATGGATGTTTAAACATCCTACACCAGAAGATTTTTTTAGAACTATGGAAGATGCCTCTGGCATGGACTTAGACTGGTTTTGGAGAGGTTGGTTTTATACCACAGATGTAACCGATATAGGTATTAAAAAAGTAAAAGTTTTGTATTTAACAGACAAACCAACTAAAGAAACGATTGCTCTAAAAGAACGGAATAAAGAATATTTTGCGAATATAGGAGACCTTGTTTATCTTACAGAAAACAAAGAAGAGGCCAACTCAAAAGCTATGAACACCTATACTGATAAAGAAGTGCCCTCTTATGTCTATGAAGTTGAATTTGAAAAACCTGGCGGTTTAGTTATGCCAATTATTATTGAACTAACCTATGCCGATGAAACAATAGAAAGGCACAAATTTCCTGCTCAAATATGGATGAAAAACGATACTTCTGTAAAAAGAATATTTGCGTCAACTCAAGAAATTAAAAGTTTTAAAATAGATCCTGATTTAGAAACTGCCGATGTAGATACATCTAATAATAGCTGGCCAAAAGAAGAAATTGATCAGTTTGACCAATTTAAAAAGAAAGCAAAAAAATAAATAGCTATTTTTTCTTTATAAAAAAACTCGCTTACGATATTTCGTAAGCGAGGTTTTTTTATAAAGTTTTTTAAAACAGTATTATTTATAAATCTATTTGTGAATTTTAACTTCAATAAAGTACATTAAATATTAAAAAAAAATGTGGTAGCTAGCTAATTATATTTTTCAACTTACAGACCTAACTTAAGAGGAGTGTTCGTTGTACTCATATCACGCACGCAAATATATTTTCCGTATCGTTTTTCAAAATAAGCAATAAAATTTCCGCTTTGCTTTTCGTTGCCATCGACATCAAATTCTATCCAAGAGCCAACCTCAACAACGGTACTACCCTCTACAAATAAATCTACAACTTTATATTCATTGTAATTTTCTATTGAATCGTTTGCAATATTACTTACAATACTTTCTCTAATGGCCGTTTTACCTTTAAGAGGTTCTTTGTTTTGGCTATAACTTATAGCCTCTTTGCTATAATATTTCATAATTGCATCAGCGTCTTTTGCAACCTCTGCTGCCGAATAAGCATCTTCTAAAGCCTGAATTTCAGTTCTAATTTTTTCCATATTATAAACGCCCTCTTTTTCTGCAGTTTCGCAAGACGATATAATGAATGCTATACATACTGATAATCCGAATAATTTAATGGTTTTTCTCATCATGGTTTGTATAGATTGAGATTTCAAGTTACATATTAAGCTTGGACTTATAGCAATGATTTGTACTTTACTTGGTTTAAGAACTCTAAAAAACACCAATAAAACAGGAATAACAACCCGTTTACTTCGTGAGCGCTTGAAATTCTATTGATTCTCCTTTTGCTTATTATTTTTTTATAAATACATTGTAACTATTCAGCGGATGTTTAGTGGTTGTTAACAATTTGATTTATTTTATCCACAATTTTTTATTTTTAGTCATTCTATTTCAAAAAAAGCAGTTGTTTATGCACATCGGTTGATAAGTGTGTGAT
>NZ_VORR01000150.1 GCF_007997085.1 Polaribacter sp. IC066
TACGTTTTAATTAATACGTATTTATATTCAAATTATGTCAGATTCAGATGATTGTAAACATAATTTCTCGCATTTAGATAACGAATATACTCAAGAGGAAATTCAACGGATTGAAACTCTACCAAAGGTGACTTTAGAAGAGTGGTTTCAGATGCCTTTAGAAGAGTGTTTTGTTTACGGAGAGGAATAGTTCCGAAAAAATATTCAGCTAATTTTTTTATTTTTTCTAAATCTTTTTTGTCTTTATATATTTTTAAATTTCCGCTTTTAATGGCTAATAAATAATAGTAATTATTTTCATTTAATTCAATAATGTGTTTTTCTTTTTTTGATTCAAAATCTTCTAAACTCATTTTATTGAATTTATTAAGATTTGTTACTGTAACAATGTTTCTAACTGTTTTCATAGCTTATTATGTTTAATTATTTATTTTTAAAATACACTTCAAATATTATTTTTGCTAATAGTGGTATTATGAATACCCACCAAAATTTTGTAAAAAAAGCTTTAAATGAGTTTGATTTTAATTCAGCTTTATTTGGGTGGTTTTTTTGTGCTTTATTATTTTTTCTTTTTTTTAGAAAAAACCAATAAACTTTCCTAAACCAATAATAATTGTATGGATATAAATTAAATGTATGTAATGGGGCGTTTTTCAATACACCTCTAATTACATTTAAAGCAAAAGCCCTGTCGTGGAAAGATATTTTTTCAATACTATTTAATTTTTCAATTTCTATAATTCTGTACTTACCTTTAAGTATGTTATAGGATTTTTCAAACATTTCCTTATCTGTCAT
>NZ_VORR01000151.1 GCF_007997085.1 Polaribacter sp. IC066
TAACACCGTATAAAAATAATTGCTAAATTAGTGCTTTACCAAAGGTAGTTGCATTTTTGCGTACTGCTGAATTTCCGTTGGAAATTCCTCGCACACAAAACCGCAACTATTCTTATACAAACACGTTACCAAAAATTGCTCACTCACTCAAACGGAGGAAAAAAAAGCGAATTAAAAGCCGAAAAAAGGGAATCTAAAATTATGAAACACTCTCTCGCTAATCGGAATTTTTAAAAATTGTGGAATTTATAAAAGCGTAAAAAATTACTCAAACTCTGAAACTAAAATTATGGGATTTTTACTCAAATGTTGAATTTGGAAAGTTGGCGGAATTGAGCAAAGTGTGGGAAATCAAAATTGCGGAGTTTTTACTCAAAACGTACATAAAAAAGTTGGCGGAATTATTACTCAAACGTGAAAAATAATATTGCTGAATTTTTACTCGAAATTAGAATTCAAAAGTTTGCGGAATAACTACTCAAACGTGAGAAATCAGAAAAAATAAATTAGAGAAAATCGAAATTATGGATAAAAAATCGCAACTTTTGGTAACACCGTTTATAGAAAATTGCTAAATTAGTGCTTAACCAAAGGTAGTTGCTTTTTTATGTACTTTGATTTTCCTTTGGAAAATCCTCGCACACAAAAACGCAACTTTCAATACACAAACACGTTATGTTTCATTGCTCGGGAAAATCTAAAGGCTAACTAAAGTTGAATGAAAAACAAGAATTTAAACTATATAACATCTGAATTCTTGCCAGCATGTTGAATAGAAAATCTCTGCGGAATTTGAA
>NZ_VORR01000152.1 GCF_007997085.1 Polaribacter sp. IC066
AAAACTTTACAGGGACATTACAGTCTGATGGCTATAAAGCCTATCACAATTTAACAACTAAAGGAACTATTTCTCTTTTAGGTTGCATGGCGCATGCTAGGCGATATTTTGAGAAGGCATTAGATAACGACCCCAAAAGAGCAGATCATATACTGCTGCTCATTCAAAAATTATATAGAATAGAAAGAGTCTTAAAAGAAAGAGAAGCGTCTGTTGCTGTAATCAAGAGATTTAGAATGCGCTATGCACTGCCAATTTTAAATGAATTAGAACTGTATTTGATTGCTCAAAAAGAGAATGTATTGCCAAAAAGTTCAATAGGGATAGCGATAAGATATACCTTAAATATTTACCAGAATCTAAAATACTATATAAATGACGGGAGGTATGAAATTGACAACAATAACATTGAAAATGCGATTAGACCTTTAGCAATAGGTAGAAAAAACTACCTCTTTGCGGGAAGTCATGAATCTGCACAAAACATTGCAATGTTTTACTCCTTTTTTGCAACTTGTAAAACCTTAAACATAAATCCATATCATTGGTTAACTGATGTCATTGATCGAATCCCAGAATATAAAGCAAATAAACTAGCTGAATTGTCAGGGCAGAATCATACTTTTATATTTAATATTTTGAGCAAATAGTCTTCATTCCATCCAGCTTCAAGCCTTTTACTTTTTACAGATAGTTTTTTAGAGTTTTCATTTTTCAGTAAGTTTAAAGCAAT
>NZ_VORR01000153.1 GCF_007997085.1 Polaribacter sp. IC066
AATTAGAATCAATAATTGAGACTCTACTTGATAAAATCGAGGACTTAACGCATCGTAAAAATAGTCGAAATAGTTCCGTTCCACCATCTAAAGATGAAAATAGACCTTTAAAAAACCAAAGTTTACGTACTAAATCTGGCAGGAAAGTAGGTGGTCAAAAAGGACACAAAGGAACTACGCTACAAATGGTAGAAAATCCAGACCAAATTTTTAATCATACACCTGAATTTTGTAATTGTTGTGGAAACGACTTAAAAAATGAGTCAGAAGAGTTTCTTCTAAAAAGACAAGTAGTCGATATTCCTGCCATTTTACCAAAATATACTGAACATCGAATTTTTAAAAAGAGCTGTTCTTGTGGGCATCATACTACAGCTGATTTTCCGGAAAATGTGAGAGCAACCATAAGCTATGGCGCTAATATACAAGCAACAATTGCTTATATGCATACCCGCCAATACTTACCATTTGAGAGAATGAGTGAGTTTTTTAAAGATGTTTGTAATCTGCCTATTTCACAAGGTACTATTTCTAATATCTTAAATAGTTTTGCTAAAAAAGCACAGCCTGCTTATGATTTAATTGCTGATAAAGTATGGAAGGAAAATGTGGTTGGTGCTGATGAAACTGGTATTAAAGTAAATGGTAAAAATAATTGGTTTTGGACTTGGCAAAGCAAGTTTGCTACTTATGTAGTGTTCTCTAAAAATAGAGGAATTGATACGATTAAA
>NZ_VORR01000154.1 GCF_007997085.1 Polaribacter sp. IC066
TTTGCGGAATTTTGAATCGCACAAAAATTAAAACGGAATTCCAAAATTGCGGAATGGAAATGTTGGAATTCACTCAAAATCAAAATTGCGGAATTTCGGAAGCAGAATTTGTAGTCGATTTTTTTTTTGTAAAAAGTGTTTTAAAGTTAAAATGCAGGAATTTACTCAAATGCTGAAAAGTTGAAAACGGAATCTAAATGTGTTTACTCTTATGTTTCGCAAAAGAGCCTAACAAAGTATAAAAAAAATTGCTAAATTAGTGCTTTATCAAAGTTCGTTGCATTTTTGCGTACTACTGAATTTCCGTTGGAAATTCCTCGCACACAAAATCGCAACTTTCCTTATACACAAACGTTAGGCTCAATTGCTCAAGAATTTAAAAACTCTATTCAATAATTGGAAAATAATTTCAATTTTAAATTTTTAAGGTCTTTTAAATTCGAATTTTCGGAACACTTTCTCGCTCGTCAAAATTTTCAAAATTGCGGAATTTAGCAAGTTTGTGAAAATTATAAATTTTGCCAAGTTTGCGGAATTTTGAATCGCACAAAAATTAAAACGGAATTCCAAAATTGCGGAATGGAAATGTTGGAATTCACTCAAAATCAAAATTGCGGAATTTCGGAAGCAGAATTTGTAGTCGATTTTTTTTTTGCAAAAAGTGTTTTAAAGTTAAAATGCAGGAATTTACTCAAATGCTGAAAAGTTGAAAACGGAATCTAAATGTG
>NZ_VORR01000155.1 GCF_007997085.1 Polaribacter sp. IC066
AACGTTGGCAACCATTACAAATAAAACTTTGAAAAATGAAAATAAAAGGACTATTCGTAAAAAACTTATTGGAATTTATTGATTGTGAAATATTCATTGAATATGGTGTTTTTCAGAGATTAATATTTAATTCTAGAACTTTTAAAAATTATCATAAGCCAAAAAATAAATCGGAATTTAAGATAAAAAGAGTTTCTTCTTTACCTTTATATTTTATACCAGCAAAACATAATTTTGAATTTACATATTTTGGGGCTAATAATCAAAACCAAAGAGTATTTTTAAAATTAAATCTTTTTAAGTTATTCCTAATAAAATGGAATTTAAAAAAGTATTTAATACAATCTGAATCAATCAAAACTGACATATTAAAATATATAATTGGCGGAATAATAGGTTTTTTAACAACACTTTTTATTCAAAAAATAAGCCAATATATTAAAGACCCTGAAATTCCCCCAATAACTGAAAGTATAAAATCTTTTGAAGTTAAATATATAGTCGCTGACTTTAATTTGTTTAATAATGAATCCATAATAAATTGATTTTTTAAATTAGTAATCTGAATTAAAAACGGTTGCCAACACCGTACAAAATTAATTGCTTTGTCTTGGTTTACTTACGAAAGTCCTCGTGGGCTCTCTTGGTTTGTGTTTTATTTAGTAACTTTATTGCTTAACCACAGCAACAAATCTTGTACAATTACGTTGGCA
>NZ_VORR01000156.1 GCF_007997085.1 Polaribacter sp. IC066
TTTGGAGTATCGGACATCGTTTTTCGTATATCGTCGACCGTTTTTCGTTTACCGTTTTTCGTTTTTCGACCATCGTGAAACGAATAAGTATTGGCTATGCGCCGTAAGCTATGGGCTTTGAGCTAAATGTCAAAATCGTCCATCGATTATCGTTTACCGTTTTTCGTACATCGTGAAACGAACAAGTATTGGCTATGTGCCATAAGCTATTGGCTTTGAGCTAAAATCGAACATCGACCATCGTCTTTCGTCCATCGATTATCGTTTTTCGAACATCGTTTTTTGATTATCATCTATGGTGAAACCAACCACGAATAACGAACATCGAACAACGAACATCGTCTTTCGTCCATCGATTATCGTTTACCGTTTTTCGTACATCGTTTTTTGATTATCATCTATGGTGAAACCAACCACGAACATCGAACAACGAACAACGACCATCGAACAACGACCATCGTCTTTCGTCCATCGATTATCGTTTACCGTTTTTCGTTTTTCGGCCATCGTGAAACGAACAAGTATTGGCTATGTGCCATAAGCTATTGGTTTTGAGCTAAAATCGAACATCGAACATCGTCTTTCGTCCATCGATTATCGTTTACCGTTTTTCGTTTTTCGGCCATCGTGAAACGAACAAGTATTGGCTATGTGCCATAAGCTATTGGCTTTGAGCTAAAATCGAACATCGAACATC
>NZ_VORR01000157.1 GCF_007997085.1 Polaribacter sp. IC066
AGCAATTCTTTTGTTTGTAAATTGAGTGCTCCATTTATATTTGTTCTTTTGCGACCATTATTGGTTTTTAACTGCTTTGTTTGCCCTTTTTTTATCCAACCATAATGAGCAATAGTATTGTGTTGTGGGTGTACACCATCCATAAAATAGATGTGATCTTCTTGGGACAAATTTTCTTTTAATTCTTTATATTGGACTACAAATTCTTCTTGCTTTTCTAGGTTGGCTTTACAAGGAGTTAAAACTGGTTTTTTATACACAAATCCGAGTCTTTTAAGCAGTGCATTGATACCAGATGTAGCATAACGAATGCTAAATTGTTTTTCTATCCAAGAAACAATTCCTTTAGAATCCATATATGTATTTTCACCAATATGCTTGTCCAAAGTTTTTAATTGTTGAGTAGTAAGTAAAGATTTTCTACCTTTATTATCGTCAGTTAATAAAGAGGTTGCTCCTTGGTTCAAATAGATGTTTCTATATTTTCTGATGGTATCATCATCTAAAAGAAGAATTTCTCCAACTTCAATGCAAGAATACCCTTTATCAAGAAGAAGAATAGCTTTTAGTTTATCGGCATGTTTTCTTTGTTTACAATTACGGTGTAATTGTTTAATTGTAATTTTCTCTTCTTGTGATAATTTTATAGTCATACATCTGAATATCAACAATATAAAGATACT
>NZ_VORR01000158.1 GCF_007997085.1 Polaribacter sp. IC066
CGTTGGGCGTAAGCTAAAAAAACTATGAAAATTAAAGATAAAGCATTAAATTTCCAATATCAGTACAGCCGAATTTTTACGCTTGGTTTGAATAGGAAAAGGTTTGAAAGTTTACCGAAAAGCAACAGTTTATTTGCTTTGAATAACTCAAGAAACACTTTTATAACAATTGGTTTTACACTATTTTCTTGTGGTTTGTTTTTTTCTGGAATTATAGAAGGGTTTATCAATGGAAATGAAATTACAACGGAATTTATTTTTGTCTTTTTTGTAGCTCATCCAATTGTTGGAACCATAGGTTTGAGACAATTTTTATGGCTAACTAATGGAAGACAAGAATTAAGGGTTGACAACGAAAAAATAACTTTAAGCAAGAAAGGAACTTTTCTAACTAAAAACCGAACTTTTGAACTTAAACACGTTGAAAACATACGAAAAGAAATAGATATAAATTCATTACCTCTTTTCGAAAAGATATTGCGGAATATCAAGCTAAATCGACAACTACTTTTTAGTCATATAATTGGAGAAATTATTTTTGACTATAAGGGGAAAAAAGTGAAATTATTTAATGAATTGACTGAAAACCAAAAAACGGAATTAATAACTGAAATCAATAAGCTGAAAGAAAAGCCTACGCCCAACACCGTACAAAATTAATTGCTTTGTTTCT
>NZ_VORR01000159.1 GCF_007997085.1 Polaribacter sp. IC066
TGAAATTGTTAAAAACAAAATTTCTATTAGCGGGTATTTAATGTTGCCTTTATTGATTCTTCGAGGGTCTTTTAAGGAGGTGAAAGCGTTAAGGAATGTTTCTGAATAAGCGACCTGAGTCTTATGGTGTATCATTTTTTTTTATTCAGAACATCTTCCGAATAAAAAATTATAATTGTAAATATACACCTTTTAATGCTAGGACAACCCCATTTTTTTTAAAGGCGATTGCCCTGGCGTCAATACCATTATCAATTATAACTTTTGGCTTTCTAACACGAGATATTTGTTCGCCTGATTTAGCTGTCGCGTTATAGATATGATTTACAAAATCTACCTTTAATAGCCTTCCTTCTTCCTTTACTAAATTTTTAGATAAGCTAGTTTCACCGCCTTTACCATCTTCTAAATGAACCTCATAAGTATTTATTTCTTCGTTATAAACAAAAGAAACATCTATTTTGTTTGAAACTTTAAAATCTAAACTATATGGTAACTATTCAGCCTTTAAAACAGCAATAGTTTTAAAAGCAGCGAAAATGTTTTGACCATTCTTAATACAGGTATCTGTTACTGATCTAATAACCGCATATATCTGTGCACCATTTTCAGTTTTAAATTGACCTGATACTTTTTGTTTTACTTTCACATTTCTAATCGCTCTTTCTG